>JBBIUB010000035.1:0-4316 GCA_037440465.1 Coprothermobacterota bacterium | reverse complement strand
AGGCCGGCCTCAAGCGCGTCGCCCAGGCCACCAAGATCGCCGCCACCATGCCCGACCAGGATTGGCTGGCCGCCATTTCCAAGGGTGCCACCGGCCGCCAGGTGGCCATGCAGCGCCGCCTGGTACAGTCCCTGGCGGGACGTGTCGGCGCCAGCGGCGAGTCGCGCCCCAGCGGCCGCATGAAGGCGCGCCAGACCACCCCGGCCCCGGCCAAGGTGGAAGAGGGCCACACCCTCTCCGGCCAGCCCGTCACCGGCACCCAGGTGGAGCGCAGCAAGAAGGTCACCGGCAACGAGCCCGGTTCCTGCCGCGCCATCACCGGCACCGAATACATCGGCAACGAGCAGTACAGCGCCCTGTGCGACACCCGTCCGGCGCCCGCGCCGGCCAAGGTGGGCGTTGGCAGCACGCTGAGCAGCCGCACCGTCACCGGCACCGAGGTCGGCCGTTCCACCAGGGTCACCGGCGACGAGGTCGGCGCCTGCCGTGGCATCACCGGTACCGAGTACCTTTCCGCCGAGCGCTTCGACGAGTTCTGCGCGACCCGTCCCGCGCCGGCCCCCGCGAAAGTGGGCGTGACCCAGAGCGAGAAGGGCAAGGCTGTCTCCGGCACCCTGGTGGGTCGCTCTGGCAAGGTTACGGGCGACGAGCCCGGTGCCGACCGCGCCATCACCGGCACCCGCTACACGCAGCCGGCCGCCGACACCGCTCCGGACAAAGTCGTGCTCAGCCATACCGCCCAGGGCAAGCCGGTCACCGGCACCGCCGTCGGTCACACTGCGAAGATCACCGGCGACGAGCCCGGTGCCTGCCGCGGCATCACCGGTACCCAGTATCTGGCCGCCGAGCAGTATCAAGAACTGTGCCAAAGCACTCCCCCTGCCACGCCGCGCAAGGTCAGCGTGATGTCCTCCAGCGGCAGCCAGGCCGTGTCCGGCACCGAGGTGGGCCGCTCCGGCAAGGTGACCGGCGACGAGCCGGGTTCCTGCCGTCCCATCACCGGCAGTCAGTACTACAACAGCGGCGATTTCGCCGAACTGTGCAAGAACCCCAGTCCGCGCAAGGTGGGGGCCATGCAGACCCTGGCCGGCCGCACGGTGACTGGCACGGAGGTGAACACCAGCCCAAAAATGTCAGGTGACGTGACCCCCGGGTGCATTCCCGTCACCGGTATTGACTATGTCGGCGCCGCGCAAGCCGCGCGCGCCGACGGCACCCAGGCGCAGCCCGTGGCCAAGGTCGTGGTCGATCAGACCTGGCGCGGCCAGCCCATCACCGGCAGCCTGCCCGGCCGCTCCGGCAAGGTCACCGGCGACGAGTACGGCAGCTGCGCGCCCATCAGCGGCACGCCCTACATCGGCCGTGGCCAGTACGGCGGCTTCTGTGCCGCACCCGAGATGGCGGCGCAGGCGGCACGCGTCCGCGACAGCGCGGTCATTCCCGCCACTGCCGTGACCGGTGACCGTCCGGGCGCCGGCGGTTCGCAGATGACCGGCGATGAGCGCGGCGCCTGCGAACCGGTCAGCGGCACGCCCTACATGGGCCCCGACAACGGCGCAGGCCAGTGCGCCAGCAGCGGACGCTTCGTATCCCGCGCGCGGGCATGGGAAGAACCGCAGCGGCCCGCCGCGCCCATCGACTTCAGCATCGTCTCCCCCGCCCGCCAGGCCTGGGAGCGCGGCACCCAGGCGGTCACCGGCACCGGCTACAGCAGTGAGCGTATTACCGGCCCGGTCAACAAGGCTGGCGGCCTGATCACCGGCACCCCCGAGTTTCGCCACATGGGCGCGGCGTCGGCGCAGGTCGAACAGGCGGAAGCCGTCGCCGCGGCACAACGCCTGACCGGCGAGGGCAGCCAGACCGGGACCCGCATCACCGGCGACGCCTGGCACGCGCAAAGCCGCGTGACCGGCACCGAGGGCGCTTCTTCGCTGGCCCGCAACGTATCCTTGCGCGGGCAGCCCCGCGGCGCTGGCGTCAACGCCCGCGAATTCCGGGAAATCGAGCGCCCGGCCGTGCCGGAAAGCCGCATCACCGGGTCCGCCGGCAACAGCCCGAAGGGCGCGGTGGTGACCGTCTCCGGCGGCGCGCGGGCTTGAGAGCGACGGTATGAACACGCGCAAACGCCTCGCCGCACTGCGTCAGGCCGGTGCCCTGGCCCCGGCGCCGGCCAATCCGGCCTGCGTCATCGGCCCTGGGCAGCGTTGCGAGCACGCGCTGGTGGACCAGGAACTGAACCGCCGGCTGTATGCCTACGAGGGCAAGGTGCGCGGCCGCTTCGCGGCGATCGCCGACACACTCAGGGTGCTGTCCTCGTTCCAGCACGAGCTCGATTTCGTCGCGCGGGCGCAGCACCTGGCGCGCGAGTGCCTCGGCTACGAACTGCCCGTGGAACTGCTGGAGGATGCCTGGGTCACCGGGCTCGATCTGCGCGCCCTGCACGCCCACTGCATCTTCCGCAGCTTCAAGGCCTGCGTCGATCAGGTCGATGCGGATCAGGCGCCGTGGCGCGAACGCATGACCCTGGACGAGGGCTTCTTCCAGTCCTGCGGCTACCACACCCTGGATATCAGTCCCTGCGCGGACGGTCGCCTGCAGGGTCTGCTGCCCTTCGTTCTGCGGCTGGCGCCGAACGATGCGGTGCGGGTCAAGGCCTATGCCGGCGCCCTGTTCGACGTGGAAGCCGACGTCGCCGACTGGACGCACCGGGAACTGGATCGCCTCACCGGCGGCATTCCCGGCGGGGAACAAGGCAATTACCTGAAGATCGCTGTCTATCACCTCAGCACGTCGCATCCGGCCCATCAGGGCTGCGCCGCGCACGGCAGCAACGACTCCGCGGCGATGGACGCCGCCCTGGAGCGGCTGGTCGAGTTGCGCGCCGCGGTGGAAAACACCTTCGGCCTGGGCGCGGCGCCCGACATCCTGCTGATCGGCATGGACACCGACCTCGACTCCATCCGCATCCACGTGCCGGACGCCGACGGCAACATCAGCCTGGCGCGCTACGTCTGCAACGCCACCCTCTACCGGGAAACCCTCGGCATGCTGCCGGAAACCGCGCGCAGCCACATCGATGCCGCGGTGGCGCGGGCCGAAGGCGCCTCGCCCTGCGCGGCGGGCATGCGCCGCCTCATCCTCGCCTTGCTGCAGGCCAATCTGTCGCAGATCGAGTATGTGATCCAGCACCACGCCGGACGCTACGCAGTCATCGGCCACAACGAGCGTTTCATTTGTGCCGGCGAAGCCATGAGCGAACTGCAGCTGCGCAACAAGTTCTACTTCGCCCACCTCGACACGGTGGAGGAGGGCGCCGCGGACATGGACGTGGGCATCAAGATTTTCACCGGCCTGAACGTGATGCATGGCCTGGCCATCCCGGTACTGGTGCATTTCCATTACTCCTCTCGCGTGCCCGGGGCGCGCGAGCGCGCGGTTTTGCGCTGCCGACGTGTGAAGGCCGCGATCGAATCCCGCTACGCGCAATTGCACGCGCAGGGTTTGCTGCACTGCCAGATGGCGGTGAGCGACCTCGAGGGCGGCGAGCGCGCGAGCTTCGTCGCGGATGTGATGGTCGATCATGGACATTGAGGGAAAGGACGATTCGAGGTCTCGGCGATGAAGATCATGCGCGTGGAAAAAACCCTGGTGTCGACCAATCGCATCGACACCTTCGGCCATCGCCCTCTGCTGGTGGTGCAGGAAAAGGCGGGCGGCGCGCGCAGCGTGGCGGTGGACGCGGTCGGCTGCGTGCCCGGCGACTGGGTCATCTGCGTGGGCTCCTCGGCCGCGCGCGATGCCGCCGGCAGCAAGGAGTTTCCCTCCGACCTGACCATCGTCGGCATCATCGATCACTGGAACCCGGAGGCGGCCTGATGGAAATCATGCGCGTGCTCGACGAGCTGGTCTGCACCCGCCGGGTGCCGGGCCTGATGGCCTCGTCGCTGCGTGTGTTGGAGAGTCAGCAGGGCGCGCTGTCGGTGGCGACCGATCCGGTCGGCGTGCCCGCCGGCAAGTGGGTGTTCACCAGCAGCGGCAGCGCCGCGCGGTTGGCGATGAAGGACGTGAAGGTCATGACCGATCTGACCATCTGCGGAATCATCGATCATTGGGATGAGTGAAGGTTTTGGACGGCAATGCCGGACAGGAGTTGTGGTTAGGGACGCGATCTGCAGGCCATGAGAGCGGTCGTGATCTTGTTTTCAATGTTGTTCCTAAAAGGAGTAATGAAATGGCAGAACGTATGGGTATTGCGCTGGGCATGATCGAAACCCGCGGCCTGGTGCCCGCGATCGAGGCGGCCGACGCCATGACCA
>JBBIUB010000034.1:0-3900 GCA_037440465.1 Coprothermobacterota bacterium | reverse complement strand
TCTGGATGATCATGGTCGCCCCCATGAGGATGGGCAGCACGTAATAGGGGTCGGGCACGGACAGATCCTGGATCCACAGGGCGAACGGCGCCTGGCGCATTTCCACGCTGCCCAGCAGCACCCAGTAGAGGGCGATGAACACCGGAATCTGCACCAGGATGGGCAGGCAGCCGCCCATGGGGTTGATCTTCTCCTTCTGGTACAGCTCCATCATGGCCTGGTGCAGTTTCTGGCGGTCATCACCACACTGCTCCTTGAGGCGCTGCAGACGCGGTGCCAGTTCACGCATGTGCGCCATGGAGCGGTAGCTCGCCGCGGACAGCGGATAGAACGCCAGCTTGATCAGCACCGTGAGCAGGATGATGGCCACTCCCCAGTTGTGCACCAGCTTCTGGATCATGGACAGTATCCAGAACAGGGGGGCCGCGATCACGGTGAGCCAGCCGTAATCCACCGTGTATTCCAGACCCGGCGCGACCTCTTTGAGGTGGGCCTGCTCCTGCGGCCCGGTATAGTAGCGGGCGACCGTGCTCAGGCTGGCACCGGGCGCGACGCTGCCGAGCGGACTGACCGCGCCCATGGAATAGACCTGGGCGGACAGGCGCCGGGTGTAGTATTCGCGCATCTGTCCTTCCGGCGGAATCCAGGCACTGACGAAGTAATGCTGCACCATGCCGATCCAGCCGTTGTCGGCCTGCCGGGAGAGGCTGGCCTTCTCCATGTCGCCGAAGCTCACCTTCTTGAACTTGTCCGCCTCGGTGTAGTAGGCGGCCCCGGTGAAGGTGGGCATCATCATGGAGCTCTGGTTGGATTCGCTGTCGTGCACGATCTGATAGTAGACAGAGGCATCGAGGGCGGCGGCAGTGCCGTTGCGAACCTCGTGACGCACTTCGGCAACATAACTGCCGCGACGGAACACATATATCTTGTCGACCTCAAGCCCGCTGCCGTCCCGCCAGCTCAGGCGCGCTTCCACGGCATCCTGGCCTGGCTGCAGGACATGCTCCGTCCCGCTGGCGATGAACGGCGTCTTGTGCGTGGGCAGACCGGCGCCGAGTAGACCGGACTGTGCCACGTAGACGGCCGGCGCGCGACTGTCGTCGAGCAGTACGAAAGGCTTGCTCTTGTCTTCCCGGGTGCCATGCCCGAGCAATTCCAGCCGGCGCAGATCACCACCCATGGTATCGATTTCCGCCTGTATCAGATCGGTGCGCACGCGCACGCGCTCTCCTCTTTGCAGGGCATGGCCGGTATCCTGCACCGGCTGGGCCGTCACGGCCGGAACCTGCGGCAGGTCGGCGTCGGCCGTCCCGGCTGTCTGGCTGACCTCGGCCGCGGGCTGCGGCGGCTGCCTGAGCTGCCAGGCGTCCCACAGCATCAGGATGGACACGGAAAACACGACGAACAGGATGAGACGCTTGGAATCCATGGGGCACTCTTCTAGCTTGGGCTATGGCAAAGGGTCGTGGCCGCCTGGATGCCAAGGATGGCAGCGCAGCAGCCGGCGGGTGGCGAGCCAGACGCCGCGCAGGGTACCGTATTTTTCCAGGGCCTGGCAGGCGTAATGGGAACAGGTTGGGCTGAAGCGGCAACTGTTGCCGATCCACGGGCTCAGCAGATACTGGTAGGCCCTGATCAGGGCGAGCAGCAGGCGCGTCATTGACCGACACTCCCCGTGCTCCGCAGGCGCCTCGCCAGGCGCTGCAAGAGCGCCAGATATTCCTGACGGACGACCGGATAACCGCTGTGCGCGAACGGCTTTTGCACACGCACCAGAAGATCCACGCCACCCAGCGTATGGCGGTGCTGGCGGAACAGCTCGCGCAACACCCGCTTCATGTAGTTGCGCCGCACCGCACTGCGTGCGGCCTTCTTGCCGACGATCAGGCCAAGACGTGGAAAACCGGAAGCGGTCGGCATGTAATGCATGCTCAGGTGCTCCCCCGCAACGCGTTTGCGGAAATTAAAAACGGATGAAAATTCATCCGTTTTCTTGATCCTGTATCGGCTGGGGAAACCGAGGCCAGTCACGCATTCAGACGGCGAGACGGGCACGCCCCTTGGCACGGCGGGCGGCGATGACGGCGCGGCCACCCCGGGTCCTCATGCGCACGAGGAAACCATGGGTGCGGGCGCGACGGACTTTCGAAGGCTGATAAGTGCGTTTCATGTGCGTCTCCGATGATCTTCAGGAATTACCAATCAAAAGGGCGTAATTAAACCGCCAAAACAGGGATGCTGTCAACCTGAATTTGACACTCATATTCCGGCAATACCCCGCGCACGGCCACTCCCTGTACGGCCTGGCCGAAGGAAAGCATCCCCTGCGCCATGATGTAGGGTGCGCTCGCCCGCACCTCGGGGTGCCTGCCCGCAATTTCGGCCGCCGCCCTGCACGACCCGCGCAACCCGGACACCGGACAGGATTATTCACGAACTGCATGACCTGGTAGCGCAACGCCTGTACGCCCTGTGCTGCGGCTACGAAGACCTGAACGACCATGCGACACTGCGCGCCGACGTGGCGGCCCTCAACTGCGTGCTGGTCGAGCAGTTCATCGCCAGCCAGGAACGCAGCCCGGACGAATTGGTGCTGGACGTGGACGCCTCGGACATCCCGCTGCACGGGGATCAGGAGCACAAGGAATTCCACGCCTATTACGACCGCTATTGTTACCTGCCCCTGTATGTGTACTGCGGCCAGGGCCTGCTCGCCTGCCTGCTGCGCAAGAGCCGCATTGATGGGGCCAGGCATGCGGCGGCGGTCATCAAGCTGCTGGTGACCCGCCTGTGTGAGCAATGGCCGGCGGTGCGGATCATCGTCCGGGGAGATTCCGGGTTCTGCCGCCAGAAGCTGATTGGCTGGTGCGAGCGGCATGGCGTGGGCTACGTCATCGGCATGGCACGCAATGCCCGCTTGCACCGGTGCGTCGAGGGCTGGGAACAGGAGATGGAGAGCGTCTATGAGGCAAGCGGCATCAAGCAGCGCCAGATCCGGGAGTTCTTCTACGCCGCCAGAAGCTGGAAGCGCAACCGGCGGATCATCACCCGATTGGAGTTCGGCAACCAGGGCATCAATCCGCGCTTCGTCGTCACCAATCTGGACAGACCGGCGGAAGCACTTTACGACCAGCTGTACTGCCAGCGGGGCGAGGCCGAGAATCGCATCAAGGAAACCCAGCTCGACTTGTTCGGCACCCGTGCCAGTTCCGGGAAGTTCCTAGCCAACTGGCTGCGGGTGATGTTCTCGGCGCTGGCCTACACGTTGATGTTGCGGCTCAAGGAGCTGGCGCTCGCCGGGACGGAATTGGCCCGGGCCACGACGGCAACCATACGCGTGAAGTTGCTCAAGATCGGCGCCGCCGTGATCCGCAATACCCGACGCATCCGCATCCTGCTGGCATCGCATCACCCCTTGCGCGACCTCTACGCTACCGCTGCCCGGGCGCTGGCTTCTCCGTAGCCGGAATGGAGTGCGGCCCCGACACGTTGATCATCGGGGGTAGGGGGAAGCTCGCCCTGACACCCGGGGTTTGCTCAAAACCTGGGCAATTGCCGGTCAGTCATGGAAATCCCGGCCAGAATTACGCGGTCTACCTGCTTTGTCCACATGTCCGCACGGGCTGGTGAAATATCCGGGCTAGCCGCATGGCCGGTTGCCCACAAACAATCCGTCGAGGCCAATCAGATTGCAAACCGATGGCGTCGATACGCCGCTCGGCACGTTTGTGCCTTGACCGTAATCAAGAAATTCACCGGTCTCTGAAAATTCCAGAAAATCATGAGGCTAATCTAAGCAAAATACGGATATGAAGATCAGCATATTGCTTATGTCTGCATTTTCCATGCGGTGGTCCCGGTCGTTTGGACAGCCACCGGGGAGGAATAAGCTAAGGCCGG
>JBBIUB010000033.1:0-3701 GCA_037440465.1 Coprothermobacterota bacterium | reverse complement strand
CTGTTATTGTAACAGTGTTCCTGATTAATTTAAAAGGATATCTATTCATAAACCAATTTTGCTTGAAGAGGTAAAAACGATTGTCTTTTGGGGAACTTATAGGGGAATTAAAGAACCAATTCAAGAAGAAATAGTTAGATTTATTGAATGGTTTAACTCCGCCTATGATATTAGATTAAATAAATATTTTGCTGGAACTACTGCAGAATCAACTATTTCTATTGTGTTAAAGTCTGGAAAAAGAATCTCGGTAAGTAAATCAGGATTCAACTTTCAAATTCAAGGGGATGATGTTAAAAACGAGCTCATTGCCTATTGGGTAAAACAATAAGATATAGAAAAACCATTAGCAGATTTGTCTTCTAAGAAGAGGGAATGAACAAAAGGTTGCCTGGTGGTGAACCGACCTGTAAGATCGTTGCGAAAGCAGGCACGTGGCAATCTCATGTTTTCCCCTGTCACCCTGAACCCCGATTCAGATTCTCCATTCAATGTCAACACGATTGGGGACAGTCCCCTAAAGTCCTGATGGGGACTGTCCCCTTTGTTTTACAGGTAAGGGGAGGGTGATTTTAGTAAGCATAAATCTATTTAAAATGTTATACTATCAACAATTTATATTATTTAATCAACTCGCTCCTGATCTTTGGAGGTAACTTTGGAAGAGAAAATTGTAATAGTTGAGAATTTAAAGAAACACTACGGCAAGGTAAAAGCGGTTGATGGAGTAAGTTTTTATGTCAAAAAAGGTGAGATATGCTCCATCCTGGGTCCCAATGGCGCTGGTAAAACCACCACCCTGGAAATCGTTGAAGGACTTAGAAAAAAGGATTCTGGTAAAATAACCATTTTCGGTAAAACTGTGGAATCCATAGGCAAAGAAGAGAAAGAGCGAATCGGGGTAACCCTGCAGGAAAGCAGTTTGTTTCCCAAATTAACTGTAACGGAAACCATCAACCTTTTTCGCTCTTTCTATAAAAAATCGCTTCCAGCCCGAGAAATCCTTGATTTGTTAGCCCTGGAGGAAAAAGCCACTTCCTATGTGGAAAAACTCTCTGGAGGACAAAAGAGAAGGCTATCAGTAGCCCTTTCCCTGGTCAATGACCCGGAATTGGTCTTCTTAGATGAGCCAACTACCGGTTTAGACCCACAGGTGAGAAGAAGAGTCTGGGAAATGGTAAGAAACCTTAAAAAGCAAGGTAAATCCGTTATTCTAACTACCCACTATATTGAAGAAGCTGAAGAACTTTCAGATTATGTGTTCATTATGGACCACGGTAAAATCATCAAAGATGGCACCCCTAATGAACTTATAGACAGCCTGGGTTCCCTTTCCTATATTGAATTTGAATCTCACTCTAATGGAGTGAAGGCTCTTCTGGAAGAAAATGGACTCCAGATCAAGGATGGTGAAAGATTAATTATTAAAACACCCGATTTCATTAACACCCTGGAAAAAATAAACCAGCTTTCTAAAGAACATCATTTTGACATTAAAAACCTCGTTATTCACCAGCAGAACTTAGAGGACGTTTTCCTCAACCTTACTGGAAGAACTTTAAGGGATTAATTATGGGTATAAAATATCTTTTTACCAGTTTTCTTAAAGGAACCATACGGGATAAAATGGCTCTTTTCTGGTTAATAATGTTTCCGATAATTCTTATGTCTATCTTGATTGCTATCTTCTCCAGCTTTGACAGGATAGAAAATCTCCAATTAAAAGCGGTTTTACTTACTAACAATGTAGGAAACGCCCGAATAATAAGTGAAGCACTGACTTCTCTTGACCAAGAAATGATTTCCTTTGAAGTTAAAGGTTTCACTGAAGAGTTATTAGAAGAAAAAATGGAGGTTTTAAAGGAGTATAAATTAGACCTTTTAATTGTCATTCCTGATAATTTTAACACTACATTTAACAACTGGCTGATAAATTTCCAAACTGGTAATGCCCTGCCTCCTGAGGTGAAGGTTTACTACTTGCAGGAAAGGCAAACCTCTAAGATTAGCCTGGAGATTGTTAATAGTGTCATTCAAGCTATAAACAATAATCTTCTCCAATCCTTCGGTTTTCCTATAGAAAGCATCGCAGTTAAAGAGTCCATCACCGGAAAGATGGTGGAGTTCAAATACAAAGACTTCATTTTCCCCGGTATCCTTATTTTCTCTTTTTTCTCCACTTCTTTATGGGGAATCACCGCCGAGGTTCTTAACCTTAAGACTTCCAAAATCACCAAGCTACTAAAACTCAGCCCCATTGGTACAAAAGAAATATTCTTATCTTTTTCCGCATCCAGACTGGTGTTGTTAGTTATACAATTTTTTCTTTTAAGCGCGCTGGCAGTTTTTGTTTTCAAAGTTTCAGTAAACCCTTTTAACCCGGCACTCATTGGCTACCTCTTACTGGCTACTTTGACCTTCCAGTCGCTCGGGTTTTTCTTAGCAGGTATTTTACAAAATATGGGACAGGCAGAAGTCGTTTGCAACCTACTCCTGCAGGTAATGCAATTTCTGGGGGGGACTTATTTTGATGTTTACAACACACCGATATTTATCCGTTTTCTGGTATATCTTAACCCGGTCACCTATATTGTTGGGGGAGCCAGAAGTTCCCTGGGTATAATGAAGGTTCCTTATCCTTATTATCTATCCTATACGGTACCGCTTCTTATGTCAGCTGTGTTAATACTTCTTTCCTTTAAATTCTTCAGATGGACTGAGGAAGCATGAGTACATTCATATCAGTTTTTATATCCAGTTTAAAAACCTTCCTTAGAGATAGATTAATGCTATTTTTCGCAATAATGTTTCCTCTAATATTTGCCTTGATGTTTGGCTTTATCTTTGGCAGCCAGACTTATGATGCCAGCACTATCAAGATAGGTATCTTAAAAGATAGTGCAGAACTTAAAGAAGTTGTAACCATAGATAAAAGATTTACTGTGGTAGAGTATGATAATAAAGATATTCTTTATTCAGAAGTTGAAAAAGGTAAACTTAACGCGGGGGTTATTTTTGCTGACGATACCCTTGAATTACTTTTAAATCGTAATGCCTTGATGAGAATGCCTTCACTTAAAAGTAACCTAACGGACTTAGCTGTAAAGTTGGGTAAGAAACCTGAAATAAGGGAGATGGGTATTAAGGTTGAAGCAGTACCCATAGTTGGAGGTAAAATTCAGTCCGATTCCTTTTCTTACCTGATACCAGGAGTTATAGCCATGTCCCTGTTTACAGGAATGTTTACTGCATTAGAAATATTTTCAGGATATAAAAAGAGGGGTATTATTAAAACTATTACCACTACTGCTGCCAATCCTTCTTCTTTTGTGCTGGGTTCCATTGCTGGCAGGATCCTCACTTCTACCCTGATTTCTATTCTTCTCCTCCTGCTACTGATTGTTATTTTCAGGCTACATTACGAAATTAACTGGCCCATATTCTTAATTACTGTCTTTCTGGGTTCCTTAATGATGTTTTCCTTTGGTACCTTGATTTCCCTTTTCTTTACCAATTATGAAACTGCTAATGGGTTTGCTAATATCCTGATGACTTTGATGTTTCTCTTTTCAGGAGTTTACTTTCCTCTGGAATTTTTACCCAGAACCTTCAGAACCATAGGTATGGCATTACCAGCCTATCATCTGGCAAGAACCATCAGGATGGCTTTAGGTGTGGATAAACTTATAATCAACTATATT
>JBBIUB010000032.1:0-3736 GCA_037440465.1 Coprothermobacterota bacterium | reverse complement strand
ACTCAAAATGCCATGCTGAATTTATTTCAGGGATTGTTCAGGGTTTCAACACCACTCTTTGTCAACCTGAACTCGGTTCAGGGTCTCAATTAAATATAAGATGCTGAAATATATTCAGGGCAAGGCTCAGGGTGACATTCTGATAATTTTTAGGTAGCCACCTGTTCTATATAAAGTAGATGTTAACCAGGAGATTTAGAGTAATTGAAATTTACTGATATCTATTCCGAATATTTTAAATTTGTTTATAGTATAGCCTTTCATATGGTTGGAAAGCAGGAAGATGCCCTGGACATATCCCAGGAGGTATTTTTTCGCTTTTATATAGCTCTTCCAAGAGTTAAGGATAGTGGCACTATAAAACCTTTTCTTGGTAAAATCACTATCAATGAATCTCTCAGATGGCTTAAGAAACATAAGACATACTCTTTTACTGACCTTGGAATGGAAGGAAAGGATTTTGAAGATACCTTGATAACCCCCGACCCTTCTCCACTTGATGTTTATATTTCTGAAGAGATAAAAGAGAAAATCACCCAAATTCTTCAGGAAATTCCACCTGTATATAGAGCCATAGTCATTATGTATTATCAAGAAGGTTTAAAACTCTCTGAAATAGCAGAACTTCTGGAAAAACCAGAAGGTACAATAAAAGCCTATTTACACAGGGCTAAGAATTTACTAAGAATAGCGCTTAAAGATTGGAACGATTCAAATTATTAATTTATTCTATAAATCATAATGTAACCTTTTCCTGCCAAGGAGGGTATTAATATATGGAGAAAAAGGATATGTCTGACCAGATTGATAGAGTATTATATATAACTCTTGAACGAATAGAACCCCCAGAAGGTTCTAAAGAACTTACTTTAAACCTTATCAATAACCGTATTACAAAAATGCGTAAGAGGAAATTCTGGGGATTTTCTTTCCTGGGTTTAACTTCTCTTGCTGGGCTTCTTTACAGTATTTGGTTTCTTATACTGGAATGGCAAGGGATGGAGACAACTCACTATTTAAAACTTCTTTTCACCGATACAAGTGTGGTTCTATCCAACTTTTATCACTGGTTAGGGCTGGTGCAAGAGTCCATACCCTGGGTAAGTCTGTTTTTGGTTGTGACACTGGTAACTGTCCTATACTCCCTTGCCTGGCAGATGGGAGAACTAATCCGTCTGTCAGATGGACTAATTAAAGGAGGAAAAGCATGAACGAGGAAAAATTAGAGACAGGTTCTACTAAAGAAGAAAGCACAATTAGAGTTCCAAAAAAACTATTCAAGTATGTAGCCTATGGGTTAATCCTATTACTCCTTCTCCTGGGGGCCTGTGCTATAGGAGTGAGGATAGGTACATACAGAGGAAGATTTGGTAGGCCTTTCATCAGACCCGAGGTTGGTTTGTTCCAAAAACCAGGATCCTCACAACCTGACCTTCCGGGGCCTTTTACGATGCGTGGTCCGATGCCTATGATGCGTAACTGGTTTGGTGAAAAATTCAAACCTGGTAGAGGTATCGTAGGAAGTATAACCAAGATTGAGGATAGTTCTGTTACCGTCAAAGACGATGATGGCAACAAAAAGGTTCTTCTGGTAAGCAATAAGACCATTATAAAAAGTGATAGTAAGGAGCTTCAACTGAAAGACCTAAAAGTTGATGATAAGGTAATAGCCTTTGGCAATATTGATAAAAATGGAAATATAGAAGCTGTTCTGATAAGGATTTTGCCTGAAGGTTCCAGTCTATTATTAAAAGATTATCTGGGCTGCCCTATGAGATCATGGTTTTGCCCGGGAGATTAATGATGGGTTCAATCATAAGGGGAATAAAAAATACCTGGCGTAACCCTCTTAGAACTTTCTTTACCATACTGATTCTTTCTTTCACTATGGCGTTAGCTCTTGTTATGCTCTTGACAAATCAATCTATATCTTCAAGGGTTCAGGAAATAAAAGAGAGTATAGGAGCGCAAATATCCATAAGTCCAGCTGGAATAATGGGTATGGAAGGAGGAGGAGACCTCCTTAAAGAAGAAGACATCCTTCAAATTGGAACTCTACCTAACATACTGTCTATCGAAAAGAGTTTAAGAGCTCAGAGCTCAAACACTTCTTTAAAATCTACTCTGCGTGTAGATAGGCCCGGTGGGATGGGGCGGTTTGGTGGAACTGGAGTCACAGGCACAGATTTAGTTGGTAACTTACCTGCTACTGGTTTTATGTCTGTAGCCAGTGGACAGCTTGTAGAAGGAAGGTTTTTCCTTCTGGAAGATGAGGATAAGAATGTAGCAATTTTAGGAAAGGACCTTGCTGAACAAAATGAATTAACTGTTGGTTCTACATATAAGTTAGAAGAAATTGATATTACAATTGTGGGTATTTATGATACAGGCACTCGCTTTGGTAATAATGCTTCTTACTTGCCTTTAAAAACAGTGCAAAGGATTTTTGAGCTGGAAGGACAATTATCTGAGGTTAAAGTCAAGGTAGATAGTATAGAAAATGTTCCGATAGTCACAGAAGAGGTAAAGAACTTACTGGGAGATAAAGCTGATGTATCTTCTGAAGAAGAACGGTTCACCCCACTTTTATCTCCTCTTTCAGGAATTGGTAATATCACACGGGTTGCCATGTATGGTGCTTTTATAGCTGCCATTATTATTCTTTTCTTCTCTATGACCCTGATAGTTAGAAGCAGGTTTAAAGAGATTGGGGTAATGAAGGCAATAGGAGCATCTAATACTCATATCCTAACACAGTTTATGAGTGAAACGCTTTCCATTTCTCTTATAGCTGGTATTGTTTCATTTCTGTTAACCTCTTTCATAGGAAAGTCAATTGTTACAGGAGTAACCAGCATAGCAGGAACAGGGGGAGGGAGAGTAGGTGGAATGAGATCTCCATTGATGTTTCTGGGCGATCTTTCTAATATGAATTCTCTAAATCTTGAGGTTCTAGCTTATGCAGTACTGGTAGGGATAGGAGTTGGATTACTGGGTAGCCTCATTCCCTCCTGGATAGCTTCTCAAACTGAACCGGCAAAGGTGCTTAAATATGAATGATAACATCTTAGAAGCAACTAACTTAAAGAAATATTTTTCATATGGACGTAAAACATTGAAGGTTGCTGATGGGATAAACTTTAATTTAAAGAAAAACACTTTAACCTCTATTATAGGAAAAAGTGGAAGTGGCAAAACAACACTTTTATACCTTATTGGTGCCCTGTATTCTCCTGATGAAGGGAGTATTATCGTTGATGGACACGATATTACTCTCTTGAAAGGTCATGAACTTAACCTTTTCAGGCGAGAAAAGATTGGTCTTGTCTTTCAGGACTATAACCTGATTCCCAACCTAAGTGTTCTGGAAAATGTGATGCTTCCAATGGAGTTTGCTGGTATACCTTTTGGTGAGAGGAGAGATAGGGCAAAAAAATTACTTACGGAAGTAGGAATTGATATTTTCAATCAAAGACCAACCAGGCTTTCAGGTGGCGAACAGCAGAGGGTGGCTATTGCACGTGCATTAGCAAACCAGACGAAAATAATCCTGGCAGATGAACCAACGGGAAACCTGGATAGTGAAACTGGCTTAAAGATAGTAGAGCTATTACACAACTTAACTAAACAGGATGGTAGAGCTGTTTTAGTGGTCACTCATGACCAGGAAATTAGTAAATTATCAGACGAAGTCTATCATATTAAGGACGGTAAGCTCACTCTGTTTAAGTAAAAG
>JBBIUB010000031.1:1876-4162 GCA_037440465.1 Coprothermobacterota bacterium | reverse complement strand
CAAAAAGACAAGACGAGTAGGTCAGTAAAAGAAGAGGAGGTATAAAATGGGATTAGTAGTTGGAGATTTTGGGCACATTTTTATAGATACCTTAAAAGACCAGGATTGGTTGCCACTTAATTTGACTGGTTGGACTAAAATTGAACTTATTATGGAACTTGCTGGTATAATAAAAACAACAGAAGAAGTAACTGTTTTAAACTTAACAGAAGGTGTAGTTCAATATGTTGTAAAAGAAGGCGACCTGCATAGTCCTGGTGTATTAAAAAGAAGATATAGGATAACATTTTTGAAAGATGGTATAATAAAGAAATTTACCAGTTCACCCGCAATTAGAGAGCGGGTAGAAAAATCATAAAGGAGGTAAGGAATGGAATATTTAGAATTGGCTTTAGTTTTAACAATTCCTATTAAGTTATTAGTAGATTTAGTTAAAAGAATAACGAAGGAGATACCTTATTTGAGTGAGGTAAATCCTTACATCTATTCTATACTTATAGGAGTTGGGTTGGGTTATTTCTCTTCGCCTACAATGGATATTTATCAAAGAATATTAGTTGGACTTATTGCAGGTGCTTTTCCTGCACCATTTATCCACGATGTTTTAGAGAATCTTAGAGAAGTTAAAAATTTCTTGAGAGAAGTCAACTTTTCTATAGGAAATAATCAGTAAATAACCCCCAAAAATCGTCAAATTTCGCATAGTTTAAGGCAGGGATGATATAAACCCTGCCTTGAGCATTTAGAGAGCAAAATAACGCAAATTAATTTTCAGTATCGTGGAGTATAGCCCAGAGACCATCTACATTTTTGTATATTTTCTTTTTATCACACAATCTATTAGTTATTACTCTAGCGTAATCTTGAGTTATCTTTAATTTTGTTGATATTTCTTTTGTTGTTAAAAATGGGTCTTCTTTCAATAAGTAGAGCAATCTAACGGGAATAGGAAGTGCTTTATTTAATTCTTCAATTTCCTCCACTACATTTTTCTCTACTTTAATAAACTCTTTGTTGTAAGTAATAGCAAATCCCACAGGGTTATGTAATTTATCAAAGTTACACTTACGGTGGAATAGTGCTATATTTACTATATCTGAATCTACTTCTTGGACTCTTTTTAATTCCCATACAGAACGAGCGTAGTTATAAAAAAAGACAGAACCAAACGGGGTGTCTGGACTTGTTTTAGATACATGACTTATGAGTAATATAGTGCATCCCGTAGTTCGTAGGGAATTGAACATAGATATAGCCTGGTCGGGGTCTTTCATAGCCCCACCACAAGCCGCTGCTACACTATCTACTATTATGTATTTTATATGATTACTTTCTACTTCTCTTCTTATTCTATCTATGTCATCTTTTATGGGTAAAATACACCGTCTATATTTGGGATACACATTATAAGGTAAGTCTAATCCATACTTCAATTTACTTGCTTTTTGTTCCACTTCTTCAAAATTAGTTTCCCAATCTAAAATTAAAGTATTTCCTTGCTTAATCATATGACCCTGCCCATTTATTCCACCGTGTATTAATAGAGCGGTATATAAAGCCAGCGTGCTTTTACTTGAACCACCTTCTCCATATATAAGAGTAGGTTGACCTTCGGCAATTAGTGGATAGATTAAATAATTTAGTTCTTTTATAGTGCTTAACTTGCCTATTTCAGTTACAGGAGTGCCTTCACGCCAGAATTCTATGGCTAGTATAAATGTTTTTTCTAAGATGGATTGCCACATTTCTATACCTAAAGGAAACTTTCTTTGAATAGATTTGGCTAATATCCAGAGGTCTTTGGGCATTAATAGGTTTATATTGGTTAAATGTAGTTTATTTTCTTTATTATCTATGGTGGATAATACTTCTACTTCCGCAGTAATCTTTTCCCCAGTGTCTTTGGTGTTTCTGATATTTATTCTAACTCCACAATCCCAATCAATAATAAATATATTAGGTTTATTGCTGATTTCGTATTTCATTTGACTTATCTCTCATTTCTTTCTCCATTGTTTGACATATTTTGATTACTCTATTTTTAGAGATACCAAACATTTCTCCGATTGCTACAAAGGTTACCCCAGTTTTCCTTAAGCGGAGTATAAAAAGGTTACGTTCAAAACATTTTTTAGTAGAATACGGACGAACGCTCGTCTTTTTTTTCATTCATCTAATGTAATTCTTTATCATATAAACAGCTTTGTATAAGTAAGTTGAATGTATCATCTGTAATATATTCATCTTCTACATTCATAAGTTGAGACATTAAACAAGTTAAGTCAA
>JBBIUB010000031.1:0-1776 GCA_037440465.1 Coprothermobacterota bacterium | reverse complement strand
TCTGGCGGTAAAAATTCAGTAATGTCATCATACTCTTCAAGCAACGGTGGTAAGGAGTATTTTTGAACAAATCCCTCACTTCCTAATTCTAATAATTCTGTTATCATATAACTACCCTCAGTTTTACTTAAATTATCAATAGTTTTTTCATAAAGTCTATTTATAATTTCAGCAAAGGCTTCTCTGCTTATTTTATACCTATCACATAAACCCTTAATAAAATGAACTTGTTTGGTTGTTATACCATCAACAGGAGCTTCTGGAGGAGTAGGTTGGGGAGGGGTATAGTCTCCTTGTATTGGAGGTGTTATAGCAGGCTGAGTAGCAGGTTGACTATTTCCTATCATAACTGTTGGTTCATCCATAAGTTTAATAGGCACTTTTTTGTCTTCAGTATCATTTGAGCGTTTATGCCAGACAGGAACTTTTTTTCCTTTCTTATCATTCCATACAAGCTCATAATAAGCAAACTCTTTTACCCATTTAGTAATAAACTCTTTATCCCATAACTCTAAGGAAATACCCATTCCTTTACATAACCTCATTAAAGCATTAGATTTAGCACCCTCACAAGCTTCTGTCCAGGACATTCCAGTAGAGTCTCCAAAGTATTCCTGTTCACCAAAAGCAAAACCAATTACAATACCCTTGATAATTAACCAGAATCCCCAGATTACAAATTTCCTATAATCTTCTGTGTTTACCTTAGGCAAGCCATTAGGTATTATACTCCAGCCTAATCCAAAGGCTTTTCTCAGTCTTGTAGCATAAAATATCCAGGGTAAGTAGATTAATCCATCGGGTCTTATTTGAATATCATTAATATCTACTGGTGCGTATAGAATATCTATCTGTTCTTGTGTTAAGTTAATGCTTCCCACCTTACTAATTTCTTCCCAACCCATAGTTAATTCTGACAATTTGCCTGTTGTTTCTTGGAGAGAACTTGGTACGAGAGTTAAATTTACTTCTTGCTTTTCGTTACTCATTAAAGACCTCCTTTATTTTTCATTTTCATACTTTTTACTTTTATTCATTAACCTTGAACTAACAAACTTATAATTGCCTGTTTTTGTATTTAACCACTCAAATTCATAACAATCATGTTTAATACCTATACTTATAAATATTCTTTTTAGTTCGTAAATAGTATCATTGTAAACAAGTTTGTCATTTAACTTCCAGTCTTTCCAACTGGTGATTTTTTCATACATATTGTTTTTCCTTATTTTTCTCCATTTTTTTCACACAACCAGGACAATATATTTCATTAAAAAACCTCCAACCACCCTTTACTGCTTTATTCCACAAATTATTATGGTTCAGATGCTTAGGAGTTTTTCCCCCACAAACATCACATTCAAGCCAAACTTTTCCATTTTTACAACAATTAAGCCAAGTTTTGTTATGCTTCATTTTTATTTCTCCCTTTTATTTTATAATATTATAACACAATTATTAAGGTCTTTCAAGAGTTCTTAATATTTCCGTTTCCTTCTTTCGCCAAATCCTCCAACAATTTATTCATATCTGAGGCAATACCCATAAATTTTACTTTATATCGGTCTGGCTTATCATATATTTCTTTTACCTCATACACTATACTGTATAATTTAGCCTTATCTTCAACAATGCTTATCGGTATGGAGCTTTTTAATATATTAAAATATTTTGTTATTATTTGAACTTTATCATTAGGATAAGAATGTTGGTATATATTTTCCCAATATGATTTTACGTGAGGGTAACTGTCTTGCATTTCCAGATTTTTATTTA
>JBBIUB010000030.1:0-5836 GCA_037440465.1 Coprothermobacterota bacterium | reverse complement strand
TATACCCGAATAACGACAAAAAAGTTGCGTATCAATTAATCAACAAGAAACTGAACCCTATGGTGTAAGCGTCCATAACCTATTGGACTTTTGAGCATCTTGAATAAAGGTATCTATATAATACCTTAAGGGAGGTGAACCAGCAAGGGATTTATGGGGCTTTTTGGTGTTGTACCAGATAAGATACTCCATCAAGCCTTTGTTGAATTCTTCGGTATCATAGAGCTCATTTAAGTGCCAGTTAACATACTGTTCCTGTAAGGTTCTGTGGAATCTTTCAATATGAGCGTTACTCTGGGGATGTCTGGGATAGATGTGCCAAGGGGTGATACCATTTTTCTTAAGATTGTCTCTAAAGTGCCCTTCAAACTCACTGCCGTTATCGGTCTGTATCCTCTTAACAGTGAAGGGAGCCACCTTCAGGAATCTCTTAATAAAGTCCAGGCTGTTAAGACTGTTAAGGGAGGTATAGGACCAACTGAAGGTAAACCTGGTCTTCAGGTCTATAGCAGAGAGGAGGTATCTCTTTACTCCCTCAAGGAAGATGGTTATGGAATCTACCCCAGACTTTATCCCCAGGGTTCTGGGGTAGATAGCCTTTCCTTCTTAGCTTCCTTTCTTCTGTTCTTGGACGATGAATCTATCTAAGCGGGCATTATAGGAGAGGCCTGGAGGGTTGTCTTTAAGGAGCCCCTTGGACTTTAACTCCTTAAGGATTCTCCCTTAATCTCTTCTTCCACAGATAGATGGTGGATCTGGCTACACCAAAGGCTTCTTTAGTGGCATCCTGGCCGTACTTATCAAAGAACTCTATGATTCTCAGTCTTTCCTGGATTACTTCCTGATGTGGTTGCTGGGAATGGTTAATTAATTTCTTAACTCTACTAATCTTCCTCTGTAAATGAGCAGGATAGAGATAGGTGGTCTGCATCTATCTTAAGCCTCCTTAGGTTCTTTATCACACTTGACTATTTTACCCTTTCTATTCTCTCTATAGTCCAAGATGTTTCTGAACTTCTGCATTAGATTTGGAATATCATGTTAATGAAATAAATTCAGGATTAAATGAAGAAGGTTGTCACCCTGAATGAACCATGTCCTGAGCCATGTGCCGAACTTGATTCAGCATTGTTTCAGGATTGGTTCAGGGTCTCATATTATTAGAATGATAGATAATAAAAACATAGATGCTGAAACGGGTTCAGCATGACGGTAATAGAGATCCTGAAATACCCTAAATCAAGTTCAGGGCAGGATGACGAAAAAATTCTCAAGCGTTTAAAGAGTCCCCCTCTTCTAATCCCCCTCTTTTCTAAAGAGGGGCCAGGGGAGATTAGTCAAATGCGTAGACCTGACCCTAATTACTCTAATTACTTGCAACTATTTTCCCCATTAGGTCTTGGAATATGCCCATTTATCTCGTGAACATCATAGCATTCAAAGACACACTTACAGAAATCAATCATTTGTTGATCATTTATATTTACTGCTGTTCTGTACATATTTATGAAAAACTTTTTCCCTGCTTCTGTTTGAGAATAATTCTTTTTCATAAGGTTATGTTCCATACACAAAGTTTGTCCGTTATCAATAGAATTATCTCCTCCTTTGTCTTTTGGTTTCTTGTGGTCTGCACATATTTCAATGCCATCAGCAACACCCCTGCCACAGAAAACACACTTATACCCATCCCTTTCAAAGATTTTCTCTTTTACATCTTGAGGGAAATCAAACAACTCTATTTCATTAACATAGTCTGGCTCGTAGCGATAAATACCTTTTCTAACTTTTATCAGTTTACCTCCTTGATGAAATTTTCTAATTTGTCTCCATGTGTCTCTTGGCTTTTTACCATATATCTTGAGATATTGTTCTTCAACCCAATCTACGACTGGGCCATGCGATAAATCTTCTTTAGGATGTTTTTTAAAATATTCCATTACTAAATCACCAATACTTTTTGACATTACCTAACCCCAGCTATAATATCAAGTCTGAGTTGATTTGCCTGTCCTTCTGTTAAGAGACGTCTCTTTGCTAATTCGCAGTACTTCTTATCAATATCTACTCCGATACCTTCACGCCCTGTCTGCAAACAAGCAAGTAATGTTGAACCGCTGCCTAGAAATGGGTCAAGAACTGTATCGCCAATAAAACTAAATAGCTTTATACATCTTCTCGGTAGTTCTACAGGGAATGGGGCAGGATGCCCAACTCTTTTTTTGCTTTCTCCACTAAAATGCCATACCCCATTCGTCCACTCCATAAATTCCTTTTTAGTTATATCTGATTTTCTGCTGCCACTTGTTTTTTTCCACTCTTTTTTATAAAGAACAACGATAACTTCAACAGGTGCTATTACATAAGGGGCAGTGGCAGAAAGCCAGGAGCCCCAGGCGGTCCTTCTAGAAATGTTTTGTTCATTCCAAATGATGGTGGAGTGATACTTAAAGCCTACTTGTTTTGCTATGGTCGTGATGTCTGCACATACACTCTGCTGACCACCTTTATTTTTATCTAATGGTATATTCAAACAAAACCTACCATCATCTTTTATAAAACTATAACAGCGGGAAATCCACTCCCTTGTAAAAGAAAGATAATCTTTGTAAGACATAGTGTCATCGTGAGAATTGTATTTTATATCTACATTGTAAGGAGGTGAGGTTACAATCAAATCTATAGATTTTTCTCTGACGCTTTTTGTTTTGAGGATGTCTGTATTATATATATAGAGAGAACCCATATTAAAGTATAACTCATTATTTTGAAGGATTTCTTGTTTATCAGAGTGCTCTACCTGATAAATAGACTCTGAGTCTTTTATAGTAAAAGCTGCTCTTTTATACCTGCTTGGGTTTTGAGGAGCTTCAAAGTTCTGGCTTTCCCGCAAATATTTTTCAAGGTCCTCTATTTTAAAACGCCTCTGACCGCCAGGTGTTCTTATGGATGTGATCAAACCTTGTTTTTCCATGCGATAAATGGTAGAGGTGCTTATTCCAAGAGTTTTTGCAGCTTCTTTGGTTGTATAAAGGTTTTTCTCCAATTTTATACCTCCATTAGAGTTTTATTGTCTTGTAAATAACATACAACATTATTCATCATTTGTCAATACTTATATATGGGGTCAGGTCTACGCATTTGACTAATCTCCCCTGACCTTGATTTTTTTATCAAATCTCTATTTTGTCAAGAAATCTCTTCAACCTCCCTTTTTTGCCTAGTAATCCTTTCAAACTCCCCCTTTTATAAAGGGGGATTGAGGTAATTATGATTTAGAAGTCAGGAGTCAGAATGAACCTTCGGTCGGGCCTAAGGCCTGGAGCAGTACAGGAGACAGAATATAAAACATGAGATGCTGAAACAAGTTTAGCATGACAGGGAAGTTGTTTGTCACCTTGAATTTAGTTCAGGGTCTAATAATAAAAAAAATTAGATCACAACGCCTTCAGCTTGCGATAACAAAAACGGGCTTTTTTAGACAGGCTCACGGTTCTATTATTTCAAAGAATCAGAGAATAACTATCTTTTCAGAACTATCTTTTTTACTTTTGCATACTCGACATATTTAGTTAACGAATTAGAGTATAGAATAAAATTGAGAACCTGTAAAAAGTCCAAAATGATGAGATTCCGAACCCAGTTCGGAATGACCAACTGAAGAATCTATCAGTTGGTAGTTTATTGGTTTAAATATGCAAAAGGAGGTAAGTCTATAAATAAATTGGTGGAAATTATCTTGGCAAGACACGGGGAGACGGACTGGAATGTAGGGGAAATATTCCGAGGAAGAACAGATGTTGTCTATTTCTTCCCTGAGGCGGCGCTTCGTCAGGAGTTTGTTAACAATGTTTAAAAAGAGGCTCAATATGGCAAAGGGCTTCCAGATACTGGCGGTTTCAGCGGGTTTTGACAGGCACTTAAATGACTGGGGAGGGCTTCTAAAGACTGAGGACTACAGGGCTATTGGTAGATTAATTAAAGAAGCAGCTCTACGGGTTTGCGAAGGTAGAAGGTTCTTTGTTTTGGAAGGTGGCTATAACCGCGCTGTCCTGGGCAGTAATATAAAAGCTTTTCTGGAGGGTTTTAAATAGAAGTCCTATTTAACCAAACTGGACCAGTCTTCCTTCCACCTTCCTTGTGATATTCTGGTGGTTTCTTAAATACTCTTCCATAACATCTCTAACTGAAGTGGAGAGAACCTTAGATGGGGTTATAGCATTTAGTTCCTCATTATTGATATTAAGGTATTTATCTGCACCTTTACAGTGGTAATCCTGAAGGGAGATGGTATATCTTTCGTTGGCTGATACAAGCTTCCCATTAACTGTTAAAGACACCAGTTGTCTCTCATTGTTGTTATACACAGCTTTAACTTCTTTGTTGACCTGATAGTATTCGCCTTCTCCTGTTCTATTTTCGGGTCGCATTATATGACTGAAGATTTTCTTAAGTTTATCCCCGCTGACAGTAAATTTAGATACCGAATCATCGTAGGGGAAACAGGTCATCAGGTTACCTAGAGTGACCACCGGACCCAGTTCCTTTAACCTTATGGAACCACTTGCCACAAAAGCCACATCCACACCGAAACACTCTGCAAAAATGTCAGCAAAGAGATTCCCCAAAGCACTCTCTTCTTCTCTTCTGGGATGAGTCAGTTTTTCAGCAAATTTGGAAAGTATGGTGTTGTATTTTCTATCTACGACTTCTTTAAAGGAGTTAATATACTCTTCTAGCCCCAAGTCTGGCTTGGCAATCTTATCATTTATGGTAATGAGCTTCCAGTCCCATTCCACAATGCTGTTTGTGTCGTCATCCACCACGATGTCATAGCGCCCTATCTGGTCTGTTCCCACTCCAGCTTGAGTAATTAGTATGTTATTAACCAGGGCGGGTTTTTCCAGAATAGTATGAGAGTGACCACCAATAATCATATCCACTCCCCATTCGGGTCTTAACATCTGAGCCAGTGCCACATCGGATTCAAAACCAATATGAGTTAAGAGAATGGTGAGGTCTATGTCATCGTTCCTGTAAGCATTAGTTATTTTGCCAACTTCTGAGCTGGCTTCTTCCAGAGAGATAAAGCTTCCTACAGCCTGGTCCTGAGAAATGGAGTCTATAACCTTCTCAGTTATGATTCCAATGAAAAGAATATCAAATCCTGCTTTGTTGATGATATGATAGGGCTGCATCAGTCTTTTATGATATTTCTTAATGTACAGATTGGCATTAACTATGGGAAAATTAGCCATTCTCTCCAGGAAGAGAAGGTGGGGTAGCCCATAATCAAACTCGTGATTTCCCAGGGTTACTACATCAGGGGCAAGATAGTTCATTATCTCTATAGTGGAGACTCCTTTGTATTCTGTGTCTATAATAGAGCCTTGAAGCATATCTCCAGAGATTATATAGAGGGAATTATCTTCCTCTTTCCTGACTTTGTTAACATAACCAGCAAGTAGAGAAAGACCACCTAAGAGACTGCCTTCTTTACCTCGCATCTCCGCCAGAAAATCTCCGTGCATATCATTAGAGTGAAGTATAGTAAATTTTTTTGTATTCATCTAAAGTATCCCCTTTCATAATAGTTTGGTTATAATAATAAAATAATAGCAAATTTTCTATAATATCAGGAATTTATCATACTCCCCTTTATCTCCTCTTGTTAGTAATGGAAAAGATGTGATAAGAGGTAGGAGGAGGGGGGAAGAATTAAGAAAGGGGTGAGCAAAAATCTGAGTTCAGGAAACTGAAGTTAGAATATAGCATATAGTAGATAGATGACAGCAGAAAGAATATAAGAGTCAAAAGGTAAAAAGATGAGATTGCC
>JBBIUB010000029.1:0-7576 GCA_037440465.1 Coprothermobacterota bacterium | reverse complement strand
CTCTTCTGTAAATCTATTCTTCTATAGACCTTTCTGTAGGTATCTATGTCCTTTTGGTGCTTATTTAGGGATTATTTCCTGGGCTGGAAGGTTTCTTAGTTTAAATAGAATGAAGATTAGCAATAGTTCACCGCCTGCCCGAGGAGATAGATTTTAAAAAGTAAGCCAGGCTCCCAGAACACAGAGAATTGTCCCAATGGCTATCTTGAGAGATATTTTCTCTTTAAGAAGAAAAATAGAAAGGGGTGCTACAAAGAGAGGGGAGATGGCTGATAAGATAGTAGTTTTAGCTATTCCTATGAGCTTGATGGCAGAAAAGAAGAAGATGGCTGCTATAAATTGGTCGAAAAATCCACTGATTCCCACCTGAAAAAGTGCTTTCTTAGTCTTATTATTAAATTCTGGTTTTTCTTTTGCTGTTAGTAAAGTAAGGAGCAAGATAGTTGTTGGAAGGCGGATAAAGTTAACCAGCATTGGATCTACTTCTTTTATGCCCAATTTTAGAAATATACCAGCAAAAGCCCAGCAAAAACCTGCCATTAGAGCTAAAAATATCCCTTTCCCATTTTTAATCTTAATTGTATTGTCTTTTGTTTCTTGTTGAGTTAAGAAGATTAATCCTGCTAAAACAAGAATAGCTCCAAAAAATGTTCTCAAGGTTGTTGTCTCACCTAAAAAAATAATGGCAAGAATCACAGCAGATATAATCCAGGTGCTGTGAGAGACAGGGTAAGCCACTGATAGGTCCAAAAGGCTGAGAGATTTGATGTATATAGAAGCCCCCAATGCCAAACCGATAATTCCAGAAGCAGTAAGGTAAAGAGCCGATGTTACAGGGACATGAGGGAAGTTGAACAAGCGACCTGTGACAAGTAAAAAGATAGTTAATGATATCCAAGCAGCCATATTCCTCCATCTTCCCAGGTAAAGAGGGGGAAGCTTACCACTTGCCCATTTCAAAGTAATCCCGCCTACTGCCCAGGCTAAAGCAGCTGATAAAGCGTATAATTCACCGATCATAAAGTAACTCCCATATAGATGGAAATAATATTTAAGTTTTCCATAATTGACTTGTATATTACTTTATTATGGACTTAAAGTCAAGGAGAATTATGCTTGTGTCAACTCAATTTAGAAATGTCCTATTTTTACCAATATAGAAATGTTGAATAATATTCAAATGTGAAGTATTTTGTCACCCTGAACCCACCCCTGAGCCATGTGCTGAACTTGATTCAGTATTGTTTCAGGGCTGGTTTAAGGTCTCATTAATTAAAGACTTAAATTTATAGATCCTGAAATAAATTCAGGATGACAATTATGAAATAAATTCAGCTTGGCAATAATAATCAATCTAAGGAGATGGTGTACTCTCTTTTCTTCTCCTGCGCCATTTCCATAATACGGAGCCAACAAATGACCCAAGTACCAACACACCCACTACCAGCCACCACAAAGTGAGGTAGTGATATACTCTCACTACCACTTTAACCTTTGTGGGTAGAGGTTCTTTGAAATCTACCCTGAACTCATCTGGGGAAATCCTACCTGTAGTTGTAGCAATTTTAAAGGGTGGGTTAACAATAACACGGTAGGATGGTGATTTCCGAGATAAGAGTTGAAAAACATCTTCTACTTCTTTATTAAAGAAAGCTAACCGTTCAAGTATGATTTCTTTTAGTGATGGTTCTAATTTAGCTACTTCCCATTTCTCTTTTTCTTTCTGTAAATCTGAAAATAGATTCTGCTGGTTGTCAAGGGGAAGAGGAGGCGGTTCTTCTGACCATACGTAGTTGGTCCAGAGGAAACGTGGCAAGTAATCCAATTGAATGACGGTTCCAGAGAGGTAGGAAGAGAACCACGGGGCATGAAAAATGAGACTTTTATCAGGAAGCCTATGAAGAAGATCTAATCTACTTTCCTCAACCCCTTCTGGGTCCCTTCCACGGAGGTCAAAACGAAGAGTGTAGCGGGTAAATCCCTTTTCTTCCGTCAATCCGAAGTGAACATTTTCCCTTATTTTCCCTACCTCTTCTACAATTTTATCTCTTGTCAAAGCCTGTAGCCACCTTTCAGGTTTCAGATCAAAATGGAAGAATACATATCTGTAAATCTCCCTTTCACTAAAAACAACCTCCACTTCAGAGGGGGGAAGAAGTGAGAAAAAGATATTATTTTCATACTTATTAAGAAATAACCTTAGAAGAGAATCGCTCAATTCCTGGTTTCCAGGGTCACGACGGAGAAGTTGAGCCAGAGAAATGGCAGATTCATCTTCCACACCTTGAGATTCTTTCAGAAACTTTTCCAACAGGTCCTTGAAAGACTTTTCTGTTTTGCTCAATTGAGTCTTAAGAGTAGTATCACCAGGGAATATTGAGATAGCACCTTTTAAGGTTCTTAAAGAGCTTAGATAATAATCTAAAGCCAGGGGAAGATTGTCCTTAGCGTAAGAAGCCATGAGTTCAAAATAACGGGAAAGTTCCCGGTAGGCACCCAAATGCCTGGGGTTAAGACTTAAAGCCTTCTCCTGTTCTTTCTTACCCTGCTCTGCCCAGAAAGGGACTAAAGGTTTCAGGACATCTTTGGTCTCTGCCAGATTGAGGTAGCTTAAACCCAGGATGTAGCGCATCTCAGGAGAGTTTGGGGATTTAATTACCATACTTCTAGCATCTACCATGTTTCTCCACAGGTTGGGGTTAGGGAAACGTATATATAGATCTGAAGCAGGCTCCAGATTACGACCTTCCCATAATATAGTGTTCCTACTTATCCTTAAATCTTCGGGTGTGGCATCCAGTAGAAGATTGTCTTCTATCAGGAAAGGGAAATCCACTTTTGCTTTAATTTGGGCAACGTTTCCCTTAAAAGTTCCCAGAAGGCTGAGAGGATAACCGATTTCACACCAACCAAAGAGTGGAATCTGGTAAGAGTAATTTATATTTATATCTATTCTCTGATTTGCTCCTGCTTCCACCATCCAAACCTGCCAGCGGTCTTTTGTTCCTTCCAGGAGAACGGTGTTATAGAAGGTGGCTTTACGATTAACGAAAAGGCGAAAATCTGTGGTGACCACCTCAAGTCCTGGTGATGCTGGCAGAGGGATTCCCAGTTGGAAGATTCCAACTTCTCCGATATTTCTCAGTATAAAAAGAGATTCAACCACTGCCTGGGGATAGAAATCTTCTTTAGCCTGTTTTATCTTAATGGTTACTTCAGCCTGTTCCAGAACCAGGTTGTTGTCGATGTCTAAAGGTCCGTATGTACTTGCCCTGGTTATCAGGGGGGCAAAGGCTTCAGATGATAAGCTCCCCATTCCAAAAAATAGACCTGATACTAAAGATATTGCGACCAGAAGTCTTAGTACTCTCACTTTTTCAAACCTCCTACTATAGATTTTATTGGCAAGATTAATATTATTTTACTCCCAGTCTCTCATGAACCAGGTTATATCCGCTGATCTTTTTAAAAGTTCTCCCCGTTTTAGTTCCAGGGTTACAGCCACCAGAATTAGAAGTAACCCAAGGCCACCCCAGAGTATGGTTTTCTGTTCAGCCCACAGCCTTACAAAGGATTGTATCCCCACATCCAGTAGGAGGGCTCCTATTCCACCAAAGAAGAGGATTCTGTTTCTCAATACCAAGCCAAGGGCGAAGAGAGATACTCCTTCTAAGGCCATTATAAGTCCAAATCTTCCCATACCTTCAGGAACAGTAAACATCTGGAGAATGGTAGGAAAGAGAACTAAAGCCAATGACAGGAGGTACCATCTCCTTCTTTCTGAAATAACCATCTGGCGACCCACAGTCTGGAGATAAACCAGAAGCCCCAGAGCCAGTGGGTAGGTGTAAGGTTCGTAAATTTTAATATCCCGAGCCAGGATAAAGGTATAGTAACCCAGGTAAAAAAAGATGATGCCACCGTAACCGAAGATATGTTTATAAATAGGTGATAATCTGTTTAATCCTATAAATACAAGTAAGTAGAGAAAAGCCTGATTCACCGCTGTTGATAAATCAGGATATTTAAGATAGCCCTGAATCAATGAGGTTACAGCAAGGGATGTTGCTAAATATAAGGCAGGTATAGTGAACAGCTCAGCTTTCTTCTGTGGGGCAATGTTCTGAGAAATGAGGAAGATAACATAAAGGAAAATAGAAAAGAGGGCTAAGGGGAAAGCCCAATTAAGGGAGAAAGTACCTATATCAAATCTAATAAAGGCTCCATAGGAAAAGGTAAGAGATAGAAGGGATGCCCAGGTCATAAAGTGGGGTAGGGAGCGGGTATTTAGAGCGGACTCAGGTTGCTGAGAAGGAGTCAGAAAGACAACGAGGGCGTAGAGGAGAGCGTAAAGAAGGGAGAGGAACCCGAAGGTGGGGGTGTGGGGTAAAGCAAGGATAAGAGAGAAAGGTGTTAAAGAAAAGCCTATCCACCAGAAGGGAGGTCGAAAGAGATTCAGCAATTCTCCTCTGAGTTTAAAACCAACGGTTATAAGAACCAGGGAATAAGGAGCGAGAAGGGCTGCCAGGGTGGGTGGGTGATGGGGGAAGATGGTTTCCCAGCCCATTCCACCGTAGACCAAGAAGATGTAAGAAGCGGTTAGGAGGAGGACACCAGCCCAGGCAAAATAGTTCTTTCCCTTTTTGTAAGCTGTAAATGCATAAAAGAGGGCAAAGATGAAAAATAACCAGATTCTACTCTGATAGGAGTATAGAGAGAAGATAAGAACTGGTACGGAAAGAATATAACCGAGAAGGGTGGCGGGACGAGATAGCTCTTCCCTTTTATGGTACCCAAGGGCAAAGAGAGCTAAAACCAAGGGAGTCCACCACCAGGAGGCGGAGACAAAATCCCCCAAACCTCCCCAGCCAGAGAAGGGAGATGTGAGCCAAGAAGCGTATCCGTAAGAAATGGTCAGGGTTATAAGGGAGGCAAATCCGAAGCGGCGGGAGCGGTTAAAAAGAGCAGTCCCTCCGTACAGGAGCCCCCAGAGGAGGGTGAGCCAGAAGGCAGAAGAGGGATGGTCAATGGCCAGGAGGATGGATAAGAAGGTTAGCCCGTAACCTACCTTGATTACTGGTAACCCCAACTCCTTTAAATTCAGTTTTCTTTCCAAGAGGTAACCGATAGTAAATAAAAGTACTACCAGAGGAATTATCCATAGAGCCACATTATAAAGAGATGTAAAGAAGGGAAAGCGCCAACCCAGGAAATGGTAAATATCAAAACCATAAAGGAGGGAAAGATAGGAATAACTCAGAGAAAGAGAAAAAGCGTAAGAGAGATAAGGTGAGATGGTTAAAAAGGCACCAAGAGCGTAGATAATTGCCCAGGAAAGACCCAGACTCATTGCCAAGTTGGGGTGGGAGAGGGATAGAAGAAGGGAAAGGAGAGATACCCCCCACCCAAAGGACCTCAAGGGTAAATCAAATAACTCTAACCTTTCTTCCTTGAAGGTGGTTTGTTTGAGTTTAATCCCATGGCCAATAATAAGAAGGAGCAAGGCATAAGGGAGCAGCCACCAGCTTAAGGAGCCTAAGCCTTCATAGAAGGGGAAGGGGGCTCTGTAACCCGTAAAACGGAAGGCTTCAAAGAAGTGGAGGGAAAAAAGATAGGAAAGGGTAAGAGTGGCGGGGGTAATCCAGGCAAAGACAGAGGAAGAATAGATATAGGCTGTAAGGAGATATAAGAGGGTGTAAATAAATCCCGCCACCACCATAACTCCTTCGTGTTCTAAAGATAGGAGAAGGGAGAGGAAAGTCAGTCCATAACCCACCATAATTGGAGGTTGGGCAAGAGTTATTCTCTTTTCCAGCCTCTTCAGGGCTTCTCCAGTTCCAATTAGAAGGAGAGCCAGAGGGATGATAGCTAAGGATAATTGGGCAGGATTTACCAGGAATGGCAGGCGATGGATAAAACCATACAAGCCGATACGGTAGAAGGCATCAAACCAGGAGACCACTAACAGGAAGGTAGCACCCCAGGCGTAAGGTGAGGAGTCCTCCAGATAAGCCAGCAGGGTAAATATTATTGCTCCTATGAGGGTGGTCCAGAGGAAGGGTTCAGGGTTGAAGGGGAGAAGAATAATTGCCAATAGACAGTTAATAAGACCAAACAGGTTAAGGGGCTGGAAGAAATCATTCCAAAGAGTTTTTACCTTGCTTAATCGGCTCAGAAATAGAAGAGTACCTCCTGCAGCCATCAGGTAGGGAGACTGGTGAAGGTAGGATACTCCCAGGGCTGTGATTCCTTCAAAGATGGCAATCTGCAAAAGTCCTGCAGAAATCCAGGAAAAGAAGGGAAGCCTTAATAAATAGCGATAAAGGGTAGATAGAAGTGTGGCAGATAGAAAAGTCAGGGCTAAAGCTCCATGTTCAAAGGGACGATTTCTATTTATATATTCAACGAGAGAGATAACAACTATTGCTGATAAAGAGAGGGCCATTAAGCCCCCTGCTCCAAAGAGAAGACCTCGTTTTAACCAGCGAATCTGTTTTTTGATTCTATAACCCAGAACACCAATAGTAAAGGCAAAGGCTGCAAGGAGAGGTGGGTAAAAGTCAAAGATTAAGCGGTATTTATAAGCTATCTCAACTATGAGAACGCTTAAGCCTGCTAAGCTAAGGTAAACAAAGAGAGAATCCTTAAGGTAGGTAGAAAGAAAGATATAGAAGAATGTGCTTAAAAGAGTAGCCAGAAAAACGATGAGGTCAGGGTCAATGGTAGTAAAGGAGTGAAGAAAATACCACACATCTATGGGAAAAAGCATGGAAGTCAGAATAAGGAGAGCAATGCCTGCTCTATAAATTTTCAACCGAAAGACCAAAAAGAGTCCTAAAAGGAATACCAGGAGAGTGGTTACGAGAAGGATAGAAACTCTGACCCAGGGGACGAATCTGACCCACTCATAGCGGACGAAGATGAAAGCAGCTGCCACAACGAGAAATACTCCGATTCCCAGGAGCCAGCGGATATTCTCTTCGCTGAAGAGTGTTTTCCAGGAGAAAGGCTTGCGAGGCGGGGAAGGTGGAGTCGGTGGTTTTAAAATCTTTTCTGGGAGAAGGAGTTTTTCAGGTAGAACCACCTCTTTTTCTTCTACTGGTATTGGTGTAATTGGAAGAGGTTCTTTGATAAAAGGAGGCTTCTCTTCTACAAGTGGAGGCAACTCTTCTACTTTTTCACCTAACTCTTTTAAAAGAGAGTTTCTTAATTTTTGGAACTGATTATAGGATATAAACCCCTCAATCTTCCAGGTTTCAAGGAGATTGAGAAAGAATTGACACCTTTCCGATTTTTTATCTTCTTCTTCCTTGCGCTTTCTCTCTTTTCTGATAAGAAAAACTCCAGCGAGAAATATGATGATTCCAAATAGAATATATGAAATATTGTTAATGGTAGGATGTAGCAAAAAAGATCTGAGGCAATTTATAGTTAGCAAAGCTCCAAAAACAAGCAAACCATAAGCTAAGCACATACTCAACTCCTTTAGGAAATTACTGAGCATAGTGTACCATATAAAATCATACCCTCAAGATAATTGTGTCTACTCGGGTCATGTCATGCTGGACTCCGATCC
>JBBIUB010000028.1:0-7730 GCA_037440465.1 Coprothermobacterota bacterium | reverse complement strand
CTCATTAAATGACATTAAACCCTATAGGGGTTGTCTAAAATTAAATCCCTATTACTATCGTCAAGCTTATTTTAGCATTATGATTTTTACATATCAAGGTAAAAATTCTCATGTTATACTTAATCCTGATGAATAATTCCAGGAGGATTGCCTTATGAAAGCTAGAAGATACACATTTCTGCTATTGATTATTACAGGAGTTTATCTCCTCTCCTCTTTAGTTTCTATACCCTGGCGGACTTTGGCGATAACCACAATGCTGGAGACTGAGGTAGAAGTTGGCGTGAAAGATGTAATTGATGATGATCTCTATTTAGCCTGTCAGGTGGCTACCATTGAGGGACATATCAAGGGAGACCTCTTAGCTGCTTCTGGCTCCTTCACTCTGGACGGAATAGTTGAAGGAGACCTTTTTGCTCTTGCCAGGAATACAGTAATTCTATCTTCGGGTAGAGTTGGCGAATCCGCTCGTCTGGCTGGCGAGAAGGTTAAAGTTCAGGGAAATGTAGGGAAAGACCTCCTTCTGGCAGGTGGCGAGGTTAACCTGGAGTACGGTGTTACTGTGGGGGGAGACCTGGTGGTGGTGGCCCAAAAGGCTTTCATTGCGGGGAATGTGTTAGGAAAAGTTAAGGTTTATGCTAATGAAGTAGTAATCCTGGGTGTGGTAGGAAAAGACCTGGTAATTACTGCTGAAAAAATTAAAATTCTCCCAGGGGCTATCGTGGAAGGCAAGCTTATCTATACATCTCCAGAAGAAGCCATTATCCAGAGAGCCTTACTGAAAGGGGGAATGGAGTGGAACAAAAGAACGACGCGCTTTCTTGATATATACAGGGATTTCAGAATACACCCTATCTGGAGTTTTGTTTTAGGTTTTCTGGCTCTTTTTATGGCAGGAGTATTCTCTTTTTTATTGTTACCAAGAAGAGTACTTCAAATTAAAGAAACAATTTTTTTACACCCCTTACTAAGCTTAGCTCTGGGATTTCTTTTTATCATTCTAACCCCTGTCCTGGCCATTCTCTTTTTTATAACTCTGGTAGGTACTCCAGTTGGGCTTTTTACTCTCTTTATCTACTTATCTGTTCTTTATATCAGCAGGGCCTATACAGGTCTTTTCGTGGGAGATAAGATATTGTCTATTCTTATAAAGAAAAACTTCCACCCTGTATTAGCTATGGGGTTTGGTCTTTTTATTTTATTACTTCTATCCCGTCTCCCATGGGTGGGTTGGCTGATAACTTTGGTGGCGATACTTATGGGCATAGGCTCTCTGGTAAGAGTAATTTTGGAAGACTACAAAAAAAGCAGGCTTCATATTAGATGATTGATATGCTTAATAAATTAGAGGAATTCCTGGACTACCTGACACTGGAAAAGGGTTACTCCAGGGAAACTATTAAGGCTTATGCCTTAGATCTGAAATACTTTTTTAATGACTTTCCTATAATAACTGAAGACTCTCTTGAAAGTTACCTTAAACTTCTCTCAAGTAAAGGACTTAAGAGGAGCAGTATAGAGCGAAAAATATTCAGTCTTAAGGCATTTCTGAAATTTGTCTGTCTTCGTGGTTATGAAGAAGGACAGCTCTGGTCAAAACTCAGGTCAATTAAAAAAGAAAAAAGACTTCCTCGACCCTTAAAAATGGATGAGGTGGAGAGAATATTTTCTCAGGCTACCTTAAGGGAGAGAGCCATCTTTAGAACCCTTTACGATACTGGAATCAGGGTCTCTGAATTAGTAGGTATACAGATTAAAGATATTGATTTCAGTGAAGGTTTTTTGAAGGTGAAAGGTAAGGGAAGTGTAGAAAGACTGGTTCCTATAAGTAAGGCCCTCACAGATATTCTTGAGGAATATATAAATGATATTGGTATTAAAGATGGTTATCTCTTCACAGAGAAGGATTCTTTGATACCCTTAACCCGTCAATCAATATTTTTAATCCTTAAGAACCTGGTTGAGAAAGCAGGAGTTAAAAGAAGGATAAGTCCTCATATGTTCAGGCATACATTTGCTACGCGTTTATTGAGAGGAGGTGCTGACTTAAGGACAGTTCAGGAGATTCTGGGGCATAAAAATATCACCACCACCCAGATTTACACACAGGTGGAAGACGGTGCCCTGAGGAGAGCTTATCTTAATGCTCATCCTTTGAGTCAAAATAGAAAACCAACATCTTCCGAGAAGAACGATAAAAACATTCCAGAGCAGGGAGAAGATGATGAATAAAAAAGTTGTTCTTATAGTCTTAGATGGCGTGGGTGCAGGTGCCATGGAAGATGCTGCGGAATATAAAGATGAAGGAGCCAATACCCTCCTTAATACCCTTAAGGCAACAGGAGTTGAACTTCCCAATCTCGTATCCTTCGGGCTCTTCAAGATTTTGGGTTTGGAAGGTGGACCTTTTAGTCCTCTTGCTTGTTATGGTGTGTTGGAAGAAAAATCTAAAGGCAAAGACACTTCTGCCGGACACTTTGAACTTATGGGCTTAATCACAAATATACCAGCTCCTACTTTTCCACAGGGCTTCCCTTGTGAACTAATAGAAGAATTTGAGAGTAGAATCGGAGGCAAGACCTTAGGGAATGTTCCTGCTTCAGGCACGGAGATTATAAAGCGTTTGGGTAGGGAACACGAGGAGACAGGATACCCCATTGTTTATACCTCTGCAGACAGCGTATTTCAGATAGCTGCTCATGAAAATATCATCACCTTAGATGAACTTTACCGAATATCTAAGATTGCCAGGGAAATCCTTAAAGGTGAATGGGCAGTAGAACGGGTAATAGCCCGTCCATTTATTGGGAGGTATCCTGATTATGTGCGTACTCCACGAAGAAAAGATTTTGCTCTTCCTCCTCCGGGAAAAACTGCTCTGGATTATCTGGCTGAGGCCTCTGTCCCTGTGTGGGTAGTGGGGAAGATTGGGGATATTTTTTCAATGAGGGGGATAAGTAAAGAGATACGAACCAAAACCAACAGAGATGGGAAGGAGAAGATTCTGGACAGCCTGAAGGCTTTAGATAAGGGTGTAATCTTTGCTAACCTGAATGACTTTGATACCCTTTACGGACACCGGAGAAACCCGCAACTTTTTTCTCAGGCTCTAAAAGAATTTGACGATTTCTTACCACGCTTAAAGGAAGCTCTTGGAGGAGATGACCTTCTCATACTCACCGCTGACCACGGTTGCGACCCCACTCTGACACGCCACACTGACCACACTCGGGAGAAAGTACCTCTCATGGTATACAGCCCTTCCATGGTGAGAGGCAGGGGTTTAGGAGTGAGGGAGACCTTCGCTGATGTAGGCAAGAGTATTCTGGATTATTTTTCAATTTCTGCTAAAGGATTAGAAGGAGAGAGTTTTCTTTCTGCAATAATTAGTAATAATTCGTTAAATTAAAAAAACCAAAAACAAATCCAGGCGATTAGACCACCCAGTATAGCACCTACTCCAACTTCAAGATAAGTGTGGCCTAGTAATTCCTTTAATGGTTCAGGCCTTGGTCCCATTTTTCTTAATTCATGTAACTCTCTTATTAGATCATTCAAGAGTTGGGCATGAAAACCAGCTTCTCGACGGATGCCTGTTGCATCGTACATTACAACGATAGCCAGAACAATAGCCATAGCAAAAAATGTACTGTTGTATCCTTCTCTCAATCCTACTCCCATTGCTAAAGCTGCCACTGTGGCAGAATGAGAACTGGGCATTCCGCCAGTTTCTAAAAGCCTCGTCCACTCCCAGCGATGTTCTATGAAATAATAGACGATTAATTTAATAATTTGAGCGAGAACTATGGTAATAATAATTGTTAATAGAAGGGGATTAATTAAAAGTTTAAACATGATTTTGATTTCCAAAGCCTATGACAACTGGTAAGTAAACACAATTTTACATTGGATTTCAATATTTTTCCACCTTTACTTATCGTTTTAGGTAAAAACAACTTTTAAATAGTTACTCCGCAAGTATTAAATCTTATCTTGAAAAACATTTAGCACCTCACTCACTTCCTAATCTCACTCATGTCTCAGAGCAACTATTGGATCTAACGAACTAGCTTTATATGCTGGGTAGACCCCGAAGACCACTCCCACAAATAGGGAGAAAAGAATGGCTACTACCACTGAATTGAGAGTTATAGCTGAAGGCACATCAAATCTCTTCAACACAATAGTACCCAGGTATGAGAATAAAAGACCTACTGTTCCACCGGCAAGAGATAAAATGACCGCTTCCATAAGGAATTGAGAAAGAACATCTCTTCTCTTAGCTCCAACAGCCTTTCTTATTCCTATTTCTCTGGTTCTTTCAGCCACAGATACCAGCATAATGTTCATTATTCCTATTCCACCAACCAGGAGAGAGACAGCAGCAATTCCACCCAGCATCAGGTTCAGGATACCCGTGATAGTTCCTACAATTTCCAGAATCTGGGCTTGAGTACTGATTCTAAAATTTTCCTTACCCCTAATTTTTATAAATTCGTTTATTAAATCTTTCTGGAGTTCGTCAATATTCTGAGAGTTTTTGGGTGTCACCATAAGCATAGTGATATTCTCTACATTGTATAAGTCTGAAAGGGTTTTATAAGGAATATAGACTACAGAGTCCTGGTCGCCACCCATGAAACCAGTACCTCTCTCTTTTAAGACACCAACTACCTTGAAAGGAATTTTATCAAGGTATACCTGCTTCCCGATACTGTTTCCATTAAAGAACTCCGTGGCTATGGTGGAACCTATAACTGCCAATCTGGCTCTATCTCCATCTTCCAGTTTATTGAAAAACCTGCCTTCTTTCAGGGGTAGGGGTGTTATCTCAGGATAGAGATAGTTAGAGCCAATAACCTGAGCATATATTGACTCACTACCTTTTCTTACCTCAATATTTCTGTTCATCACAGGGCTGACCATTATCTCTTTATTCTTTGCCAGAGATAGATAGTCCTTTTCTTTTAGTGGTTCTTCACCTATCATGTTTCTACCCATAGCCATACCCCCTCCCCTGGTTCCTGAAGGGTTTCCAGGCATGATGAATAAGACATCTGAGCCCAAACCTTGAATCTGTTTATCTACTTCTATCTTTACTCCAGAACCAATGGAAGTTATGAGGACTATGGCAAAGACACCTATGATGACTCCCAGCATGGTTAAGAAACTCCTGGTTTTGTTGGAGAAAAGAGAGTCTAAAGATACTCTTAATGCCTGTAATATATTCATTTTAACTCTCTTTTATGGGGCTTGAAAGGTGTTCTTCCCCGATAATTTCGCCATCTTTAAGTTGGATAATTCTTCTGGCGTGTTCTCCGACAAATCTATCGTGAGTAACTATGATTAGTGTGATGCCCTGTTTGTTGAGTTCTTGAAGAATCTTAAGAATTTCTTTGCCTGTTTTTGAATCGAGGTTCCCCGTAGGTTCATCTGCCAGGATGAAAGCAGGGTCGGTGACCAGAGCTCGGGCTAAGGCTACTCTTTGTTGTTCACCCCCCGATATCTGAGTTGGCTTATGATAAGCTCTTTCTTGTAAACCCATTCTCTCAAGGGCTGTAAGAGCTCTTTTCCTTCTTTCGTTGGCAGACACTCCCTGGTAGATTAAGGGAAGTTCCACATTCTCCAGGGCTGTTAGCCTGGGTAGAAGGTTATAGCTCTGAAAAGCAAAACCTACTTCTTTACTTCTAATATAAGCTAAGGCATTATCATTTAGCAGGTCCACCCTTTTTCCCCGTATCCATACCTCACCTCTGGTGGGCCTATCCAGACAACCCAACAGGTTCATCAGTGTAGATTTTCCGGAGCCAGATGGACCCATTATGGCTAAAAATTCACCAAATTCCACTGATAGGTTAACACCGTTAAGAGCTGGAACCAGAACAGAGTCCAGTTTATATATTTTTTCAAGTTGTCTTGTTTCTATAGCGTTCATGTTAATCTTCCTTTGTACGGATTGTAAGGCCATCCTTGATTTTTGAGTCAGGTTTTAGCACAACCCTTTCTCCTTCTTGAAGTCCTGATAAAATTTCTATCCTTTCTTCACCTTCCAGGTCAGTTTTAATTTTTCTAAGATTGATAATGCTTGTAGTGCCCGTTCCTTTTGTAGCAACATATACATATTTTTCACCGCTCTTCTCAAATACACTATCCAAAGAAACGGTAAGTACTTTTTCTTTAAAAGCAAGAACCCTGCTTATCTCCATAGTAGCTCCCTCAGGTATGCTTAATTTTTCTTCAAGGGAGATTTTAACAGGATATAGAATTAATCCTTCTTTGCTTAACTGAGAAAGGGAGGAAATTTCAAATACCTTACCCTTCATATTATGCTCTTGATAGACGATATTCATCTCGTCATCCAGTTTTACTTTATAATAATCGTCTTCACTCAAGAATCCCTGAACATAGGACATACCTTTCTTTACCACCATAAGAAGCTGTTGAAGGTTAACTGTATCTCCTACCTCAACGCTTGTAGAAAGAACTTCACCATCAAAAGAAGCTTTTATTTCGTAGTTATCCTTTTGAATAAGGAGATTGTCTTTCTGAAGATAAAGATCCTTAAGCTGAAGTTCCAGAACCTGGAGGTCGAGCTTGAGAGAGTCAATACTGTCCAGAATCTTTTGCAGACCTACTTCTGCCTGCTTTACCAGGTATTCCTGCTGTTTGATCTGATTATCAAGGTCTTCACTCTTGAGCTCAACAAGAAGGTCTCCAGTTTTAACATTTTCTCCTACTTTTCTTATAAACACTACTTCTCCACCGGCTTTAGAATATGGAGAAACCTTTTCATCACTTTCAACATAACCAGATATGGTTTTTTCAGTACCATCTTTCTTGAATTTAACAGAAGTTGTGGCGTTAAGAGGAAATTCTTCAGATGAGGTATAACTTACCTTCACCCGGACTACTCTGGCTCCTGTCTTGTCTGATTCCACAACAGAGGGAATTTCTTGTATTTTTCCAGAATAAGTAGCATCTTCCTTAAGGGGAAGGGTTATTTCCAGAGACGAAGCGCCTTTTACGAACTCCAGGTCCTTTTCAGGTACATTGAGAAGGATATAGGTAGAACCTTTTTTATAAAGGGAGAGTAGAGGGATATGGATAGTAGTTAGTTCACCCTTCTTAAATTTTGTCTCATAAATCACTCCATCAAAAGGAGTAAATAACTTTAATGTATCCTTCCTCTTAATAAGGTTGTTGAGTGTATCTATTGTGTTCTGTAGGCTCGTTTTAGAAAGTTCCAGGTCTCTATCTAATCCTTTTGACCTGTCTCTGGTTTTTCCCAGGTTAATGGTCTGCTGTTTAATTTTGTTGTTCAAGGCATCTTCTTGAATGCTGAAATCTCTGGAATCTATCTTTACCAGAATATCTCCTTTTTTAGCCTCACCCTTGCTCTTAATGTAACTTACAGTTCCTTGAACTTTTGAGGTGATGTTCATTTTTGGATATATCAAACTCCCTGAGATAGACAATGTTTCTCCAACAAGGTCCTCAATACGGGCTTCTTCTATTTCTAAAATAGGAACAGAAGTTCTTGCTCTTAGAAAGAGAAGCCCGCCTCCTATCACAATTACAATTATAATCGGAATGATCCACTTTTTCATTTTGTATCTCCTAATAAGAAATCATATTTTTCATACCAATACATGTCGGTGTAATATTCCTACTATTATATACCCGAATAACGACAAAAAAGTTGCGTATCAATTAATCAACAAGAAACTGAA
>JBBIUB010000027.1:9292-10856 GCA_037440465.1 Coprothermobacterota bacterium | reverse complement strand
CGGGGATAATAATCTTTTGGTGAGGGACAAGGTTTTTAAATATCTCTGCTTTTTCTGAGTGGATGGGGATTAGAAACTCCGGTTCAATTCTTTCTACAACCTCTTTCAGGGTGTGGGGGTAGGCATGCCCGGAAACATGGTATGCCAACTGGCTTTCATTTTTTATACTGGGGTCTCCAATGAATTTAAAATTAAAAAGTTCCAGCCATTTTCCAAGTCTTTTTAAATCAATGTTCTGTTCTTCGGTAAAGGCTTCTGAAGAAGAATAAATATATATTCCACCTTCTAAATTCACATCAATTAATTCATTAATATCAAAAAAACTGAAAAGAAGGATATAATCCTGTGGGTTACTTCTAACATCAAAGGCGTTATAGAGTTTGTCTTCATATTCTTCCAGTATCTCTTTTTCCCATTTCTGGGGGCTACTACCTTTTCTTTCTTTATAAACTGCTAAATCAGGATGAGATGGGTTGGGGATATAAGGAGCAACTGCATTGGTCTCTTTAAGCAGGTAAGCGTCCTTTAATGTTAGAAGGACTTTTCTATCAACTTCTTTAGCGGCTTTTAGAGTATGAAGCAACCTTTCAATATTACGCGGACCAAAATCAACTATTATGAGATTTTCAGGATGGGATTTGAAGGTATCAAGGAGTGCTTCGTAAACATCCTCCTCAGCAGGATAAGTATTCGCACCTCTTCCTATGGTAGTTCCTTCTATAAGTAGAGCCAAAACTTTCTCTCCATATTTTTTTCTTCTTTCTATCTCTTCGATAAATTTATAGGTGGAAACTTTATGCATACCGTGAGCCCTGAAATCGCCTGTATAAATGATTAATCCTTCAGATGTCTTGATGATATAGGAAGTGGCTCCTGGTATGGAGTGGTCAACATCGTAGCTGGATATTCTATCACTCCAGGGATTATTTAGATTTGGTATGAAATCATAGATAGTTCTTTCTAAGACAATTTTATCGGCTTTTATTTTGGGTATATTTCCATCCAAATCTCTTATCTTGCATTCAAAATAATCGTTTCCCAAACCAGATAGACCTGTTATTGACATAACCTTCATGATGGCTTTACTGAGTTTACTGCAAACAACGGGAAGGCGATGGTCTAAAAGAGGAATAAATCCACAATGATCTACATGGGCATGAGACAACAAGAGAAGGTCATATTCAGGTTTATCGTGTATAGGCAGAATTTCATCATTGTCTCTAATAGACCTATGAATATTTATTAAATCTTCTCTATATAATCCTGGAAGATGGGGTATGAGCCCTGTTTTTAGATAATCTTCTAAGCCTGCTGTAACTCTGGGTTTTAGAAACTCTTCAAAATATACTCCCATTGTTTTAAAGGGGATACCGAAATCCAGAAGTATTTTTAAATCATTATCCTGGAGGATAAATTGGTTTCCTCCAATCATATTTGTTCCACCAAAAAAGGTTAAATTGGGCAAGGCTCGAACACCTCTCTTTTATACCCCATAAAAGGGGTCAACTCTATTTATTAGATAATTTTTGGCTATTTTTTGATTTCTTTGTATTAATTATATTAT
>JBBIUB010000027.1:7328-9192 GCA_037440465.1 Coprothermobacterota bacterium | reverse complement strand
GGGCGGTTATGAATTATTTGATGGAATATGGATTTTGACTTCTGAATTCTAAAACATTCAAGCTGGATATACAAAAACTCCTTCTTCATTAAGGATAAGCCTATCATTAAAGGTTCTCTTTTCTTCATATCTTTTTTTAAGAAGCGAAATTCCCTGTTCTGGAAATAGGGCGAGGGTTAAGACATCCTCTTCCTTAGTTATATATTGTCCTCCCAGCTTTTGGGCAGTTGGAAGACCTGGTTCTAAGAGGTCCGCAGGTCTTACAGTGATCTCTTCTGCTCCGTTTAGAGCCCTTTTTTTAAGAGTGCTGTTTATAGTTCCAGGTGCTATCCCATAAAGTCCCCTGAGGTAATCCTTTACTTCTTTAGATATCACCTGGTATCTTTCACCTGTCAGGACATTCATTACACTCTGTGTTCCCACCATCTGGGAAAGGGGGGTGACGAGGGGTGGATATCCAAAGTCTTCTCTAACCAGGGGAACCTCAGTTAAAACTTCCATAAGGCGGTTTTCAGTTTTCATTTCTTTGAGCTGGGATATGAGGTTAGATATCATGCCACCAGGAATCTGGTGAGACAATATACCCGCATCTATGGTAAATACTTTATAATCAGGCTTTATCTTTTCAAGAATCTTTTCAAGTTTTTTACTCACTTCTTCCAGAACTTTCAGATCCAGATTTGGATGTTCCAGGTTATTGGCTTTGAAAGCATGAAGTAAAGCCTGGATCGCAGGTTGAGACGAGCCTCCAGCCAATGGTGCGATAGCAGTATCAATGCCGTCCACCCCCAGTTCTACAGCCTTAAGACAGGTAAATGGTCCCACCCCTCCTGTAGCATGAGTATGTAAAAATATGGGTGTTTCTCCGAGTTTTTCCTTCAAAGAGGGGATAAGTTCTGAGGCTGTTTCAGGAGTTAGGATTCCAGCCATGTCTTTTATGGATATGGTGTCTGCTCCCAACTCTTTAAGTTGAAGAGCGAGTTTTACAAAGATATCAACGGTGTGCACAGGAGAGACTGAATAGGAAATCTCACCCCGCACATATAGGTCGTACTTCTTAGCACTTCTTATGGCTGTTTCTACATTACGAAGGTCATTTAATGCATCAAATACTCTTACGATATCAATTCCATTTTTCTTAACAAGTTTTAAGAAAGCATCCAGCACATCATCGGGGTAGTGGCGATACCCTACCACATTCTGTCCCCTGACAAGCATCACCAGTTTAGTTTTCTTAACCACTTCCCTTATAGATTGGAGTTTTTCCCAGGGGTCTTCTTCCAGAAACCTTAAAGAAGCATCAAAAGTAGCTCCACCCCAGACCTCCATTGAGTCAAACCCTATGTTATCTATAAGCTCTGCGAGTGGAACTATATCTTCCGTCCTCAGGCGAGTGGAGAGAAGAGATTGCTGCCCGTCTCTTAAGGTAGTGTCACATATCTTTAGTAAGCTTTTCATCAATAGCCCTTACCTTTCTTTCCATAGAAATTTCCTCTATATCTCTTCGGTCATCCACCTTCAAACTGGTAACGACCCTCAGGGCACCTGTGGCAAAAACAGCCTCGTGCATTTCTTTAACCACCTGAAAAACCTCATCCCATTCACCCTCAATGACTGTGCACATGGGAGTAAGAATGTGCTTTAATCCTCTATCCCTTAACACTTTAACTGCCTTAGCCACATAAAAACTCAGGGATGTTCCTGTTCCCATGGGAACCAGACTAACTTCGGCTATGATTGTACCCATTTCTGTTTACCTCCCGAACATTCGTTAATTTAATCTTACCTAATATCATACCCATTTATTCGGGAGATATGTTATTTATTATAATTAGACAACCCTGTGGCTATTTAAGATACACAG
>JBBIUB010000027.1:0-7228 GCA_037440465.1 Coprothermobacterota bacterium | reverse complement strand
TACACAGGTATTTCAGGAAGCTTGCCTAAGTACACAAGTATATCAGTAAACTTACCTAAGTGTTATTTATAAATATGACTGACTTGAGGTATGTTATTATAATTATGAAAGGAAATCTTAAATAAAGAGGCTGATAAATTGAAAAAAGTAAAAAAAGGCAATATCTCAGAAATATATTTTCCCTTAGTTAATTCTAAAATAGAGCTTCCAGAGTATCTAACGAAAATATCTGCTGGTTTTCCTTCTCCTGCTGACGATTATGTGGATAAAAAGCTGGATTTAAATGAGTATATTATACAGCACCCGGCAGCTACCTTTTTTGTTAGGGTATCTGGTGACTCTATGGTAAACGCAGGTATAGACACAGGAGACCTATTGGTGGTAGACAGAGCATTGGAGGTGAAAAATAATAACATTGTTTTAGCTGTGGTTAATGGTGAGTTTACCTTAAAAAGGATTAAAAAGGTTAATGATAAGGTCTATTTAGCACCAGAAAACCAGAGCTATAAACCGATAGAGATTAAGGAAGAAAGTAATATTGAAATTTGGGGAGTTGTAACTAAAGTTATTAAGGATGTGTATTAAATGAACATATCTAAAAAAGGATTCAAGTGGTCAAGAGGTCAAGGGTTTAAAAAAATATAATGTGCGGTAGGTTTGCTCAGTATTCAGATATAAGAACAAAGTTTGATATAGAAGAAGATGAAAGTATAAGTCTCCCAACTAACTATAATGTATGTCCTGGTCAACAGGCTAAGGTAATTCTCCAGCCTGATAAAAGGATTCTAAAACCTATGGAATGGGGGTTGGTAACTGACTGGTCTAAGGATAAAAGTTATAAGTTAATAAATATACGCACGGAGACCTTACTTAACAGAAAGACCTTTTATAACCAGTTCAAAAACAATCGCTGTCTGGTGCCTGTAGATGGTTTTTATGAGTGGAAACAGGTTGAAGATAGAAAATCACCTTATTACATAACGAGTAAAGAAAGAGAACCTCTGCTCCTGGCAGGTCTATGGGATGTTACTAAGGGTATTTCAGATGATGTTAGTTATTGTTTTTCAATCATCACTACCGGGGCTAATACTCTGGTAAGTGAAATACATGACCGCATGCCAGTCGTTATTCAGGAAAAAGATTGGAGCTACTGGCTGGATGTTTCACGTTTCAATATTGATTTGCTTAAGTCACTTCTTTCACCTTTTTTAGAAGAAAAGTTGGAGTTATATCCGGTTTCCTACCTGGTAAATAGTCCTCGCCATAACTTTAGAGAATTGATTGAGCCTGTTTAAGGCTCTATTGATTTTGCAATGGTAGTGAATCCTGTTAATAACTTAAGCAAACATTCTTTTGCTCTCGTTGATTGTAATAATTTTTATGTTTCTTGCGAGAGGCTATTTAATCCTTCCCTGGAAAATAAACCTGTAGTGGTTTTATCCAATAACGATGGTTGTTGTGTATCGCTTTCTAATGAAGCTAAAGGTCTCGGTTTTAAGGTAGGTACTCCCATCTTCAAAGTACAGGATGTGGTCAATAAATATGATGTAAGAGTGCTGTCTTCAAACTACACACTGTACGCAGATATGTCTAACAGAGTGATGAGTATTGTCTCCAGGTTTTCTCCTGAGGTGGAGTTCTATTCAATTGACGAGAGCTTTCTTCTGCTTGATGGTATTACAGAAAATAATACAGAGTACTGCCAGGAGATAAAAAAGACTATTAAGAGATGGACGGGAATACCTGTTTCCATAGGCATTGCGTCTACTAAAACCCTTTCCAAGATAGCTAACCGTTATGCCAAGAGAGTTGTAGAATACAGGGGAGTTTTGGATTTAACAGACCTTAATCAGGCTGAAAAGTATTTAAAAGAAACACAGGTGGGAGATGTCTGGGGAATTGGATTTAGAAAGGCTGCGAAACTTAATAAAATTGGTATTCATAATGCCTTTGAATTAAAGAATCTGGAGGATGGCTGGATAAGGGAACATCTGGGAGGTGTGGTAGGCCTGAGAACTGTCTGGGAATTGAGGGGTTATTCCTGTATTGAACTGGAAGAAATCAGCCCGGATAAAAAAACTATTATCTCTTCAAGGTCTTTTGGAAAACCTGTAAAAGAGTTTGGAGAGCTGGTAGAAGCAATTTCCACCTTTATTTTTACAGCCTCAAGGAAACTAAGAAAACAAAAGTCTGTTGCTGGGTTATTACTGGTCTTCATTGGCACTGATAGATTCAAGGATAAAGACCCTCAGTATGCTAATTCTATCTCTCTTAAACTGCCTGAACCTACCTCGTACACCCCCGACCTCGTAAATTATGGCGTTTATCTACTAAGTAAGATTTATAAAAAAGGTTATAGTTATAAAAAATCTGGGATACTTCTAACAGATATTTTTCCTGATAGAAAACAACTTCCAAATCTTTTTCAAAATTCAAATAATGACTTAAAGAAAAAAGGTTTGATGGAAGCTATGGATGAGATTAATTCAAGATTTGGAAGGGATGCTCTTAAACTTGCCAGCCAGGGAATAAATCATAAATGGCAGATGAGGAGAAATCTCTTATCTAATAACTACACTACAAGATGGAGTGAGATTCTGGAAGTGAAAGTGTAATTATGAGAGTTAGAGACGCTGAGCTAAATTCAGGGTGACAACGCGGTTGAGTTCAGAGTGACAGCATTCTCTTAAACTATTGACATTTATGGGCATGTTGTTATAATTAAAAATTGAATTAGCTTTACAGTAATAAGAGCTGTTCAGTAACATTGGTGGTGAGTATAGGTAATTTAAGCTTACATAAGGAGTAAGTATTGGACTTATATTATTTTTATCTTAGATATATTTTTATACTAAAAATTACATCCTTTTTGGGAACACCCAATGCATCTGCTATTAAGCATAATCCCTGGTATTAACTTGGTTAGTTCTGAATATTATGGCTTTTAGATGGGTCATTAACCAGGACTATGCTTAAACTTTGTAAAAGGAGGTGATTAAAGCTCAAAGAGACATAATTGTAAGGATGCACTCTTTTATTTCAAGTAAAAACATGTAAAGGAGGATATTAAATGAGTATTAGTGACATTATTGTTAGAATTATGATGGCATTCATGGTGTTAGGTGCTCTGGATAGAGCCATAGGTAACCGATTTAAGCTGGGTGAGAAATTTGAAGAGGGTATTAATGCCATGGGTGCACTTGCTTTAGCCATGGTTGGTGTTGTCGCCCTGGCACCTGTACTTGCCAGTATTTTGAGACCTGTCGTTGGCCCAGTTTATGCCTTCTTAGGTGCTGACCCTGCTATGTTTGCAACCACCCTTCTGGCAAACGACATGGGAGGCTATCCACTGGCTATGAAATTAGCCCTAACACCCGAAGCTGGAAGATTTGCTGGTATCATTTTAGGAGCCATGCTTGGTCCTACTATTGTTTTCTCAATACCTGTTGCCCTTGGTATTATTAAAGTTGAAGACCGTCCTTTCCTGGCAAGAGGTATCTTAGCAGGTATTGTTACCATTCCTTTAGGTTGTATTGCTGGCGGACTGGTGGGATGGGGTTTTGATGTTAAATTAGTCTTTGGTAACCTTCTTCCTATAGTCATCGCTTCTGCCCTTATTGCTATTGGGTTGTGGAAAATTCCAGATAAGATGACCCGTGGATTTATTGCTTTTGGTAAGGGACTTATTGCTGTAATAAGTGTCGGTTTAGGCGCAGCTATTCTCCAACACTTTACTGGTATTGTAACCATTCCGGGTCTTGACCCTATTTTTGCCTGGAACCCTGGCGAAGGAATCGTTGGTGGCCTGGAAATCATTGCTAATATAGGTATCATGCTGGCTGGGGCCTATCCTATGGTCTATGTCATCACTAAAGTTCTAAACAAACCTTTGATGTCTATTGGTGGAAAGCTGGGAATGAACGAGTATGGAGCAGCTGGAATGGTGGCTACCCTCGCTAACAACATCCCAATGTTTGCCATGATGAAAGATATGAACAATCGGGCTAAAGTATTGAATTGTGCCTTTGCTGTTAGTGCTGCTTTTACCTTTGGAGACCATCTTGGGTTTACAGCTGCTGTAGAAAAAGATTTAATCTTTGCTATGGTAGTTGGTAAGTTAGTAGCCGGTGTTACTGCTGTAGCGTTTGCTGCTATGATAACCCCTAAAGATATTAATTCTAAAGGTATGTAATTTAATTTATCACTTTCCCGCCCCCGGATTTCCCGGGGGCAGGGAGAGAAAGGAGAGGTATCTATGAAGCTAAAAAACAGGCTTAGAGGAGTAACCTACTCCTTCAGAGATGTAAAGGATGTCCTGGCTAAAGCCAACGAAGAGAAATCAGGAGATGTAGGGGCAGGTATTGCCGCTGCATCTGCTTCGGAACGAGTGGCAGCTAAGATAGTCCTTTCAGAGCTAACCCTGGAAGATCTTCGAAAGAACCCGGTGGTACCGTATGAAGAAGACGAGGTAACTCGGGTTATTGATGACATGGTCAATGAACCTGTCTATCAGGAGATCAAGGGCTGGACTGTTAGCCAGTTGAGAGAGTACCTGCTGGATGATTGTGCCACAGGAGATGAAATTACTCGTATCAGTAGAGGATTGACCGCTGAAATGGTTGCCGGTGTTGGGAAGTTATGTTCTAACCTTGATATAATGTATGTGCTTTCTAAGATCCGCATTATCTCGAGCTCCAATACCACCCTGGGACTTCCTGGCCGTTTATCTAATCGCTTACAACCTAATGACCCTACAGATAATCATGATTCTATCCTGGCTCAAATTTATGATGGATTGTCTTTTGGTTGTGGAGATGCCGTTATAGGCATTAACCCATGCATTGATGAAGTAGATAATTTAGCAGCCCTTACTAATCTTATTCAAGATGTCATTGACAAGTTTGAGATACCAGCTCAAAGCTGCGTTCTTGGTCATATCACCAATCAGATGAAGGCGTTGGAGAAGGGCTTATCTCGTCCGGGTCTTTTCTTCCAGAGTCTTGCTGGCACAGAAGATGGAAATAAGGCTTTCGGTATAGATGTAAAGATGTTGGACGAGGCACATGAAATGATTAAGAAGTTAGGATATGCTAAAGGTCCGAATTTCATGTACTTTGAAACCGGTCAGGGGGCTGAACTATCTTCCAATGCTCATCACGATGCAGACCAGATGACCCTGGAAGCCCGTTGTTATGGTTTGGCAAAACGCTATAGTCCCTTACTGGTAAATACTGTAGTTGGGTTTATCGGACCTGAGTATCTCTATGATGCTCATCAGATTACCCGTGCAGGATTAGAAGACGAATTTTGCGGTAAGCTCATAGGCATTGCTCATGGTTGTGATGCCTGTTATACCAATCATGCTAATGCTGACCAAAATGATATAGAAAACCTTGCTGTTTTGCTTTCTGCCAGTGGTTGTCTCTACTTCATGGGTGTACCTATGGGCGATGACCCCATGCTAAACTACCAGTGCACTTCATATCACGACGGTGCTGCTCTCCGACAGATGCTGAATTTAAGACCAGCACCTGAATTTGAAAACTGGCTTGAGAAGATGGGGCTTATGGAAAACGGTAAATTAACCCGCAAGGCAGGGGATTTCTCCCTGTTCTTGAAGGTTTAGAGGAGGTGGATAAATGCCTACCAGAGAAGAAATTACCAGAATAGTTGAAAGTGTAATTGCCGAGCTATCTCAAAAAGGCGCTATCACTCCTTCGGTAGAAACAGGTGGTGAGGGAGAAGACCTCGGATTACTTAATCTGCGTACCTGGGTAGGAGTAAAAGACCCTGTTGACCTGGAAGGTATGAAGAGGTTAAAACTTACCAGTCCTGCTCGTATTGGAATGGGAAGAGCTGGACCTCGTTATACCACCAGGATGCTTCTAAGACTGCGAGCTGATCACGCGGTAGCTAAGGATGCTGTTCAAACCGATGTAAAAGAAGAGATTAAAGAAAAGCTTGGTTTATTACCTTTACAAAGTGTCTGCGAAGACCGGGAAGAGTTTTTAACCCGTCCACCCAGGGGAAGAATTTTATCTCCAGAGTCTCTGGAGCTTTTGAAGGAGAAGGCGATTAAAAATCCTCAGTTCCAGTTAGTAGTCAGTGATGGTCTATCTTCTACAGCTATTGAAGCTAATGTCCCTATTCTGGTTCCGGAACTTTTGAAACGTTTAGAAGCTGCTAAAATAGTCGTAGGTACTCCTGTTTTTGTCAGGTTTGCCAGGATGAGAATAGCTGATGAAGTGGCTAAGGCTACAGGTGCTGAAGTAACTCTTATTTTCAGCGGAGAAAGGCCAGGGCTTGTTACAGCAGAAAGCATGAGTGCTTATCTCATCTATAAGCCAACTGAAGAGACCACGGAAGCTGACTTCACTGCTATGTCCAACATACATAGTGGTGGAACTACTCCACTTGAAGCGGCAGCTCAGCTGACTGATTTAATTCAGAAATCTTTAAAAGCCAAAGCCAGTGGCGCTAAACTGGCACAAGGAAGTTAAGGAAGGAGGAATAAGATATGGCCATAATGGATCCAATCAAACCGCAGGTATTAAGTGTTAAGATGATTCCGGCAGTAACCAAGTTCTATGTTGCTGAGTTGAAACTGGAACCTCACGAGAGGAGTATTGGAATGTTTACTGTTAACATAGATGATTGTGGATATACTGCTGTAGATGAAGCCACCAAATTTGCGGATGTCCGTGTGGTATATGCCAAGTCTTTCTATGCTGGTTCAGCATATCCATCAGGGCCCCTCTCAGGTGAGTTTATTGGCATACTTGCAGGACCTAACCCAGCAGAAGTAAGGGCAGGATTAAACGCTGCCATTAAATGCCTTGAAGAAGAAGCCTGGTTTTATTCAGCTAATGAAGATGGGTCTCTGGCGTTTTATCCCCATGTAATTTCCCGTACAGGAACATATCTCTCTGAACAGTGTGGAATCCCGGTAGGCACTCCAATTGCCTACCTGATAGCTCCACCTATTGAAGCTGTGTATGCTATAGATGCTGCAATTAAAGCTGCAGATGTAGAAATGAAAGTATTTTATGCACCACCATCCGAGACCAACTTTTCAGGAGGTCTTCTATCGGGAACCCAGAGTGCTTGTCGGGCAGCAGCTAACGCTTTTAGAGATGCGGTATTGTATGTAGCTCAACAACCACTTAATTTTTAAATAGGAGGACAGGATGGTCATCGAGATTGCTCTGGGGATGATTGAAACCAGGGG
>JBBIUB010000026.1:0-11644 GCA_037440465.1 Coprothermobacterota bacterium | reverse complement strand
TTTTAAGGTACAGGACCCAGAAGGATACCACCGTTCTGGGGTAAAATAGTATATCATATTCAGCCAAACAAGTCAAGTAGAGTTTTGGTAGAGCATGAATTAGCACAGTTAACTCCTTAAAAACTCCAGTACATCTTTAATAACCATATCTCCCTCTGGGTCGTGGAATAGCTCGTGCATCATTGGATACCATTTTATAGTTTTTTCTCCCTTCCAAGCTTTATAAATACTTTCACCGGCTTCAGGAGGTACCAACCTGTCCTTCTCGCCTATTAACACCAGGATAGGACTACTCCCCACCCGCTCGTAAGCCAACTTAATATTTTCTAAAATATCAAAAAATGACCTTATTGAAATCAATTTATGAACAAGTGGGTCTTTTTTGTAATTATCTATCTCAACCCTTCCTCGGGAGATAAACTCAGGATTTATACGGTTGTTAAGAGTCAAAGAAGGATAAATAAACTTCATGATTTTGGCAAAGGTGAAAAGATATGAAGGAACTTTATCCGATTCCATATGTAAAAGTCCGCTGGAAATTACACATTTTCTGGGAAGGATTCTTTCTTCTATATATCTAACTGCTATCAGGCCTCCAAGACTGTGGCCAAGGATATAGAGAGGTTCCACCATCTTAAACTCCAGAGCCTTATCAATCATCTCCATAGCCAGGTTAAAAGAAGGAATATCTCCCCTCTTGCCTGATGACCTACCATGACCGGGAAAGTCTACTCCCACAACCAGGTAACTTTCACTAACCAAAGCATTCCAAATTTTTCCATACCTTCCTATGTGATCAGCCTGACCATGACATATAAATACAGTTCCTTTGCCACCCTGACCCTCAAATCTGTGATATATCCTGTAGTTACCTATCTCCATAAACCTCTCTTCCATAAAAAACCTCCTTAAAGTTATCTCAAAGTGTCAATTAATTTAAGTCATTAACTCTAATCCAATTAATTATAATCCAACTTGTATTGAAATTCTGTATTGAATATGTTTCAAAATATCCAAAATGTGTAATCTACAATTAGGTGTTGAAACCCAGTTAATTTCATACATATTACCTTCTCCCACCAGAGGAGGAGAGTAACAAAGAAAGATTCTTACACTTGTCACTCGTCACTCTCCACATGCCACAAATCAGGAGCGAGTGGGGGGGGTAAAAGGGAAAACAAGGAGGATAACAAATATCAAAATAAATAGGGATGCGTCCCTAATTATTGGATATCGGATTTTCTTTTTATCGTGTGATAATATTTAATTACAAAATAAAAAATGGAGGATTCCTTATGAAAACCAGAACCCTTTGTATTCATGCTGGAGAAGAAAAGGAAGGCAAGATTGGAAGCATAAATGTTCCCATACATCAGTCATCTACCTATACTCTCGGAACAATAGACAGAGCCATCAGGATATTGTCTGGTGAAGAAGAAGGGTTTGTTTACACCCGTGGAGAAAATCCTACAACTACGGTTCTGGAAAAGAAATTAGCCTTATTAGAAAAGGGCGAAAAAGCCCTCTGCTTCTCTTCTGGTATGGGAGCTATATCAGCATCCATTCTATCTTTAGTAAAAAAGGGGGATGAAATCGTAGTCTCTCATAACATCTACGGTACCAGCCACCGTTTCTTAATCTATCTTGAAAACAATCTGGATATTAAGATTAACTGGATCTGGCACCAGACTCCTGAAGATTTTCTGAAAGCCACTACACTCAATACCCGTCTATATTACTTGGAATCTCCCACTAACCCCACCCTAGAAGTGGCTGATACTCCAGATATAGTAAAGATAGCTAAGGAAAATAGGGTATTAACAATCTTTGATAATACCTTCGCCACACCTATAAACCAGAATCCTCTGGAGTGGGGAGTTGACCTGGTAACCCATTCTCTTACAAAATATGTTGGTGGACATTCTGATGTGGTGGCTGGAGCAGTAATTGGTAGTAAAGAAAAAATAGAGAAAATCCATCAGGAGACTTACAAGTTGTTTGGTTCAGTTTTAAGTCCTTTTGATTCGTATCTTCTTATAAGGGGAATAAAGACTCTACCTTTACGTATGGAATACCATAATCGGGGAGCAGAAAAATTAGCCAATTATTTATACCGACATCCAATAGTGAAAAAGGTAAATTATCCCGGCCTTCCTTCTCACCCAACCTACAACATCGCCAGAAAGTTGATGAAAGGATTTAGCGGAATGATAAGCATTGAAGTGGAAAATCAAGAAATAGCCAAAAAAGTCATGGAGAGTCTGGAAATAGCTGCCCTGGGGGTAAGTTTAGGAGGACTGGAGACCCTGGTTCAACACCCCTATACCATGTCTCACGGAACGATGGAAGAAGATATAAAGGCAAAGACTGGAATAACTCCAGGTCTAATCCGTATCTCTGTTGGCCTGGAAGATCCGGAAGACCTTATAGAGGACTTTGCTCAGGCCTTAAACCAGTCTTAAGCCTTTCAGGCTCAACTCCAAAGGCAGAAGTAAAGGAATGAGAATCCCAGAAGTTCAAAGGAGTTCCATCATAGATAATTTTTCCTTCCTTCAAACATAGGATATACTTTGCGAATAGACGGAGAAAAGATAAATCGTGAGAGGCAATAATAATATAACGATGTTTTGAAACATCTTTTAATACTTCCAGGAGTTTCACCCAGTGTCTGGGGTCTAAATAGGTTGTAGGTTCATCCAGAAGTAGAAACTTCGTATCTTGAGCTAACGCTCTTGCCAGGCGGGCTCTCTGTTTTTCACCTGAACTTAGCTCAGTAAGAAATATATCTTTGAAACCAGTCATATCTGTTATATCCAGAGCCCAATTAACAACTTTCAAATCATTTTTGTTTAAGGGTGACATAAAAGAAAGATATGGATAACGGCCAAACTTCACTAATTCCATAACAGGAATGTGGAGTTCAAGCAAATTTGAAGGTCCCAAAAAACTAACCAGTCGGGAAAGTTCACGAGAGGATATTTTGTATAAATCTTTACCCTGAAGGAGGACCTTACCCTCTTGAGGATGAAGAATTCGAGCCATAGCCTTTAGAAGTGTGGATTTTCCACTTCCGTTCTCGCCTACTACCCCAATCCTGTTATAGCCTTCTTTAATATTCCAAGAAAGGTTACGAATAACCCATTTCTCTCTTTTGTAATAATAGGAGATATTTTTTAGCTCTAACACCTTTTTCTTAAATCCTTTTTCTCATAAGATAAAGAAAGAAAGGTCCTCCCAGTAGAACAGTAATCACACCCACCGGAATCTCAGTAGGAGCAAAGGCAGTGCGGGCTACCGTATCAGAAATCACGAGGAGGCTTCCTCCCAGAAGAATAGAAAGAGGAAGAAGTGTATTATGAAGAGGTCCTACTATCAACCTGCAAATGTGAGGAGCGATAAGACCAATAAACCCCAGAGCTCCAAACCTGGAAGAAACCAGAGAGACAGCAATAGCTGAGGTTATTAAAAGAAAAAGTCTGAATTTATCAACCCGCAGACCTAAACTGGAAGCTTCCTCTTCTCCCAAAAGCAGGATATCCAAGCTTCTGTGAAGGATCAAGAAAGCTACAAGATATGCAACAGTTATCAGTAGAAACTCCACAGAATCTTTGATAGAGGCACTGGAAAAATTACCCAGAGACCAAAAAGCCCCTCCATATAGAGGTCCTTTCCAGGTAAGAAGCAGGAAGGTAGTAGCAGCACCAAGGAAGGAGCCAACCACCACCCCACCCAGAAGTGTTTTTATTAAAGATAGTCCCCCATTATACCTTCCTAGATAAAGAGTCAGGAAAGTGGCAGTAATTGCTCCCAGGAAGGCACCAGGCCAGGGGTAAATAAAACCCAACCTTACAAATAGGATTCCACCAAAGGCCGCACCGGAAGCCACTCCCAGTACATAAGAATCTACCAGGGGATTTTGAAAAACTGTCTGATAAAGAACTCCCGAAAGTGCCAGAATGCCACCAGCCAGGAAAGCTGAAAGGACCCTGGCTATTCTCAGATTTAAGAGAAGGGTAAGGTGGGGTTCCCTTTCACTTCCTGTGAAAAAGGACAGAAGTTCAAAGGGTTGAATCTTTACAGCCCCAATTAAAAGAGAACCCCCAAGGCTTACTACAGCCAGCAGGATAAAAGTGGTTAGAAGAATAAACTTAGATTTTATCTTCCAGCTAGCTTTGAAAATATGTGCACCTCCTTAAATTCACCATCCCAGTAGAGTTTAACTCTAACAAACTCCAGGATGGTCCTTAAGGGTAAAAGTCGTTCAGATACTCTAACAGATAGGCTTTTACCATCTTTAAAAATTAATTGAGCCTGATCAGTTTTAATATCAACTTTACTTATATACTCCTCAAGGATGATTTCCAGAGCCTCTTTGCTTACATGTATTCTCCCATTTAAGTTCTTTATTGTTGAACCAGGAAGAGCAAGAACTCCATTAAGGTAAAGCTTCCCACCAATAGTTAAAAGGGAAAATATTTTACTGTCTTTAAGAGAAGAATCAACTGCTTTACTTACCTCTAACACACCCTGGATTATTCTCGGTCCAGGCCTGAAAAGAAGGTCATCATTAAAAGCGAATACTCTTCCTTCCTTAACTGCCTTTAGGTGTTTGAAAGGGGATTGCTGCAAAAAGGACAAGTCAAACCCCATAGACATTGATGGGTAAAGAATGATGTCTGGTTCTTCCTTTAACAGTGCTTCAGGAGAAAGGAGAGGGTAAGCACCTAAATCTTTCCTTACATAATTTAAACCTCCCCCTTCTTCTACCGCAGTGGCTACAAAAGAACCCGGGCCTACTGTTATGATTGGGTCGTGCCAGACTAACACCAAGATCTTAGGTTTATTCGTTATATTTTTAAAATAGCTTCTTATTGGTCTTCTAAAAGCACCCAAAGAAGCCACCAGTTCATAAGATTCTTTAACTCTATCTATGGCTTTACCTACATTAAGAATGTTATTCAAAACACCTTCCACATTCTGAGGCTCTAGTACCACTAGAGGGTAGGCTTTCATCAAAGGCTCAGCCATAGCCTTGGAAAACATACGGGTTGTCAAGATCAACTGAGGGCGTGAAGCAATGATTTTCTCAGGGCTGGGATTAGCAACCCCTCCAATAGAAGGGATTTTAGTTACCCCTTCTGGATAATCACAGAAATCAGTTCTTCCCACTAAAAGACTCTGGGCTTTTAGGGCAAAAACAATCTCTGTAGCTGCTGGAGCAATAGAAACTATCCTCTGAACTGGTAGATTTACTCTGACCTCTCTGCCTATGTCATCAATGATGACTACCGACCTTTGACTATTAGCATAAATAAGAGAAACTGAAATAAAAGTGAGTAAAACCAGACCTGTTAAAATAAATTTTAAAAACTTTTTAAACATCTTCCTTCCTCCTTTTAATAATTTTGCTTTACTTCGGGAGGCAGGAAAAGGAGAACGCTTTTTGAATAAGCACTCCCTTCCTCCGCGAGAAGGTTAAAGCTATCTGGCACCTCATAGCAGGTTTCCTGGCTTCCGGGTCTCAGTTGGGACAACCTTCCCAGGCACAAAATGCCCAGTGGCTTGATTTTGCCCTTACACTCGCCGATTACAGTTGCGGGACAGCGCTGGACTTTCACCAGCCTTCCCTACACTATAAGGTGACTTGATTAATTATAACACGAAGTCAATAGAGAGTGGTAAATATAGAGACCCTGAACCGTGGAACCCTTGTATCCTTAAATGTTGTTTGATTACAGCTGTCAAAATGGGGTAAAATATTATGAGTGTATTTAAGAAGAAATTAAATGAAAATAAACAGTTCAAACAGAGCCTTAATAAACATAAATTCAATAATTAATTGCTGTCAAATAAACAGCATTAGTTGTTTTTCAAATAATTTTTACCCGGAGGAAAAATGGAAAAACCAGATAATATAGAAATACCAGATATTTTACCAGTTCTCCCGCTGAAAAACACTGTTATATACCCGCAGATGATGATTCCTTTAACAGTGGGGAGAGATAAATCTATCAAATTAATAAATGACCTACCACCAGGTAAAGTTTTAGGATTGGTAGCCCAAAAATCCGAGATAGAAGAACCTTTCCTTTTAGACTTGTATCAGGTTGGTACAATGGCTACCATCTTCAAAATGATGAGGATGCCTGATGGTACCTTAAGTGTAATAGTGCAAGCTTTAAAACGCATAAAAATAAAAGAATGGGTTCAAGAAGAACCTTATTTCAGTGCCCAGATAGAAGTGATTGAAGAAGAGGAAACCACTCAAACTGTAGAGGGAGAAGGAATTAAAAGGCATGTTCTCTCGTTGTTAGAGAGAATTACAAATATCTCAACCGACTTCTCAAAAGAAGTATACATTGCTGCCTTAAACACCGAAGAAATAGGTAGATTAGCTGATATCATTGCCTTTAATATAAACCTTAAACTCCCTGAAAGACAGAAGATTCTTGAGATTACTGACCACTTAAAAAGGCTGGAACAGGTAACTGAATATCTTCAACGGGAGATTGAGATTTTGGAACTGGCTGATAAGATACACTCACAAGTCAGAGATGAACTTAGTAAGGCTCAAAAGCAAGCCATCCTGAGAGAGCAACTCAAAGCTATCCAAAAAGAACTTGGTGAGGGAGACGAAAGAAATATAGAAATAAACGAATTTAAAAGAAAGATGGAGACTGCTGATTTACCAGAACACGCCAAAGCTCAGGCAGAACGGGAATTAGAAAAACTTGAACGAATGCCCCCTTATGCAGCTGAATATATTGTTAGCCGTACTTATCTTGACTGGCTTCTCAGTATCCCCTGGAAATCTTCGAGTGAGGATAGTCTTAGTATAAAAGAAGCTTCAGCAATACTTGATGAAGACCACTATGACCTGGAAAAACCTAAAGAGAGAATACTGGACTTTTTAGCTGTACGTAAATTAAAAGGACAGGCAAAAGGACCAATTCTCTGTTTTGTTGGTCCTCCAGGGGTTGGTAAAACTTCTTTAGGGCAATCAGTTGCTAAATCCTTAAATCGTAAATTCATCCGCATGTCTTTAGGAGGTATGAGAGACGAGGCTGAAATAAGAGGGCACAGGCGAACCTATGTTGGTGCCATACCTGGAAGAATAATCCAGGGTATTAGAAACGCAGGAGCTAATAACCCTGTGTTTATGCTGGATGAAATAGATAAAATAGGGATAGACTTCAGAGGAGACCCTGCAGCCGCCCTTCTTGAAGCGCTTGACCCTGAACAAAACCACTCTTTCACAGACCATTACCTGGAAGTACCCTTTGATCTCAGTAAGGTGTTCTTTATCTTAACAGCCAACTTCCTTGACACTGTACCACCAGCTCTTAGAGACCGTATGGAGGTAATAGAACTTCCTGGTTATACAGAACCAGAAAAGGGAGAAATAGCCAAACGTTATCTCGTTCCAAAACAAATAAAAGAAAACGGCCTGGAAAATGAAGAAGTAATAATAGAACGAAGCGCACTTGAAGAAATCATCCGCTATTACACACGCGAGGCAGGAGTAAGAAATCTCGAGCGTTCTATTGCTAATGTATGTCGTAAGATTGCTCGCAAAAAAGCAGAAGAGTCTCTCTCCAGTAATGTGATTGTTGAAGCATCGAATATAAAAGATTATCTGGGTATCAGAAGGTTCTGGCTGGAAGAAGCTCAAAAAGAGAGCGAAATAGGAGTAGCCACAGGACTGGCAGTCACTCCAGCTGGTGGAGAAGTACTTCTAATTGAAACTTCTTGCGTTGAAGGGAAGGGCAATCTTTCTCTAACAGGTCAACTCGGCGAGGTTATGCAAGAATCTGCTAAAGCAGGGTTGACTTATATTCGCTCTCGAGCACAGGAGTTGGGGTTAAATCCAGGTTTTTATGATAAAACAGATATTCATGTACATGTTCCCCAGGGAGCTATTCCCAAAGATGGGCCTTCTGCAGGTATAACCATTGCTGTTTCAATGATTTCTGCTCTAACAAAGCATCCTGTGAGGAAGGATGTGGCTATGACCGGAGAAATCACCCTTCGCGGGAAAATTCTACCCATAGGGGGAGTAAAAGAGAAGGTCATGGCTGCTCAAAGAGTTGGGTTGAATAAAGTGTTCCTCCCAAGGGAAAATGAAAAAGATTTAGAAGAAATTCCTCTTTATATTAAAGAAGGGATGGAGATCTCCCTCGTAGGCCACATGGACGAAGTCTTGAGCAAAGTTTTTGAATTGGAAGTAAAGTCACAGAACAACATAAGAATAAGTAATTCTTAAAATAAAAAAGGGGCGAGCCCTGAAGGCTCGTCCCCGTCTTAATCCATAATTTAACTGTTTCCGATTTACCTGATTTCTACTTCAGCGCCTACAGCTTCCAGCTTGGCTTTTATTTCTTCAGCTTCTTGTTTTGTTACTTTTTCTTTAACTACCTTGGGAGCTGCTTCGATGATTTCCTTGGCTTCTTTTAAGCCAAGGGTAGTGAACTCTCTAACTGCTTTAATAACTTGAACCTTCTGTTCTCCTACAGCCTTTAGAACAACATCAAACTCGACTTTTTCCTCTTCAGCAGGAGCCTGAACAGCAGTAGTAGTTCCAGAAACCATCATAGGCATAGCAGCGCTAACACCAAACTTCTCTTCTAAAGCCTTAACTAACTCGTTTAACTCTAATACAGTCATCTTTTCGATAATTTCAATAATCTCTTCTTTCTTCACCTTAATTAGAACCTCCTTTTTCATTCTCAATCATTTTTAATACTTGAATTAAACCCCTCATAGGGCTGTTAAGCATATTAACAAAATTACTGATGGGTGCTTTCATGGTGTATAAAATCTTACTAATTAGAACGCCCCTATTAGGTATGGCAGCCAGTTCAAAAACCTGGTTTGCTCCAATAAATGTTCCTTCTACAAAACCACCCTTTATCTTGAATAATTGGGCTTTGTCTCTGACAAAATCAACAAGAAATCTAGCAGGTGAAAGCATATCTTCGTATCCAATTACCAGCCCAGTAAAACCCCTTAACTGTGGCACTTCGAGATTAAGGTTTTTATAAGCCAAAGTAATTAAGGAGTTTTTGGATACTCTGACTTCGCCAGCACATTTTCTAATACCCTGGCGGAATTTGGTAACATCTGCTGCTTTAAGTAACTGGAAGTCGGTAAACAACACTACTTTCGCTGACTTCAGTTTCTCTGTTAAACTATTAACTTCCTGTATCTTTTCCGGTTTAGGCATCTTTTCACCAACCTTTCTACCTGTTTATTAAATTAAAAAAGGACACTACCTTAAGGGAGGTCCTTCAATATTTTTATATTTTTACTTCCCTCCCGCAGGCCTCTTAAAAGAGCTTTAAGGTAAAACCACCCGCGCTCTTAAGGAAGACACAAGGTCTTCAATTATTATTTACTATCTCTTGATCAATAAAGCGGCTACCTTTTTGGGATCTAATTTTATTCCGGGTCCCATTGTAGAAGATATTGATGCTTTACGGATATATTGGCCTTTAGCTGTAGGTGGTTTTGCTTTAATTAAAGCTTCTATAAAGGCTGAAAAATTATCCAAAAGGGCTTCTTCGCTGAAATTTACTTTTCCTATAGGGACATGAATATTAGCTCCTTTATCCACTCTGAACTCAATCTTACCTGCTTTGTATTCTTTAATAGTTTTAGCAATGTCAAATGTAACCGTTCCAGTCTTGGGGTTTGGCATTAAGCCACGAGGACCAAGTATTTTACCAAGTTTACCTAAAAGGGTCATAACATCAGGGGTAGCAATAGCTGCATCAAACTCCAGCCATCCACCCTGAATTTTCTGAACCAGGTCTTCTGCGCCTACATAGTCTGCACCAGCTTCTAACGCTTCCTTCTCCTTGCCTCCTTTGGCGAACACCAGCACTCTAACCTCTTTGCCTGAACCATGAGGTAAAACCACAACAGACCTAACATTCTGGTCTGATTTTCGTGGATCTACCCCTAATTTAACCACTACATCCACTGTCTCATTAAAACTAGCAAAAGCCAGTTCTTTTACCAACCTGACTGCTTCAGCAGGTTCATAAAGTCGTTGCTCTATCTTAGATTCAGCTTCATTAAGCTTCTTCCCCATATTTCCTTCTCCTTTAATCCACTACTTCAATTCCCATACTACGAGCAGTCCCTTCCACCATTCTTATGGCTACCTCCTTATCCCCAGTGTTCAGATCGACCATTTTTATTTTTGCAATCTCTTCAATTTGAGAACGCCTTACTTTGCCAACTTTGGTTTCTGTACACTTGGATGAACCCTTATCTAAAGAAGATGCCTTCTTCAACAAAAAGGGGACAGGAGGAGTTTTGGTCACAAAAGTGAAAGTTCTATCCTCGTAAACGGTTATTACTACAGGAACCACAGTACCTTCAAGGGATGCTGTCCTTTCATTAAAAGTTCTAACAAACTCCATAATATTTATACCCCGCTGACCTAATGCAGGCCCTACAGGAGGTGCTGGAGTAGCTTTTCCTGCAGGTAGCTGTAGTTTTAGATTTCCTGTAACTTTCTTAGGCAACCTTAATCACCTTCCTTTCTCTAAATCTTTTTTAACTGGGCAGTATCTACTTCGACTACTACATCTCGACCGAAGAACCCTACTGTCAATCTTGCTTTATCTTTATCCGGGTAGATGGCATTTATTATACCTTTCAAGCCTTCAAATGGACCACTTGCCACTTCTACCTTCTGATTAACTTCCAGGGAAAACTTAGGAACCATTCCTTCTTCTACCCGGTTGCGCACACCCTCTACTTCTTTTTCAGTCATAGGAACGGGGTGTCCATTGATATTGACAAAGCCAATAACACCAGGAGTGTGCCTAACAACACTCCATGTTTCCTCATCTAATTCCATTTCAACAAAAACATAACTTGGAAAAATAATCTTTTCTACTTCGACTCTTCTACCCTTTTGAAACTCATGCCTTTTCTCTTTAGGCACAAGAACTTGAGAAACTCGCTCTTCAAAGTGGTGTGCTTCTACTCTACGCATAATATTTTCCTGGACTTTGGATTCCATTCCAGCATAACTGTGAAGTATATACCAGGCTTTTGGCAAGTTTTACCTCTGAACGCCCTTGAAAATCATAGAGAGTAAGTAGGCCAAGGCGTTATCCCAAAGACCAACATATAAGCCAAAGAATGCTGTAAAAACAAGAACTATTTGAGTTGATGTAATTACCTGCTCTCTACTGGGCCACAGAACTTTTTTAAGTTCTACTACTACCTCTAATAAATAATTCTTAATTCCTTTATAATATTTTATTAATACCTTTTCCTTCTTTGCCACTTTAAACCCCTTAGATCCGCTGGCACGCCCGGAGGGAATCGAACCCCCAACCGCCGGTTTTGGAGACCGGTGCTCTACCAATTGAGCTACAGGCGTACCTAAAAAGAATCATTTTATTTAGTTTCTTTATGTGGTATAGTCTTTCTACAGCGAGGGCAGAACTTTTTCAGCTCTAATCTTTCGCTGTTGTTCTGTTTATTTTTCTCACTGTGATAGTTTCTGGATTTACATACAGTACATTCTAAAACTACGAGTACACGCATCATCTACTCCAAAATCTTTATCACCACTCCAGCACCTACTGTACGCCCGCCTTCTCGGATGGCGAATCTTAAACCT
>JBBIUB010000025.1:0-12740 GCA_037440465.1 Coprothermobacterota bacterium | reverse complement strand
TTCACTAAAGGAGAGATAGACTACTGATCTTCTTTAACCTTTCATGGTAGATTTCGTTCGTTAAAGGATATGGCGGGAGTGTGTGGGAATCGGACCCACCACAGGTGGAACTCACCTGCCACTGGATTTGAAGTCCAGGAGGGACACCAGCACCCCATCCACTCCCACGTTAATAATAAAACATTTGGTATCAATAGTCAACAGCTCTGAAGAATTTCTTATTTTACTCATTACACATTACCCATTACTATTTACGACTTTTCATTTACTAGTCACTCGTCACGGCTTTTTCATTACTCATTACTAATCACATATCACTCTTCACGGCTTTTTCATTACTCGTCACACATCACTACTTATAAGTAATCTTGTATAATATAATATGAAAGAGAAAAGAATTGCTAAAAGTAATTTCTTAGAACGCATCACTTTATCACCACCTTACCGCATTGGTATAATAGGTGGAGGGCAACTTGGGAAAATGATGGCAGCTTCTGCCAAGCATTTCGGATTCTTTGTTATTATTCTTGACCCTACCCCTCGCTGTCCCGCATCTGGAGTTGCTGACAGACAAATCGTGGCTAACTTTGATGATTGTAGCGCTATCCATTCTCTTGCATCAGTTTCAGATGTGATTACTTATGAATTCGAACATATAGACAGTGCTTGTCTCCTTGACCTTGAAAAAGAAGGGTACAGCATTCATCCTACTCCATGGATTCTCTCCGTTATACAGAATAAACTGACTCAGAAGGAGACTCTTTCTAAAGCAGGAATCTCTGTGCCATCTTATATGTCCGTTACAGATATTGATAGTATAAAACAAGCGTCAAAATTATTTGGTTACCCCTTACTTTTGAAAAGCTGTTGTGGTGGTTATGATGGTAAAGGAAATCTACTGATAGAAAGTTCAGAAGATTTAGATAAAGCTTCCCTTTTTGTGCAAAATGGCGAAATGATGATTGAAAGGTTCATCCCTTTTAGTTGTGAAGTTTCAGTGGTTGTAGCTCGCGATATTAGTGGTAATGTAAAAAGTTATTCAGTAAGTGAAAATGAGCATTTCAGGAATATCCTCAGGAGGACAATCGTTCCCGCTAGAATACCCATTGAAATAGCAGACAGGGCGAAATTTGTAGCAGAGACTGTAGTAAACATTTTTTCTGGTGTTGGAATTTTTTGTGTGGAAATGTTTGTTACCAAAAGCGGTGAGGTGCTCGTGAATGAAATTGCACCTCGTCCCCATAATTCAGGTCACTACACCATTGAAGCTTGTGTCACTTCTCAATTTGAACAGCATGTAAGGGCTATTACTGGACTTCCTCTGGGAGATACTACTCTTCGCTCTCCCGTAGTGATGATAAACCTATTGGGAGAGGAAGGAGAAGTAGGTCCCGCAGTTCTGGAAGGATGTTCTTCAGCTCTATCTCTTCCAGGTGTCCATCTCCATTTTTATGGGAAAGAAATAACAGCTCCACTTCGAAAGATGGGGCATATAACCGTTACTGCTCCGAATCTGGAGCAAGCTATTAAAATAGCTGACATTGCCTATCGTCACTTGCGGGTTGTGGCAGCGAAAGGAGAAGACATTGACTAAATCACCACAGGTTGGAATTATCATGGGTAGTGATTCTGACCTTTCAGTTATGAAGGGTGCTGCTAAAGTCCTTGAAGAGTTTGGTGTTTCCTACGAGTTGACTATTGTTTCTGCCCACAGGACACCGGAAAGACTTTTTCGTTATGCCAAGGAGTCATCATCTCGCGGGTTGGAGGTGATTATTGCTGGAGCTGGTGGGGCAGCTCATCTACCGGGTATGGTGGCTTCAATAAGTGAATTACCTGTCATTGGTGTGCCTATTAAAACAGAAGCCTTTGGAGGTTTGGATTCTTTATACTCCATTGTTCAGATGCCACGGGGAGTTCCAGTAGCTACAGTAACCATTAATGGAGCACATAATGCTGGAATACTGGCTGTTGAGATTCTGGGCTTAAAAGACCATAAATTAAGAGAAAAGATTGTTAATTATAAAGAAACTTTGCGAATAGCTGTGGAAGAAAAAGCAAAAATACTTGAAGAAGAGGGTTATAGAAATTATCTGAGTTGTAAGCCTGTTTTAAAGGAAGAAAATAGTAAATGATAGATCAAAAGAGTTCAGGTTTAAAAGGGGAAGAGGGAAATGGAGAAGAGAAACTTACTTTATGAAGGTAAAGCCAAGAAAGTATATGATACAGAGCATCCCGACTTTCTAATTGTGGAGTTCAAAGATGAAGCCACTGCTTTTGATGGTTTGAAGAAAGGTGTAATTGTTAATAAAGGAGTTCTTAATAATAAGATATCATCACTTCTTTTCACTGTTATTGAAGAAGAAAATATTCCCACCCACTTTGTAAGACAGCTTTCAGAAAGAGATATGCTGGTTAAAAAATTAAACATCTTTAAGGTTGAAGTGGTAATGCGTAATATCGTAGCCGGTAGTCTATCCAAACGACTTGGATTGGAGGAAGGGATTCAGCTTTCTTCTCCTGTCCTGGAGTTTTATTATAAAAATGATGAGTTACACGACCCTATGATTAATGAGTACCATATCCGTGCGATGGGTCTGGCAACATCAGAAGAAATGGTAAGAATAACAGATGAAGCCATCAAAACAAACACTGTTCTGTCAAATTACCTTAGAAAGAAAAACATACTACTTGTAGACTTTAAATTGGAATTTGGTTCACATAAGGGAGTAATACTTCTTGGAGATGAAATATCACCAGATACTTGCCGACTTTGGGACCTTGAAACAAAAGAAAAGCTTGATAAAGACCGTTTTCGAAGAGACCTGGGGAAGGTGACTGAAGCCTACGAAGAGATATTAAAAAGAATAACAGGAGGTACACCATGAAGTACAGGGCAGAGATTAAGATTATGCCAAAAAAAGGAGTTCTTGATCCTCAGGGTGAGGCTGTGAAGGGGGCATTAAAAACCCTCGGTTATGATGGCGTTCATGATGTACGAATAGGTAAATATCTGGTAGTCCTCATAGATGGTGGAGAAAAGATCCTGGTTGAGAATAAGGTAAAAGAAATGTGCGATAAACTTCTCTCTAACTTGGTTATTGAGGAATATAGCTTTTCAGTAAAAGAGATTCCTGTATGAAGTTCGGAGTGGTGGTATTTCCGGGTTCTAACTGTGACTTAGACGCTTATCATCTTTTGAAAGATGTTCTTAGTAGAGAAGTGGAATACATCTGGCATCAAGCAGAAAGTGTGAAAGGTTTTGATTGTATCATTTTACCTGGTGGTTTTTCATACGGTGATTACCTTCGCTGTGGTGCCATAGCCCGTTTCTCTCCGTTAATGGAGTCAATAGTTGAATTTGCACAATCCGGTGGTCTGGTTATTGGTATCTGTAATGGTTTCCAGATTCTAATAGAAGCAGGTCTTTTGCCAGGGACCCTTCGTCGTAATGTTAGCTTGCAGTTCCGTTGTCAGTTTACCTATATAAGTACAGAGAATAATAATACTCCTTTTACTAATGCTATAAAACCCAAAAAGATTTTGAAGATTCCCATAGCACATGGTGATGGTAATTATTTTGCAGATGAAAAGACCCTTAAAGAGATGAAAAAAAATAATCAGATAGTTTTCAGGTATACCACGCCAACTGGAGATATAACAATAGATGCAAACCCCAATGGTTCCCTGGATAACATTGCGGGAATATGTAATAAAAAAGGCAATGTCCTTGGAATGATGCCACATCCTGAAAGAGCTGGTGAAACTGTTCTTGGTTCAATTGATGGATTGTCTGTTTTTCAGTCTATAATCAATAACTTGGGAGAGTAGGAATATGAAACCTGAAATTTGGCGAGAGCTGGGTCTTAAGGACGAAGAATATCAGATGATTGTAGATGTCCTCGGTCGTGAACCTAATTATGTTGAATTGAGCATGTACAGTGTTATGTGGTCTGAACATTGTTCCTATAAACATTCTAAAGAAACACTGCGTCTTCTCCCAACTAAAGGAGATAGGGTGCTTCAGGGACCGGGCGAAAATGCAGGTATTATTGATATAGGAGATGGATTGGGTGTCTGTTTTAAGATGGAATCCCATAACCATCCTTCTGCCATAGAACCCTATCAAGGAGCAGCCACAGGTGTTGGAGGTATCATTCGTGATATCTTTACAATGGGTGCTCGCCCAGTAGCACTCCTGAATTCTCTTCGTTTTGGTTCATTGGAAGAAACTAAAAACCGCTACTTATTCAACGGAGTGGTAGCTGGTATAAGCGGGTATGGAAACTGTATCGGTATCCCCACAGTTGGTGGAGAGGTATATTTTGAATCCTGTTATGGGGGGAATCCTCTGGTTAATGCTATGTGTGTAGGGATTATTGAGAAAGAAAAAATCAAGCTTGGGCATGCTACGGGTTCTGGAAATCTGGTGGTGCTGGTTGGTGCTCACACGGGTAGAGACGGAATTCATGGTGTGACCTTTGCCTCTGAAGAGTTAAGTGAAGCTTCCAAAGAAAAGAGACCTTCTGTACAGGTGGGCGACCCTTTTATGGGAAAACTCCTCCTGGAAGCCTGCCTGGAACTCATTGAAAATGGAGATGTTGTAGGTATTCAAGATCTGGGTGGTGCTGGATTAACCTGTGCCACCTGTGAGACAGCCAGTCGGGCTGGAACGGGTATGGAGATAAACCTGGACGATGTTCCTCTCCGAGAAGAAGGTATGGAAGCCTACGAGATTATGATATCTGAATCTCAGGAGCGTATGCTTTTGATTGTCTCCCCTGAAAAAGAAAGTAAGGTTCATGAAGTTTTTAAACGGTGGGGGCTTACTTCAACTACCATTGGTCATGTTACCGATGATGGGATTTTGAGGGTTTATAAGGGAGGTAAGATTACAGCTGAGGTACCTGCTCACAGTTTGGCTGATGGTGCACCAGCTTATAATCCAGTTTGTAGCGAGCCTGACTACATTAAAGCTGTTGGGGAATTTAATATATCGGAGATTCCTGATGTTGACGATGCCAATAGTACTCTTTTAAAACTTCTCTCTCATCCAAGCATTGCCAGCAAAGAGTGGGTTTACAGACAGTATGACCACATGGTTCGTACCTGTACCGTGATATTGCCGGGGTCAGATGCAGCAGTAATCCGTATCCGTGGCTCACAGAAAGGTTTAGCATTAACCACAGATTGTAATTCGCGTTATGTCTATCTTGACCCACAAGAAGGAGCCAAGATTGCTATAGTAGAGGCTGCTCGTAACCTGGTATGCAGTGGAGCGAAACCTCTGGCTGTAACAGATTGTCTTAATTTTGGGAGTCCGGAGAAACCTGGTATCTTCTGGCAGTTCCGTAAAGCTGTAGAAGGTATAAGCGAATCCTGCGAGTTTTTTGGCATACCTGTGGTCAGCGGAAATGTCTCTTTTTATAACGAAGTTAATGGTGAAGCAATATATCCCACACCCACAATTGGAATGGTGGGTTTACTGGAGGATGTATCACTTTGTTGTACACAGGATTTCAAAAAAGCTGGTGAACTCATTGTTTTACTTGGGGATACTTATGAAGAATTAGGTGGAAGTGAATATCTCTCAGTTATACATTCTCTGGTTAAAGGGAAACCACCGAAATTGGATTTAATTAAAGAGAAAACTTTACTTAAAGTGGTGCTGGCTATTATACAGCAGGGACTGGTAAGCTCAGCTCATGACATATCAGAAGGTGGTTTGATTGTAGCTTTATCAGAATGTTGTATTTGCGGAAATATCGGTGCGAAGGTTAGACTTGAATCTGAAGGCCTTAGAATGGATGCTTTACTTTTCGGGGAAAGTCAATCCAGAACTCTCTTAAGCATTCATCCTGATAATATTCATGCTGTAATGGAAATGGCTTTATCAAGTGGAGTACCTTTCAAGCTGATAGGTTGGGTTGGTGGAGATAAACTTATCGTTAATGTAGATGGAGAAGAGAAGATTAATATCTCTATAGATGAGATAAGTAAAAATTGGCGGGAGGCAATTGAATGTTATATGAAGTAATCAATCCTGATGACGACTGCATAAAAGATGCCTGCGGAGTTCTTGGTATTTTTGCTCCTGGAATAGATGTAGCTCGGCTGGCTTATTATGGTTTGTATGCCCTTCAACACAGAGGACAAGAAAGTGCTGGGATTGCTGTATCTAATGGTTGGGAAGTGCATGTAGAGAAGGGTATGGGTCTGGTTTCTGATGTCTTTCATGATGATTCAAAACTAAATAAACTGAAAGGTCATATAGCCACTGGTCATGTGCGTTACTCCACCATGGGTTCTAACATTCTCCTGAATGCTCAACCCCTTGTTTTTCGTTATCGTAATGGTTATTTAGCCGTAGCTCATAATGGTCAACTGGTTAATGGCGGTAAGCTCCGTTATTACCTTGAGGAAGAAGGTTCAATATTTCAGACAACCACAGATAGTGAGATTATCGCTCATCTGATTGCTCGTTCAAGCGAAATTAATGTGGAAGATGCAGTTAAAGAATCTGCCCAGAAATTAAATGGTGCCTATTCCTTTGTTTTAATGACCAAAGATAAATTAATTGCCCTCCGTGACCCATATGGAGTTCGTCCTCTTTGTCTTGGTAAGATTGATGGAGGTTATGTCATAGCCTCTGAGACCTGTGCCTTGGACACCATTGGCGCTGAATATATAAGAGATGTGGAACCTGCTGAAATGATAGTTATAGATTCGTTTGGGATTAGAAGTGATAAGATTATTACAACCGATAGGGGAGCATTTTGTATCTTTGAATTTATTTATTTTGCTCGCCCTGATAGTAATATTAATAATCGCAATGTTCACCTTGCCCGTAAAGATCTTGGTAGGTGTCTGGCAGAGGAGCATAATATACAGGCTGATATAGTAACGGGAGTGCCTGACTCATCTTTATCTGCAGCAACAGGTGTATCAGAGCAACTTAGCTTACCCTATGAAATGGGTTTTATAAAAAACAGATATATAGGGAGAACCTTCATAGAACCAACTCAGGAAGTGCGGTCTCTTGGAGTGAAATTGAAATTAAACCCTGCTCGTCGAATCGTTGAGGGTAAAAGGGTTGTGGTAGTGGAAGACTCCATTGTAAGAGGGACTACTTCCACCAAGATAGTGGAAATGTTACGACACGCAGGAGCCAGAGAAGTTTATCTTCTGGTATCATCTCCTCCCATAAAATCTCCCTGTTTTTATGGAATTGATTTTTCTTCTCCCGAAGAATTAATTGGAACCCAGAGAAATGTATCTGAGATAGCTCAAATCCTTGGGGTAGATTACCTTGGATATCTAAGCGTTGCAGGGATGTTGAAATCCATAGGTCTTCCAGAAGAAATGTTTTGTACTGCTTGTTTTACCGGTCATTACCCAATTAAGTTGGATGGACAATTCTATAAAACTCTCTTTGAAAAAAAGGGAGAAGCCAGGAAAAGTATTATTGACTCAGAAATATAAAGACTCAGGAGTGGATATTAACGCTGGAAATGAAGTGGTTCGTAAAATAGGAGAACATCTTCGTTCCACTTTTAGACCCGAGGTTCTTTCCGATATTGGTGGTTTTGGTGGGTTCTTTGCCTTAAATACAAAAAAATATAAAGAACCGGTGCTTGTTTCGGGGACTGATGGTGTGGGAACTAAGCTTAAAGTGGCTTTTATGATGAACAAACACGACACGGTTGGTCAAGATCTTGTGGCTATGTGCGTTAATGATATTCTCGTCCATGGAGCTGAACCCCTTTTTTTTCTTGATTATATAGCTACTGGTAAGCTGGAACCTCAAAGAGTATCTGAAATAGTTAAGGGAATAGCGGAAGGTTGTCAGTTGGCAGGTTGCTCACTTATTGGGGGTGAGACTGCTGAGATGCCTGGTTTTTATGCTTCCGGAGAATATGATCTGGCTGGCTTTGCTGTGGGAGTTGTTGAACGAAGTCAAATTATAGATGGAAGTAAAGTACGAGTTGGTGATGTTTTAATTGGATTGCCCTCTTCAGGTCTTCACAGTAATGGTTATTCTTTAGCCCGTAAAATCTTCTTTGATAATTGTGGTTGGACAGTGGATAAAATCATCCCAGAGTTAGGAAGGACACTGGGCGAAGAACTATTAACACCAACCTTCATTTATGCCCGTCAGATTTTGGACATTCTCTTAAATGTAAAAGTGCATGGGATGACACACATTACAGGTGGGGGTCTTCTGGAGAACATTCCCCGCTCTTTATCTCCAGGAACAGGAGTGGTTATCAATTCTTCCTCTTGGCAGGTTCCACCCATATTCAAACTATTACAGGATTTGGGTAATGTGCCGGATGATGAGATGTTTAGGGTCTTTAACATGGGGATAGGGTTTGTGTTGATTCTTCCTCCAGAAGATGTGGATGAAGCTGTGGAGACTCTAAAGATCTATAGGACTACCCCTTGTCAGATAGGAGAGGTTGTTTCAGGCGAGGGTGTGGTTGTAAGTATAAAAAAAATAGGAGGTTAGATTGAAAAAAATAGCTGTTCTCGCCTCTGGTAAAGGCACGAATCTTCAAGCTATTCTGGAAGCTATTGATAGGGGCGAAATAAAAGGTGCAACAGTGACTCTGGTTATCAGCGATAGGAAGGATGCTTATGTCCTGGAGCGGGCCAGGATAAGAGGAATACCTGCTATTTTTATGAGTGCTTCACGCTATCCATCTCGCGAAGAGTACGACAGAAAAATTGTGGATTATCTTCAAGAGCAGGAAATTGACCTAGTAGTACTTGCAGGGTTTATGCGTATTTTAACCTCTTACTTTGTAAAAGCCTATAGAAACCGCATTCTTAACATCCATCCTGCTTTATTACCTTCTTTTCCCGGAACTCACGGTGTTGAAGATGCTTTAGCTTACGGTGTAAAGATATCGGGTTGCACTGTTCATTTTGTTGATGAAGGGTTAGACACAGGTCCAATCATCCTTCAGGGATATGTCCCGGTCTATGATGAAGATACAGTGGAGACATTACATAACCGTATTCAAAGAGTTGAACACAAACTCTACCCTCAGGCGATAAATCTATTTGTACAAGGAAAAATTAGAATTGAAGGAAGGAGATGTTTCATTGATGAAAAGTAAGATTGCCCTAATTAGTGTTTCAGACAAAACAGGTTTGGTGGATTTTGCTCGTGGTTTAACCGACATTGGTTATACCATTGTTTCTACGGGTGGTACCAAAAAGGCATTATCGGAAGTTGGTATTCCGGTTAAGAGCGTGTCCGAACTTACAGGGTTTCCGGAAATCTTAGATGGACGGGTTAAAACCCTTCATCCGGTGGTTCATGGGGGTATACTTGCCCGTCGTGGTGTTAAAGAAGATATGGACCAGCTGGATGAACTTGGTATCGGGTTTATTGATTTGATAGTTGTTAATCTATATCCATTTGCTAAAACTGTCGCTAAGCCTGATGTTACTCTATCTGAAGCAATTGAAAACATTGACATTGGTGGACCTACTATGGTACGAGCAGCTGCCAAGAACTATAAATATGTTACTGTAGTGGTAAATCCTTCCAACTACCCCCTGGTTCTTGAAGAGTTGAAAAAAAATGGTGCTATTAGTGAAGAAAACCGATTTACCCTGGCTGTGGAAGCTTTTACTCACACAGCAGAGTACGATGCTATGATAAGTGGTTGGCTTAATAAGAAACTTCTAAATGCACCAATTTTTCCAGAAACTTTAATTTTACCTTTTACTAAGATGCAGGACCTTCGCTATGGGGAGAATCCCCAGCAGCGAGCTGCCTTTTATAGGGAATTAAATCCAGAAGAAGGTAGTTTAGTTAATGCTAAACAACTCCACGGTAAAGAGCTTTCCTTTAACAACTTGAATGATCTCAATACAGCTTGGGAGTTAGTTCAGGAATTTGAAGAGCCCGTAGCTGTGATTATCAAACATGCTAATCCGTGTGGTGTGGCAATTGGAGGAGATATTTATGAGGCTTATCATAGAGCCTTTGAAGCTGACCCTATTTCTGCTTTTGGTGGTGTCGTTAGTATTAATCGGGTGGTAGATAAGCAAACCGCAAAAGAGATGAGTCAGATCTTTCTGGAAGTTATTATTGCACCTGGTTATGAAGAGGATGCCCTCCAGATACTCAAACAGAAGAAAGATCTCCGATTGCTTGAAGCACCCATAACTGGAATGAAACCGTTATTAGATATCAAAAAGGTATGTGGTGGCTTACTTGTTCAAGAATTAGATAACGAGAATATAAACTCCTCAGGTTGGAGCTGTTTGACCAGAGTTAGACCTGATGAAGAATCTTTGAAAGACTTAGTCTTTGCTATGAAAGTAGTTAAACATGTTAAATCCAATGCTATCGTGCTTGTAAATAATGGCCAAACCCTTGGTGTAGGAGCAGGACAGATGAACAGGGTGGGGGCAGCCCGGATAGCTATTGAACAGGCAGGAGAAAAAGTTAAAGGGAGCGTTATGGCTTCTGACGCTTTCTTTCCCTTTAGAGATACGATTGATGAAGCAGCTAAAGCTGGGGTTATAGCTGTTGTTCAACCCGGTGGTTCGCTTAAAGACCAGGAATCCATAGATGCCTGTAATGAATATGGAATAGCTATGGTAATGACAGGGAGAAGGTATTTTAAACATTAGATTACTGAAGGAGTTGTAAGTTGCGAATCCTGATAGTTGGAGGTGGTGGTAGAGAGCATACTATCGTCTGGAAATTAGCCCAGAGCCAATATGTAAAGAAAATCTATTGTGCTCCCGGTAATGCTGGAACTTCAACTCTTGCTGAAAATGTCCCAATTTCTTCTGAAGATATAAATAACCTTCTCTCTTTTACTCAGGAGAAAAAAATAGACCTGACTGTAGTGGGTCCAGAAGCACCTTTAGCAGCTGGAATAGTTGATGTTTTTACATCTAAAGGGCTCTCCTGTTTTGGTCCCTTAAGATCAGCTGCGCGCCTTGAAAACAGTAAAGTTTTTGCTAAAGAAATTATGAAAAAATACCATATACCCACAGCAGATGGTCAGGTATTCTCTGAGCTAAATCACGCAATATCCTATCTAAAAGAAATTAGTGCTCCAGTCGTAGTCAAGGCTGATGGCTTGGCTAGTGGGAAAGGTGTAGTGGTTGCCAGAACGGTTGAAGAAGCCGAGAGTTTCCTACGCTACATAATGGTAGAAAGGGCCTTTGGAACTGCTGGCGATAGAGTTGTCATAGAAGAGTGTCTTGAAGGAGAGGAAGTCTCTCTAATGGTGTTTTCAGATGGAAATACAATAATTCCTATGATTTCAGCCCAGGACCACAAGAGGGTTTTCGATGATGATGAGGGTCCCAACACAGGTGGTATGGGAGCTTACTCACCAGCACCTGTTTTCACACCTGAACTTCTTAGGGTGGTAGAAAAGAAAATTCTTAAACCTACTATGGCTGGTTTGCGTCACGAAGGTATTATATACAGAGGCGTACTCTATGTTGGCTTGATGATTACTAAAGAAGGACCAAAGGTTTTAGAGTTCAATGCGAGATTTGGTGACCCAGAGTGCCAGGTCGTTTTGCCTGGGCTCAAGAATGATTTATTTGAGATTATACAGGCAATTCTGGGTGGCACCCTCTATAAACAGAAAATTGAATGGCATGATAGCCACGTAGCATGTGTGGTTATGACATCTGGTGGATACCCCGGTGACTATAAAAAGGGTTTTCCTATTTATGGTCTGGAATTAGCAGAAAAGATTGAAGATGTCTATATATTCCATGCTGGCACAGCCATAAAAGATGGTAGGCTTGTTACTGCTGGTGGTCGGGTTCTGGGCATTACTGCCTGTGGTGAGACTCTTAAATCTACCCTTGATAAAGCCTACTCTGCAGTGGAATATATCTCTTTTGAAGGAGCTCATTACCGCAAAGACATAGGCTGGCGAGCTCTCAAATAACGGGGTCAGGCTTGACTAACTACACTTTCACATTCCTGAGCTGATGGATGACCTGGTGGTTGTAGGTTATTGAAGGGAAGGTTATAAATAGTAGCTATCTTGTAAAACCTCCTTCTTTCTAAAGGGTGGTCAAAGGCAAAGAAAGCCAGGGAGGTTGGGGTTTTCTTAAGATGGAAGGTTCTGATAAATACCTCCAATCCTTCTGGTGGCGGTATCCTTACTCTCCAGTGTCTATTGTATCTTGCATAATTCCTTGCAAAGGTGTCCAGGAGTTTACGCTGGTCTTCCTCCAGATTGAGGTAAGCCTCAATAAACCTCTCCCTTTGCTTCCTGCTCAAGCCTTCCAGGAAAGTCCTGGCAAGCTCTCTTCTTCCTTCCAGAAAGGGGTGCATCTTAAAGGCCATATCTGAGACAAATTTCTTGGTCTCCCATCTTTTAGCCATAAGTTGCGAGAAGACCTCGAGGTTCTGCTGACACAGTCTAAAGGCTTCTCTTAACCTGTCCTTTCTGGTCAGATAGGACTGTTCCTCCCTTCTCTCCATGAGGCTCATAAAGGTGGATATGAATAAGACAAATCTTTGGCCAGGGGGATTCTCTCGAGCTCTTTTACTGCTTGTTCGTATCTATCCTTTAGTTTTAATTTCCTTTCTTCCGCTATAAGACCATCCTCTATTCTCCCCAGTCTTCTAAGGAGAGAGAGTTTATCAGCAAGAAGGCGGTATTTAAGGGTTGTATCCTTCACGCACCTTTTAAGACCGAGCTCCGTCTCCCTTAAGGCAGGCTCATACCTCATATCCC
>JBBIUB010000024.1:0-12966 GCA_037440465.1 Coprothermobacterota bacterium | reverse complement strand
ATCAGACGAAGTCTATCATATTAAGGACGGTAAGCTCACTCTGTTTAAGTAAAAGACAATAAAACTTCCTTTTATCTTCCCACCAGCTTAGCCATATCAAAGAAGGGTAAATAGATTGCTAAGGCGACAAAAGCTACAATGGCACCCATAACCAGAGTAAGAGCTGGCTCCAGTTTGACAAGGAACCCTCTAATATCGTAATCCATCTCTCTTTCAATGTGTTTTGATACTTCCGAAAGGCTATTTTCAAGGCGTCCACTCTCTTCTCCAACTGCCACCATTCTGGTAAGAAGGTTAGGGAAAATACGGGTATCTCTCAGGGAATTGCCAAAACTTCTTCCCTGGAGGACACCTTCTCTACTTTTATTTAAGGCTTCTTCTATTACTGTATTCCCTGACATTTTAGATAAAAGTAAAAGAGACTCTGTGAGAAGCACTCCACTTTTTAAAAGTATTTCCAAGCTGATGGTTACTCTTAAAAAGATACTACCTCGGTATATTCTTCCAAGAGGAGTTGGCATATGAAATAATAGATTATCAAAAAACCTTCTCCCTTTATAAGTTGAAATAAAGAGTTTAAGTAGTACCGATAACAATATTATTATCAGAATGATTAACCACCAGTTATTAATCATAAGGTTAGATAAAAAGACGAGAATTCTGGTGGGAGAAGGTAAAGTGACACCTGCCTGAATATATATCTTAGTAAATACAGGTATCAAGGTAAATAAAAGAAATACTACAGCAATGGCAATAACTGATAGAATAACCAGAGGATAACTGAAGGCGTTTTTTATCCGTCCTCTCAAGTCCTCTTCTCTGGTAAAAAATTCAGCAAGATGAGAAAAGATTACATCTAAGTTTCCTGTCGTTTCTCCAACTCGTACTGTCTCAACAAATATTTTTGGGAAAGTATCTCCATATTTAGTAAGAGCGGTGGACAGAGAAATACCACCAGTCACATCTTCTCTGAGTTTTTTCAGGATTTTTCTTAACCCGGGATTTCTGGCGTTTTCTTCTACTACTGTAAGAGCACTGTTCATTGTAAAGCCTGATCTGAGAAGAGAAGATAATTGTTGCAAGACGAAGACCAATTCTCTAAGTGATATTTTTCTAGTTCTAAATGACCAGGTTATTTTTCTTTTTACTTCAATTATGTAGATATTTTTCCCTTTGAGAAGGCTTTCTGCCTCTCTCAATGAAGTGGTTTCTATCTCTCCTTTTATAGGTTTACCTGAACTATCTCGACCTATATATGAAAAAAGCATCTTATTCCTTCGGTGGTACCACTCTTAATACTTCTTCTAAGGTTGTTATACCCTTTCTGACTTTTGTGAAACAAGCTTCAAGGAGATTAATCATCCCATCCATTTCAGCAGTTTTTCTAAGAAGTTCTGATGATTCTGTTCCTGTTATCATCTCTCGGAGACGAGGAGACAAAGGAAGTATTTCAAAAATGCCTGTTCTGCCTTGATATCCCGTGTAGTTACATAAACTACAACCGACTCCTTTTTTGAGGGTGATTGACTCAGATTGTGAAATAGGATAAAGAATTTGTTTTTCTTCGGGTGTAGCTTCGTAATCCTCTTTACAGGAAGAACATATTGTCCTCAAGAGTCTCTGGGCAACCACGCACGCCATAGTTGATGCCACCAGATAAGGCTCTACTCCAAGCTCAATAAGCCTTATTACTGCTGAGGGTGCATCGTTAGTATGGAGGGTAGATAACACCAGGTGTCCAGTTAGAGCGCCTTCTACCACAGTTCTGGCTGTTTCTAAGTCTCTTATCTCACCAACCATTATTATGTCAGGGTCTAACCTTAAAACTGACCGAATTCCCTTTTCAAAGGTGATACCAGCTTTAGGGTTTATCTGAGTTTGCATAATTCCAGGTAGTTCATATTCCACAGGGTCTTCTATAGTAAAAATGGATTTAGTTGGTGAGTTTATTTTATGCAGGGAAGCATAGAGGGTAGTTGTTTTACCTGAACCGGTGGGGCCTGTTACTAATATGAGCCCATGAGGTCTTTTAATGGTTTTTTCATATATCTTTTGTTGCTCTTCAAGCATTCCCAACCGTGAGAGTTCAATCATTATCTGAGCTTTTTTAAGAAGTCGCACTCCAATCTTTTCTCCATGCCTGGTTTCCATAGACGACACCCGGAAGTCAAAGACTCTTCCACCCACTTCAAGAGAAAATCTACCATCCTGAGATCTCCTTTTCTCGGCTATGTCCATCCCGGCTAAAATCTTAACCCGAGCTATTACCGAGTCAGCAACTGCGAGGGGTATTTCCATCATATCGTTTAACATACCATCTAACCTATATCTAACGCGAACAAATTCTGGAGTAGGGTCTAAATGTATGTCTGAAGCATTCTGGTTTATAGCATCCCTGAGGAGGGTATTTACAAACCTTACAGTAGGAGTGTCTTCTGTTAGGGCTTCTACTTCCTTTTTCTCTTCAATACTTATTCCCTTGAAGGCTCCTCCACCTGATCTCTTAAGGTCAAAATATTTATTCAAGAACTGTTGGAACTCCATATCTGTGACAAGATAAGGCCTTACTTTATGGGCGGTCATCTCTCTGACTATATCCAGGTTTAAAGGATTCACAGGAGGAAGGACTGCTACTTCCAGAACATCATCAATTATTCTAAGTGGTAATACTTTTTTGCTCTTAATAATGTTCTCAGGAAGTAAACCTATCACTTCTGGAGAAAGATTTATCTCAGATAGTTTTTTATAGGAAACCCCTGACTGAGAAGATAAAAACCTACCCAAAGTCTGTGGAGAGATTAAGCCACTTTCAACAAGGATTTGACCAAGAGGTGCTCTGGTTGTTTTTTGCTCTTCCAGGGCTTTCTTAAGGTCTTCATCAGTAATATAACCTTCTTCAAGTAGTAACTGACCTATAGGTTTCATTTTCTCAGCCTCACTCTCCCTATTCTCTAAAGATAATAATTATCAGGTTAAGTTCAATTTGAAGGAGATTACTCGTTTCTCTGGTAATATTAAGCGAAGATACCCTAACTTCTTTCTCCAACTTATTCTCCAGGTAATCTAACATTGAAAGCAGGGAGTTTTCACTACCCTTTAATGAAAGATTGATAGTAATATATGAAAAAGAAGAATCTTCAAGAGAGGTTGTGCTTTCTTCTCCAATATTAATTGAATTTATTAATAAGCCTTTATCAGATATTAATTTAGGTAGATTCTTGAGGAATATGTCTGGTTCCGAAAAAACCCTTCCCTTGTATTCATCTATCAGTTCCTTAGCTTTTATGGTGTATTCTTCCATAGATTTTAGTGTAATCAAACTGGATTCTTTTTCCTGAAAGCTTGATGTAAGAATATTAAGGGCAGTAATATCTCTTTTAAATAAGTAGAAGTTAAGGCTTACAAAAATAACCCCTGTTAGGAGTGAAATTAACACTACGTACATAAGAACTTTAAATATCTTCTTAAGGGGAGGATAGTATTCTTTAATTGCCATCTTTCTTAACCTCCACCTTTATTTGAGAAAGAATGCCCCTATCACTCTTCTCAAAGTTTAATATCCTGACATCATTAAAAACTCCGCTCTCAGCAAGGCTATCTCTATAGCTAAAAACAGGAGAAAATTCAAAAGTGGTTACTGATAGATAAATGGTATCGCCTTCAGCGTAATTAATATCAGCAATTTTAACCTTATCTCCACTTGAATTAAGGATTATAAGAATACCTTTATAAAGGTTTATCTGGCTAAACTGGTTTTGTATTTTACTCCACCGTTCTTCTTCTAACCTGATTTTATTAAAGTCTACTTCAATAAAAGCCATATCAGTTATGGATTTTTCAACAATTGCCAGGTTTTCTTTTATCTCTTTTATGGAGTTAATGGAATCTATTCTAAAGGTGCTCAGGTATAAGCTAAGAGAGATTGCTGTAAATCCTATCCCCAAAATAGCTAAAGAAGCAAAAATAAACCTAAAGAGGTCCTTTTTATATTCTCTTACATCCTGGGGTATTAGATTAACCTTAAAAGTATTTTCATATTCCTGAAGAGTAAGACCTATAAGTGAAGAATAAGAACTACCATTTTCTATCAAATAAGCAAAATCTTGAGGTAAATCAAGGTTAAGAAAGGGACTCATTAAATCTACCTTGAGGTTCAATCTTGTCTGGAGATTACGGACTAATTCTGAATAATTATAACCTGTGTTTGTTGAGCCTGAGACATAAAATTGAGAAATTTCTCCCCTGCCTTCTCTTAAGAAATAAGCTAAAGTGCCAGATACTTCACCCAGCCAGTTATTTAACTCCTCATCTTTTTGCTGCATATCTTTAATTCCTGAGCTAAACTCCCTGAGAAAGACCAGTTCTCCATCCTTTACGAAAAATATAGTGGTATTTTTATCACCTGCATATATGAAAGCAAAGTTTTTCTCGGTAAGAATATCCTGTCTGAGATTCTTTAACGCCCTGAAAGCAGAAAGGGGAGATAAATCTACACCTTTAAGTTGAAGCCCAGCTTGCCTTAGAATCTTTATCCAGCGGACCAGATATTTCCTCGGAGAACCAATGACCAAGTACCTTATGTTATCTCCCTTTTCTTCTAACTTGAAAAGTTCTATAACTGGGTAATCTTCCTGAAATATTTTGAATGTAGATAATTCGTCAAGGACAATCTTTTTTACATCTTTCTCTGGCATAGGAGGAAGGTCCAGGATTCTTGAGACTACCTGGTCTTCCGGGATAGCTAAGAAAACCTTTCTTCCCTTTATTCTACTTTCTCCTACGATATTCTTTAGTGCCTGTGCTATTTCTCCATCATCTTTGGTGGGTGGAAGGGGAGATTCATATATTTTGGAGAGATTAACTTTTCCATCTCTTGAATAAAAAACTTCAATAAGTTTTACATAATCTTCACTAATTTCTATACCTGTTATTCTTCTCATCATTTCACCCTTAATTTTACAGTATTTCTTACAGTAAGGGAATAATCCTGATCGGTTCTATAAGTTCCGGTTATTGATATGTTTACTGTCGTTATAAGGGAAGTATCAGTGTCTACTCCAATTACCCATTGAACATTATCTTTAATAAAATAAGTAAAAGCCAGACTAAGCTTAACTTTATCCGGGGCTGTGGGGGTGTTGTAGTAAGGGACATAAGTGGTAACTCCTTCTACTCTTTTTATAACTTGATTTACGCCGTCTAACTCAAAGGTAACGCTGGCATTATTTTTGTTTAAAAAAGTTATAGAGCTTGCAGTTGTAGCAGTTATGCCTTTACTTTCTCTTAAGTTGTCGCATATTTCATTTATAGCACCATTTAACACCTCCTGTAATCTAAGCTGAGGGCTTCCAGCAAAGAATCCTGTTATTGTGGGTCGAAATAATGTTGTAATGGGAACTATTAATATTCCCATAACCAAAAGGGCTACTACCAACTCAATTACAGTAAGGCCTTTATTATTCAGTTTAGTATTCAATTTTAATGTCATCAAAACGTACTTCTCTTGTACCAAGGTTATTTAGAGCCCGGATGAATATGCCCCCTGTGCTGCGAGTATTATCTGTTGTTGTGAACCGTAGGGGTGGAGGATAAGAATTACCAAAATGGTATGAAATCTGGTTACCCTTCATATCTAATTTAATATAAAGCCATTGATTAAAAAGACTTGTCGAGAAAGTGATGATACTACCAATAAATGATGGTGTATATACTCCATTTACCCTTCTAAGCAAACTGACTCTAGTGAGACTATGATTGATTTCTACTCTTACATAATAACCATCTCCTACCTGAGTTGCCCCACTTGAAGTAAGAGCACACCTTCCACCTAAATATGCTCTCGAAAATGTTTCAGAAGTTTCTCCAGAGCTACGGTTAATCCATAATTTATATTCAACTGAATAGTTATTGGCACCTGGCCAGTTAGGGTAAGCTGTGCCTTCCTGTAAACGATGATTGTATTGGTAGCATCTATTTCCTATTGGAAAATTTACTACATTCCATTGTCCTCCTGGGAAGGAAGTCCAGTTAAAAGGAGGTGTTAACTCCCCATTTATCTCAAAATCTTCCAGGATTGCGGTAGTGGTAGCGAAGATGTAATTAAATAATTCAGCTGCAATCTGAGCGGAGGAGCCTATATAGAAACGGATTCGGACGGATTTGAGATCTTGAGAAGTTGGTGCTTCTTCAACGACTGCTATCTCATATTTAAAACGATTGTCATCGGGGTATGTGGTCGGTACTACAGGAAAATTTTCCGCAGAAATATTTGCAAAGCTGGTATTTACAATTTTCTCCATCTCTCGTTGGGCATAAAGAAATGCCAACCTGTTTTCTTCTGCTGAAGGTATGCCTGAAAGGGAAGTGCTAAAAACAGAAGCCAAACCTGAGCTAATAATGGTGAGAATTGTCAGGGATATTATTATCTCAAAAAGAGTAAAGCCTTTAGTAAGCTTACTCATCGCATCTTTGTAAGTTCTTCAAATGAAGTTATCTGAAAGGTTGTAGAACTTGCTACCGCCATTATTACCCTTTCAGCCCTTCGTTCTTTAAGAGGAGATGTGAAGGGAACAATGCCTGTTGAGGTAAGGGTTATCTGCCCACCACCGGATAACCATGATACGCTGAATCTACCATCAAAACCAGAGCCTGAGAAGTTTATTGTTTCCTCGTAGGGGCTGGATGTAGCCTGCCCGTTTTTCAAACGCCAGAGGACTCTGTTTACTCCAGCTTCAGCCACATATAGAGACTGAGCCTTATACCCTTCTATCTCTGTTGCCCTGGATACTGATACATAAGATACAACTAAGGCTCCACCTAAAACAGTGGAAACAAGCAGAAGAAGGATTACAGTAAAGAAAGCTGCACCCCGTCTATTATTTAAGGTTGCAAGGAGTAATTTATTTATAAGCTTTACCTTTTCCATACTTTTACAGATAATTATCCACCCATTTCCTTTATTGCTTATTGTTATTCTCTACTATTATTATATTTTCTTTTCCATACATCCATAAATATTTTCATATTTTATCACATCAAGGGAAAGTATTAATATATTTTTTTAGCACTTTATGTGTTAAAATTCAAGAGATGGAAAAAGGGTAAAGCTATGTTGGTTAAAAATTGGTTTGAGTTTTTAACAAAAATATTATTTGACTTCAGGACAACAGTTCTGAAGGAGGAATGTTTGAGTCTCTTTTCACCCTCTATTAATTTCAGCCAAAAGGTAAACAATAACCGACCACTCTGGAGACAGGGCTTCACCCTCTTAGAGATAGTCCTGGCACTTCTTATCCTCTCTATAATTGCCACGGGGCTTGCCTCCACCTTTTACTCTTCTTTAGCTGGAATACCAATCTCTGAAGATATTCGGATAAGCAATATATTAGCTCAACTAGTAATGGAAACACAATTAAATAAAAAATTTGAAAGCATTGTTAGTGAAACAAATATTACTTTTGAAGACCCCTACAGTAATTTTACTTACGATATTGAAGTGGTTGATGAATTAGTCGGTATCCCGGAAACTAACGACCTAAAATCTGTTCGGGTAAAAGTTAAAAATATTGATAATCCAAACATTTTAGCTGAGTTATTTAATTATATTCGCCACCCCGATACTACTCCACCTGTTGGTTCTATACTTATTAATAACGATGCTCCAATCACTAATACTGTGGATGTTACTCTCAATTTATCTGCCACTGATGAATCAGGCATTACAGGATATCGCGTGGCTAATGGTGAAGATGCTTCTAATGGCACTATATATAATGTTTCCAAAACTAATTCCTTTAACTACAACAAACCATGGACTTTACCTGTAGGTGATGGCGAAAAAAAGGTATCTGTTCAATATCGGGATGCTGCTAACAACTGGTGCGAAAACTTTACAGATACTATCATTCTTGAAACCATCGGATTTACTGGTTCTATAATGATTAGTAACGATGCTGATTATACTAATGACAGGGATGTAACCTTAAAACTACAAGCTTCACATCCTTTGGGAATTACCGGCTACCGTGTAGCCGATGGTATAGATGCTTCAGGTGGCACCATTACAACTGTACCTAATACCCTTAATTTTAGTGAAGATATCCCCTGGACTTTACCAGGAGGAGATGGTTACAAATGGGTAGCAGTGCAGTACCGAGACTCATATAATAACTGGAGTGACAACTACCTGGATTCCATATTCCTGGATACCACCAACCCGACAGGTTCCATCATCATCAATTCTGGTAATCCAACTTATACCAACACTACCAGTGTTACCCTTTACTTAACCTATGATGATATTGATGGTTCAGGGGTTGACCAGGTTAGATACAGTAATGATGGTTTAAGCTGGACTTCTTGGGAAGCTCCAGCTGCCACCAGAGCCTGGACATTATTAGCTGGTGATGGCTTAAAGACTGTCTATTACCAGATAAGAGATTATGCTGGTTATGTAGCTCAATTCACCGATACCATCACCCTGGATACCTTCCCACCTACCTTCACCATCCAGTATTTTTCAGATATAAATTTAACCAACTCTCTAGGTGATAATCCAAGATTGATAGCTGGAACTTACTACCTCAGGATAACTTCTAACGAAGCCTTAAGTGGTACTCCAAGCATTACCATAGATGCAGAAGGGACAGCCAATGATGTTACTAATGCAACCACTACACTTGTTTTAGGAAATATTTACAGATACACTCGAACCATTACCAGTGATGTAGCAGCCATAGGTGTAGTCCTGGAAAACATATCCCTTACAGGAACTGATTTAGCAACCAATACCTCAACTAATGTAGACCCCACTAATGAAGAGAGTAAAGCTGCTTATACAGACACCACTCCACCCACCGTAACCAATGTGACCTCTTCCACAGCCAATGGAATCTACACAACTGGTGCTACCATATCCATACAGGTGGTCTTCTCAGAAATTGTATTTGTCACTGGCACACCACAGTTGACCTTAGAGACTGGAACTGTTGATGCTGTGGTGAATTACACCAGTGGTTCTGGAACGAATACCCTCACTTTTAATTACACCGTAGCTGCAGGACACACTTCAGCAGACTTAGACTATGTGGCCACCACCTCCCTTGCCCTCAACGGTGGAACCATCAGAGATGTTGCTACCAACAATGCTACGCTGACCCTTCCTGCTCCAGGAGCCACAGGCTCACTTGGTTTTAATAAAAACATCGTTATTGACACCACTCCGCCCACCGTAACCAATGTGACCTCTTCCACAGCCGATGGAATCTACACAACTGGTGCTACCATATCCATACAGGTGGTCTTCTCAGAAATTGTATTTGTCACTGGCACACCACAGTTGACCTTAGAGACTGGAACTGTTGATGCTGTGGTGAATTACACCAGTGGTTCTGGAACGAATACCCTCACTTTTAATTACACCGTAGCTGCAGGACACACTTCAGCAGACTTAGACTATGTGGCCACCACCTCCCTTGCCCTCAACGGTGGAACCATCAGAGATGTTGCTACCAACAATGCTACGCTGACCCTTCCTGCTCCAGGAGCCGCAGGCTCACTGGGTGCTAACAAGGATATCCTTATAGCACTTACTCCTAATGGTTCAGGTTCTGTAACCGGTTTGACACGTATTGGAGCTAATACTAACTGGGAAGCATGCACTTCTGATGATGGAGATACTTCTTATGTATTTAATACCACTAATACCTGGACTTATGATTCATACAGTATTCAAAACGCAGCCGGGTCAAGTGGTACTATTAACTGGGTAAGAGTGTATATAAAGGTTAGAGCAACCGTATTACCTAACCAAACGAGCGCTCGAACTCGTTTAAGAATAGGTGGTGTTAATTACAACGGAACCGCAACCACTATTACTACTAGTTACGCAGAATATTTCACTCAATACGCCAACAATCCAACAACAAATACTGCCTGGACCTGGACTAATATAAATGACCTTCAGGCAGGAGTTGGCTTAAGACGACCACATAATACGGGTGAATCCAGATGTACCAGGGTATGTGTTGTAGTTAGTTATACTCCTTGAATTATACACCTATCCAAGATACCATGTCACCCAGGGTAACAATAACCATGCTTCCTACTTAGAACTTTTTAAATTGTCCTTATTGCTCTTTCGGTGATTAATAGCTCCGAACTTGGTTAAACCCTAAAGTGATAGATATTTTAGCTATTTATCATCCTGAACTTGTTTCAGGATCTCATCATTTAAGAATAAGACTCTGAAATAAACTCAGGGTTACCACCCACCACCCTACCTTCCCTTAATTTTTGAAATGTGATGAGTGACGGGTGACAAGTGTAAGAATCATTCTTTGTTACTCTTCTCCCTGGCAGTAAGAGGGGGTGAAATCACCCCTAACCCCTCCCTTTTCTTTAATCTACTCTTCCCTTAAAAGTATTTTACCATCAGAAAGACAATTAAGAGAATAAGCAAACCTTCCCTTTTTTAAGACAATCTTTCCTTCTGGTTCAAAACCTCCTCCGCTGACTATTTTAAGTGAGGAGAGTGTTTTACTACCCTTACCTTTCAGAAGAATGGTTATTCCCCCAAAGAGGGGCTCCTCATCAATAAATATAATCTTTGAGTTCTCGTAGGTTATTTTAAATCTTTTTCCTTCCTCATAGGTGGCGAATATAAGGCTATCTCCTTTCACTATAGATATAATCTGCGCATGTTTCAAATCTGTCATAAGACGCATAGTACTGGCATAAACAGAAGTATCTCTTATCTCCCCTTCTAAAGAGAAAAGCCCATAAAGAAGAAGAGAAGCCAGAAGAATGATAATAAGGGTGGAGACAAAAAAATTTATTTTATAAGAAAAAAATTCTTTTAGTTTCATAATTTAAAAACAAGGGGGGCTGAGCCCCCCTAATTCTTATATTATGGGTGTGGAGTTTCTGGTATCACAGTTCCATCTTCCATTTCATAAAGCCAGGTTGCATTATGGCCACCAATAGGAAGCCCATCGCATTGAATTCTTCCCTTATTAGGTGGGCCAAGGACATAATTATAAGTCCACCCACCTGGTTTTTCCTGCAAAACTGCTGCAAAAAAAGCAGCCTCTGATTGGTTTTCAACTGGAAATGTTCTGTTCTTAGCAAAATAGGTCATAATCCCTGCTCTAATGGCACCAATTGTAGCTGCATCAGCTGATTTGTGAGCTTCGTTTCTTAAATCTTGATACCTTGGTACCGCAATGGCTGCCAGGATTCCCAGAATTACAATTACCATCACCAGCTCAATCAATGTAAAACCTTTTTTGTTTTTTCTTAACATTTATACCTCCCTTTATATTGTTTAATTAAAAAAGTGATTTATTTTAACACAAAATGTTAATAATATGGCTGAGTTAATTATTATAAATTAAAAAACAGCAACTACAGGGGTATGGTCTGATGGTTTTGGTTCCCTTCTCTTTCTTGGCCAGGTATCTACCTTCACCTCTTTTAACACCTCTTTTAATTGTTCGCTTATTAAGATGTAATCTATTCTCATACCTTCATTTTTCCAGATACCTCCACCCATATAATCCCACCAGGTGAACTGTTGTCTTTCCGGATAGAGATGCCGAAAAGAGTCAATAAAGCCCAGCTTAAGAATCTCTTCCAGGGCTTCTCGCTCTTCCCTCATAGTCCCAATTGTATCTTTCAGAAACACAGGGTCAAAAACATCCAGGTCTGTTCTTGCAACATTCATATCCCCGAGAAGGATGATCTTATCAAATGGTGAAAATACTTTGAGATATTCCAGTAATCTTTTATAGAAATCCAGCTTATAATAATATTTTTCCTCTCCTCGCATATCACCATGGGGAATATAAACATTGATTATCCTGATACCATCAATAACTGCTGAAATAATTCTCTTTTGCTCATCCCACTTACTATCTCCAAAGCCTTTTCTCACCTCTGTCATTGGTAATTTAGAGCATATGGCAACCCCATTGTAGGCTTTCTGGGAAAATACCTCAGATTTATAATCCAGAGCTTCTAAATCTTCGTAGGGGAATTTGTCCTCTTCGGTTTTCAGTTCTTGCAAACAAAGAATATCTACTGGCTCTCTTTTAAGCCATTCTATAAGAAGGTCTTTTCTGGTTCTAATGGAATTAACATTATAAGTAGCTATTTTCATAATTGTTACAAGCCTTTACCTCGTCAAAGACAATATTTTTTCTAAAGGCATCTCCCCCGACCCTTCTAACACACCCTCCGACCCCTCTTGATAGAGGGTAGACACTTCCTTACCCTTCCTTAGGAAAGAGGGGAACATCTAAAGAATTCGGTCATGCAATATAACCCTGAATCTGGTTTCTTGATGTTTTTATTTTGGTTCTGGTATTCTTAGCTGCTTGCAGATTTTTCTTGCTAAACAGGTCAGTAATCTCACGGTGTCTTGGAATTGTGGTTATTTTGGTAAGACAAATTCTTTTTGCGGTAGCTTGGAAATATCTACTGGCTCTAACATTTCACGAATCGCATCTATAAGATTTTCTCTTGCTTTTTCCAATGTACTTCCTTGTGTTAGTGCTCCAGGGACATCACCTGTCCACGCTACCCACCAATGGCCAGACTTAACAAAAATAGCTTTTACTTTCACAATATTACCTCCGCGATTTAATTATACAACCTTATATCACGGTAAATGTGAACCAACCCTGTCATAAAAAACACAATAACTTACCCCCCCCACCTCAATAAAAAAAGATATTTTCAATAACTGGTGGTGTCTGCTGGACGATGTCAGAACCTTCTTTGAGCAAAATCCAGACGCTGATTGACGCAAAATTGCTTCGCAATTTTGCTGACGGCTCGCGGGCAAAAAATTTTCCGGGGATCCGAAAACGCCTTGAAACCCTCCAATTTTTGCCCGATCACCGATAAATTTTTTCAAAATCTTTTATCGCTTTCTTAATCTTAAGAAATTATCGCGTATAACGTTAT
>JBBIUB010000023.1:0-13424 GCA_037440465.1 Coprothermobacterota bacterium | reverse complement strand
TAGACCTGACCCCAATTCAAGTATAATATTTATGTGTACAGTAATCTGCAAAAAAATAACTTTAATTTGAAACCTTCATATAACTCACCCCGATATCTCCCAGTCGGAGATAAAGCCCTTTCTATAGAATTCGGTAAAGAGATCAGCCAGGAAGCTAATCTTAGAGTTCTAACTTTAGATGAATCCTTGAGGAAAAAGCCTATTATTGGGGTAGAAAGAACTCTTCCCACTTACCGCTCTCTACTTATCTATTACGACCCCTTAAAGATTTCACTAAAAGAACTCCAAGAACTGCTTCAGCAATTAGAACCAACCTTGATTAAAACAAAACTAACTTCTGGTCGCTTAATAAAAATACCTGTTATTTATGGAGGAAAATATGGTCCAGATTTGGAATTCGTTGCTCAACATAATAATCTATCTATAGAAGAAGTCATCAGCCTTCATAGCTCCACAGAATATTTAGTGTCTATGATGGGTTTTACACCGGGTTTTCCTTATTTGAGCGGTATGGTATCTGAAATCTCTGCTCCCCGCCTTACAAACCCCCGCCTGAAAGTCCCAGCAGGCTCAGTAGGTATTGCAGGACTTCAAGCAGGTATTTACCCTCAAGATAGCCCCGGTGGTTGGAGAATAATAGGCTGGACATCTCTAAAACTCTACGACCCTGAAAGAGTAAATCCCATCCTTCTGGAAGTTGGAGACAGGATTCGTTTCCTAACAGTGAATGAAGAAGAAGCCGGTAGATTAGCAGAAGAGGTTGAGGAAGAATTGGGGGTCAAGTACAGAGTTAAGAAAACGGAAGAACAAAGGTACATTTTCAAGGAAAAATACGGCACCTTTTCGGTGCAAAAAGGCGGTGTCTTCACCACTATTCAGGACCAAGGACGCTACGGATATGAGAGATATGGTGTACCTCCATCAGGGGTTATGAATCTATACTCTTATAGAATGGTCAATCGCCTGGTGGGGAATGATGATAATGAAGCCGTATTAGAGATTACCCTTGTAGGAGATGATGTAGAGTTTATATTTAACAATCCTACTAAAGTGGCAGTTGCGGGAGGGGAACTCTCCATTAAATTTAATGGGAAGGATATGCCACTTGTCAAGGGCATCCCTGTAAAAAACGGGGATGTGGTAACACTAACTGATTTCAAAAAAGGGTTAAGATGTTATTTCGCGGTGTCTGGAGGAATAAAAGTACCGGAGGTTTTAGGAAGCTGTTCCACCTATATCGGTGGTTCTATGGGAGGCTTTCAAGGAAGAATTCTCAAGGAAGGTGATATTATACCCTTCAAAACTCAGGAAAATATACCAGATTTCATCACCTCACTGTCCCTACCCCTTCATCCTTCTATAACCTTACCTTTGAGGATTAAAGTTGTTTCAGGTCCCCAGTATGACTATTTTACCCAACAGGGACTTGAATCTTTCTTTAACTCTGAGTACGAGATTACAGCTGAATCTGATCGCAGAGGGATAAGACTTTCTGGGCTTCCTGTTGAACGAAAAGATAGTAGTGAGATAGTATCCGATGGAACTCCACCCGGGTCAATACAGATTACTGGTTCCGGTCTTCCTCTTATTATCATGAAAGATGGACCAACTACAGGTGGCTATCCCAAAATTGCCACAGTTATTACTCCTGATCTTGACCTTCTGGCACATGTCAAAAGTGGTGACAAGGTTAAGTTTGAAAAGATTACTCTTGAAATGGCTCACGAGATATACAAAGAATACCTAAAAGAACTTGAAACACTTAAAAAAGAACCTTTAAATAAGATTTCGTCTGAAATAGATGTAGAAGTAAAGAAATACCGATTTAAGATAGATGGTAAAGAGTATGAAGTGGAGGTGGAATTAATAAAGTAGGTGGGAATAAAAAAGGAGGTAAGAAAGTAGATGAATAATATAAAATATATTGACCTTAATTCTGATGTGGGAGAAAGTTTTGGTACTTATGCTATAGGTAGAGACGAAGAAATTATGAAATTTATAACCTCAGCCAATATCGCCTGTGGAATGCATGCTGGTGACCCCCTGGTTATGGAAAAAACAGTCTCGCTGGCTAAAATATACGGTGTTGCTATCGGTGCTCACCCGGGTTATCCTGATTTGCAGGGTTTTGGAAGACGACTTCTTCATATGAACTCCAGAGAGATTAAAGCCTATATTATATACCAGATAGGCGCCCTCCAAGCTTTTGCTGCCAGGGAAGGAATTAAACTTCAACATGTGAAGGTTCACGGAGCCCTTTATAACCTGACCATGAAGGACGAGATAGCAGCTCAGGCTGTGGTTGAAAGCGTAAAGGAGGTAGACAGGGATTTGATTATTCTTACTCCCTTCAACTCTCAGATGGGTAAGATAGCCAGAGAATCGGGCTTAAAAGTGTGTAGGGAGTTCTTTGCCGACCGGGCTTACGATAAAGATGGCTTTCTGATTGACAGAAGGAGGGAAGGAGCCCTGATTCTGGATAAAGAGGTGGTGGCTGAAAGGGTTCTTTATCTTATGAAGGAAGAAAAGGTTAAAACCATAGAGGGTGAAGAGTTACCCTTTGAAGTAGATACCATCTGTCTTCATGGAGACACGCCCGAAGCTGTCAATTTAGCCCAACACCTTTGCCAGACCCTAAAAGAAAATTGGATTTCTCTTAAACCATTCGGGGAGTGGTTGTAAAACTATTCACTCCAGGGTTTTTTGAGAAAATCCAAAAATCTTCTTCTTTTCTCTAATTCTTTTTTTGAAGGTGGTCTAACAGCTAAAGAAGGCCACCTCTTAAATTTCCAGCCAAGTCTCCTTACCATTACTTCCATAAGAAATAAGAATAATGAAAGCCCGATAAAGTAAGGAGTTAAGGAGTAAGCCACCTGTCTTGGAGGAATCGTTATTTTTTTAAGCTCCTCAAGTTGTTCTAAAACAGTTACATTGGACTCCTTTTTAAAATAAGGTAAAGTAAAATCTTCAGCGGATACCATATACTCCCGGGGATAGGGAACTATGAAGGTAGCTTCCGTAAAAAATTCGTCATTTTCACCTATAACCCTGAGAAAATAACTGCCCGTAGATAGAGTTGGAATTTCCCCTTCGAAACGATCTAACCCTGTTCTATCCAGAGGATATGTTTCTGGCTTATAATAATCTCCCCGCCATATAAGCATCTCTAATCTGGTCCCCAGAGGCAGTGATGGCTCTTTATAAAAAACTACTCTTCCTTTATTATCTTTTATCTCCACTTCTACCTCTCCCTGTTCCCTGAGAAAAATTTCCCTCGCCATACCACCTAAGAGTAGAGAAAAAGCAGGGGAACTCAAGAATTCCCCACTCAACCTTCCCTCCCCGTCAGCGGTGAAGACCAGGGATTTCCCTAAGCCTACTTCTCCAATAGCTACCAGAGGTTCTCCCAGAGGAGAAGCCAGGATTGTCTGTGCACCTTCCTTTAATGTTGTACGCAGGTATCCTGATAATGGTGATTTTTTTAAAATATCTTCTTTAATATTTTTAAGTATGAGGTGTGGAATAACCATCGTTGGAACAAAGGGTTTAAGAAATACATAACTGGCTTTTAATTTTCCCACCTCTTTGGCTGCAATTTCGGGTAGGGCTTCTCCATCCAGGGAATAATAGACCTTACCTCCCCAGGGTTCTGTTATCTTCCTTAAAAACTCCAGATTGGCATCAAGACCCACTCCTATGGCTACAATCTCCACATCCAGCTCTCTGAACTGTTTTAAAACTTCTTCCAGGCCTTCCTCAGGAGCTATACCATCAGAAATAAGAAGAACCTGTTTATTTGACGCTTCAATATCTTTAAAGAGTTTAACCCCTTCTTCAAGGGCAGCAATAATATTTGTCCCTCCACCCGCAATGAGACTCTCCAACTCCTTCTCTAAAACAGTCTTTTCGGTAGGATGGGCAAAAGGAAAAATAACATTAGGACGAGAATGAAATCCAATAAAAGCAAACAAATCATCAGATGAAAGAACATTTAAAACTCTCAAAGCCCCAGTTCTTGCCATATCAAGTTTTGTTCCAAATCTTCCTTCAGTGGACATGCTCCCGGAGGTATCCAGCACTACCGCGAGAGCTACTTCAGGTATGCGATGCGGAACCTTCACTTCAGAAGTCACAGGAAGAATCTCTTCTAAAGCGCTACCTTTATAGCCCCCCAAGCCAAAGCTTCTATTTCCTCCTATGGTTATTAATCCACACCCCTGTTCTTTCAGATAGCGTGAAAGAAGCTTAACCTGGTCCGTGTTTAAATCAGAGGTTGCTACATCAACCAGAACAACGCCTTTATAAGACAACAACTCTTCCATAGTTAATGGGAACCTGTTAGGTAAACGAGTCTCAACTAAAAACCCTTGCTCTCGCCATACTTCTTCCACCCAACTGGTCTTGACTTCCCGGCTTTTTATTAATAAAAGAGGGTAGGTATCAACCAGATATGAACTCACATAAAATTCATTATTCTGTTCCCAGGTGTCAACCGTCTCCCTCAAAGAAACCTTAAACTGGAGATAGGAAGAGTCTCCACCTACTTTAACCTGGAAGGTAAAAGAGTTCCTACCTTCAAGAAGGAGAACTTCATGCACATTAAGGGTGAAGAAATCTGAAGTTGAAGGAGAGAACAATTTTATTTCCAGAAGACCACTGGTTTTTATAGTTGAGTGAATATCAACTTTAATTGGGAAAGGTCGGTTCTTAAAAATCTTCGCAGGGATATCTACCTGTTTTATATATGTTTCTTTAAACTCACCTAATAGAGGATATAGAAAAAGAGGTACTTTTTCTTTTTTAAATTGTGGAAGTAGCTGAGAAACATCTCCTTTTGTCTCCAGCGTATCGGTTATTAGCAGTATCCCCTGGGGTTTAAGCCCCAGTGCCACCCGGAGGGCCTGTTCAATATTTGTCTCTTCATCCATTAGAACAGGATTAATATTTTTTCCTGGTATTAAGGTACGTCCAGCAAAAGATATTAAAGTGGGTTGGCTCTTTTCCTCCAGTTCTAAAAGGTGAGGACTTAGAAGTTTATGGGGGTCCCCTATCAGGTCTTTAACGCTTATTGACTCGTCTATAAGAACCAGAAGCTCTCCTTTTCCAACCTGGAGATTAAGGGTAGGGTTGGAAAGAGTGAAGATAAGTAAGAAGCAGATAATGATTTTTATGTATATAGAAGCCCCCTTGTTAATCATTCCCCCTTCTCCTACCTCCTCCCACTAAGGGAAGAGAGTATATTTGTTTTTCCTCCCCCTTGGCGGGGGGAGGGTAGAGCCAGCCTTGTACTTGATAATATCAAAATAAGTGTCAATACCAGAAAAAGAGGCGTGAGAGACAGTGGTAGTTTAGGTCTTAACTGCTTATCTGTAGAAGTTAACACTAATGCCTTCAAGTCTGATTCACCCGGGGGAAAATTCACAGCCAGATATCTGGTTCCATAGACCGTAGTAAGAGAATATATGCCTGTTTCTCTAAATACATACTCCCCATCCGCAACCTCGCTCTTTCCTTGAGGGGTTAAAACCACCACCTCTTCCCCCTTAAACTCCTCTCCCAGAAAAGCATTTACTTTACCTTCCTCCAGGAAAGAAACGATATTCTTAATAAGAATAGGAAAAGCAGGAAGAAGTGGTAAATTTGATGAATCAAGGGAAAATGTAAATACCACATGATAAGGCTTGTTTTTTTCCACATAGATAAGGGGAATATTCTCGCCCTTATACACTACATACAATATTGTTTCTTTAATTCTCTTCTCCTTTTTATCTGAAGGAGAATCTACCGTTTCAACCACATTCTTAACTATTAAATCCTCGATTTCCACATAACTTAGAAGGGGATGTTCTGTCTTAATAAACTCCATACCTTCTTCTTGAGATAATACTTTCTCTTTAAACCCCTCAGAAGGCAGATCAAAAAATACTACTGGCCTGAAAGGAAGTTTAGAAGGTCTAATGCCGAGAAGAAAATACATATCAAAACCACCAAGACCAATATCCTCTTCTTTAAGAATTGTGTACTCAACTTCATTTTTAAGAGACGACAGAGCAGCCCTCAGGAAAAGATTTTCCCTTCCTACCAGACCAATTTTTAAAGCCTCGTTTCTACCCTTTGCTGAGTAAGCTTCGTTATCCAGAGTAAGAAAGTCTGTACCCTCAAGTACTTCTACTCTCCCCTTCAAATAAGGGAAAGGGTGGGGCAGTTTAAGAAAGAGCTCTTTTTCCTCGTGGGCTTTTAATATTAAATCGGTGCTGATGACTGGCTTAGCCAATGTTAAGGTTAATTTTATAAGAGCTTCATCAGCACTATCGTTCAAAACAGAAACAAAAGCATAACACTCTTCCCCTCTTTCTTCCAGAATCAACCTTTTAAAAATAACATTTCCTCCTCTGACCTTTGAAGGAAGAGAACCTATTATCACATCTTGAAAATAGTTTGAATTTCCTTCTAAAAAAGTAGTATTAAATTCAGGCTGATTGTAGAAAGAACCGTCAGTAAGCAGGTATATCAGTGCCCCTTCTCCACCAGCCACCCTGGCTACATCCAGAGATTCTTCAAAAAGAAAATGTTTAGCCTCTGGTTTTACCTCTTTCATCACTTTAAGAATTTCTGAAGAGTGTTGGGCCTTGTAAAGACTGGGGTAGGGTGGTGAACCCACCACGAGAGAATAATTGCTGGCTCTCTGCTTTTTTAGAATTTCTTCTCCCTCCAGAATTAGAGCCTCCCACCTGCTTGGGGAAACATCCTTGGCCTGTAGTGAAAGGGAATTGTCTACTACCAGAACCAGGTGTGGTAGTAAAGACACTTTAATGTGGGGCTGAGATAAAGATAGGAGAAGCAAAGTAACAATCAAAAGGTCCAGTAAAAGCTGAAGAATACGGGGTGGCTTCTTTCTTCTTAAAATAGAAGAGGAAGGAGGCTCTATTTCCTTAAAAAAACGAAGTGTTGGGAATGGTTTTAAAGGAGGACGGCTTCTTATAAGGTAGAGAAGAAAAATAAAACCCCACATAAGGGGTAAAATCAGTAAAAATGAAGGGTAGACAAATTCCATTTAAGTCATCAACCCTGCTTTTAACAAATCCAGAAGAAGCCCTTCTTCTCCCATGTCACTTCTCAAAGTAAGATGCTTCCCACCCAATTTTAGCGCTTCTTCCCCACTATTCTTTAGGAATAGGTTTAATCTCTCCTGGTATTTCTCAATAGTCTCTTCATAAAAAAGATAAGAAAGTGTCTCTTCCCCTTCTATATCCTGTAATTGAACCTCACCTTCCTCTAATGGCTCTACTTCCTGGGGAGATAAGACGCTTAGGACGGTGAAAGTCAGTGAGTGTTGTTTTAATGGTTTAAGATAAGAACTCAGCTCACCATCAAAATAGAGGTCAGAGATGAGAAAAGCCCCTCCCTTAAAAGGAAGACCTTCCAGATTATTATTAAACTCATCATATAAGGGAAACCTACCGGATGGTTGCAGTTTTAAAAGGTAGTCCTCAAAATAGGGAAACATACCTCTGGTACTTAAAAAGAGAGGTTTTTCCCCATCAAGGGGAAAAGGCCTGAAGATAAACCTCTCGCCCTGATTCAGTATAACGAAGGCGAGGAGAGCTGTGATTCTTTTAGCCCAATCCAGCTTTCCAGGTTCTCCAAAATCCATGGAGCGACTGCGATCCAATAAAAGTACAAAATTCCCTTCTTCTTCCTCTTCATACACTTTTATATAGAGTTTTTTAAGCCGGGCATAAGCCTTGAAGTCTATCCTCTTTAATTCATCCCCGGCAGAATAGGGGCGAAAATCTGACCACTCCAGAGATTTTCCAGACCTTTTAGCTCTCCTGCTACCACCTACCAACCCCCTGCCTCTTAAAAGAGTAAGGCGATAATTTCTCAATCTTTCCTGAAAACTGGAAGATAAAAGTGACATATTAAATAAAAGAACTCACACCCTTACCCTATCCAAGATTTTCTCTATTAGGAAGTCTGACTTTATGCTTTCAGCTTCTCCTTCATAATTAAGGATAAGCCTGTGTCTCAAGGCAGGGTAAGTCACTTCTTTCACATCGCTAAAACTAACATGAGGTCTATCTTCCAGAATGGCTCGCACTCGTGACGCCCTTAGAAGCACCTGAACCCCCCTCGGGCTGGAGCCATAACGCACAAATCTTCTTACCTCAAAAGGGGCTATATCTTCTTCAGGATGGGTGGCTAAAACCAATCGTGAGGCATAGCTAACTACTTCTGGAGCAACAGGCATTAGTTCAATAAATCCTATCATCTCTTTTAATAAATCCTCATCTCCTACTGCTTCTACTTCTGGTTCTTTATAAGGAGCAGTCTCCACGCCTACTCTTTTCAGGACATCCAAAGAAGGGAAAGGAATAAGCACTTTAAAGCTGAACCTGTCCAACTGGGCTTCAGGAAGAGGATATGTTCCCTCCATCTCAATGGGGTTCTGGGTAGCCACCACAAAAAATGGATTGGGTAGAATATAGGTGGTTTCTCCCACGGTAACGGTTCTCTCCTGCATAGCTTCAAGGAGAGCGGACTGAACCTTTGGTGTAGCCCTGTTAATCTCATCTGCTAAAACGAGATGGGAGAAAATTGGTCCTTTCATAAAGACGAATTCTCTGCCTTTTTCGCTCTCTATCAGAAGATGTGTGCCAGTTACATCTGCAGGCATTAAATCAGGAGTGAACTGTATTCTTTTAAAGGAGAGAGAAAATGTCTTAGCCAGAGCTTTGGCCAGCATAGTTTTTCCGAGGCCTGGAAGACCTTCCACCAGCGTGTGCCCCTGAGAGAAAAAGGCTAAAAGAAGTTCTCTGACCACCTTCTCCTGCCCGAAAAGGATGCTGTTCAACTCCTTTTCTACTTTAAGGAGGGTATCTCTCACCGTATCAAAATTTATTTCCTGCTCCATGTAGTATTCTCCTTTTTAATGTTGTTAAATATTCTGTATTACGTCACAAATTATGGTGGTGGTCACGGTGTAATATTCTCAAAATAACTCCTCACCAATGCTTTCATAGAAGGTGGAAGAACTACTCTTTTAAGATAGAGAAGGGCCTGTGCCTTGCTCAACTCTACCTTCCCCAAACCACCTGTAAGCTCCTCCTTAGTACCCGAAACAGGACGAAGCTTCAAGGTTACTACATCTCTAAAGAGGCGAAGTTCTTCAGCAGTAGTCACGGGGTCTATCTTCTTAGCAGAACCCTCCCTTTTAAGTGGAGAATAAGGTCCTTCACCCTTTTCCGATTCACTATAGGGGGCCTCCATAGAAGGGTTACCCTTCGCAGGTACAGCTTCAGTAGCAGGACCCGAGCCTGCTCCAAAAGTTCCACTTCCTTCCTTGACACTTCCCGCTCCTTCATTATCTCCAGGTACTACACCTGCGCTCTCTTTCCCCTGCTCTTCAAGAGACCTTAGGAGAGGGTTAAGAATGGCTAAAGCTCCTGTGTAGTCTTTTTTCTCTAAAGCCAACCCTAACTTTTCCAGATTTTCTTTAATTTCTTTTGAAGGTTCCTTAAAGGCTTTTTTCAAATCTTTGGCCAGTTCTTTCAAAGTATCATTCAATTCTTCTTCCAGAGTGGAAGGAGTATTTTTATCATCTTTAGTTTCTCCACCCTCCTCTGTATCTCTTTCACCTTTACCTTCTTCTAATGGTGGGAAATCAGACGGTAATATAAAGTCTCCATCTCCTGTCCACCACTCTTCAAGGTCCAGAATAGCCAGCTCTTCACCAGATGGATAGGGAATATCTTCTCCGGTAATACTTCCTCCGGTATAAATAGGAACAGAACCTGAAATCATCTCTACAAAATTAGCGAGAAGAAGGAAAATTATGGACAGAGTCAGAACCTTCGCTGGAAATTTCTTTAAAAAAAGATCAGTAATAGGCTTTTTCAGAAATACTTCTTCCCTCTTTAATAATTTCTCTTTATAGAAAGAAGTATTAGGCACAATACTCAAGGTTAGGAAAAGCTCCCCGGTCTCAAGTTCCCTGTCCAGTTGGAAGATTCTCTTTCTCCAAGAAATTGAGAAAACATAAACCAAAAAAGGAAGAGAAATCATAATTAAAAGTAAGGTCGGGTGCTTAAGAATAATAGCTCGGGGTTCATATAAAATCAACAAGAGATAATAAATAGAAAAGGTTAGGAACCCCCAAGACATCACTCTCCATAGTTCCCTTGTAAGGTAAAGGCTAAAAAAAAGTATCCTTCTAACTTTCAAGGTTTATCACCTATTATCATTATAGCAGAATCTAAATTTGCTATCATATATAAGTTAGACCCAAGAACATTTACTAAAAAACTTAACCCCTAAAGGAGGTAAAAATAGATAATGAAGGATTTATCGTACGATTCTCTTCAAAAAAACCTGTCCTCTAATCTTCACCACCTGGAAAAGGTTAGGGACATGGTTGACCACCTCATTGATATCATAATTAATTTCAGGCAGAGTGGACATCCGGGTGGCTCTCGCTCCAAGGTGCCCATTATGGTTAACCTTATGCTTTCCGGAGCTATGACCTACGATTTGAGGAATCCAGAAAAAAGGTTTGGAGACCGCTTTATATTAAGCGCTGGACACACTATCCCTCTGGTCTATACCACCCTATCTGTATTAAATGAAGCCCTGAGACTCAAACACTCAAAAACTGGAGACCCCGCCTATCAACCCCACAGAGAAGCCCTCTTCCCAGAACACCTGATAACCTTCCGAAGAAGACATGGCCTTCCGGGTCATGCAGAAATGAGTGGAAAAACTCTATTTCTGAAATATAATACTGGACCCTCGGGTCACGGAAACCCCGCTGCTGCCGGACAGGCCCTGGCTTTGAAGCTCGCCGGACTTCCTCAGGTTAAGGTCTTTTCTTTAGAAGGCGATGCCGCCTTAACCACAGGGGTAACCCACGAGATGAAAAATTCTGCCTGGGCTCTTGGACTATCTAACTTTTACCTTCTTCTGGACTGGAATAATTATGGAATAGATGACCTAAAATTAACCGACACCGTCCCCGGCACTCCCGAAGATTGGTTTAGGTGTTATGGCTGGAGGGTTGTTGGCACCCCCAACGGTAATGATTTAAAAGATGTAGGACAAACAATACTGGACCTGGTCTATGGAGAAAAAAGCCCTCCCGAAGTCCCCAACGCCGCCTGGTTTAAGACCCTTAAGGGAAGGGGTTATCTTGTATATGACAATAAATCTCACGGAGTTCCCCATCTTCCCAACTCTGAAATCTATTGGGAAACCAAGAAGCCCTTCCAGGAAAAGTATGGAGTGAAGTTTGAAGGTTTTGGAGAACCAGCACCAGCAAGCTCTGCTGAATTTAAGGTTCAGACTGAGAAGAACATAGAGCTGGTTTTCTCCATCCTCAAGGAAGACCAATCACTCCAGAACTTCTTAGCTGATACCCTACTAACACTGGGAGAAAAAGTTCCTAAGGAAGTAGAAACCTTCAAATTTAAAGGACCTAAAAACCCCTTCAAAGATTCTCGCCTTTACGATTATAAAAACTATCCGGCAGAATTATACGCTTCCCCCGGAAGCAAGACTTCCAACCGTGTGGCTTTTGGCCGTTGGGGTGCTTATGTTAATTCCTTAGGGGCAAAAGATTACCATAGACCGCTTTTTATTGTAGCTTCCGCTGACCTGGCAAAATCTACCAACATCTTTGGTTTTGCTGACGAATGGGGAGATTTTAAAGGTTTTGGAGTCTACGACAGGAACAAAAACCTTTCGGGTGCACTTCTGCCACAAGAGATTACTGAATTTGCTAACGCCAGCCTGCTGGTCGGTATGACCACCGTCAACCTATCTGAAGACTCATCTAAGGAATTTGCTGGCTTCTATGGTGCCTGCTCCACCTACGGCTCTTTTGCCTACCTTAAATACGGGGCTTTTCGCCTTCTCTCTCAACTCGCTCAGGACTGTCCATTAAAACTGGGTAAGGTCATCTGGGTGGCTGGACATTCGGGACCCGAGACGGCAGATGACTCTCGCACTCACTTTGGTGTTTTTGAACCAGGCGTAACCCAGCTTTTTCCAAAGGGTAGCCTTATAAATCTTCACCCCTGGGAGCACAACGAAGTACCGGTGGTATTGGGTACCGCCCTCCAACTGGATGTACCCATCATTGCCCTCCATTTAACCCGCCCACCCATCACCATTCCTGATAGAGCCACTCTCGGTATAGCTTCTCACTTTGAAGCGGCCAAAGGTGCTTATATCCTAAGAGACTACTCGCCTGACCAACCTAAAATGGGAACCGTGATTGTAAGAGGTACTTCTACCACCGACAACCTTATCAAGATTCTCCCTGAGCTGGATAAGAAAGGCCTCAATGTCAAAATCATTGCCGCCATAAGCCGGGAACTCTTTGACCTTCAGGATAAAGAGTATAAGAACAAAATCCTCCCCAAAGAGGATTGGGCAAACTCTATGATTATTACCAATGAAGCTCTATGTACTATACAGCCGTGGATATATGACAAAATTTGTGAGAAGTACTCCCTCTCTTCCGACTGGGATAACCAGTGGAGAACAGGCGGGACAATAGACGAAGTTCTGGACGAAGCTCACCTCACCCCTGAATGGATACTTAAGGGAATTGAGGTTTTTATTTTAAAGAAGTAGCAAGAGGGGGTAATTACCAAAATATATAGGGGGGCGTTAAGCCCCCCTATATTTCTATCTACTTAATTAGCTAAGTCTTTAGCGAGGTAGCCTAACTATGATGGTGTTAGGTGGTATCCACTCTAAAGAAGCACCAGTTACTCTTTCCACAAAGAAGCGTAGTGGAGCATAAGCTCTTCCACCCTTGATAACCGGTACCACAGCAGGGTTCGGGTCTATAGGAACGATGGTAGTGCCAACCACAGCCACGGGCTCTCCAATCACGAAGCGAATGTGGAGAACAGGCCTGGTGAACCTGACGATGACTGTCTTGGTCTCATCTTCCCATTCAACCGTACCACCCAGACCTTCAACGAAGAATCTGATTGGAACCATCACTCTGCCATCTTCCATGTAAGGAGCGGCGTCCATGATTCTGGTTACGCCATCAACTTTATAGAAGTAGGCATCCATAGTCATCTCTACAGTACGAGGTGGTAATGGAGGTGCTGGTGGGTCGGTTACGGTAAGGGTAACGGAAGCAGTGACAGTTCCACCAGGACCAACTGCGGTGAAGATGTAGGCGGTGGTAACGGTAGGAGATACAACGAGAGATCCCACCAGAGGCACAGCACCAATACCCGGGAAGAGAGTAACTGAGGTAGCGCCGGTGGAAGACCAGGTAAGTGTTGCATTAGCACCCCTCACGATGGAGGTTGGAGAGACAGAAGCAGTAATGGTTGGAGGCGCTACTGGCGGTGGGTCGGTTACGGTAAGGGTAACGGAAGCAGTGACAGTTCCACCAGGACCAA
>JBBIUB010000022.1:0-13631 GCA_037440465.1 Coprothermobacterota bacterium | reverse complement strand
AAAAACAAAAAAGGAGGTGAATAAAATGAAGTGGAGGATCTTAAGAATCATAACCCTGGTAAGTCTGTTGGGTTTCAGCCTGTTAGCCAGTCTTAAGTGGAAATAGTTATAACTGTTAACCAGGATCAAATGGTAGAATATTAATAAAGCTTTTTTTAGGGTTAGAAGATTAACCTAGGTTTTCTTTTGCTTTTAAGCTCATTTATATTGATATAATAACTAATATTCTTTGACTATATAATAAGAAAAACAACCTTAAATTAGAAAGGAGTTTTGTTATTATAAATTTATGACACCTGTAAGCATTAGAGGCTGGTTCTTCATAACAATAGTCTGTATCGTTGTTTTAGGAATGCTGATTTTTGGTTATCAGTTTTTAAAACCAGAAAACATACATCTTATTATCTCTCTCATTATTATAGTATTTATCTTGGATCTCTTAGCGGTCGATTTAAGCAAGGACACTGAAATAACAATGTCACAGGCAGCTATCTTTGCCTCCTCACTTTACCTACAACCATCAGTTATAATATGGATTGCTTTTCTTGCTATTTTTTTATCTGACATCATAAAGAAGAAAAACTGGTATAAAAGCATGTTTAATGCTTCTAACATCGCTCTCTCTGCATTCCTTTGTAGCCTTGTTTTCCATATGCTTACCGGTGGCACAGCTGATTTTGATAGCATAAGTACTCTTATTCCAGCTTTTGTAGGAGGTTCCGTATACTTCTCTATTAACGCCCTTTTATTAGGGTTGGTGATAGCTCTGTCCTATGACTTTCCTTTAAAAGATGTGATAAACTCCCAGATCTTGAAAAAAGATCAGGTCATAGGAATGTTCCTTTCCTTAGTAATTGGGTACGCAGGATTGGTTGTCTCTGAATATAACATCGTCCTGGTAGCAATAATGATACCTTTTATATACGGCATATTCACACTGTTTAAACGAGGGCACGAGGTAGAGCAAGAATCAATGGTGGCCATGAAGATGGCTGCAACCACCTTGGACTTAAGAGACCCTTCTTACACTGGACTTCACTCCAAGAGGGTAAGAGATTATGCCATAGCCATTGCTGAGGCTCTGGATCTTCCCAAGAGTATGAAAGAATCCATAGAAAACGCTGCTCTGGTGCATGATTTAGGAAAAATCGGCATCCCGGATGATATACTTAAAAAACCCGAACCTCTTTCTACAGAAGATTGGATTATCATGAAAGAGCACCCGGTTGAAGGGTTCAAATTGCTTAACCCCCTCTCAAAATACAAAGAAGAAGCGAAATTAGTGCTTTATCATCATGAAAGGTGGGATGGAAAAGGTTACCCAAATGGTTTAATTGGTGAAGCTACTCCTAAAGGAGCAAGAATACTGGCTATAGCTGATTCTTTAGATTCTATGCTTTCAGATAGACCATACAGAAAGAAACTTACCATACTACAGGTAATTACAGAGTTAAAGAAGGAATCTGGTGAACAATTTGAACCGACTCTTTCTCTAAAGGCAATTGAATTATTAGAGAATAAAACCATACCTTGATTATCTTATTAGCTGTAATTTTTGGTATTATTGTTGGTTGGATAGGAAAGGGAACTCTTAAAAACTTAGAAAGTATAAAATTAAAGAACTTAGGTTTTCTTATTGCAGGAATAATTCTCCAGATTCCTCTTCGCTTTAGTCTTTCTTTTGAGGGTCCCCTTGAAAAATATTTGTTAGGTGAACATCTTTATATTCTTTCATTAGCTTTGATACTGATTACCACTTTTTCCAATCTGAATTACACCGGAATCAAGATTTTAGCTTTAGGTAGTTCCCTTAACTTCATAGCAATAACTTCCAATGGTGGCAGGATGCCAGTTTCCATAAAAGCTGTGGAAATAGCAGGTATATTAAAAGATGTTCAAGAAGCCATGAAAGGAGAAGGTTGGTTTCACTTTATCCTGATAGAAAGAGGGAAAACCCTCTTCCCCTTCCTGGGGGATGTTATTCCCCTACCTTTAAGTGGCTCTTTCTCTCGAGTGGTAAGTATAGGTGATCTTTTTATTTTCCTGGGGATTTTTCTCTTTCTTTACTCGTCAATGCGGAAGGCGCCGGTCACCTATAAGCCGTAATGAGTGATCCGTAATGTGTGATCGGTAATTCATATTTACAAGTTACAAATCAAATATCATCCTCACTCGTCACAAGTCACCCATCACTTTTCAATTTTGACATAGAGGACAAAAATAAGTTGATCTTCCAAATATCTTTAAACGCCTTATAGTACCTAAGCAACGAAAGCATTTTTTTCCTTCTCTGCCATAAACTTTGAGTTGTTCGCTAAAATTTCCTTGTTGCTGTAATAGATTCAGATAATCTCTAATAGTAGTCCCACCATATTTAATAGCTTCTTCTAATAAGCACGGTATCCAAAAGAAAAGTCTCTCCAGTTCACCTTCCTTGAGTGAAAACCCCTTCCTTAAAGGAGAAATTTCACTCAACCACAATACTTCATCAGTATATATATTACCAAGCCCTGCAATTCTGCTTTGATCAAGAAGGAGTTCTTTAATCTTTTTACCTGAATACAATTTTTCCTTGAGTACATCCGGAAGAAATTTGTCTGTTAAAGGATCTACTCCCAGGTTTAATTCATCAATTGAGTTAAGAAGAGCAAATTTACCGAATCTTCTTACGTCATAATAGTGTAAAACACCACAATCAAGATAAATAGTGGCTCTTAGATGTTGATGATTACGACATTGGTTCAATAGTTCAAATCTCCCGGTCATACCAAGATGAATACCCAGAATCCTTTTAGTCAGATGAAATAGAATATATTTACCTCTTCTATCAATATATGTAATCTTCTGATTTCTTACTTCACAAAGAAAATATTGTTCAGTTATTATTCCTCTTAAAAGCCTACTATCAAGAAGAGTAACGTCATTTATTCTTGTTCCTTCTACTCTATTAATTAGTTCTCTTTTTATGGTTTCTACTTCTGGGAGTTCAGGCATATCTTATATTATCAGGTTTTTAAATGTTATAATTTTTACCGCACAGAGAAATTGATGATAACCTAATCCAGTATACTATGTACTGTAATAAGGAGATAAAGAATAATCTATGACTGCCTTGATTAAGATAGGACTAATATTTATAGCGTTAATACTATTTCAAAGGACCAAAATAGCTTTAACCTGGATAATATTCGGGGCAGCTTTTACGGTAGGTTTGGTTTTTAACCTCTCATTGACTCACACAATTGAGACAATTATTAAAGGTGCAACCAGCTATCGTGCACTGACCTTGCTTTTAACTTTGTACTTAATAGCTATACTGGAAGCTATCCTTAGAAACACTGGGGGGTTAAAGGAGATTACGTCAAGGCTTAATGACCTGATAAAAAACCCACTTATATCAGGTGCTTCCCTTCCTGCTCTTCTGGGTTTTCTACCTTCTGCTGGTGGTGCAAGATTTTCTGCTCCTCTGGCAGCTGCTGCTCTGGAAAATACTTCTTTGAAACCTGATGATAAGGCATATGTTAATTATTGGTTCCGTCATATCTGGGAGCCTTTTTTACCCATATATCCAGCTTTAATTCTGGCTGTAAACCTGGTTCCCTTAGATTTATCACAATTTATTAAGAGAAACATTCCATACACAATAGCTATGGTTATCGCAGGCTGGTTTGTTATTAGTAAAAAAGCTAAACCTGTTTTTAATACTAATCATCCCCAGGTTACTGGAAATGAAAGTAATACCATCACAAAAATCTTAAAAATCTCTTATCTGTCTCTTCCAATTGTAATACCTGTCATAGCAATCTTTCTTTTTAAAAACGGAACAGAGGTTCTAATGATAAGCTTGGCTCTTGTAGTTTTAGGTCTTTTATTAAGAGAAGGAATTTTGCTTACAAAATCGCTTTCCATTTTTAGAGAAGCCTTTAAAGTGGAACTACTTCTTCTTGTCGGAGCAGTACTGGCTTTTAAAGAAGTTCTTGAGGTTAGCGGAGCATTAAGTGAAATTGGTAATTATTTTAGACAAACTGGTATGACTCCTCTTCCAATTTTTACTCTCCTTCCCTTTATTACAGGGCTTCTAACAGGAATATCTCAGGCATACGTGGGAATAACCTTTCCTCTTCTTAAAATCCTTCTACCTGAAGGTTTAAATCCACTCCCCTGGTTTTCGACTGCTTACCTGGCTGGTTTTATGGGTGTCATGCTCTCCCCTGTACACCTATGTTTAATTCTGACTAAGGATTACTTTAAAGCAAATTTACTTTATATCTATAGACCTTTATTGATGAGCTCATTGCCTATTTTACTTTTATCTTATCTGTTATTTAATCTACATTGACTTATTAAGTAGGGTTTGAGGGTTCAAGTGAAAACCTTAAAAAACAACTCTTTGACTCCTTGAATCCTTTGTAGTTCTTTAGCATTTCACTGGAATCCTTGACCTCTGGACCCCTTGAACCCTTTCGATTTAGAATATTAAATATGAGCCAGATATAATTACTGATATAATTAAAGCAGGAATCTGTAATTTTGAGAAAAGGAGTAAAAATCTGTAAATAACATGAAGCTCTTAATAGGTGAACAGATAGTAAAAACCTGTGAACTTCTTCACCGTATGGGGTTTGTGTGGGGCGGTTCCGGCAATGTGAGTTTTTGCGAAAGTGGTCATATTTATATTACTCCCACGAAAAGAGATAAGGCAACTATTCACCCTAAAGATATTGCTGCCCTAACTATGGATGGAGCTATCGTTTGGGGCGAACCATCTTCCGAATACAAAACCCATGTCAGTATATACAACCTAAATAGACAGGCTAAAGCTGTAATCCATGCACACCCCCCACTAACACTGGCAATGAGCAGGGGTGATAAATTCCCAGATCTGGGACCATCAGAAGCCTCACATTTCCTGGAACCAGCAGTTTTAATACCATACTTCCAAACAGGTTCTAATGAACTTGCCCAGGCAGTAGGCGAAGCCAGCTTAAAAAGCACCATTATCATTTTAAAAAATCATGGAATAATAACCTGGGGTCAAGATTTAGAAGAAGCCATGTTAAAAGTAGAGGCCGTAGAAAATCTTCTAATGGTTATTTTATACGAAGGCCTTATTAAGCTTGCTCAGTGCGGATAAAATAAACCTTCAAAATTTTTTAGGATATCTTGAGATAAGAGGGTATTCTCTGCATACCCTAAAAGCTTATAGAATTGATATTGAAAATATCTTAACTTTCCTTGGAAAAGACAAAATTGCTATTACTAACCTAACTCACTCCGATTTTCTTAAATGGCTTAAAAATATTGAAGGGTTGGAAAAGAAAACCATAACTAGAAAAATCTCTTCTCTTAAGTCATTTCTTCGATTTCTAAAATCAAGAAATCAAATTAAAGAAGATCCTTTTATATGGCTATCTTCACCTAAGTTGCCAAGAAATTTACCTATACATCTCGTTGAAGATGAGGCTGTTATTCTTTTCAAACAAACACCCTCAGAACCATCTGCTTTAAGAGATTACCTTATCCTAGCTTTTATGTATGGTTCTGGTCTTAGAGTAAGTGAAGTAGTGACTCTTACTATTGAAGATCTCGACCTCGAGGAAGGAACCGTCAGAATAATTGGGAAAGGGAATAAAGAGAGAAAATCTTATTTTCCACCACCATTTATACCACTTTTAAAAACATTTATTACTGAATATAGAAATGAGTTCAATCCTTGCTCTTCCCATCTTTTTCTAAACCTCAAGGGATTACCATTGAGTAGTCGATATATACATCTTTTAACAAATAAGTTAACAGGACAATTATTGGGTAAAAAAATAAACCCCCATGCCCTGAGGCATTCGTTTGCTACTCATTTAATGGAACATGGGGTGGATATAAGATATGTACAGGAGCTCCTGGGACATAAAAGTCTTTCTACTACACAAATATACACTCATATATCCAAAAAACGGCTTAAAGATGCTTATTCAAAAGCCCTGGAGAAATAGACCTCTTTTAAGTAAGTTCTGGCTTGTTTCTTATTAGTAATCTTCCCGTCTTCTTGCTCCCTGGCAATAAGGTTTAATAACCTCCCTATTTCTATTCCAGGAGATATAGATAATAACTTCATAATCTCATGACCATTAAGAAGAGGTTTGGATTTTTTATCTATCAAATGTTTGAAAGAAACAATTTTCTGACAGAAATCAATATAGTTTTCTTTATAAATAATAGTTTCCTTCCTTGTAGCCAAAGCATCTGCTAAAAAAAGGAAAAGTGCACCATAGAGATCGTCTCCCAGAGCTGTGATAAAACTTCTCATTGCTTTATTTGTCAAATTACTTTGATTAAAAAGATAGCCTGCTCTTAAGTGATTTTTTATTAATTTTTCAAGTGCATCTTTCTCTTTTTTAGATAATTTGAGCCCTAAGGCTATATCTGATGTCATATTCATTCCTTTAACCTCGTGACCCTGGAAAACTATTTTTTCTCCTTCTATTACTCTACAACATGGTTTACCAATATCATGCAGTATAGCAGCCAACTTTAGTAAAGCTTTATAACTTCTACCCGATGGATTCCTATTACTTAAATCATATTCCTTAAATGGTGTAAGATTCTCTTTCAAAAGGGACTCTAATTCTTTTAAAGTTTGGAAAGTGTGTTCCAAAACATCATAATCATGGTAAGGCCCCTGATCCATTCCCTCTTCTTCTGCTAACTCAGGTAATATATTTGATATAATCCCTATTTCATAAAGATTTCTTAAAACCTCATAGCTATCACAATCAAGAATTAAAAATAATTCGTCACGTATCCTTTCAATGGATACTTTTTTTATATCCTTTGTCAGAGACTTGATTATTTTAAGGGTATTTTTTTCAATCTCAAAACCAAGGTTACTTTTTAACCTATAAGCTCTGAGTAATCTTAAGGGATCTTTCTTCAAGTTACTCTCACTTGTAGCCCGAATTAATCGGCTGTTTAGATCCTCTAAACCTCCTAAGGGATCTACTAAACATATTTCTTTTTGGCTAAGGTCATCCAAAGGAATTGCCAGGCAGTTTATGGTAAAATCCCTTTTCCCTAGATTTTTAGCCAGTGAATCAATTGAAGGAGGGTAGAATGATATATCTATCTGGATATCTTTTCTAATCATTCTTACAAGCGAACCCTTCTTAGAGAATGAAACATGAGACCAATTATCGAATGCTTCACCACTTAAAACGGAATGATCTCCGGGAATTAATATATCGAGATCTTTAACAATTTTAGATAAAAGAATATCTCTTACTGCTCCACCTACCAAAAAACCATCTTTCTCTTTAAGAAATTCCAGAACAGATAGAGCCAATGGAGGGATAAATGTAAGTGGTGGTGAAGTTAAAAATATTTTTAAAATCCCGGATCCAGTATTTTCCATTTCCCCTTTTCTAATATAAGAATGGCTATGTTTTTTAGTTTAGCTTCTTTACCTTCAGGATCCATTACAATAATTTCATAACGAATTATTTTCTTTGTTTCGTTCTGGGTGCTGTCGATTACATAATAATCTTTTAGTTCACCGCGATAAATTGAAGAAGCATCAATAAATTCACTAACTGATATTTTGTTTTTAATTTTTATTGATAAAAGATCGTATGCTTGTACTCTATAACCCCGCAATGATAGATCTATATAACTTTTAAGAACATCTTCAGCTTTTACTTCCCCGCATGAAACGACCAGAAAAGAAAAAAATGTAATTGTTATAAATAATAATTTAACCAAAATTGAATTTTTTATGAAGCCACCCTTATAATCACCAAAAAAGGTTGAAATAAACAGCATAAATATTTGTACCCCAGGCTAAAGTTAAAAGCGAAGCCAGCGCTAGAAAGGGGCCAAAAGGTAATGGTTCTTTTATTCTTTTTCTTAAGATAGCCAGATAGATTATTCCACCAATAGACCCTAGAAAAAAAGAGAGAAATAACCATAAGAGCATAAAAGGAAAACCTGTATAAAAACCAAGAACAAAAGATAACTTTACATCGCCTCCCCCCATTCCATTGGGAAAAAGAAGAAATATTAAATAGAAAAAGGAAAAAGCTAAAACACCTCCTAAAAATGATTTATAAATGTACTGAGGATCTTGATAATAAAGCCAGTAAAAAACCTTAATTACAACGCCAAAGATGAGAGCTGTTAATACCAGAGAGTCTGGAAGTATAAATTCTTTAAAATCAATAACCGATAATGCTATGAGAATACTCCCGAGAACAATAAATTCTATGGCTTTAAAATTAAGTCCCAATGAATAATAAGACCATATAAAAAGTAAACCTGTAGAAATTTCCACAAGTGGATAAACTATTGAGATGGGATTCCCACAATAACGACAGCGACCACCAAGAGATATATAACTGATAACAGGTATAAGGTCAAGATAGCGAAGGGGTGTCAAGCACTGAGGACAACGAGAAGAGGGGTAAACAATGGACTCTCCTCGAAGAACACGATAGATTACTACATTTAAAAAGCTTCCTATAATTAAACCAAGGATAAAGAAAAAAGTATAGAAAAAAAACATCCAAAACCCCTTTGCTAAATAGTCTATTTTTTTAAATATACTACCATAGATTTAAGTAGAAAAATGATAAAATTAAACCAAGTGTCCTGTATAACTTGTATGCTTTGATAATGAAGAAATAATTGATACAGCACTGCTACACTCACATGTTGTGAAAATGAGTGCGGGACTTTGGAAGTGTAGTGTTAATAGTAGAAGTTTATTGTCAAGATATTTGTTGGACATGACATTAGTAAATTCTGGGAGGTTGGTTATGCAGGTTGAGGATATCTTAACAAAATCACCTGGAGATAAGCTTTTTCTTCTAGGAAACGAAGCGATAGTAAGAGGTGCCTTCGAAGCAGGAGTAAAAATTGCTACGACTTATCCTGGTACTCCTTCATCAGAAATTGGTAATACTTTATTCTTATTGGCTAAAAAATGCGGAATTTATTTTGAATTTTCTGTAAATGAGATGGTAGCCTTTCAGATTGCTGCAGCTGCTGCAGCTACAGGAGTAAGAGCCATGACATTTATGAAACATGTTGGGCTAAATGTTGCTGCAGATGCTTTAATGAGTGCTGCTTATACCGGGACTAAAGGTGGTTTTCTCATAATTACTGCTGATGACCCTTCTATGTTTTCTTCCCAGAATGAACAGGATAACAGATACTACGCACTATTCGCTGGCTTACCCTTATTAGAACCATCAAACCTTGAAGAAACTAAAGAAATGGTAAAATACGCCTTAGATTTGTCTGAAGATTTGAAATTACCTGTAATCCTGAGAACTACTACCAGGATAAACCACATAAGAAGCGGTGTAACACTGGGAGAAATAAAGATGACTCCAGATAAGACTTCATTTATTAAAAACCCCAGTGAACTTGTGCCTATTCCTTCTTATGCTTATCAGATGCATTCCCGCCTTATTGAAAAATTAAAAATAGCAAGAGAATTCTCTGAAATTTGCCATTTTAACAGAATAGAAAAAAATTCTGGTGAGTCTCATGCAGGAGTTATTACTTCTGGAGTAGCTTATTCATATGTGAAAGATGCTATCGATAGACTGGGGTTAGAAATAGATATATTGAAGCTTGGTTTTAGTATTCCATTGCCAGAACAGCTTGTTAATTCCTTTATTGAAGAACATCCCATCATCCTTGTTATTGAAGAATTAGAACCAATATTAGAAAAGGAGGTTCGGGTATTAATACAAAAAGGAAACCTAAAAAGTAGTGTTCTTGGAAAAATCAATGGCCTAACATCAAGGCTGTACGAGTTTACCCCAGATTTAGTAGAAGAAGCTTTAAGTAAAGCATTGAATATTAAAAAGATGAAGCCTGATGCAATAAATATCTCTGGCCTATCTCTACCACCCCGCCCACCAGTTCTTTGTGCTGGATGCCCACATAGAGCAACTTTCTACGAAATAAAAGAAGCTATTAGAGAAAAGAAGTTAAAAGATGTGATATTTCCTTCAGATATTGGTTGCTATACTCTGGGAATCCAACCCCCCTATCAGATGGTTGATTATCTTCTGTGTATGGGATCAAGCGTTGGAACTGCAGGTGGTTTCTACAGGTCTACAAATCAAAAGGTAATTTCCTTTATCGGAGATTCAACCTTTTTCCATGCTGGAATCCCTCCACTATTAAATGCGGTTCATAACAAGCATCAATTTCTCTTATTTATTCTTGATAATTTGACTACAGCTATGACAGGACATCAGCCACACCCTGGTTCTTATATGGACGGTATGGGACAAGAAGCACCTGCAGTATCTTTGGAAGAAATCGTACAAGGCGTTGGTGTTAAATGGTTGAAAGTAATAGACCCCTATCAAGTTAAAGAATCCATATCCGTAATAAAGGAAGCTCTTGATTATGAAGGAATCGCAGTTATAATAGCCAGGCATGCTTGTTCTCTTCTTGATGCAAAGGAAAAGAAAAAGAAGGGCTTTTGGAAAACCGTCACAGTTAATCAGGATTTATGTATTAAATGTATGATATGTATAAATGATTTTACTTGTCCAGCTATGACTTTATCTGGAGATGAGGTAAAAATTGAAACATCATTATGCGATGGTTGTGGAGTTTGTTTGGATGTCTGCCCAGATGGTGCCATAAAAATGGGGGAAAAATAATGAAAAAAGATTACTTAGCACTTATTTTAACTGGTGTAGGAGGACAGGGGATACTAAAAGCAGGTAATATAATTGGAGAAGCTGCTATTAAAGAAGGCAAAGATGTGATATTGAGTGAGGTCCATGGAATGGCTCAGCGGGGTGGATCAGTATTAAGTGAAATGAAAATAGGAAAAGCCCAGAGTCCACTTATTAAAAATGGTGAAGCAGACATAATCCTGGGTTTTGAACCTGCTGAAGCTCTAAGAGTCTTAAATAAAGCTTCATCCCAAACCTTGATGATAATTAATAACAATCCCATTATTCCTTTGACTGTATCTATTGGAATGGCTTCCTATCCCAATCTGAATTCCGCTTATGAAAAGCTAAAATATCAAATTAAAAATTTCTGGGTGGTTGATGCTCGAAGCCTTGCTTTACAAACAGGGCGTATTATTACAGAAAATATTGTTCTTCTTGGTGTTCTTTCAGCTGTTCCCTTTTTCCCATTATCACCTGATAACATGCGTAAGATGGTAGAAGATAGTTTTCCACCTGCTTATAAAGATCTTAATCTTAAGGCATGGAGTTTAGGTTGGGAAGAAGGTAAAAAAATAAAATCACAATAAAAAAGGAGGTTATGTTATGTCAAAATGGATTTCATTTGGTTTATTCATACTGCTTATTATCGTTGGTATTTTTTATTTAACAAGTCAAAAACAAGGTATAGTTGAACTAAGAATTGGTACGGTACTTCCTCTAAGTGGTGATCTCTCTGGCTTAGGCCTTTCAGCTAAAGAAGGTATTGAGTTAGCTACAGAGGAGTGGAATTCTAAGGGAGGTATTCAGGGTCAAAGAATAGTATTAGTGCATAAAGACGACATGAATAACTCCAAAGAAACTGTAAAACAGATAGGTAATCTTATTGATGAAAATAAGGTAGCAGCAATAATAGGCTCTATATCTTCTGAGACTTCTATTGTTGGAGGAAAATATGCTAACACGAGAAAAGTCCCCCTTATTAACCCTACTTCCGGTGACCCAAGAGTTACTGTTGAAGATGGAATAAGGAAAGAGTTTGTCTTTAGAGTGTGCCTTACAGATGAAATTCAAGCTAAAGCTTTAACTGAGGTTGCATTACAAAAACTGAACCTTAAAACATCTGCAATAATTTTCGATAGGAGAAACCCAGGTTTAGCTGAGCATTTCAAATCAACTTTTGAAAAGAAAGGTAGAACACTGTTTTATAAAGCTTACAGCAGTTATGACACAGATTTCTCAGCTCTTTTAAATGATATCAAGGATATTAATCCGGATGTACTTTTTATAGCTGATTTTTATACCAGGGTGAATATAATTGCTGCTCAAGCAAGGGAAATAGGTATAAACTCAGTTATGCTTGGTGGAGTTGGTTGGGATTCTCATTTTCTTAACTTTATAGCCATTAACAATGGGTATTATACTGCTCAGTTTTACAAAGATGACCCTCGTAGAGAAGTCCAGGAATTTATCAGTAAATACAAGGAAAAGTTCAATAATACCCCTGATACAACTGCTGCCCTCGCTTATGATGCAGCTAATTTGCTTTATACAGCTATTGGGAGCCTTCAGAAAATTGACCGTACAGAGATTCAGATAGCACTCAATAGAATTAGAAACTTCAACGGTGTTACAGGTACTATGGCTATGGATTCTGAAGGCAACCCTAAAAAAGATGTATTTATACTAAGAATCAAAGATTGGAAAATAGATCACTTCTATACTATAAAGTGATAAACAATTTAAAGTGCTATAAACTAACCTCTATACATATGAATATTCTATGAAATATTGTGGTGGTTGTGGAACTCCTCTTGAAGATGGTGTCGTAAGATGTTACCAGTGCGGAAAAAATGTCTGCCTGAACTGTGGAACCGTGATGGTGTTAGGTAGAAAAAAATGTCCCCGCTGTGGAAGCAAGTCATTTTTAGATTATGCTGAGTCTATTGGTTGCTTAATAGCTATCGGGGTAGTGGTAATTTTTATTCTACTGATAATTTTACTGTAACTACAAAAGAATTTAGAATGGACCTACGGTCGGGCCTTTGGCTTGGAGCAGAAGTTAGGATATCCCCCCACCCTATAAAGATTTTATTTTTATCAAAATTTCCATTGACAACTATTGTATTTCTTTGTATATTATATTAAGGTTTTATGAAAGATTATGTTTTAAGAAAAGGATTTACCCCGTGCGATATTTTGTATAAATAGAAGACCATTGAAATTAGTACATTATGAGTTTTGTTTATATAAGACCGATGCAACAACTAGAGAAAAATACCTAAAAACTGCATGGGGTAAAAGATACATAAAAAATAGGATTAAGAATTATCTCACGGGGTGAACCTTTATGAATGAAAAAGAAATAATGACGGTCAAACAGGTTTCAGAACCCCGCCCTTTCAAAGTGTATTATGTGTATGTTTTAAAAAATTTAAAGAAAAGCAATATCTATATAGGCTGGACTACTGATTTAAAAAGAAGATATAATAAACATAGAAATAAAGACGATAATTGGCGACTCATTTATTATGAAGCATATATTTCTAAAGAAGATTCACAAAAGCGAGAAAGTCAGCTTAAGCAATATGGTTCATCATTAGGACATCTAAAAAAACGAATAATTAACTGTTTAAGAAAGGGCGAGGCAGATGGACGAACATACCGTCTATAAACTTACCCGCTCTGGTCAAATCCCCTCTATCAAAATCGCTGGCCAGTGGTGGTTTAAAAAAGATGTAATTAATAAATGGATAAGCGAACAATCTTTAGAAAGAGTAACGCAAAATATAAAGTCTACTACAAAGAAAAAAGGCACCTGTCTGCGTGCAACGCACAGGCAGAAGGCAAAATAATTATGGCAAAGGAAAAGAAATATCCAGAAGCAATTTATAACTGGCCTGAAGATGGAAGACCACCTTTAGATTTAACATTTAT
>JBBIUB010000021.1:0-14202 GCA_037440465.1 Coprothermobacterota bacterium | reverse complement strand
TATACTTACTATACCAATTTTTATAAAATTATTCTACAAAAATACTTGGAACAAATAAGGCAAAAATTATTCCCCGCAAACAATAAATTAAGATATAGCTTTGCAACACATTTATTAGAAAATGGCGTTGATGTTAGATATGTGCAGGAACTTTTAGGTCAGCAAAATATCAGAACGACACAAATCTATACCCAAGTAACAAATCCGAAACTTAAAAATATTAAAAGTCCGCTATAAAATAGAGTAAAAATTCAAAGCACCTGAAATAATCTATGGAATTTATAAAAAAGCGACACAAAAATTTTTGTAAAATTGTTTCAGCGAGCGGGCAAAAATTGGAGGGGTTTTGGGGGAGGAAATTTTTTGCCCGTGAGCCGTCAGCAAAATTGTTTCACAACTTTGCGTCAATCGGCAAAATCCTCTGGATTTTGTTCAAAGAAGGTTCTGACATCGTCCAGTAGACACCACCAGATTGAATTAGTCGCCTCGCTCGGGGTGGAGTTTACCCCGCATACAGCTTGCTGTTGTGCGGGTCCACTCACTTCGTTGGCTAATTCAATATGGTGGAGGCGATGGGATTTGAACCCACGACCTCTTGCATGCGAAGCAAGCGCTCTCCCGCTGAGCTACGCCCCCTTATTGTTTTAAGTATACCTTCAAATATTTCTTTGGTCAATCTTATACTCGGGGTCAGGCCTAACTAACTATACTAAGAATTAATTTATTTATATTCATAAAAAACTGGTAATGGAATTATAAAAGCCATGGTGTTATATAATAATAGAAGACTTAGTTTATTCAATTTTATTTTTCATAGTTACTTTAAAAATAATTCGACTATTAAAAAGGGGGATTTGCTATGAAGTATTTAGTACTTGGTGGAGGGCTTCAGGGTAAAGCTGTTGCTTACGATTTATTGAATTTTGATACCGGTTGCGAGGTGATTGTTGGCGATATTGATGAGAACAGACTCAGTGATGTAAGACAATTAGTTGGTGCATTCAACATTTCTACAGTTAAGGTTGATATCTTTGATATGGAGTCAACAATAAATCTTATATCAAAAGTTGATTTCGTTATTAATTCTCTTCCTCATCCCTGGGAGTATACTGAAAGCTTTTATAAGGCATGTTGTAAAGTAAAAACAAAAGCTCTCCTCACTGATTACTGGGAATGGAAAAGACAGTACGAGTTTGATGAAGGACTTAAAAGAGTTGGAAGCTTGGTAGTTCCCGGTTTGGGCATAGTACCAGGCTTAGGAAATATCTGTGTTGGTCAACTGGCTTATGAATTCGACCAACTTGAAGAAGCGGTTATTTACTGTGGAGGTTTACCCGTAGAAAGAGGAGCTACTCCCTTTGACTACATGGTTTTATTTAATGTGGAAGCTCTTCTGGATCTTTATCTAACTGATCCTGAAGTGATAGAAGACGGAAAAACCGTTGTAAAGAAACACCTATATGATATTGAAACCTTCTTCATACCTGGTTATGGACAGGTAGATGCTCTTAAAACCGATGGTCTATATAGCCTTAATAAGACTATGAAAGAAAAAGGGGTGAAGAGGTTATCTGAGGCTACTTTAAGGTATCCTGGCCACTATCAGACTATGAAACTTCTGGAAAAATATGGGTTTTTTGCTAAAGAACCCATTGATATAAACGGTATCAAAGTATCTCCAAGAGATTTAGCAGAGTCAGTTCTTAACAAAACCCTTAAGAAAATACCAGGGGTAAGAGACTTCACTTATTTACTGGTTAAGGGAAAGGGTTTAAAAGCTGGAAAATATGTAGAAAAATCCTACGAACTTCTGGACTATAGCGACGAGGAAGTTGGTTTAACTTCAATGGAAAGGACCACTGCTTATCCGTCTTCTGTGGCTGCTATTATGTTAGCTAACGAAGATTTTGGTATGTTAGGTGTAGTTGAACCTGAAAGAATCTTTATTGGAAAGGGTTTTAATAAGATGGTGAGTGAATTAGCCAAAAGAAATATAATCCTGTACGAAAAATAATCATAACTAAAAGTAGTTGTTAACAGTATAATTAATAAAATATAATAATTGAGGTGTATTTGAGTGTAAATAATAATCTCCACCTAATATACGGGCCAGTCCGCTCCCGGAGACTGGGGTACTCTCTGGGTGTGGATATTGTCCCCCTTAAGACCTGCTCCTTTGATTGTATATTCTGTGAGCTTCAGAGAAGAACTGACATCCTCACTTTAGAAAGAAAGCCCTATGCGAGTAAAGAATTGGTTCTGGAAGCAATTAACAGGGTTCTCCCTTCGCTGGAGAACTCTCTGGACTCTATTACCTTTTCTGGTTCTGGAGAGCCAACACTCAATTCTGAACTGGGTGAGATCCTTTTTTCTTTAAAGAAGAGAACCCGTGTTTCCCTAACTGTTTTTACCAACTCTACCCTCTTACACATCAAAGAAGTGAGAGAAGAGCTATCTCTGGCTGATAGGGTAAAGTGCACCCTTTCTACAGTTACTCCCGAGTTATTTAATATCATTAACCGTCCTGTTCCCGGCTTAACTTTAGAAATGGTGATAGATGGAATCGTATCTTTCTTTAAAAGTTATAAGGGAGAGTTGTGGCTGGAGATAATGATACTTAAGGGGTTTAACGACAGTGAAGAGGAGATGAAGAAAATTTATGAAACTATTTCTCATCTTCCAGTTTCTCTCATTCATCTTAACAGACCTGTTAGGGTTTCTACAGAACCAGGTCTTATGGTAATAAAAGAAGAAGAACTCCAGGAACTCAGTGATGTCTTCCATCCGTTTAAGGTCCTTATAGTATGAAGATTAAGGCTTTGATATGAAGGTTTATTTTGCTGATCTTGGATTAGTGTCTTATGGTGAAGCCCTCGAACTTCAAAGGAAGCTTCAGAATGATGTTATAGAAAAGGGAAGCAATGAAGGATTCTTTCTACTTCTGGAGCATACACCGGTTATAACAGTGGGTTTGAGAGGTAAGGAAGAACACATATTAAACTCAGAGGACATCCCCGTTTTTGAAGTTGAGAGAGGAGGAGAAGTAACGCTTCATGCTCCTGGTCAGGTAGTAGGATATTTCATTTTACCCCTTAAAGGACTACATGGTGGCTTGCCTTATATGATAAGGGGAGTTGAAGATATGATGTTAAAGGTTTTGAATAATTATCAGATTACTGGAGAGAAGGTTCAGCATCACCCTGGGATGTGGGTTAAAGGTAATAAGATTGGAAATATAGGCATTTCCATCAAGAAATGGGTTACTATGCATGGGTTCTCGTTTAATGTTAGTATAAACCTTGACCTTTTCAACTACATTATCCCCTGCGGTATGCAGGAGAGAAAAGTCACATCTCTGGTTAGAGAGCTTAACAAACCTTTTTCTGAAGAAGATATGATAGAGGTCAAGAAGCTATTTCGTAATGGTTTCGAGGAAGTTTTTGGGATTAAACTTGTAGAGCTAAATTCAATGGTGGTAAAATCAATATAAGAGCATAGATAAGGAGATCTGATATGGGAAATAAAGATGTTTTGCTGGTAATAGATATGGTTCATGATTTTGTCTACGGTGTACTTGGCAGCGAATATGCCAGGAGTATTATCCCGAACTTACAGAAACTCCTCTCAAAAGCGAGGGAAAAGGGTGTACCTGTGGTCTATTTGAAGGATTACCATAATTTGAGTGACCCTGAGATTAAACACTGGGGAGCACATTCTATGAAGGGAGAAGAAGGCTCAAAAGTTATACCTGAGCTGGCTCCACTTAATAACGAATCTGTGATACCCAAAACTACTTACAGTGGTTTCTTCCGCACGCCCCTTGAAACAATTCTTCAGGGTATAGAAATAGAAGAAATTATACTAACAGGAGTAACTACCGATATCTGCGTTCTTCATAATGTAGCGGAGAGTTTCTTTAGAGGATATAAAGTGAAGGTGGTTGAGGATGCTACTGCTACCTTTAACCCACAGGAACATGAAAGGGCATTGAAGTATATGACAGAAATTTATGGAGCAAAGATTCTAAAGACAGGTGATATTATTAAAAGTTGGGAGGTATAGTTGAAAAAAGATTTTTTAATATCCAGCGATGAAGAGATTAAAAAAGGTTTAGTTACAGACGCTTATTTTGAACGTACTGAAGAAGTCCTGAAAAAATCAGAAGAGAACCCTTATGTAGTAATGGAACTTTTCCTGCGTTTTTTCCCAAATCCAGATTACACTTTTGGTCTTTTCTTAGGTTCCAGTGAGGTTGCCAAACTTCTGGAAGGGATTCCAGTAGAAGTAGATGCTATGGAAGAAGGAGAGATATTCTTCCCACTTGAGCCTGTCCTGACTGTTAGAGGTAACTATGTAGATTTTGCCCGTTATGAGACTGCCATCATAGGTTTTGTTTCCTTTTTCTCTGGAGTGGGAACTAAAGCATCGAGAATAAAACTGGCATCCGATGGCAAAGAAGTGTACAGTTTTGGTACTCGAAGACAGCACCCTGTACTGGCTCCTGCCATAGAATATGCTTCCTATATAGCTGGTCTTGATGGTGTTAGCAACGTTCTTGGTGCACAACATCTGGGAATTAAAGCATCAGGTACAATGCCTCACGCCTTGATTTTGACTATGGGAAGCGATAGGAGAGCTTTTGAATATTTTGACCGTTATATAGATGAAAGTGTGCCTCGCATAGCCCTTGTGGATACCTTTGGCTCACCAGTAAAGGAGTCTCTGGAAGCTCTGGATGTTCTTGGAGACAGACTTTACGGCATCCGAATTGACTCCAAAGATTATGTGGATTGTATCCCGGAGATTCGTTGGTTATTCAAGCAGAAAGGGGTTGAGAACCTTAAAATATATCTAAGCGGAGGTCTTGATGAATATGAGGTAGAAAGGCTCCGCTCTTATGTAGATGGTTTTGGTGTAGGCACACGCCTGGCAAACGCTCCAGTTCTGGATTTTGCACTGAAAATTGTGGAAGTTAATAGAATACCTTTAGCCAAGGTAGGAAATCTCTCGGGAGAAAAGCAGGTCTATAGAGCAGAAGGTTACAATGACATTTTAACCTTGAAAACCAAACCATCCCCCGAACGTTATAAATCTCTTCTTAAACCTCTTATTAGAGATGGCAAGATAGTAAGAGAAAAAGAAGAAATCGCTACCATCAGGGATAGAGTAGTAGGTAATTTAAATCATTTACCAACTGAACTAAAAAAGATCAAGGGCGGTATTTTACCTCAGGTTAAGCTATTGTGATAACATATCTTTTTTAATTTTTCTAAAGAGGGATCAGGGGAGATTAGTAGTGTAACATGAGATTACCATGCTCTCTAATAGGTACCTCACTTTGCTCATGGGTAATATAAACAATTTTTTAATTGGAGGTGAGTATGGAGAATAAAATAGAAAAAAAATCTTTATCCTGGGAGGTAAACGTCCCACTGGCGACTAATCCATTTATTTTAAGAGACCTGTTAAAGATGTTTGTAATAGCGTTTTTAATAACTTTTATTCTTTTTTCATTGATTTTCATAACCCAGGGAGAGATTGAATCAATCCTGCCTATCATGAGAGTGTTTTTGATAGTTATGTCGATTTTTACTGTTTTGATGTGGTTAATTATGCTACTGTTTTTTGGCAACCGTTTAAGAATGAGATTCACACTTTCGGATAAAGGTGCTGCATATGAAACTTTAAGCAAAAGAGCGAAAATGTCAAACAGAGCAGCTATAATAACTGGATTACTCACTGGAAAATTTGGTTTAATTGGAACGGGACTGATTGCCAGTTCTACTGAGGATCTTTTTATACCCTGGAAAGGTATAGCAAAAGTAATTAAACACCCTTCTATGGAAGCAATTGCTTTAAGAAACAACTGGCGTGTTGTAATGATTGTTTATTGTAATAAAGATAATTTCAATGAGGCTCTGGAGTATATTAACCAGAGAAGCTCTTTATTTTCCAAAAGTACAGAAAAAAGAAAGTCGCCCCTTTTAAGGGCTTTGATGTACACTATTTTGACTATTGTTGCTGTCCTGCCATTGATGACGATGCCTTACCCTTTTGAGGTGGATTTATTGCTTATCCTGTTGATTCTTGGGTTCGCTATGGCAACCATCTGGTTATTTCCTGTTTTCGGATATGTGGTTATTCCCCTGGTCCTCGTTACGGTAAGTTTGATAATTTTTACAGGTTTACAAGTGAATAAATCGGAGCTTTTCGGTGATACTTATCGAAATTATGAGCTCTTATTTAAAGAGGAATGGGTTTTTATGGGAATAGCCTTTTTGGGTATGGCTTTTTTAATATGGTTATCTTTACAAGCACTAAGGGGCAAGATTATTTCAATGTTAATGGGTGATTATGAGGGGCAAAACTAACGCAGAAGATGAGACAGGATGGGGGTATTTAAAGGTGAAGCAGAAGGAAAACTATAAAGATGAATTTTTATTAACCTGGGAGAATATCTTTATTGTTAAGCTGATTTTTTCATTCTTAGGAATTGCTCTTGTTGGGATAAATATATATTTAACAGATAAATTCTTAGCTCCCTACCCCATTCTTATTCTAACCCTACTTTTTACGTTTTATAACCTTCTTTTTAATTATTTTTTTTCTAAATATAAACCCTTAAACTACTTATCCATCGCTTTAACTATTGCTTTTATTGATGGTATTATTGCCACAGGTTTTATATACTTTTCTGGAGGTCCTCAAAGCTTTGCCTTTTCCTTATATCTTTTTATAATCTTTTTCTTTACCTTTTTCAGGCTTAAAAACTATTCTTATTTACTGGCATTTACTTACTTTATTTTCTATAGCTGCCTATTATTATTGGATATCCGAGGATTTTTGCCCTTTTACCAATTTGAAGGTCAGTTTATCTGGCCACCCAGGGGTGGAGAGAATATTATTTTCATTAGGGTGTTTGTTATTTTCATTATTCTTTTTACCTTTTCTTATTTATCTGAAAGGTTTGTTAAGAATATTAATCTGGAAACACGAAGGAGTAAAGCGCTACAAGATGGAACCTTTTATTTAACGCAAGCTATAGGAAACAGAAAAGAAATTCTACAAAGGCTTCTTCACACTGCTATAGAAGTTACTGAGGCTGATAGTGCCTCACTTATTGAGTTTAAAGATAATGAATGGAGGTTTATAGCCTGGGAGAATATTGATGATAAGGTCATTGAGAAGGTTGGTGAGGAATTTAAAAATAATCCACCCAGAAATCTGGAAATGATAAGGAGTTCCGGGAAAATCCTGGATATTCCCAATACAAGAGATATCTCCTATTGGGCTAAAGCAGGCCATGCTAAATCTTATATAGGTTGTCCTTTAATTTTAAAAGGTGAAGTTATTGCGGTGTTAAATATTGACTCTGGTAAGGCTAACAAGTTTAGCCCAGAAGATATGCAGGTTGTTGAGAGTTTGAGCAGAATTGCAACAGAAGTGATTGAAAAAAACCTTCTTTTAGAAAAAGAAGGGTATCTAAGACAGTTAGCCGATGAAGCATCAATAAGGGATTATCTCACAGGATTGTATAACCGTAGAGAACTTGAAAGAGTTTTCAAACAGGAGATATCCCGAAGTTTGAGGTATGAAGGAAAGTTTCAGGTCCTAATTATTGACCTTGACCACTTTAAAAGAGTTAATGACAACTATGGACATTTGGAAGGAGACCGCTTTTTGGTGGATTTTTCCTCCATTTTGAGGGAGAGTACCAGAAAATCAGACCTCATATTTAGATATGGTGGTGACGAGTTTATTATTCTTCTTGTAAACTCTACCTCTTCTTCTGTGGGCGTGGTTATCGAAAGGATTGAGAGAGCTTTTCGCCAGATATTTGCAGATTTCGTTGAAAAGTTGAAAATAGATTTTTCTTATGGCTTTCTCTCTTTCCCAGATGATCTTGAAGCTGTAATAAAGGGAGGAGCTTTTAAAGGGGATTTTGTAGATACTTTATATAATTTAATTTTTGTAAGAATTGATGAATTCCTATATAAAAATAAGGAAAGCAAAGGCAACATCTAAAGTAAATAGCATTATAAAGAAACCTTTTTCCGTTATACTCTTTTTAGAGAAATTTTGAGGAATTTGTTAATGACTATCTGGTGCCGAGGGGGGGAGTTGAACCCCCACGGGGCTTCGAACCCCGGTAGATTTTGAGTCTACTGCGTCTGCCTGTTCCGCCACCTCGGCTTTATAGTTTATAATATCATATAATATAAGGAGGATTATAAATGGATTTACAGAATAACATTAAAGAAAGACTAAGAGAAGTTATAGACCCTGAAATTGGTATAGATGTAGTAACATTGGGTCTTATACGAAGCATACAGGTTGAGGATGGTAAAGCAGCAATTGGGATGATATTAACATTTTCCGGGTGCCCACTTGCTGGATACCTGGTTGAGATGGTTCGTAAAAAAACTCTGGAGGTTGAAGGAATAAAAGAAGCTCAGGTTTCACTTCTTACCGATGCTTGGGACCCTTCAATGATAGAGCAGCGTTAGTAAATAGGGATGTCTCTCCTCTATCAAGAGAGGATAAAGGGGGGTGTCTTTTATTTATATCGGAGGGGTGTCCGAGTGGTTTATGGTGGCGGTCTTGAAAATCGCCGTGGCCTTACGGGTCACCGGGGGTTCGAATCCCTCCCCCTCCGCCAGTTTGAAAAAGAGGTTACTGACTCACATTCAGCAAGTTCAGCGTAATAAAGCTTTTGTTATACCTCTTTTTTACTGAAAATGTAGTAGCTCGTAGCAAAGAGAACTGCTGAAATAGCGAGAATTATTAACATTTCACTGAAAATTATCCCTTCTCCTTTTAATATGTTTATACCCTGCATAAATCTATATATACTCAAGTGCCTAAAATCAGGTATAAATGATGGAATAGAAAGGATAAAGAAAGCGACAGCTGAAAAGGCTAAAGCTTTTATAGAATCCTTAAACAGTGCTGAAATGAGAAAAGCCAGTGAGAAAAGAAGAATATACCCGGGGAATGCTTGAATAACCCCTTTTATAAAGATTGTAAGGTTGAAGCTCTCTTTTGCTATTAAGGAAGCAGGATAAAGGATAAATGTTGATGCCAGCACTACCAGAATCATCTCTAATATATTAACTAAGTATTTTGCTGAAATGATTTGAAGAGTGCTCACAGGTTTAGCTAATAAGAATTCCAATGTACCACGCGACTCTTCGCTTGCCAATAATGGTGTAGCTATGATTAAGATGAACACAGTCATACTCTGGTAAAGGGTTTTACTAATCCAGGAGCTAAAAAGGTATGTATTCCAATCTAATACTGAAAAAGCTCCCTCAGGAATAGATATGGGGAAATTTTTCATTAAAGCTTCTAATAAAGCCTGCATCTCAGGGGTCATCATTGTCTTTAGCCAGGGATAAAGGATAACATTCATAAGAGATAATCCACAGAAAACCAGAATACCTGCTATGAGTCTCCATTTACTTTCCAACCATTCTTTATAATAGATTCCCATCTTAGGATTCCTCCATTTTCTTGACGAAAATATCTTCCAAACTGATTTCCTGTTCTTCAATAACGAAGATGGGGAATTTACTTATTTCCTCAAGAGCATGTGAAATATTTCCTTTAATAGCTAAAAGGTAATGTTTCCCACTACCCTCCAGAACCTCTACACCTGGTATCTGCAGAGCACTTTGAGGAACATCTTTTTGAAAAACCACCTTAATCCTCTGGCTTTCTTTCTTTAAATCTTCCATCAGTTTGACTTCTAATAATTTACCTTTTTTTATAAAGGCTACTGTGTCGCAGATGCGCTCTACTTCTCCCAGGGTATGGGAAGATAGAAAAACTGTTAGTCCACCTTGCGCAACTTCTCCTGTCAGGAGCTGAAGAAACTTGTAGCGAGTAAGGGGGTCCAGACCAAGGGTAGGTTCGTCCATGATTAACAGGTCAGGTTTGAAGCTTAGAGCCAATAAAAGCAGGAGCTTCCTTTTCATGCCGAGAGAAAACTCTCCTATCTTTTTGTTTTTCGGAAGCTCAAATCTCTCAAAATAACCCTTTTCCAATTCTACATCCCAGGAGGGATAGTAGGGTTTTACAAATTTAACAATCTGGTTGGGAGTGAAGTTTTCATATAGGGATCCATTCTCGGGCACATATCCAATTCGTTTTAAAAGCTTCATTCCTCTTCTGGTATTTTTTTCTCCCCATAGAAATACTTCTCCTTCAGTGGCTTTTCTTAATCCCAAGATTATTTTTATAGTCGTGGTTTTCCCAGCACCATTAGGACCAAGAAAGCCGAAGATAGAGCCTTCATCAACCTTTAGATTCAAGTTTTGAAGAGCTAAAAATGAGCCATAGCTTTTAAAAATAGATTTTAATTCTATTACAGACGTATTCATTCCTATCTTTCCTCCTCTTTAATACTCAAGAAGACAGTTTCCCAGATTTCTCTTATCTCATTTTGGCTCAAACCCATAATTCTACCCTCTAAAAGATAATTCTTTAACATTTTTTGAAGATGTTCTACTTTTTCTTCGTTTAATTTTTCTTCAGGTATATTTGCTACAAAGGTTCCTATACCTGGCTCACTTTTTAGATGACCTTCCATAATTAGTTCGCGGAAAACCCTGGCAATTGTATTAGGATTGATGGAAAGGGCTGAAGCGAGTTCTTTAATAGTGGGTAGTCGGTCTCTTTCTTTTAGAGTACCCCAGAGGATACTCTTTCTTATTTGGTTTTTGAGCTGTTCATATACCGGCTCAGCGCTGTATGGATTTACTGAAAATAGTTTGGTAGACATAAGAATTGTTTGGTTAATTCATATAACAACATATGTTTAAATCTTTACAGCAGTACCATAGGCTATGATTTCAGCTGCACCAGTTGTAATGGTAGAAGTAGCAAAACGTACTTCTATGATGGCGTTAGCTCCGAGCTTTTCTGCAGCTGTTACCATTTTTCTAGTTGCTTCTTCTCGGGCTTCTTCAATTAGAGCGGCGTATTCAGTAACAGTTCCACCAAAAAGCTTCCTGAAAGCAGCTAAAATATCCTTGCCCAAGTGAACTGCTCGCATAGATGAGCCTTTAACAAGTCCAAAAATCTCATAATCTACATTTAAATTACATGTTGTAAGAAGCATTTGTATTCCTCCTTGTGTTTTATTAATATACTATTATAATAGCACATTAAATAACCATGTCAAGGGGTTCAAGAAGAAATATTAGAACTGTCACATTTTCCGTATTGTTAATTATATTTTAAATTACTTGAAGATAACTTCTTTATCAATCCTTTCAACCTTGACTATATGGTAAGGTTGAGTTAATGCCTGGGTTACCATCATATCTGGAGCAGGAGTGGATTCATTGATATATACAACTATTTTATCTCCCTCGTGATAAATCTTATCAATTTCGATGCTATATCCACCTGTGTTTTTCTCTCCCATAAAGACAGCAATAACTGAGTAATTACTGAAATCAATTTGGGTTTGTGGAGGAGGCTCAATTAATACTCCTGAATGGATATTTACCCATAAATTTTTCCATTCATCTTCATTTTTTATGACATAATTCCTTTTTTCAGTAATTCCACAATATATTCCCTTTTCTATCGTCTCAATATTCACGCCTTCGCTCCTTGAAACTGGCAAGGGGAATAAATTTCCTCCAATAGCCAGTATAGTTCCTCCGATAACAACTAAACCTAATCCTAATAGGATAAAGATAATCTTTTTATTCATTTTACTTCTTCCTTTAATTTTTTTTAGTTTTTAATAGATTGTCTTACATTTTTAACATTTAGACGATGTAGATTTCAAATTGGTTCCTGGAAAATTCACTGGTAGTTTTTTAGAAATGAATTGATTCTAAAAAAGTATTTAAATTAAGGTTTGGAAATAGAGTAAGATACCAGAAATAATAGATTAAATTTGCTTTTTGTGGTAAACTATACATGTTATAGGGGGCGATATGGGTTCGACGGGGTTGTGTAGTGAAAAGGTAGCAGGTCGAGGTCGCCACCGCGCCTCTCGATAAAAGGTGGCAAAAAAATAAACGCCGCTTAAAAAAGCAAAACTCCTTCATTAAGAAGGACGCTCTTCTGAACTCGGGCTGGCGGGGTTCCGATAGGGTGTGTCTAACAGCAAGCAAGGTTTAAGCTGTCTTCCTGATACAGTTTAAGCCGAGAAAAATCAGGATATCGCCTGGAGGCCCTGTCCCTGGGGTTTTCAGGAAGAGGAAAATCAGGGAATAAACCTGTAGCTTGACCTTTTTACGACCATCTTCGGACGCGGGTTCGATTCCCGCCGCCTCCACCATAGGCCCCACACAACAGCAAGCTGTATGCGGGGTAAACTCCGCCCCGAGCGAGGCGGCTAATTCAATATGGTGGTGTCTGCTTGATGATGTCAAAACTTTTTTTGAGCAAAATCCAGACGCCGATTGAAACAAAATTGCTTTGTAATTTTACAAAAATTTTTGTGCCGCATTTTTTAATCGCAAAAATCCTGCGTATTAAGTATTGCGGATAGAAGAAGTTGCCGCCTGCCTGTGCGTGTCCGCACGCAGACAGGAAGGCAATTTGGGCGAAGCGTAGCGAAGCCTTTTATCCGCTGTTATACGCAGTTGTTTCATTTTGCAATCCGAGCACATATTACTAAATCTCTTTTTGTGGCATCGTCTTCAAAGGGTGTTCCTTCGTAATCACACCAGAATGACTCAATCTCAAAACCACAATTACGAAGCAAAAGTTTCATTTCTTCGGATGATGGGTAATATTCAACCGCTGGAGTAATGAAGAATTTGGCTTTATCATCTTTTTCTATATCAATGGAAAGAAAATTAAGAATCATAATCTGCCGTTTGGCGTCGTATCTATTAAAAACTACGGAGAGACACTTTTTACCTTCCTCTCCTTCCAACACTGAAAGTTCATATTTCCCTTTGGTGTTTTTCAAATCTTCAGCAGATGGAAGCATAAAATCTATGAGAAAACGACCCTCTTCCTTCAGATGCTTTCTAACAAGTTTAAAACAGTTAATTCTATCATCTTCCTCGTCAAGAGCAAAGATGGTGTTCAATCCAAGAATAACGTAATCAAAACGAACGTCAATATTGAAATCGGTCATTGAAGCCTTTGTGGGGATAATACGGTTTTTTAGTTCTGTAGGGACCTTTGCCATCAAAATATTATGCATATCGTCTGAATTGTCGAGAGCATAAATAGTATGACCCGCTTTTGCAAGAGGTATAGCAATCCTACCAGTACCGCTTCCCAGCTCTAAAATCTTAAGAGAACCTTTACCAATTATCCTCAAATAGAAGTTAACATCTTTTTGAAATTCTCCCTGGATAGAGTCATAAAATTCAGCATTTCTTCCGTAATAGTCTGGCACTATTTGAACGAAGTTAAACTTTAATAGTCTTTGAAATTCAGGGTTGAAAATTTGTTCGGGGTTTTTCATCTACTATCCTCCATTGCCCCATGAAACAATTGCATATAACGGCTGGCGTGTATCTGAAGTCCGAGACGGTAGGCGAGGATTTGGGTCGAGGCGAACGCACAGCGAGCCGAGCCAGATACCTGCCTGTTAGCCGAAGTGCAGTATTCTGCTTTCATTGTTCGTCCCCCTGCTCATTCTTTGTCTGGCTCATAGATATTCACTTTACTCGTCCAATTGTCTCTCCATTCGATCTTCTTGATGTTGATTTTCAGCAGGCAAAACTCATCAGAAGCTGGACCATTCGGGAAATGTTCTGATAGGTCAAAAGTAGCCAGCCCCCACACCCTCTCTTTCTCCTTTAAGTTTGGGATTATTTCTGCCTCACCGATGACAATGGCAGCTTTATCTCCACGAGGTTGCTCCACAAAAGCAAGGCAAATCTTTGGATTCTGTCGTATTTGTTTTACCTTTCTGGAAGTACTATAAGTTGTTATCCAGATAGACATATTATCTTCGACGATCGGAGATACTGGACGAACCTTCGGTTGATCCCCATCGCAAGTAGCGAGAAATGCGTGGAGAGAATTCTTTTTCATTATGAACACAATTTTCTGCTCATCAGACAAACTCATCTCTTTGCCTCCTCTCTTTCGGCATTTCGCCTAACGTTCCCAGTATAAAAGAATTTTTTGCGAGGCAGAAATTTAGGTGAGTGCCATAAGGCACGAACCTTTTATGCTGTGTTATACGCCGTTCGTAATCCATTCTTTTGTCCT
>JBBIUB010000020.1:0-16829 GCA_037440465.1 Coprothermobacterota bacterium | reverse complement strand
AATAACATATATATTAATCTGTTTTAATTAACAATGAAAATGTTCGCAAATGAAACTTAATACTCTATAATTACAGAATGGTTACTATTTCTTCTTTTGGTTGTTTGTAACCTAATCTATCTATTTTACCTTTACAGCTCCAGCATAATTGGTAAATAATTATTCTATCTTTATTACGAGCAATCTTCTTTCTTAAAATAGTACTTATACATTTGATTTCTCTCTTGTTTAGAAGAATCTCAAAGACGCTGAAATTAACTCTTTTACCATACCGAGAGAGAAGATTACTTATTTCAAGCCGCTTACTATCATCTTTAATATCATAAGCAATAACAAATAATTGTTTCATTACCACTTAGCTGAATAGGGCAAGTATTTTTTTCTTTCTCCTGATAGGAACTTTGCCACCGCTAAAGCCTGACCCCTGATAATCTCATAAAACCTTAATTCACTACCACGAAATTTTTCATAACTATTAATTTTTTCCAAAACTTCTTTGACTAATTTTTTCTTTGTTTCTGGAGAAAGACTGGTTTTTACCATAGATAAATCAGCACCTTTTGTTATCAGAGAAATAACTATCCTGTCAACCCCCTGAGCTCTAAACTCTTCAATTAAATCATAAATTAAAGTTGGCTTGCCATTCTGCGGTTTATGAAGGTAGCTAATATATGGGGATAAGCCAGATCTTATTACTGCTTCCCAGACTTTAGAATATAATATGCCATATCCATAATTCAATATGGAGTTTACCAGATCTGTAGCTCCTCTCCTTTCTCTACCGTCAAACACTATGAAACCACTTAGAATAAGTTGAATAATATCCCAATAATATTGCGAAACCCTACCTTCTAAAGAGAATAGCTTGCCTCTGAATAATTCTAAGTTTGTGTCATCAATTTTTTTAAGTTCATCTATTAAAGATTCAATGTTTTTTTGTTTTTCTTCATAAATTTTGGAGAAATCAGGGTCTCTGTTTTTATGATACTTATAAAAATACTTGGTAAGATTAAATTGATTTCTAACCTTTCCCATGACAAAACTCTTAGCCAGATACCTACCAGCAGAACTTTCTATGGCTTTTAGCTGGGATAACTGAAGCTGAGGATTAATTGCTTGAAGGGGATACATCCTTGCATAAACTCTCCCATTAAAATCAAGATAGTCAATAGGTATTTTATTTTCTGAGCAATAAGCTACTAAATTAGAAGAAATAGATACCCCATTAGATAAGATTAAAATATGCTTAAGTTTATGATATGAAATTTCTTGAACTTTAATTCCTTTATTTTTATGTAAAATACCTCTTTTTGTAATACCAATAAAACTTCCCGGGGAAGTAACTACCAATTCAAATCCTTTAGATTCAAGCTTTTGATATTCTTTTTTTCTTTTTTTGATAGGGTCAATTATTGGTTTATAGACTAAATCAACTGCTTTAAAGTCTTTCTTCAACCTAATGCTGTAGGAAATAATATCTTTAACTACTTTATTTTTCAATATTCTATATTTATCCGAAATAAAATTTACCTTATTTAACTTTTCTTCGATCTGGTCTTTATTTAAGCGTTTTCCTGAGTTACTATCAGATTTTACTTTATCTTTAAGGCAAAGTATTATCCATTCATCAATAGGTTCAAGGTAATTATTGGGTACAATTTTTCCATAATAATTTTCTAACCCATTCAGAATTTCTTCTATTTTCTGTAAGGATTCAGTTAAATCATTTTCTAATTCTTTTGATATCTTATCTTTGATCTCTTCAATTTTATCAGAGCTTATAATACGCTCATTACCTTTAAAAGTTATACCCAGGTATTCAAATTCCTCTAATTCCACATTTTTTATCTCTACTTTTGGATTTAATTGCAATTTCAACCTGTTTTCTAAAACATGTTTGATGTCTTCAAGAGCTGTATAAGCCTCACCTTCTTTTTTACTGAGAACTATGAAGTCATCAGCATATCTTACATAACCATAACATTTTTTCACCAAAGAGTAATCAAGCGGATGTAAATATAAATTTGATAATAAGGGAGATATAATTGCTCCTTGTGGGATACCCCTGGTAGAATCTTTCCATTTTAGACTACTATCAACTTTTCCCATCTTGATCCAAACCCTGAGGAGTTCGTTGATTGATGCATCTTTGATTTTTTCATTTAACATTTTGAAAAGTAGAGAGTGGTCTACATTATCAAAGAAATTATCTATGTCACATTTTGTCAACCACTTCCTTTTTTCGTTGTTGTACAGGTGAAAAACCATATTAATAGCTTTAATTGGACCTTTGTTTTTTCTGTATCCATAGCTAACATTTAGAAACTCTTTATCTAAAATTGGCTCAATAACATCTTTCACAGCTTGCTGGACTATTTTATCTCTAATAGTTGGAAGCCCCAGATAGCGGTATTCGTCTTCGTCCTTTGGTATTTTTATCTCTTTATAAGGTTGAGGTAAATATTTATGAAAAAGAAGCTCTTTCGTCAAGCACTTTAAATTCTCTTCAAGATTATCTTCAAACTTGTTAATATTTACACCGTCTACCCCACCAGATGAACCTTTATTCTTTACAATTAGCCATGCCCTAAAGAGATTATCAAAACTACATATTTGACTATATAGAAGGTCCATAGTATAAGGAATATTTACCTAATCCTGAGGTAACGGATTTACCAACATTAATCAGTTCACCAAGTTGTAGAATTGGTAAATAATCACTAAGATTTCCATGATAGGTAATTGAGCCTATCATCCCCCCCTGGTGCATTTCTGTAGCTTGTCTTTCGGAATATCTTTCCAGTTCCTGCCAATAAACATTTTTATCGTATATGTATATCGTATGAGCCTCTTCAAGTAATTGAGCAGTATCTTCAATATATTCTCCCGAGCAGAACATGTAATTTAAAAGCATAGTCCTCTTGAACAGGCTGTTTATAAGAAGATCAAAGGAGGGAGCAAAGTTCATTAACTTATTGTTAACCTTAATTCTTAAGGGAGTTTCAAAAAAAAGAGTTATGGTAAATAAATCTTTGCTAAGGTTAGTAAAATCATGGTAGTTTATTTTAATGATATTGTCTTTTAATACTCCATTTTGATAGATAATAGATTTTTTTCCAGATAATCCTATTGATTCTATGGTTTCTATATGAAATTTACCTTTATCACCCCTTAATCCTTGTTGTTCCAAATATTCCAAAGCGCTAATTATCCCTATTAAATATTTATTAGCCTTTCCTATGAGGATAAAATCAAAACAGAATTCTTCCCCCTTTTTAAAAATATTTATCGGAGTTAAGGGAGGGTGGATTACATAAGGTCGGGGGTAATCTAAATATTTATTACTTTCTGGTTGAATTTGAGATGGTTTAATCTCAAATAAGTACCAATAGGGACAGTTATGTTGTATGGTACACAGGTCGCATTTACTTTTTAATTCAGGACAGGTGATTTGTTTGAGGTAGCTGCCCAGAACTCCGCGCAACATAAACCCCTTGTAAACTGGCACCATAATATCTTCTTCTAATACCAGTTTAAACCTATACCTTGAAAGATAAAATTCAGGGAATTGTAGGTTCACAATTAATTATATATTGTTTTTAATTATTTATGAACTCACAATCCCCCTCAGGGTCAATAGTCCTATAAAACTTCTTCTAAAGGTGTCGATCCCAGGAGTAGTAATTATGTTTCAATCCCCCTCAGGGTCAATAGTCCTATAAAACAGTATTTCACGAGAAGGAAGCTCATTAACTATCTGTTTCAATCCCCCTCAGGGTCAATAGTCCTATAAAACCGCAGTTATTACTATATTATACAATAAACAATATTAACTGGTTAAACTATGTCAACCCTAATATATCAGGATATAATCCCTTTAGTTAATAACCTTAAACTTCTTTAATAATAATCTTCGCAAATGATAAGCTATTTAAGGTTAAAATCCTTTCAACTTGATATATTAATAGCATATAACTAAGATAAACACTACATAGTAATCTTCGCAAATCCTACTTAAATATTACCCTGAACAATGATTTGCGAACATTTATCAAAACACCTCTTTTTCCCCTATAAATAACCCTGATTTAATCATATATCCTGAAAGCATTATTTACCCAAAAACTAAAATCTTCGCAAATCATAATTACCCTACTACCTTAAACTATCATTTGCGAAGATATTTTAATTATTTTAACCTCTTCGTTTTGCAGTTAAAAACAAATTAATTAAGATAATAACATATATATTAATCTGTTTTAATTAACAATGAAAATGTTCGCAAATGAAATGCAGACTTTTTAAGTATAGATGGTCAAGCCTGAACCCAATTTCTGACACTGACCTCCAAATTCTAATAGGCTAAGGCGCAGAAGTTCAGAAATATAGTGGACTCGTAGATTGAGTAAAAATGGTAAATAACTGAGCTTGCTAAAGAATTTAAGGAGGCTTAAGCTAGATGCAGGTCACCTACCTCTATCTTTCTCATCTACTGAGGAAGATTAATAGGATTAAGTAGTTAATTAAACATACCCCTAAACCACAGTAGGAAGTAAGCCAGGAAAGGTTAAGAGTCATAGAGTTCTTTGATAAGTATTGCAAGGAGCCCACCAGGGACCAAATGGTAGACGTATCTATCATAGATCCCTTTTCCATAACGCCCAAAAAACGGAAAAAGAGAAAAACATCACCAGTTCTCATTAGGTTCATAAGAGAGAATACAAGGAGAAACCATGCAAGAAACAGTAGGTTGAGGTGAAATTAAGTGCACTCTCTTATAACCAGGAGTTTAACAGAAATTTAAGGGAGTAGCTTAGTTGTTACCAGAGCAAAACTCTCCTGAATCCCTTTTTGGGCTTTCCTTTAAATTATTTAAAGGCATTTATGCAAGATACTGAAAAATCTAATTGGTTCTATGGGGTTTACATTAAGTAGATTATTATGCGAGGAATGATATATTTTCCTGTAGAATTATAATGAGGACATGTGGAATATTTGCGTATTGGAAAAAATACTTTTTTAGACTTGGATAGTACATAGTTACATAAGAAAGTTTGAATATTATAAGGGGAAGAGATAAATGAAAAAAGGAGGTATAAATGACTGAGACTAATTTAGACAAAAAGATAATCTCGCAACACATATTTATGTTCCCATTCAGATTAAAGAAAGATTACACCTTAGAAAATCTTAAGAATATTTTAATCAAAGATGGATGGGATTGTAAATCATTTGATTTTAAATTTGGTGATGAAGATGCAGCAGCAAAATACAACGAATATGTGTATTTCCACGAATATGTCAGGCGAACAATATTCAATGAAGGTGGCATTAATAATGATAATACTTCATTATACTTTGAGAGAGCAATTCCTAATGATGCCAGTATTGTTTTATTTATCATTAAAGGAAATTCTTATGCTCTTCCAATCATACACATTTCCTTAAGACTTTTTAATACAAATGTTGGTATCTTAACAATCGAACTTTTGAATTATGAATACCCCTCTTCTGAAGATATCCTTATTATTAATGATTTCGGCAGGAGAATATATCCCCAATTCATTGGTGAGAAAAAAGGAATTGAAGAGACAAAAGGAGCTTTTCTTGCGGATAAGATAATATTACATTTTGGTAATGATGAGATTAGTGAGGACTTTAAAGCAGAAGACTTCCTTAAAGCAGAAATTCAAGTTGCAAAATATGTGGAGTATTTGCTTGGCGAAACACTTAAAAAAGAAGTTATGCCTGTTATTGATGATAGAATGTTTACTTTGTGCTGGTATGGAAATGATGAGTTGAGTAAAAGCCTTTGTAGCAAAAAAGGAATCGGGTATGAATATGAAACTTCCGACTTTTGGTACAGCTTAATCTATGTTGACGGATACCAAGGAGGAGGAATAGCAAGTAAGGAAATGCAAAAGGAGTTGATTAAAACTGTAACTTACAATAGATGGGTTGATTACGGCATCCTGTACGGTATATCTCGCTATAGTTTTATGTGCTTAACAGATAGTAATAGTAATGGTTTTGGATATAAAACTATCAGGAATCATATGCAAAGAATATATTACCAAATGGCCGTTATCCTGCTTGTCCAGAAAGCATCAATTCTTAAATTCTCAAATGATATCTCGAAAATCACAAGCAAGGCAAAAGTGACAGAAGAGATTGTAGAGCAGGTTAAATACCTCTATTCTTCTTTTATCCGTTTTACAAATAAGCTCTGGTTTACAGAGGTTACCCCCCAGGAGCAAGGAATAGAGATGTACAATATGGCTGTTAAGAATATGGGCTTGGAAGAGCAACTAAAGGAACTGCGATATGAGATAGAAAGGTTGCATGAATTTGTTGATATGTTATATGAAAAAAAAATAAGTAAAGGTCTCCGATTACTACAGATAATTTCATTTTTTATAGTTGCTCCAATGCTTGCCGTGCATCTTATTAATATGGGTGTTTTTTCTGCGAACATTAAGATACCTATTTTCGGTTTTAACATCATAAACGGCTTGTTATTTATTATTTTAACAGTCATAATTTTTATAATATTATGGCTTCCTCTTATAATTGTTATGAAAGGGAGGTGATAAGAAGTGGAACTAATTGTACAAGTCAGGCAACATACTCCTATGATCCATTTTCAGTGGGACCAAAGTGGAGCAACTTTGCGTGCTTCCGAGTTGAAACCAAAGTTGGATAAATTTTTGAAAGAAAGGAATGACCCAAGCCTAAAGAAATATTTTGGGGATAAGGGAAACTTACCTTATAAGGTGCGAATTGATTTAGGTGAAGGTACTAAAGATGTTCGGGATATAGAAAATACCTACCCATCTTTCTTTGCTAATATAAGACCTAATAGGGAAAAGAAATTTGTTTTTTTTGACGGTATAATCACAATAAGGTTTCTTTCCTATAATGAAGAAGTCATTCAAACAATTAGGGAATCCATTGCCAAGTTTTTCTTTAAAACCAATTTTGGAATGAGGCAGACAAAGGGTTTTGGCTCTTTTTACATTGACCCTTTAGATTCCCTCTATGAAAACCCAAGTAAATTTGAGAATTACCGTTTCACTTTGGGTACAAAGGAAATTGACCCCTATAATAAGTATAAGAAACTATTCGAAAGTATTGACTTATTTTATAGAACACTGCGAAGTGGCATTAATATTAAAAGTCAAAACAAAAGTAAAGATTTTTACTTTAAGTCGATAATGTTTTTATATGCCAAAAGCAAGAATTGGACCTGGGATAAAAAGGCGATAAAATCAAAGTTTGTTAATGCTAAAACTCTTGAATCCCAAAGCAATACCTTTCCTTCCTCTGACATGTTAACCTTTTTAGGCAGCAACAAATACCTTGTGAGGGATTTGTTAGGTGTTGCGCCATCGCAGGCTTATAGGTCTTACACTTTTGATTTACAGTATGACAAAAAAAACGAAATAGAGAGATTTAAGTCACCGATTACATTTAAACCTTTAAATTTAGAGGTAGAGGATAAGAAAAGTACGAAATTTACAATATATCTAATTCTAAATTCCATTCCCGACGGCTTTTTCGACAAAGAATTCAAGATAAATAAAGTTACAGGACAGACTGTAAAATCTATAACACTGAAAACTCCTCCGTCAACAGAGCTATTTAACATAGAAACTTATCTTAAGTTTGCTTTAAACATTGATATTGACAAACATGTAGATAATAAGTCTAAACTTAATTGGAGATTTAATATAATAAAAAAAATCTATGCAGATTTAAAGGGGGGTGTTAAAAATGGCTGAGAATAATAATAACATCAACTCTTACGCAGGTTTTACCATCGGCCCAATTTATGAAGTGCTTTCAAGCGCAAGAAAAACGAGGGAACTATGGTTTGCTTCTTATATCTTTTCATGGTTTATGGAAAAAATGATTGAGGAACTTTCAAGAAATAGTAATATTAAGTTTCTTTTGCCCTATGTGGATAATCCTTTTAAGCCCAATAATTCCATAACTGGCAAATACCATGACAGGTTCATTTTTCAGTCATATTTAGATAAAAACAACCTCTTTGACGAGATACAAAAAGCAAGCAATGATACATCGAATTTCATTGTTGATGTGATTGATGAACTTGTTAAAGAAGTAGGGGCAAAATATTTAAACAATACCGATAAAAATAGCATAAGAGACATTTTAAAGAGCTATATTCAGAGAAATTTTGTTGTTTTTGACGCACAATCTTTTGGGACATCAAACATCATTAATTTTATCAATGGATATCTTGACTCAATGGAAGAAAATCGTTTTTTTGATACAGGAATCTTGGATAGAACTTGTTTTATATGTAAGGCTTTACCTGCAGTTATCGAGACTAACATATGGGTCAAGAAAAAAAGAACACGGTCTGACACAAATCCAGAGGAAAAGCCAGAGCCACATTTTCTATGCCCTTTATGTTTTTTGAAGTTTCACTCCTTAAAGAGCGGACAAGTTAAAGAAAAAATTAGAGAGAATAATTTTAGATATCCTACCATTCTTGATATATCTGCAGTAGAGTTGTTAACCGATAAGGTGAAAGCGGAAAATCCTATTTTCAGCGATTCTGAGAAGGATTATGAATTTAAAGATATAGAGGAAACTGCTAAAAAAGTCTGTACTAATGATAAATATACCGAGAATCATCTTCTTAAAAAACTATACTTCAAATATTTTGCAATAATCCAAGCAGATGGAGATAACCTTGGAAAGGTTATTGGTGCAAGAACCAATTTTAATGGCATAGTCCACTTCTCTAAATCACTTTTTGATTTTGCAAATAAAGCAGAAGAAATAATTACTACCTACAAAGGATATCCCATATACATATGCGGAGACGACATCCTTGCCTTTGTGCCTGTTGCATTCAAAGAAGAAAATGGCAACACGAAAACGGTTATAGACCTTGCTATTAATCTTTCAAATAAATACAATGAATTAGTAGATAAAGGGATACTCGGGACAAGTCTATCCATTGGTATAAACATTGCATACTACAAGTTTCCTCTTTCGCTTGCTTTGAAAAATGCGCGAATGCAACTTTTCGATGTAGCAAAAAAAGTGGACGGTAAGAATGCCCTTGCCCTCCTCTTAACAAAACATTCGGGGCACCAAATATGTTTTAAATTTCAGTTTGGGTCAAACGACATTAATAACTTTAGCGATATTTTGAGAAAAACACTTGCAGAGGAAATTAATTTTCCACATTCACTCCACCATAATCTATCAAGGTTTAAAACAGTCATTGCAAATATTCCAGATGAAAACAGATTAAAAGCATTTTTTGAAAACAACTTCAACGAGCCAGAGCATAAGGATTTTAAACGAGGTATTGACATTGTAATGAAATATTTTGAAGAGGTATTATTTAATACCTCATGCATAAAGAAGGATTATTGTATTGAAGATATACTCAGTAAGTTAGCCTTTATAAAATTTTTAAGGGGGGAGAAATAATATGTCAAAAGCATTACTTATTACATTCACTCCAATTAATAAATTCTTTTTTGGCAGTTCATTTTCTTTTGGGGAAGGATTTTATGCTGAATCGCTGAAATTTCCACAGCCGACAACAGTTCTCGGATGCATAAGAAACACCATATTAATACAAAATGGTCTTCTTTCTCCTACAACTATTACTGACTCATTTTCAGACAAAGCAAAAGAGCTTACTGGCTCATCCATAGTTGAAAGATTAGATGACTCAGATGACAACTTTGGCGTCATAGAAAAGATATCTCCTGCCTTTATTGTAAGACTTAAAGAAAACAGTTCAGAAGATTTTCTTTTTCCTGCACCTGCAGATGTTATGCAGGATGGTAATTCTTTAATTCCTTTTGGCTATGATGTAAAAACTAACGCAATGTCTAATTATTCAGAAAGAAAGGTTGAATATGCAATCCTTTCAAAAAGAAACCCTAAGTTGCACAAAGTTGGCTATTTTGGAGGTAAAGAGTTTTGGGAAGCATATATGTTTGGTGGTGTTCTTCCTCATAACCCCGATTATGAAGAAGAAAATATTTTTATTCGTTACACAAGTGTTGGTATTGGTAGAGAAGATAGAGTGACAAAAGAAGGGATGTTTTATACAAAGATTGACTATTCGCTAAAGAAAAATTTCGCATTTGGTATTATTTTATGGTTAAATGAAAATAGCATACTTAAAGATGGTGTAGTTATTTTTGGAGGTGAGCAGTCTACATTCAATATGAGGGTTTCAGTACTTAAAGATACTTCTCACCCTCTCATTAATATGATTATCAACGACCAATGTAATATGTTAAATAATTTAAAAAGCTGTACCAACGAAGAAAAACTTTTTGCTCTATCTCCTATCGTTTTAGATAAGGATTCAAATTTCCAATTCGCAAGAGCAATGAAGCACAGAATTGTAAAAGGAATGCAGGTTACCCGGATGATAAGAAGGACTAAAGCATTGAAATCGGAGGCAATTTCTATGATACCTGCAGGCTCGGTATTTTATTCTAAGGAACCAGTATGTCTTGGCTTGAATTGGCCAATTCCTCATAAGATTGGTTATAATTATTTAATAAAAACAGGGAGGTAAATATGTTTAAACACAGAATGTATTTGATTGAAACACTAACAAACACAAATGTGGGTTCTGGTAATGTAAGCTTTGGTATAGTAGATAACCTCATTCAGAAAGATTCTGTTACTTTTCTTCCCTTGTTTCAATCGTCAAGCATTAAGGGAGCATTAAGGGAACATATGGAGCAGAGCGGACTCCCCCAGGATGACATAAATAAAATTTTTGGAGCAGAAGAAAATAAACCCGGAGCTGTAAAATTCTATGATGCAAGACTTATAACTCTTCCACTTCGTGCGACTAAGAGAGTCTATTATAACTCTACTTCGAAATTAGCTGTTTTAGATTATCTTACCGCCTTGAAGGTATTTTGCGGTAATGAGGAAGTGAAAGAGTTAAAGAATTTTATTAAAAACTTGGATTTTATTGATGTAGAATTTGTAATTTTTACTGAAGAACCTAATTTAGAGATTGAAGACTATGGTAAGTACAAATTTGTTGCGTTTGATAGTGTCATGAGTGGGTTAATAACAAAATATCTTGGTGTAGAACTTGCAAACCTTGCCATTTTTAAGGATGAAATATTTTCTGAAATCTGCGAAAGCTCTCTTCCAGTTATAGCGAGGAATAAAATCGGAGAAGATGGCACAAGTGAAAATTTATTTTACGAAGAAGTATTACCACGAAGAAGCAGATTATGGTTTATGTTAGGGTTTGATGAGAACATTTCAATTAATCAGCAGTTTGGGACCAAATTGACTTCTGACCTTATCCAGTTTGGCGCCAATGCTTCTATAGGCCATGGATTAACAATAATAAGCAAGTTAGGAGGTTAAGAGTGAACAAAAAAAGAATTGAGCGAATGATTCCAATTGCTATGGATGCTTTGAAAGATACAACTTCTATGATTTTAACTAAAGACGGAAAATTACCTTCAAACTATTCAGGCTATATTGACTCTTATGGTCCCACAATTAAGCAATCGGGGATTCTACAGGCGGTAGCATTCAATGAGAAAGAACAGAGAGAAAATATCAATTCACTTTTAGCGCTTGTGCTAACAAAGGCTGGTTATATTGAAAATACATCCCTTAAGAGGTTAATTGTTTTTGTTAAAGAAGCATCAACCGACTATGCCCAAAAGACGAAGTTACAAACACTAATATTTGAAGCTATAATCGCTTGCAAACTTGCTATGAGAACATTTCCAAAAATAAAAGTAGAGGATTAAGATTAAGAGGTAAAAAACTATGACAACTAACGCATCTTTTATATATTACAAAAGTAAAAATTTCGGTAAAGACCTAAATGATAAAGAGATAAAAGAATTAATTGAAATACCAACTAATACTTTGGATAGCAATGCAAAAATATGCAGTATTCCATATTTAGATTATTTTAAGATTCCCGGTGCTAAGGGCTTTCCTCTAAAAACAACATATCCTGGTTTAATCATAGGTAGTGGTTATAATCATCCTGCTCAAGAGCAATCTTCTGATTTTCAACTTGGTTTTTACTTTGACCACACCACTGGAATGCCTGTAATACCAGGTTCAACAGTCAAAGGAATCCTCAAAAGCGTGTTCCCCAAAAAAGGAAAAGACAAAAACAAAGAAGTCTCAGACAGCATAAAAAGAGAAAAACTAAACTATATTAATGGAGTGTTAAATAATTGTTATTTGATAACTGATGAAAATTGGGAGAAACTGTTTGAAAAAGGAAATATCTTCTTTGATGCCTACGTAACAGGAATACCAGGCAACGGAAAGATATTTGCCGAAGATTATATTACACCTCATAAAAGCCAGTTTAAGAATCCTATACCGCTTCGTTTTCTTAAGATTGCTCCTAATGTTACTTTCACATTTATGTTTATACTTAAAGATAATCATTTTGGGGATGGCCAAATGATAACCTCCACCGAAAAATTAGATTTATTTAAAAAAATACTCCTTTATTTTGGTATAGGAGCGAAAAGAAATGTAGGATATGGAAATTTTGTGTAGTTTTTCCTCCCTTCTTTATAGATATAGGTATTTTCTGAAAATAAGCTGCCTTTTTGGGTATCAGTAAACAAACTCAATAATCTAACCTGTTAGAATACATGATTCAAAAACATACTTATAGCCGCTGGGTGGATATGGCAGTCTGTATGGATTCAGCAGATTTGGTCTTGTCATGATTGGTGATAATAGCAAATTTTGTAAAGATTTTCTCAAACAGCACATGAAATACATGTATTACCAGATGGCTTTAATTGTTCTATTTCAACGAACCATGCTTTTTTTAAAATTTTTTGACGATATAGCAAATATGTTAGAAGTTTTAGATAAAGAAAGTCTTCCAAAGTAAAGAGATATAACCAATAAATTGTGCGGAGATTTTGTAAAATTTATAAATAAATACTGGTTTTTAGAGTAACAACCCTAGAACAAGGAATTGAGATGTATACCAATGGTTAGGTCTAATTATCCTTGCTAAGTTATATAAAGAGATATCCCAAGAGATTACTTCTATGTCCGACTATCTAAAAAATAAAATTGGATTTGAGACAAGTAGAAGATTAGTAATAATTACAGTCTTAGGCTTTCTTCTTGCTATACTCAGTCTGCTTTTTTCTCTTTGTGGGCTTTACTTAACAGAAATTGAAAAATCTTTTAAACTCTTATTGATGTTCATTCCTGTTGTGGCAATTACCTTTTTTTCCTTTGTTTTATTATTGTTTAAAGCGAAAATAGGAAGATAAATTATAGATAACTTAACATCGGTAAAAAGAGAATAAAGCTTAAATACAAAATATCATATGTTCTTAATAAGTACCATTCTTTTCTTTTTTACTGGTAACATCTATCTGTAGATTTAGGATATTTAGCTCTAAAACTACTTTCTATTCTTAATCTAATTTACGGGATAATTAACTGAGATAGTCCTATCCTTCTCATTCCATAAAACTTTAGCTCCCAGAGTTTCAGAGATAAACCTTAAGGGGAGTAGGGTTCTTCCATTTATAATAATAGGGACCACCTTAGAGTTTTGTGAGTCAATGAGAGTATCCTTACCGTTTACTCTGGCAACTGACTTACCGACCCATAATTCTATAACTGTTGGTCCAAGAGATATAGTTACTTTTTTTGTATGGTTATCCCAGGAAATGTTTGCTCCCATCGGTTCAGCAACATACCTTACTGGAAGCAAGGTTCTTCCATCTTTAATTATGGGAGCAGAATCCATAGTAAAGGGGAAACTGTTAAGAACATAATTTGTTTTATCAACTGTGAAAATAAGGTTAACCGGTACTTCGGGTAAAGAGAATACCAGCACATTATTTAAAGTTCTTCCAGGGTTTCTCAGGTAGGTTCCATTAACATAGAGGGCTGAGGATGCCCCTCCATCCAGATTCATTGCCTGATAAACTCCCAGGTCTTTCATAATCTGAGCGAGCTGATTTATGGTAGCTGAAGAATCAGATACTAAAAGAACGTCACCGTTTTTGGTAAAGCCAATAGCACTTCTGGTTCCAGAAAAAGTTTTTATTTTTTCCTCTGTAAAACCTTCTTCACCGGTGCCTACTTCTACTCTTCCATCTACTACCAAGCGTGGGCCTGCTCCAACTGCGGTTATAACCTGCTCCCAACCTGCTTCTTTCCCATATAAATCTTTGGACCGAACCTGGTAGCCTACTATCGTCTCAGGTATAAGTAAAGATTCTTCTTTTGACTGATTTATCATAGAAATAACAAAACCATCTTGAGGTATGGACACATCACTTCTTAAAGTTTCTTAGCCACTTTTCCTCTGGATACTACTACATTGTTGCTATAGGAAAAACCCAGATTAGTTCCCCATTCGGGAGTATAAATATAAATCCCGGAGGAGTTTGGAGCGGAAGGAGAGTGGTTTAAGGAGTTAACAAACCACTGGCTTGGCCATTCAAAAGAACCATTAACTCCTCCTTTTATGGTAAAGTAAATTCTATCCATTAAACACTTCCCATCGTAAGTGAAACCTATAGTTGTTTGTTTATGACTGGCATGGAGAAGTTTTCCTTCTTTGATCAGAGTTCCTCGTGGCTCATCAGGATCGGGAGGAGTCCCATAAGCATTGAAAAAGGCACCATTAATTCCTGCTACTGCTTTTGTTCGGCTCATAATTGATTTAAAATCTTCTCTCCCTTTTACAGAGTTCTTACCAAGTATTAAACGAGGCACTAGATTTGTGTTTGAAGGTATCTTCACCATAGAAACATTAATTCCTTGGATATTTGATGTTGAATGGGTTATTTTAGGAAGAGATATTCCGGGGTCAATAACTCTCAAAAACATATAAGATTCCACAGGATATACTCCATCTTCCACCGATATAGCTATCAGATAATTCCCCACGATAGGTTTTTCCCAGGTTATTATTCCAGTTGTTCTATTTATCTCCATCCTGGAAGGAGCACCATTCTTTAAATAATATTTGAATTGAGTAGAGGAACCATCTGTAACTTCTATCTTAAAAACGAAGGGAACTCTTGTACTGGCGTAAAGATGAATTGGTGCATTTAAAAAATGTGGAGGTATCTTCACTATTAAGGTAAGAGTTGAAAGAACTACCGGACTGTGAGTATCTGTCACCCCCACTATAATATTATAGGTACCTACCAGAGGATTAATCCAGGAAATTAACCCTTTATTTGAGTCTATCAGTACACCAGCTGGGGGGTCCCTGAGATAGTAAATTAAAACATGGCCATCAACATCGTAGGCTGAAACCTCGTAGGAAAAGGGAGCTCCAGCGTGGATGGTAACTGTTTGAGGAAGATTAACCAGTACTGGGATGTTATTTGGAGCGCTTTTTAGGTATTCAGGTTGGTTAATAATTAACACAAATGTAGTAATAATTAAAATTATAATAATTTTTTTCACTGGAAACCTCCCAAAATAATCAATTATCTAAATTGTAGCAGATAATTTTCAAAGGAGTAGGTAAATATTTATTATCCATTCAAATTAAATTTGCCCTGTGCTTTTTTAGATAAATCGCAGGTATTAAAAAATTTTAAAGCAGGGACTTCTGTAGAAAATATTTATAAAAGGTAGTTTATGTTCATTTTAATTATAATAACTCTGTTAATCCATATCCTTTCGGATAGATTATTTTTATGAAGAACAGGAAATTGACATTTGTATAAAATTTATGTACAATTGTGCATAAATAATGTACAGAGAGGCATATATTATGCTTAAATACATAATTACATCAATTACAAAGAGAAAATTATTACAGGTATTTCTTTTAAATCCTGAGTCAAAATACTATATCAGAGAATTAGAAAAAATATTACACGAACCAGTAACAGCTGTCAGACGAGAATTAGAAAATCTACAAAAAATCGGACTGCTTAAAATTACGAAAGTTGGAATTCTAAAATACTATCAAGTAAATACATTTTGCCAATTATATAAACCACTTAAGGAAATAATAGAGTTGACTATGGGGTTTGAAAGAACCTTAAAAGAAGCCTTATCAACCTATAAAAGTATTGAGGTAGCTTTTATCTATGGTTCTTTTGCCAGAGGTGAGGGGGGTGAAAAAAGCGATATAGATTTGATGATTATAGGCGATGTTGATGAAGTTATATTTCATGAGGAAATTTCTGGCTTGGAAGACGAATTGAAAAGAGAAGTAAACTATACCATTATACCTTCTGTTGAGTTTAAGAAAAGGCTTTATGAAGGCGATGTATTTATCAACAGGATTATTAAAGATAAAAAAATTGTACTAAAAGGGAATTTAAATGAAATATAAAAACCTTCTGGATAGTGGAAAAATTCAAGCCTTTGATGCATCCAGGGAAGAGGTGTTAAATTTACTACAATTAGCTGAAAGAGATTTATTGACTGCTGAAAAAGTTTTAGAATTAAATACTGATTGGGCATTTTCCATAACTTATAGCTCCACCTTACAGGCTTCTAAAGCTTATATGTTTCATATTGGATACCGACCCTCAAGCTTTGAGGCACATAAAACAGTGTTTGAGTTCATCAGTATCGCTTTAGGAGACCAATTAGGGAAGATTATTTCTTTTATTGATAGAAAAAGAAAAAAGAGACACAGAGCTATTTATGATCAGGTTGGGATTGTTAGTATAAAGGAAGCTAACGAGTTTTTAGCGATAGCTAAAGAGTATGTAAGAGAAATTGTGAAGCTTTTAGGTTCAACTATCTGAATCGCTCTTCCAGCCAGATATCACCATGGTCGTGGTAGCCTCGTTGCT
>JBBIUB010000019.1:0-17961 GCA_037440465.1 Coprothermobacterota bacterium | reverse complement strand
CTATGGAGTTTAGAGAATAGAAAAATGGACTCCCATTTCAGCAAAGAGCTTGGGCTAAATTATCCAAGGAATTAGGAATAGAAAAACCAGAAGAGGAAGAACGACCATCTCGTAATTATAAAAATTTATGCAATCCTGATGATTGACATGTGATTTGTGATATGTGATGGAAAATCCCTAATGTGTAAACTGTAACATGTGACATGTGAAAGAAAAACTGTGACAAGTAATATTACAGAATCCTTGAACCCTTGGACCATGCCAGAGATGCTTAACTTATCAGATAAAGTCCATAAGGTGGGGCAACCTTCCTTCGGTATTTCTTCCCACCTAAAATATCTATTATTATTGATGGAGGACATTTACCTTTACCAATTTCCAAAAGAATACCCACCATAAGTCGAACCATCTTATAGAGAAACCCTTCTCCCTTGAAATAAAAAACGAAAAGATTATCTTTTTTTATGATTTTAACTCTATTAAGGTGTCTAACTCCACTATTTCTTGGACTTCCGGTAGCTGAAAAGGGGGTAAAATCATGAATACCTTCCAGATAACCAGCTGCTTCTTTCATTAAAGATACATCTAACTCTTCTTTCACATATATAGCTCTCTTCACTAAGAAAGGGGGGAAAAAATAAGGATGGGAATATATCATATATAGGTAGGTTTTACTTTTTCTCTCCTTAAGTTGGTTAAAGTCTGTACATACTTCTTTGAGTTTGAAAGCTTTTAAATCAGGTGGGAGAATAGCATTAATTTTTTTTAGAAAGATAGCTTCTTCAAGTATATCCTCACTTTTAAAAAAACCCCAGGCTCTTATTGCATGCACTCCCCTGTCTGTCCTGCTTAAAAGCCTTACATTTGTATCTTCCCTTAACAGAATACTTACTACGTCTTTTAATACTTTCTCAACTGTACGGCTTTCCTTTTGAATCTGAGAACCATAAAACTCATCCCCACAATAAGAAACCTGTAGAAGATATTTCTTCATACTATATACACTACCACAGTTAATAAAATTAGAAGGATAAGAGTAAAATAATCACTAATTTTCATTTTCAGTTCTCTCATTCTTGTTCTTTTTCCTTCACTTCTATATCCACGGATTTCCATAGCTAAAGCTAATTCATCAGCTCTCCTGAAAATACATAAAAGTAGAGGAATAAATAATGGCATAAAATTTCTGGCTCCTTCTATAAGATTTCCACTACCGAAATCTGCACCCCTTGATATTTGGGCTTTTGTTATTCTATCAGCCTCTTCATAAAGAATTGGTATGAATCTCATGGCTATACTCATCATTAATGTAAAGTCTTGGACTGGTAAACCGAGAAATGATAATGGCTTAAGTAACCTTCCTATCCCATCTGTTAAATCGAGTGGAGAAGTAGTATAAGTAAGAAGAAGTGAAAACCCTACAATAGTTATAAGTCTCCCTCCCATAAAATAAGCCTGTCTAACTCCTTCTTCTGTTATTTTGAGAAAAAATATATTCATGATAGTCTTCCCAGGAGTAAAGAGTAAATGTAGTAAAGAAGTGATTAGAAGAAGCCATATCATAGGCTTCAAGCCACGAATCACATATTTAACAGGAAGTTCGGTAAGATAGTAGAGAAAGTACAGAGAAGCCAAATATGTAAAAATAACCCAGAGTTTGTCAGTACCTAATAACCCAATGGTTATAATGATAAAACTTAATATTTTTGAACGGGGATCAAGACGATGAAAAAATGTTTTGCCAGGAAGATATTGGCCTAAAATAACCTGTGAGAAGCTAAACATTTTCTAACTCCGAGAGTAAAATCCTCTCTGGTTAATGGTATCCTTGAGAGCTTCAAATCCTTTTCTTTTAGGCGATGGTATAAGCGGGGGAAAAAAGGAAGTTCTAATCCTGCTCTAAATAGGATATCAGGATACTGAAAAAGATCTAAAAAAGAACCTTCAAAGATTACAAATCCTTCATGAAGAACTAACCCTCTATTACAACAGTTTGCAATTTCATCAAGCTTGTTAGAAACAATAACCATGGTAGCTTCATTCTTCTTGATGTAGTCAAGCAGAGATGCCATGATATCAATTCTACTATGAGGGTCTAGACCAGCTGTAGGTTCGTCCAATACCAGAATAGAAGGTTTCATTGAAAGAACACCAGCCAATGCAACCTTTCGCTTTTCACCCCCACTCAAGTAAAGGGGGCTTCTATTTAAAAATTTTTCTGGCTCAAGTCCTACAAGATCAAGTGATTCTGTGATTCTTTCTTCATTTTCTAAAACATTAAGTCCTAATTTCTTAAGACCAAAAGATATGTCTTCCAGTACAGTCTCCCCAAATAACTGTTGCTCTGGAAACTGAAACACGAGGCCGACTTCCTTTCTTAATTTTTTTAAATCTACCCCTGATTTTATTTCTATCCCATTAACTACCACGGTACCGGATGTTGGGAACAATAAACCATTAAAATGCTGTATTAAAGTGGACTTACCTGAACCGGTACTTCCCATAATAGCATAAATATCTCCTTTGTTAATCGATAGAGATATATTATCAAGAGCTTTTTTTTGCCAGGGAAGTCCTTCGCCATAAATAAAAGTTAATTCTTTAATCTTAACGAGCATAGTGAACTAACTAAATCCTCCTCAGCGAAACAAACTCTATCAAGAATACCAAGTTGTATGAATTCCTGGGAAAGTTTTACAACATCTGGGGCTTCCAAATTGGTTTTTCTCAAAATTTCTGAATTTACAAATACTTTTTCCGGTGAACCTGTGAGAATAATACGACCATTGTTCATCACAGCAACCTTTTTAGACAATAGAACTTCTTCCATTGAAGAAGTTATTTGAATCACTGCTACTTTTTTCTTACTGTTTAGGAAATTTATTACTTCAATGACTTCTGAACGACCAACATGGTCTAAAAGATTAGTAGCTTCATCAAGAATTAAATATTCAGGTTCCATTGCAAGAATAGAGGCGATTGCCAGTTTTTGTTTCTGTCCTCCAGATAGAAGATGCGAAGGATATTGACGATATTCCCATAAACCTACACTTCTCAATGCTTCTTCTATTCTCTTAACTATCTCGCTTGAAGGAAGACCAAGATTTTCAGGGCCAAAGGCTACATCTTCTTCTACTACAGAAGCTACTGCTTGATTCTCAGGATTTTGAAGCACCATACCTACTATCCTCTTTATAAGATATGGCTCAGCTTTTTTTGTGTTTAGACCACAAACATAAACATCTCCTTCTTGTGGAATCAAAAGAGCATTGAGATGTTTTGCTAATGTAGATTTTCCTGAACCGTTTGGCCCAATGATAGAAACAAATTCACCTGGATATATAGAAAAGGAAACCCCGCTTAGAGCTTTTATCTCTTGTGGAGTTCCTTTTCTAAAACTATAGAATACTTCTTTGACCTCTATCAATTAGACCCATTCTATGAGGGCCATTTCCGCCCCATCTCCTTTCCTTGGAGGAAGGGGTAATAAGCGTGTATAACCACCTGGACGTTCTTTATACTTTGGAGTTAATTCTTTGGTCAATTTATAAAAAGCTTCCCTGGAAAAAAGAAAAGATCTCAGATAATAATTTGAAGAAAGGTTATCTCTTTTTGCCAGATTCATTACTTTTGCTACTATTCTCTGAACTTCCTTAGCCTTTGGTTCTGTGGTAGTTACACGTCCATGAAGTATAAGAGAAGTGGCAAGAGATCTTAAGAGACTCCGCCTATGACTGGTTGTCCGTCCCAATTTACGATAAGTTACTTTATGCCTCATAACTTTTAGCCTCCTTTAAGGTTTAATCCCCTTTCTGCCAATTTAGTCTCTATCTCCTCAAGTGCTTTCACGCCCAAGCCTTTCAATTCAAGAATTTCATCTTTATCCTTTGCAATTAACTTACCAATAGTAGAATATCCTTCACGGAGAAGAATATCCTCTATTCTTTTCTTAAGTTCCAACGCCTGGATTGGAGATTTTTGAAATTCTATTTTTTCACTAATTAAAGTTGGTTTTTCAAGAACTTCAAGGTGTGATTTTAAAATACTAACTGCCTTCCTGAAGGCAGACCATGGATCTACTGCTTTATTCACCCACAATTCCATCGTAAGCTTATCATAGTCTATTTCCCTTCCCACTCTGGTAGGCTCAACCTGAAAATTTACTTTCATTACAGGGGAATAAAAAGTATCTACAACTATCGTTTCAGTTGGATAATTACTATTTGATTCTTTATTAATCACATATGAAACATATCCAATACCTTTAGCTAAATATAAGTCGATTTCTACCATCATCTCATCTTCTACAGATACAATGATGTGTTCTGGATTTACCACTCTTACTTCTCCATCAACAATGTCTGCTCCAGATATTGTGCCAGGTCCATACTTTCTAACTGTTACAAGTTTAGGATTCTCAGATGTATAGTCACCTATTAAATCTACAACTAAATTCCTTGCATTTAATATAATTCTTGAACCATCTTCTTTAATTCCAGGTATATAGGTAAACTCATGGGGAAGATTATTAAATCTAAGGGCAACAATTTTGGAACCCTCGATGCTCGAAAGAAGGACTCTACGAAGAGAATTACCAAGAGTAGTCCCATATCCTTTAAATAAAGGTGAAATGACCACTTTAAGATATTCAGGAGTTAAAACCTCCTGTATTACTTCTACTCCTTCAGTAAATGAAATCATTCCTCACCTCACCTTTAGCGAGAATAAAACTCAACTACTAATCTCTCATCAACCGGAAGTTCAATCATAGAGCGTTTTGGTAATTCAACTACCGTTCCGCTAATCCCATCTGATAGAAGTTCTATCCAGGGAGGAAGATTTCTATTTCTGGTTAATTCAAGATATTGCTCAACTTGAGGTGTTCTGGCTATATCAGATTTAAGTTTAATAACTTCACCTATCTTAACAATATAAGAAGGGGAATACACCTTTCCATCGTTGACTGTTATATGACCATGAGTTACCATCTGCTTGGCACTATCCCTGGAAGGAGCAAAATTCATTCGGTAAACAACATTATCAAGGCGACGTTCAAGAAGTTCAATAAGCTTCTCCCCATGGGGAATAGTTCTTTGCCGACCTGCTAAGTCAAAAAACCTCCTGAATTGAGATTCTAATAAACCGTAGATTCTTTTAAGCTTTTGTTTAACCCTTAACCTTATTCCATAAGCTGTTGGGCTACTCCTACGAAGAACAACTTGACCTGGAGGGCTTCCTCGCTTAATCAGAATACATCTACTGGAAAGACATTTTTCTCCTTTGAGAAATAGTTTTTCTCCTTCTCTCCTACAAATACGACAATCTGGACCTCTATATCGCGCCACTTAACAAGCCTCCTATTAAGTTCTACGCCTTTTAGGCGGACGGCATCCATTATGAGGAATAGGAGTCACATCTCTTATGCTTCTTACTTCAAGACCGTGAGCTTGTAAAGCTCTTATTGCTGTCTCTCTACCAGGACCCGGACCTTGAACTTGAATATCGACCTCCATTACCCCGAAATCTGCCTTTGCTTTTTTAGCTAACCCTTCTGCTGCAATCTGAGCTGAAAAAGGTGTGCCCTTTCTTGTACCCTTAAAACCAGCTATACCAGCTGATGTTGCGCAAAGCGTATCACCACTATGGTCAGTAATAGTGATAATAGTATTGTTAAAACTTGAATGGATATGAGCTACTGCTATGGGCACATTTCTTTTTTCTTTTTTCTTCCTCTTAATCTGCTTTCTAACTGGCATTCAATAACCTCCTATTTCTTACCTTTCCTAGCACCCACTAATCTTCGTGGACCTTTTCTGCTTCGAGCATTAGTACGGGTTCTTTGTCCCCTTACGGGAAGACCCCTCTTATGTCTCAACCCACGATATGAACCTATATCAATTAATTTTCTTATATCAAGGTGAGTCTCTTTTCTCAAATCACCTTCTACACGATATTTAGTACTTACTACATCTTGTAGCTTTTGAACTTGTTCAGGGGTTAGATCTTTCACTCTAATCTCGCCATTTATCTGAGTATCTGTTAAAACATCGTAAACATTTGTTGGTCCTATGCCATAAATGTAACGTAAAGCGAATTCAAGCTTCTTATTTTTAGGTAAGTCCACGCCTACTATACGGGCCATTAATACCTCCTTTATTTACCCTGTCTCTGTTTATGTTTGGGGTTCTCGCAAATAATATAAACAACCCCTTCTCTTCTTATTACTTTACACTTTGCACATATTTTCTTTACTGAAACTCTTACTTTCACTTAAAAAACATCCTCCTTGCTTCTATCAGGTAAGAGCCAAACGATAGACTATCCTCGCTTTAGTTAAATCGTAAGGCGAGATTTCCAGTTTGACTCTATCGCCAGGTACAATCTTTATATAATTCATTCTCATACGGCCACTCAAATAAGCCAGAACCTTATGACCTCCCTCCACTTCAACACGAAAGGTAGCATTTGGTAAAGCTTCCAGAACCTTGCCCTCTACTTCAATAACCTCTTGTTTTTTCATGCTATAGGGATGTAAAGACCTCCCCTCCTTGTTCTGTTACTAATACAGTATGCTCAAAATGCGCTGCCAAACTACAATCTTTAGTCTTAGCAGTCCAACCATTTTTATCAATATAAGTTTCTCCTCTACCACTGGTAACCATCGGTTCTATGGTCAGAGTCATTCCTTCTTTCAGCTTAAGAGTTGAAAATGGAATAGAAAAATTTGGCACTGAAGGACTCTCATGTAGGTTTTTACCAATACCATGACCAACAAAATCTCGAACTACAGAGAAGCCTGATTCTTCAACCCAACTATGAATTTTATTACTAACATTTCTTAGTTCATTATCCCCTTTAGCTTCTTTCAAACCTCGATTTAGTGCTTCGTTGGTTACCTTAATAAGCCTCTCTGCTACTTGAGTTATTTTACCGACCCCTGCTGTAATAGCTGCATCAGCCATGTACCCATCATATTCAACTCCCACATCGATAGATACTAAATCCCCTTCTTTAAGAATATATGACGATGGAAACCCATGAACTACTTCAGAGTTTACTGAAACACAAATAGAATAAGGGTATCCTCGATATCCAAGGAAAGCTGGTTTTCCCCCAAGGGTCTTAATAAGGAAAAGAGCTTTTCTTTCAAGTTCCATTGTCTCAACACCAGGTAACAAAGAAGATTTTAGCTCTTGTAATACAACAGCCACTATATTTCCAGCTTTTCTCATAAGAACTAGCTCTCTATCGGTCTTAATCGATACACCTATTACTCCAGACAATTTGCCTCCCAGTTCTTTACTGCCAACTCTATTGCTTTAGCAACTTCACTAATACTCCCCCCACCTGAAATAGATACGAGAAAACCTTTTCTATAATAATATTCATGTAAATCCCTCGTCTTTAACTCATACTCTTTTAATCTTTCTTTAATGGTTTCTTCTTTATCATCACTCCGTTTTTCAAGTGATGAGCCGCAAAATTCACATTTCAAATTTAAAAAACACTTTTGGTTTTTCCAGTGATATATCCTCTGACAAACTGGGCAAACATATCTTGAGCCCAATCTTTCAATAAGTTCATCTGGGTTTACTACTAATTCTAAAACTCTTATTATGTTTGAAGAAAAAGATAGTTCTTGAAGAAAATTTTCTAAATCATTAGCTTGATAGATAGTGCGAGGGTAACCATCGAGTATCACTCCATTTGCCTTTAATAAAGCTGTTTTAATGCTTAAGGCAAAGACTTCTTTCATCAAGGTATCCGGGATAAGTTTACCTTTTTCCATATAACTTTTAATTTCTGAAGCCATTTCATTATCTTTTTTACTCAAATCCCTCAGCACATCTCCAGAAGAAAGATAGGGTATCCCCAGTCTTTCACTCAAAAGCCTACCTTGAGTTCCTTTGCCTGAACCAGGGGGGCCTAATAAGATGAAAACCATCTTATTTTAGAAGACCCTCGTAGTGTCTTATCATTAGATAAGACTCTATCTGTCTCATTGTCTCAAGAGCTACACCTATAATAATTAATAGAGCAGTTCCACCAAAAATAAATGCCTCCATTTGAAAGATAGAAGTAAATAAATTGGGAGAAACAGCTATTAACCCAAGAAAAATTGCTGCTGGAAGGGTCGTTCTACTTAATACTGTGTTTATATATGTTGTTGTTGTATCTCCAGGTCTTATTCCTGGAATATATCCACCATATTTTTTAATATCATCAGAAAGTCTTTTTGGATCAAACGCAATAGAAGTATAAAAGTAAGTGAAAAATATTATTAATAGAAAATAAAGAGAGTTATGTAATATGGAGTGTGAGTTTGCAAGCATTTCACCAATTCTTCTAAGGGTAGCTCCGCCTACAAACTGAGCTATACTTGAAGGAAAAACAAGCACGGAAGATGCAAAAATAATAGGAAGAACACCTGCCTGGATTAATTTTAAAGGCAAATAAGTGCTCTGTCCACCATATACACGCCTTCCAACAATCCTCCTGGCGTACTGAACGGGTATACGTCTTTCAGCCTGATAGGTAAATATTGTAGCTGCAAGTAAAAGCAACCCACCAAGAAGACCAAGAGCCAAAGTAAATACATGAAGTTCGCCTGTTCTCACATATTGAAGGGTAGTCATAACTGATGATGGTAACCGGGCAACGATGCCAGAGAAAATAATAAGGGAAATTCCATTACCTATACCAATCTCGGTAAGTATTTCTCCTAACCATAGGATTAACATAGCTCCTGATGTAAGAGCAACAGTAATTAAGCTTAAAGAGAGAAAATTACCCTGCTGTAGTAGTCCCAGTCTGAACAACGCGATAGCCATCGCATAAGATTGAAGAGTAGCTAAGGCTACTGTCAAATAACGAACATACCTCTGAATGGTTTCTTTACCTTCTTGACCTTCTTCTCGTTGTAGCCTTTCAAGATGAGGTATAACAGATGTTAAAAGGTTCATAATAATAGAAGCGTTAATATATGGTAAAACGCCTAAGGCAAAGAGAGATGCGTTTGCAAGACCTCCGCCAGAAAATAGGTTTAGAAGACCAAGTATCCCGCCTTGCTCTACAAGATCCTTTAGCTTTTCTACCTGGATATAAGGAACTGGTATATAAGTACCAATTCTTATAAGGGCAATCACCATAATGGTGTTAAGAAACCTGATTTTTAGTTCTTTTATTCTAAGAGCATTTATAAGATTCGCCCACATTTATATCTTTTCTCCTTTACCGCCAAGAGATTCAACTTGTTCTAAAGCCTTCTTAGAAAAAGCGTGGGCTTTAATTATCAATCTTTTCTTAAGTTCTCCATTACCTAATATCTTAACTCGCCCTTTTTCATCTGAAATTAATCCCTGAGAAAACATCTCAAATGGAGTTACAAGGGATCCCTCTTCAAAAATATTAAGCTTTGTAACATTAACAGGTTGAAAATACTTAGTAAAAGCATTTCTAAAACCTGGATAATGAGGAATCCTTTTATATAAAGGTGTCTGACCACCTTCAAAACCTGGTTTACCAACGCCCCCAGCTCTTGCTTTTTGTCCCTTATGCCCTCTTCCTGAAGTTCCTCCAGAACCTGAAGCTGAACCACGTCCAACTCTTTTTCTTTCTTTTATTGAGCCTTTAGTTGGCTTTAGATTGTGTAAGCCTAAATCCATACTAACCACCTTAGCCTTCCAGAAGTTCTTTGGGGTCTTTTCCCCGCAATTGAGCAACATTACTGACTTTCTTTAAGTTTTTTAGGCCATTAAAGGTAGCATAAGCAAGGTTCACATTGTTATTACTACCCAGGGATTTCGTTAAAATGTCTTTTATCCCACATACGTCAAGTATAGAGCGAACTGCACTTCCTGCGATAACACCAGTACCCTTAACAGCAGGTTTTAAAAGAACACGAGCTGAACCTTGAGAACCAATTATTTCATGTGTAATAGTAGTGCCTGCAAGGTTTATTTTAACCATATTTCTTTTTGCTTTCTCTACAGCCTTTCGTATCGCTGAAGCTGTCTCAGAAGCTTTACCAAGAGATACGCCAACAGAACCTTTTTCATCTCCTATTACAGCCAGAACTCTGAATCTTAATCTCTTACCTCCCTTAACTACCCTTGCTACACGGGAGATCTGAACAATTTTTTCTTTGAGCTGCACTACACTATCTTCTTCCAATTGCATCAAATAATACCTCCTAACCCTACTTGCAGGCTAAAATATAATACCTTCTTCACGCATCGCCTCTGCTAAAGCTTTTACCCTACCGTGATATTTAAAGCCACCTCTGTCAAAAACAACTGAATCAATATTTATCATCTTAAGCTTTTTTGCAAGTAATTTTCCAACGAGTCTAGCTCTTTCACTCTTATTTTTACCTGAAATTTCAGTTTTAAGTTGTTTATCAAGAGTAGAAGCAGATGCTAAAGTTGTGGCCTTTCTGTCATCAATAACCTGAGCATATATGTGTTTCAAGCTTTTATAAACCGCTATTCTGGGTTTATCTGAATCACCAGAAATTTTCATACGTATTCTTATATGCCTTATTTTTCGTAAAAATGATCTTGCTACATCTTTTCTCATTAATATCCCACCTATCCTTTAACCTTTCCCACAGCTTTTCCTGCTTTCCTACGCACAATTTCACCTTCATACCGAATACCTTTACCTTTGTAAGGCTCAACGGGACGAGTTCCTCTTATATAGGAAGCCACAAGACCAACCAATTCTTTATTAGCTCCTTTAACTACAACCATGTCAGGAGTTTCTACCTGGAGAGTAATACCGGTAGGAGGTGTTATTGTTACTGGTTTTATATACCCCAGCTGTAATATTAGGTTTTCACCTTCTTTACTTGCACGATATCCAACACCGCTTATAAGTAGGCGCTTGGAAAACCCTGTACTAACACCTGTTATTGAATTCCTTACAAGAGCCCACACTAAACCTTGAAGTGCTTTAACTTTCTCGTTATCAAAAAACCTGTCAATCCAGATTTGTCCTTCATTTATCCTTAATGATATTAATTGTGGAATCTCATTAGTGATGGTTCCAAGAGGACCTTTGATTTCCAAAGATCCATCTCTATATTCTACTGTAACACCCTCAGGGATAACCAACGGCTTTTTAGCTAAACGTGACATCTCTGTCTCCTCCTACCAAACATAAGCCATAACTTCTCCACCGATCTTCAGCTTCCGTGCTTCCCTGTCCCCCATTACACCTTGAGAGGTGGACAATACGGCTACTCCTAATCCATTTAAAACCTTTGGGACACTATCTTTATTAACATAAATTCTGACTCCAACTTTACTTATCCTTTTCAAATCTGTAATAACACGCTGTTTACCAGCATACTTAAGGTATACCCTTAAAGTCTTTTTGAAATCTGTGTCTATAACTTCTAATTTATTTATATAACCCTCAGACAAAAGAACATTGACTATAGACTCTTTTTCTTTTGAATGGGGCATATCAACAAATTCCTTAAACTCCCGATTAGCATTCCTTATACGTGTAAGCATATCTGCTATAGGATCAGTGTACATATTTTTTAGCCTCCTTCCTCACAATCTACCAACTTGCTTTCTTTATACCTGGAAGTAGCCCTTGATGAGCCATCTGGCGAAAACAGATCCTACATAAACCAAAATCCCTGATGTAAGCCCTCGGTCTACCACATATATTACATCTATGGTACTTCCTGACTTTGAATTTTGGTGTTCTAAGGGCCTTAAATACTAATGCCTTTCTGGCCAACTCTTCTACCTCCTTATACTTTAGCGAAGGGGCAACCTAATAGTTCTAAAAGAGCTCGCCCTTCTTCATCTGTCTTTGCTGTGGTAGTTATTGATATATTCATCCCCATAATCTTCCCAACTTTCTCATAAGGTATTTCTGGAAAGATCAATTGCTCTGTAACACCCAGACTGAAATTTCCCCTACCATCAAATGACTTTGATGGAAAACCTTTAAAGTCTCTAATCCTTGGAATTGCTATGTTAATGAGTTTATCAAAAAAACCGTACATTTTCTCTCCTCTAAGCGTTACCATACAACCAATAGGCATTCCCTTTCTAAGCTTAAAACTGGCAATAGATTTCCTGGCTTTCCTAATTATAGGTTTCTGCCCGGTAATTAGTTTAAGCTCTTCCACTGCTTGATCAAGAATTTTACTATCAGTTTTAGCTTCACCAACACCCCTGTTTACGGTTATTTTAATAATCTTGGGTACTTCCATTGGATTTGTATAATTAAACCTATCAATCATCTGAGGGATAACCCTGGCTAAGTATCTTTCTTTTAAAGGATTCACGTAACCTCCTTTACTCCTTATCTATGATTTCTGCACACTTTAAACACTTCCGTACTCTACCTTTAAAACTACCTGTTAGCCTTACCCATCTCGTAGGTTCTTTGCAATGTGGGCAAACAAGCATAACTTTACAAGCTGACATTGGGTTCTCTTGGTTTACAATTCCTCCTTGAGACTTCTTGCTTGGTCTGGAATGTTTTTTTACCAGGTTAATATTCTGAACAACCACTTTTTCTTCTTCAGGTAATACTCTAAGGATTTTACCTTTTTTTCCTTTATCTTTACCACTTAAAACAATTACGGTATCATCTTTTTTAATTCGCATAGAAAATCTCCTTAAACAACCTCTGGTGCAAGTGAAACTATTTTTAAAAACTTCTTATCACGAAGTTCCCTTGCTACTGGACCAAATATTCTTGTTCCTCTAGGATCTCCAGTTTCAGTAAGAATTACTGCAGCATTGTCATCGAAGCGCACAAAAGTACCATCAGTACGACCTATTTCCTTTCTTGTTCGAACTACTACTGCTTTGACAATATCACCCTTGCCTACCATTCCTCTTGGAGAGGCTGTTTTAACTGTTGCTACTATTAAATCCCCTACTGAACCGAACTTCTTGTTAGGTCCACCAAAAACTCTAATAACAGATAAAACCTTAGCTCCTGTATTGTCCGCTACTTTCAATCTACTATAAGGTCGAATCATTTTCTTTTTTCTCCATCTCAGAAGACCTTACTACTTCCAAAAGTGACCATCTCTTTAAGTGGCTGAGAGGCCGACTTTCTTCTATACGCACCCAATCACCAGTTCTGGATATGTTATCATCATCATGAGTATAGAATCTATGCTTTTTACGAACTACTTTTTTATAGAGAGGGTGTCTATAGGTATACTCCACCTCTACAACCCTGGTTTTAGGTGTCTTATCACTTACAACTTTACCTAACAGAACCTTCTTAGGCATGTGAATCCTCCAAAGATCTTTCTTCCATTATTGTCAAAACCCGAGCTACTTCTTTTCTGACCTCTCCTATTCGAGATACATTCTGTAACTTATTAGCTGCTACTTGAAACCTTAAAGTAAAGAGATCCTGCTTAAGTTCTTTTAGTCGCCTCTCAAGTTCATCCAAGCTTAGTTCTCTAAGTTCCTGGGGTTTCATATTATACCTCCCCTGATTTCTGACGAATTACAACCTCAGTAGCAATTGGCAGTTTATGGGATGCAATTCTCATTGCCTCTAAGGCATCTGACTGGGATATACCGACTATTTCAAACATAACCCTGCCAGTTTTTACTACTGCTACCCAAAATGCTGGTTCTCCCTTTCCACCACCCATACGTACTTCAAGGGGTTTCTTAGAAACTGGCTTATCAGGGAAAATTCTTACCCATATCTTTCCACCCTTCTTCAGATAACGTACAAGGGAAACTCGGGCTGCTTCAATCTGGGCAGCAGTTATCCACGAAGGCTCGAGAGCCCTAAGTCCATAATCTCCAAAAGCAAGAGAATCACCTCTCTTGGCTCTTCCTCTCATATTTCCTCTATGTTGCTTACGATGTTTAACCTGTTTTGGCATCAACACCTGGAATCACCATCCTCACAGATTCAGAATACATTTTAGAATCACCCTTGTATACCCAGACTTTTATCCCGATTCGTCCATATCTAGTAACGGCTTCGGTTATACCATAGTCTATATCAGCTCTGATAGTATGAAGAGGAACTCGACCCTCTCTGTACCATTCAGTACGAGCAATTTCTGAACCACCTAATCTGCCACTACAGGAAACCCTGATACCTTGAGCACCAGCTCTCATAGCTCTGAATATAGCTTGTTTCATGGCTCTTTTGTGCGCCACTCTTTTCTCAATTTGAGAAGCTATATTTCTTGCTACAAGTTGCGCATCCAAGGAGGGGTTTTTTACTTCACCAATTACAGGACTAACCTGTTTTTGGGTTATTCTCTCAAGGTCTTTCCTGAGCTCCTCAAGAATAGCCCCCTGACGCCCTATTATCATTCCTGGTCGAGCAGTATTAATTATAATCCTAATTCTGTTTCCCGTTCTCTCAATCTCTATCTGAGAAATATCGCTCTGCGTAAAACGCTTCTTAATAAATTTTCTAATTAGATGGTCTTCTTTTAAGAATTCGCTGTATAGCTTACCTTCAGCAAACCATCTACTCTCCCATCCTTCTATAATCCCTAACCTATATCCGAAAGGATGAATCTTTTGCCCCAAAAGGCACCTCCTAATCTACTTCTTTAACTGCCACTGTGATGTGGCTATAACGTTTCAATATTACATGAGCTCTACCAAAAGCTCTTGGTAATAGTCTTTTTGCTCTTGGGCCTTCATCAATAGCAGCTTTAGAAACTAATAACTTATTTTTATCCATACCATGATTATGGACAGCATTTGCTACAGCTGAATTCAATACTTTAAAGATTAATCTTGCTCCTTTATATTGTGGTATGGTTTTTAGTATAGCCAGGGCTTCAATAGCTTTCCTGCCTTTAACTAACCTTACAACCTGCCGGGCTTTTTGAGGAGAAATTAGCGCAAAATTATGTCTGGCAAAAACATCCACTGGATTCTCTCCTTATCTATTTTAGAGCCGTAGATCTTTCAGTAGGCGAGCCATGACCCCTGAATGTTCTTGTTGGTGAAAATTCACCTAACTTATGGTTTATCATATCCTTAGCTATGTAAACAGGAATATGAACACGTCCATTATACACAGCAATCGTATGCCCTATCATTTCAGGTATCACTACTGACCTTCGAGACCATGTTTTAAGTAAAAATTTCTCGCCCTTAGCATTCATAGCCATTATCCTTTTTAGTAGTTTGGGCTCAACAAATAACTCTTTTTCTTTCACGCCTACTACTTCCTCCTCTTCATAATGAACTTATCAGAAGCACGTTTTCCTCTCCTGGTTCTATAACCCCTGGCAGGTTTACCCCAGGGTGTCTTCGGAGAAGGCATTCCTACGCCAGCTTTTCCTTCTCCACCTCCATGTGGATGATCTACTGGGTTCATTGCTTTACCTCTCACATGAGGTCTTCTTCCCATGTGCCTGCTTCTACCAGCACTACCAAGGCTAATATTGCCCGAATCTACATTACCAATTCTCCCAACCGTTGCTCTACAATTTAGATTTACCTTACGAACTTCTTTAGAAGGAAGGCGTATAATCGCATACTCACCTTCCTTTGCTAATATCTGTGCTGATGAGCCAGCTGACCTTACAAGAGCAGCTCCACGACCAGGAACAAGTTCGAGATTATGAACCAGGGTTCCTACTGGTATTAACCTAAGAGTTGTAGCATTACCTATCTTTATTTCTACTCTGGAACCTGATTCTACAACCTCTCCTATATTCAACCCTTCAGGGTGTAGAATATATCTTTTTTCTCCATCCTCATAGTTTATGAGGGCTAGAAAAGCTGATCTGTTCGGATCATATTCAATTGCTTCAACTGTTGCTTTAATTTCGTCCTTATCCCTCTTAAAATCTATTTGACGGAAAAGCCTTTTTGCTCCACCCCCACGAAATCTTGAGGTAATTTTTCCTTGATTATTTTTACCTTTTGATCTGTGAATATAGTACGTTAAACTGCTTTCTGGCTCTTTTTCAGTAAGAATAGCAGTATCCAAACCACTCCTATGACGCCTGGCTGGTGTAGTCGGTTTATATGTTTTTAAAGCCATCCTCTTTTCTCCTTCGCTTATCCGGTTTCAAATATTGGTATCTTCTGTCCTGTTTTTAGCTGAACACAAGCTTTTTTTCGTTCTGCTCTCAGTCCAGTGATCTTTCCATGCTTAACTTCTTTTCTTTTATGCCTGGCTGTGTTTACTTCTACTACATCAACTTTAAAAGCCTGTTGAATAGCGTTCTTAATCTCCGTTTTGTTAGATTTAGGATGAACCCAGAAAGAGTAAAAATTTCTCTCTCTAGCTAAAATCAGGCTTTTCTCTGTAAGTATTGGTTTCAATATAATATTTATATAATCCATATCTAAGACCTCTCCGTCAGTTTCCTATAAGCTTCATACTCAAATACCAATTTATTATTAAGGAGCAAATGTCTTATATTTAACTCATCAACAGGTATTACTTCTATGTCTTTTAGATTCCTGAATGATTTGAAAACATTTTCTTTGCTATCAGATGTAATAAAAGCAATTTTATGGCCTTTTAATCCCAATTTACTTATAAGACTCTGAGCTTGGGAAGTAGAAGGAACATCTATGTTTATTGCGTCAACGAGGCAAATGTGTCCCTCTCCAGCCTTAAAAGAAAGCAGGTCTAATAAAGTATTTTTCTTTATCTTGGAATTTAATTTTAAATAGGGTCTTCCTGGTTCCAGAGCAAAGGTATGACCCCCCTTAATCCAGAGAGGTGATCGTATCGTCGAATGTCTTGCTCGACCAGTATGTTTTTGAGGCCATGGCTTACGACCACCACCTTTTACATCTCCTCTACTTTTTGTCGCTCGAGTTCCTGCTCTTTTATTAGCTTCTATTGATTTTACTACTTGGTTTAATAGAGCTGTATCAAGTTCAACTTCCTTGATATTTGCTAACTCTAATTCATTATCTAAATTCTGAAGAAAATCATAAAATCTAACTTTCACTTTTTGACCTCACTACTACTAAGCTACCTCTCGCTCCCGGAACACTCCCATTAAGGAAGATTAGGTTTTGCTCAGGTAATATCTTTAGAATAGAAAGGTTTTTAACCGTTACCTGGCTGTTGCCAAAATGGCCTGGCATTTTCTTCCCTTTATAAATCTTTCCTGGTGTTGTCCTTTGCCCAATAGATCCAACTCTCCTATGCCATTGTGTAGCACCGTGGGTTTTATTTCCACCGCTGAAACCCCATCTTTTCATAGCACCAGTAAAACCTCTACCTTTAGTAATTCCTGTTATATCAACTTGTTCATTTTCACTGAAAATACTCAATGTTAAAATATCACCGATTTTATATGCAGCTGGTGAGAATTTGAACCCTCTTATTATCCTTAAAGGAGGAAGATTAGCTCGTTTAAATTTACCCAGAACTCCTTTATTCAGATTCTTTTCTGGTACTTCATCATAACCAATCTCTAAAAGATCGCCTTGTTCTCCAACTACATAACAGGGGCCTGCAGAGATAATAGTAGCTCCTACAATAGCTCCTGAAGAAGTAAACAACCTTGTCATGCCAACTTTTCTACCTAATAACCACTTCATAATTTCCACCTATAGCCTGACCAGAATGTCAACCCCGGCTGGTAATGTTAAATTAGTTAAAGCCTGAATTACTTCTGGTGTAGGGTCTAATATTTCTATAAGACGTTTGTGTATAAGAATCTCAAAATGCTCTCGGGAATCTTTATCAATATGAGGAGACTGTAAAACACAATATATTTTTCTATCTGTAGGTAAAGGTGTAGGTCCTGAGACTTTAACTCCCCTGTTCCTAGCAGTATCTACTATCTGCTTTGCAGCCTGATCCAGAATATGGTAGTCGTATGAGCGAAGTTTTATCCGCATCCTTTGTTTTCGAGCCACATTAATTCTCCTCTATCTCTACTCCAAAATCTTTACCACCACTCCAGCACCTACTGTACGCCCGCCTTCTCGGATGGCGAATCTTAAACCT
>JBBIUB010000018.1:0-23493 GCA_037440465.1 Coprothermobacterota bacterium | reverse complement strand
AGGCAATGGAAGATACCGAAGGTGGCGGGGAGAGCGAGACAACAAACTGCCCGCCCCGACCACCTTTTTTATATTCTAAAGAAGCCAGAATAAATTAAGAACTGTCCCTATTTATTTTATAAGTGAGGGTTTGTTTTTCAATGACCGTGTTGTACGGGAATGAAGTCTATGATGCATCTTCCACCAAACAAGAGTGTCTAAAATTGTCTCTTTAACGGGATGAGTAGAATATCCCAGTTCATTTCGGGCTTTGTTACAACTGAAAACTGAATTTTCACTGAGGGTTTGGAGAGAATACGAGGTAAACCTGGGTTTTACTCCTGACAAATGGTAAAAGCGCTGTATAAAGTTTGCGAAAAACATTGCTAATCTCTGAGGAACGACGATGCCCGGAGAACGAACACCAGAAACATCCTGGACAAGCTTTTTCAACTCCTTCACTGTAATTTGATTACCCGAAAGAATATAAATTTCACCTCTTCTACCCTTTTCACCTGCCAGAACAATTCCCCTCGCTACATCACGGACATCCACAAAATCATAGGCTCCATCAACCAGAAAATGTAGCTTCTTCTTCGAGAAATCCTTAATCACCTGACCCATATGAGAACCAAGAAAATCATGGGGACCGAAAATCCCGGTAGGGCAAACAATCACGGCATCAAGTCCTTCTTTAACCACTTCAAGCAGTACCCGGGTTCCTTCCGCTTTAGTTCTATCATAACTCCCAGAAGGAGCATCCAGTGCCAGGGGAGTGTTTTCATCAATAATCACACCATGAGGCTCCCGCCTGAATGCGTGAATTGAACTTACATGAACCATTCGCTTAACTCTTGCTCTAAGGGCAGCCCGGGCTACATTTTGTACTCCTTCTACATTCACCTTTCTCATTATTTCATTTTTGCCAGGTACAATAGAGATAATGCCTGCCAGGTGATAAACTAACTCCATACCTAACATGGCTCTATCAATGGTGTCAGGATTAAGTACATTACCTATTATTCTTTCAACTTTAAGTCCTTCCAGCGAATCAATTCTCTCGCCCGGTAAAATCATCGCTCGTACCTTTTCGCCCCTTGATAGGAGTTCTCTTATCAGGACATTTCCCAGGTGTCCTGTTGAACCTGTTACTAAAACCATGTTATTCACCTCTTTTTATAAATTATAACTTAGGGGTCAGGTCTACGCATTTGACAATTTCAACCTCTTACAAATATACACCACCTTTTTCCTTATTTCACTATCATTCTTTAATAGTTCATAAAACCTTTGGCTGGCTTTTGTAACACCCGATTCCCCTATTTGAAAATATCCCCCTATTTCTTTAAGTGTTCTGCTGCTGTATCTATGACAGATATAAATAGAAGCTTTCTTTATTAAATTTGTATCTCTCTCAAATACTTCTTTAACCTTTTGGTTTATCTCTACTATCGATGCCTTCTTAAGTTCTACTAAGGCAGGAACATCCCGATCAATTGTCCTGTTGTTTAGATATTTATCCTTAATCTCATTGATGAAATCAAATCCGCCAAGTATTGTCGAAGCTGTAACTTGTTTTAAGGGACTTTCGTGCCTTATATCAGTAAGAACATCAACAAAGTTACGATATTCCCTTTGTGAAAGGTTGTTTTCCACCCCAAAATAACTGAGAATAAAGTCTATGGTAAGCCATTTTGCTGGTTTTTCCATATCTAAGTAACTCCGATAGCTTGACCATTTATACTCCTCAGGCTTATTTACTATTTTAGCCCTGACAGGATTGAGGTGTATATACCGAGACAGCTCTCCAGCATATTCATCGGCATCCACAACTATTGCTTTATACCTCCCCTGAAAAAGATGACCTGTTCTCTGTCTTTTGATATTGTAATAGGTAGTATAGGCACCATTAATATGCCTCATAATCTGAGAAAGATTTCCCAGAGGTGTTTCTAATAAAAGGTGATAATGATTGCCCATAAGGCAATATACATGGACTACAGCACTATATCTTTGGTGGGCTGTTTCTAAATAGTAAAGAAATTTCTCTCTTTCCTTATCGTCTTGGAAAATAGCTTTTTGTTCATTGCCTCTTGAGGTAATATGGTAGAATGCTCCTGGGTATTCGATTCTAAGCGGTCGCGCCATAGTCTATCTCTCCTCAACGTTATTTATTATGTAGTAATTATTACATGAAGTCAGTAATATGTCAAATGCGTAGACCTGACCCCAAATTTATTTTATGGGTTATAATGAATATAAAAATGAACTAAACAAAAAAAGGTGGCAGTATGAAAAGACTTAAAAATCAAAACCGACATAAATTAATAAGTTTTAAATTCCTTTCCCTTGCTCTTGTTTTACTTCTCACCTTCACTCCTTTATCAGTATTTGGCAGAACTCCTATTATCTCTCTGAAAAGTCCCACCCCACAAATTTACAGTACATTTGGCCATACTATGACTACTGGAGATTTTGATGGCGATGGAAAATACGAGATAATAGTCTCTTCTGAACAGGAAAGAGTTGGTGATAACCACAATCAAGGTAAAGTATATATCTTTGACGAGGGTGGTAAATATCTTTTTGCCTTAAATTCCCCCAATCCCCAGATAGATGGTTATTTTGGTTCTTCTTTATCTTCAGGAGACCTTGACGGAGATGGACGATGGGAAGTACTGGTGGGGGCAAGGGGAGAAAATATGAAGGAAGCGTCTGGTGTAGGTAGGGCTTATCTTTTTGACGGAAAAGGCTATCTCCTTCATTCATTTGCCAATCCTAACTACAAAGAGTATTCTTCATTTGGTTACTCTGTTCTTATGAAAGACCTTGATGGAAACGGAAGAGCTGAGATAATAATCGGAGCTCCTACGGAAAATACAACATTAACAACTGCCATCCCGGTTGGCTCCAGTAAAACCGGAAAAACCCACGGGAGAGTGTACATCTTCAGTGGTACTGATTTCTCTCTAATGGACATCTTAGCTCCTACTGACCTTAACAAAAATATTAACCTGGGGAGCTCTCTTGCTTCAGGTGATATTGACGGAGATGGTATAAAAGAGTTGATAGCAGGTGCTATAGGAGGTGAAACCGGAGGATTTTCTTCACAAGGAGAGGTATACATCTTTGGTCGTAAAGGAGAGGGCGGAGAAAAGAAGTGGTCGCTCCTTAACATAATAACCACGCCCAACCCTGGTCCTATGTCACTTTTCGGTTATGCATTAGCAACGGGAGACATTAATGGAGATGGAAAAGCAGATATCGCCATTGGTGCTCCAGGAGAAATGGTAGGGAAAAGCTTCGGTCAGGGGAAGGTTTATATATATGATGGAGCAAAAAAAATATTCACCCATTCCCTGACCACTCCTGATGTTTCTGCTAACGCCTACTTTGGTAGTTCAATAATCCTGATAGATATAAACGGAGACAAAGGAGATGACTTTATCATTGGTGCTTTCCAGAAGTCAAAAAAGGATATCACTAATCAGGGGTTTGTCTTTGCTTACTCTGGTAAGACTACTGCCCTGTTTTACTCATTGACCACAGCTGTTCCACAACAAGATTCTTTTTTTGGTACCTCATTGGTTTTTATCCCTTCAAAAAATAGAATGGGTAAACTGGCAGTTGGTGCCCCAGGCGAAAAAGATCTGGAAGGAAGGGTCTATATTTTTAACCCTGAATACAAAATACCCATCTGGGGATACCTTGTCATCATAATATTTCTCGCCCTTATGGGTATTTATACTACTATTCTCATTAGACGGTTTATCAGAGCAAAGATGATATATCTTCACCTTATGGAAAAGAGAAAAGAGAAACTTCAAAGTAAAGAGAAACCAGTCAATAATGACCATACCTCGAATACTTAAAGGAAATATTTCAGGAGACCTTGTTCTTATTGAGGGAGAAGAATACCACTACGCTTCCAGAGTATTAAGATTGCGGACAGGAGATGAGTTTCTCTTGAGAGCAGAAGAAAGGGAATTTCTGGTAAAGACTGAGAATTTCAGTAAAGACAGTCTGATAGGAAAGGTTTTAGAAGAAGTACCCCTTAAAAAAGACCCTTCTGTAAACTTGATGTTGGTCCTGGGGATTCCTGAAAAAGACACTTTTAAAGATGTGCTGTATATGGGAACTGAGTTGGGTGTTAAGTCCTTCTATCCACTCTATACCAGTAGAGTCCAGGGAAGATTGAGAAGAGATATGGAACATTACCGCAAAATCATAGAAGAGGTTATAAGAGTCTCTGGAAGAAGAACTCTCCCCGTTATACACACACCTATTTTTCTGAAGGATTTTCTTAATCAAACACCGAAGCATGACCTGGCCCTCGTTTTTTATGAGGAAAGCACTATACCTTTAAGGAAGGTTTTTGAGGGTGTAAAACCTTCCAATATCCTTATCTTTATTGGGCCTGAAGGCGGGTGGGAAAAGGAAGAAATTGAGCTGATAAAAGAGAAAGGTGGTAAAGAAGTAAGCTTAGGAGAAGTTGTATTCAAGGTCAGGACAGCTGTTTTGGTAGCCCTTTCCCTAATTCTCCACAGCTATGGAGATCTTGGGTAAAACCAACCTTCAATGTCTAATCCAACTTTAAATACCTTTTTTATTAAAACCTTTGGATGCAAAACAAATCAATACGAAGGAGAGGCCATAAGGGAACTTCTCCTGAAAGAAGGGTTTATAGAAGCAGGTGAGGACAGGGCAGATACCTATATAGTCAACGCCTGCTCGGTAACAGAAAAAGCAGAAAAAGAGTGGACAAGATATGCTCATAAGATCAGGAGCAGTTATAATAATGGTTTTTTTGTTCTCACAGGTTGCTATCCAACACCACCTGACAGGGAACTTTTCAACCTAACAGTTGGTTTCGGCAGGAGAAAAGAACTACCCGAGCTTCTAAAAGAAAGGGTAGAAGGTTATAAAAAAAGTGACTTAAGGCACTTTGAAGACCTCAGTATAGAAGACCATAAGGGACATACCAGAGCCTTTCTCAAAATTCAAGAAGGTTGTGACCTCTGTTGCACTTACTGTATTGTTCCAACACTCCGAGGTAGCAGAATCAGGAGCAAACCTGTTTCAGGAGTAATAGAAGAATTTTCAAATCTTCTTAAACATGGCTTCTATGAGATAGTTCTAACTGGTACTCACCTGGGGGCTTACGGAAAGGATTTAAGTCTAAATCTGGTGACCCTCCTTGAAGAAATACTGACCATAGAACAACCCTTCAGGCTAAGACTCAGTTCTTTAGAACCCCTGGAAGCTGAAGAAGAATTAATTAAAATAATAGAAAGGGACTCAAGGTTGGCAAAACATCTGCACCTCCCCCTTCAGTCGGGGTCAACAAAGGTATTAAAAGCGATGGGAAGACCCTACAACCGGGAGGAATTTCTTGAGAAAATTGAGATGATTAGAAGTAGGATTAGCGGAATAGGAATATCAACTGACATTATGATAGGATTTCCCCAAGAGGAAGAAGAAGATTTTTTCTATACCCTGGATGCGATAAAAAGAGCTAGTTTTGTTAAAGTTCACCTCTTCCCCTTTTCGCCACGCCCACATACCCCAGCTAGCAAACTTCCCAGAATAAAACCTGATATCATCAAAGAAAGAATGGAAAGAGCTCAAAAAATGGCTCATTCTTCTTTTTTGTCTTTCGCTTCCACTAAAATAGGCCAAACCCTGGAAGTTCTGGCTGAAAAGAAAAGGGGTGATTGTTTAACAGGTTATTCTTCGGAGTATATAAAAGTCAAATTCTTTGCAGAACGGAATCAAAAAGCTCTCTATCCGGTAATTATACAAAATATAGAGGGTGACTACCTCCTATCTTTTACTTCCACAAACCCCGACTGCCTTCTCTAGCCTCCCTCACATACTTCAAAAAATAGTCCTGATATTTGACATTAGGTGGAATGGTCATAATATCAGCATAGCCATCAAGAAGAATTTGGGCATTGAACATCTTGGTGCGAATCTCCCCATCTGTTGGTTTATCTGATTTAGACGGAGGAGACAACCATACATAAGCGAGGGTGCGTTGATATTTATCTTTGGGAGCAATGTCCAGTTCCAGATATATTATTTTTCCGAGAAGGTTCTTCTTTGTATAATCAGCAGCTTGTTTATAATAGGGCCTACCCCTTTCGGGTGTATTAACACCTATAAGTCTTACTTTAATGGTTTCGTTTTTTTCAGATAGAAACTCTATTGTATCTCCATCTATGACCTTGCTCACTTCAACTTCCAAAAAGGAAGAATCTGTATCCAATCCTGGGGATGAAGAGTTCATAATCACAGCAGTTATCATAATGGCTATAGCTACCAGTGTCATGATAAACCCTCCCTTACCCCCTCTTCTGCCTATCAGCCTCTTAGCTCCCTTCAAGAACGCATCAATTTCTTTTAAACTTTTTTTTCCTCTTCCCTTCAATTTTATCCTTCCTCCTTAATAAGATAATTGTGAGCTTTTTTAAGGACATCTTTTGCTGTTTTAAAAGTTAGTGTTTTAAGGCATTCTTCATAAGAGAACCAGCCAAAATCAGTATGCTCAAAGGAAATTTGAACTTCTCCGTTTTTGAGCCGAGCAAGATAAAATACTACTTCTTTTAAGACTAATCCGCCCCCTTCCCGAAAAAAATAGGTAATTCTCTCTTTGAAACCATCAACAAGTTCTACCTCTTGAAGATTTGTCTCCTCTTTCAATTCTCTTAGAAGGGTTTCTTTACTTCTCTCGCCTTTCTCTCTGTTTCCCTTTACAAAATCCCAGTGGCCAGCGCCATAGCGAAGCAACAAGAACTCCAGCTCTTTCCTTTCTCTGAAAACTACAGCTCCTACCGACCTCTCCATTAATCTCATAGCACTTTTCCTTCCTCATCCAGGAGAAGCTCTGCTCTTTGGAGATCTGCTTCCGTGTTTATATTGTAGAAACTGAGTTGTTTGGGATCAAACCTATTGATATCTCCTTCTGGTATATTTTTCACTGTAAGGCGGGGTAAGAGAGCTCTCAGGCTGTATTCTTGAACTTTTAATAATTTTCCAATGGTAGGTAAGCAAGTCTTACAGTAAATTGCATGTAGCGGTTCTATCAAACCACGAATCTCAGGAATAACTACATCAAAACCTGACGATTGAGAAGCCATGTAGTTTAGAAGCACTGGATTTAGAAAGGGCATATCACATCCCACAACCAGTGAATAAAAATTCTTTGCATCCCTTAGACCTGAATACAAACCAGTAAGGGCTGAACTTTTTTCATTTGTTACCGAAGAAGTTCCAGCCAGAAGTACATCTATTTCACTTCCATTTCCTATAGAAGAGAATGAATCCGTCACCAGCGTATATCCATTTAACTCATTTTTTAAGGGTTCAAGGGTCTCTTCGTTGTCCGTAACTATTACTACCTCATTAACCAGAGGTGAAAGTATTTCCAGAACTCGAATAAGAAGTGGAATATCTCCCAGCTTTCTCAGGGCTTTTACTCCTCCCAGTCGCTTTCCTTGACCTCCTGACAGGATTATTCCACTTAAACTCTTAAGATCAGGATATTGAGTTAAGAAAGCTTATCAGCTCCCTTCTTTGAGGATTAAGATAGAATGAAGCTCCGAGAACCAGTATATCTGCGCCATTTTTCACAAGTAATGGGGCATTGGTCTCATTCACTCCTCCATCTATTTCAATTAAAACCTGGGGCGCGTACTCTGATAACAACTTTTTAGCACGCTGGAGTTTATCAGGTAGATATGAAACCATTTCCTGACCGTGAAATCCAGGATTAACTCCCATGAGTAAAAGAATATCCACCAACTTTAAAAGTTCCTTAACTGCTTCAAGGGGGGTAGAAGGGTTTATAGCCACTCCACAACTGAGACCTTTTTTCCGTGTGAGCTGGATAAACCTGTCCATATGAGAGGTTGCCTCTATATGGGCTATTAGTGTTGAAGCCCCCGATTCAGAAAAAGGTTCTACCCACCTTAAAGGGTCTTCCACCATAAGATGAACTTCCAGAGGTAGGTCTGTCCTAGCTCTCAAATCCTTTACAGTCTTGGGACCAAATGTAATGTTTGGAACAAAATGACCATCCATAACATCAACTTGTAAGGCTGAAACTCCTGCCTCTTCTGCCATACGCACAGCTTCACAAAGACAACTTAAATCAGAAGCTAGTATAGACGGATGTGTTCTTACCATATTCCCTATTCCTTTCTAACCTTAAAATGAACCATAGACTTCTCCGGTACTCTATTACCCACAGTTGGAAATTGTTCTGTAATTATTACTTCTTTATCTTTATAATACTCTTCAGGGGTGACTATACCCAATATTAATCCTGATTCTACTAATACCTTTTCTGCTTCTCCTACCTTTAACCCGATGAGATTAGGAACTATCACCCATTTACCATGACTCAAGGTAACAGTCACACCGTCACCTGAAAATGCCAGAGCTCCAGCAGGAGGGGATTGTTCTATTACTACTCCATAAGCTTTCTTCTCATCTTCTCTCCAGAGTAATTCCCTAAGGATTAAGCCCTGTGACTTGAGAATTATGACAGCCTCTAAATATGTATAACCTATCAAGCTTGGAATTTCTATCCTTTGACGACCAACCCCTACCACCACATATACCACGCTGCCCTTTCGTGCCAGCAGGTGTCCTTTGGGGTACTGGCTCAATACCTTACTATCCACTATATCCCCTGTATATACTTTTTCCTTTACTTCCATAGATAATTCTATAAGTGTCAGTTTCTGCTGGGCTTCTTTCAAAGTAAGCCCCTCAATATTAGGCACCAGAACCTGTTCAGTTTCAGATATGCATCCTAAAAGTAGTAAAAGAGACAGAAGCAAGATAATATGTGTAAATTTATTTAACACTGGAGTAGAGCCTTCCCTTTTTCAATCTGAAACCTTTAACAAAGGATGATGCTGGTTGTGGTTCTCTACCGGGTCTTTGAAGAAGGAGAATCTCTAAAACACATTTTTTGCTTTTAACCAGGAGAGAGTCTCTGCTGATTATAAAACTTCCGTCGGGTTTATCTTCAAGTATTGAGATATCCATATCATTGTTCGTTTCATCCAGAACCCTGACTTTAAAAATCTTCCATTCTTCACCTTCGTGATAGGTAAGGGCACCTGGTTTGGGACTTAATGCTCTTATAAGGTTAAAGATGCTCTTGCCTTCTCTACCCCAGTTAATAACCCTTTCTTCTCTTTTCAGGAAGGGATAATAAGTTGCCTTCAAATGGTCCTGTGGTCGGGGTATTATCTCCCCTCTAAATAACCCTTCAACAGTTTTAAGAAGAAGATTAGCACCAATAATAGAAAGACGATGGCTTAATTCTCCGTAATTTTCTTCTTCTCCTATAGCTATCTCTTCCTGCGCCAGAATGTCTCCTTCATCAATACCTTTAACCAGATAATGAATGGAAACTCCTGTTAACAGTTCCCCTGCCATAAGAGCTCTTTCTATGGGAACAGGACCCCGATAAAGAGGTAAAAGCGATGGATGTAAGTTAATTCCACCCATAGGTGGACGATTAAAAACAGAAGGCGGAATAAAAAGTCCAAAAGCCGCAGAAACCAGAATATTAACATCCTCCAAGGCTTCATCTTTTAGTTCTTTTAGGGAATCTAATTCATAAAGAGTTAAACCCAACCTCTTAGCTTCTTTACCAACTGGAGTTGATTCCTCCAGAAGACCTCTGCCTCTCTTCTTGGGAGCCCTGGTAACAACACCTGATATCAAGCTTTTCTCTGTAAAAAGCTTTAAAGTAGGTAAAGAAAAATCACTACTTCCTAAGAACAGGACCTTCATATCTCAGGCTACCAATGTCTGTCACCCGATCTACAAAAAGTATTCCATTTAAGTGGTCAATTTCATGTTGTATCACCCTGGCAGCTAAACCTTTAAATTCAGAGACAACAGACCTTCCTTTCTCATCAAGCGCGCTCACCTTCATCTTCTTTGCCCTTTTAACAAGACCATAAAGATGAGGAAAGCAGAGACATCCTTCTACACCCTCTTCTTCTCCTGATGAACTCAATATCTCGGGGTTAATCAGAGTAAGAATTTTATCATTCTTGTTTTCGGAAACAATGACTATGATGACCCTTAAATTTACCCCTATCTGGGGAGCAGCCAGCCCAATTCCTTTTATTTGTGAGGCTATTAGAGTATCTCTCATATTTCCAATTAAAGCCTTGATACCCGGGGTTATCTCATTAACCCAGTCACTTTTCTTTCTTAAGGAAGGGTTTTCCGCAGTAAGAATTTCTTTTATCATCTATTAAAAAACCAATCCTTGAGGATCAGGTACTAATTTTATCCAGCTATTTCTTGTTTTGAAAAAGTCAAAAAGCCTGTTATATAAATCCATTTCGTTTTCCACCTTTAATAATACCACTCCAACGAACCTTCCTTTACTTTTATAGTTAAGCACGTATGATTTAATCTTATCTTTAAACTCCATATCCAGCATCTCCTTAATCCTGAAACTTTCTGTCTTAACACTGCTCAAAACAGTTCCACTATAATACACAGCCACAAGTCTTTTATAAGGTGGATAACCATATTTTTCATATTTATCCAGAATTTCTCTTACCCCTTCCTCTTCCCAGAGTTCTGGATTAATGGGAAGTTCTCCCTGGGTAAGCATATAAACAGGATTTCCACTCCACCTTAAAAGAAGGTAAGCAGTTTTTAAAACCCTCTCTTCGCCTCTGAAGTCGGGTAGTCTAAGGTTTAAATCCGGATTACCGTAAATACAAAGTAACGGCTTAAAGTCGTACATAAAAGAAAAGGTCAAATCTGTCCCCACAACTATCAAGGGCCTTACATCTTTTAACGTCCTGAGAATTGTTTCCCGGCCTTTTTCTTCTATTACATCTTTATCAATGCGCAACACTTTTACTCCAAACAACGATTCCAATTCTTCTGATATTCTTTGTGTCCCAACACCCACCATAGCTAAATCACTACTGTTACATCTGGGACATTTCTGGGGAAGATATGAAAGAAAGCCACAGCTATGACAGTGTAGTAAACCAGTCTTCAGGTGATAAACAAGATTCAAATTACAGTTTGGACATTTAAAGGTAAATCCACAATTTTTACACAGTGAAGCAGTATAGTACCCACGACGATTCAAAAGGTAAAGAACTATACCTTTATCATTAAGAACATTATCTATTTCTATGGTAATTTCAGAGGGAAAAGTATCTTCCTTAGGCAAATCTACAAATCTGAAGGGGTTATTAACCTTCTCTCCCATCTTTATCCGTTTAAATGAACCACTTTCTTTAAGATAAAGAAGGGTAGGATTTAAAAATGAAGTAGATATTATAATTGAACTCAAATCTTTTTCTTTTATGAAAAGCGCTGCTGTCATAGCATCAACTTCAGGAGAGGCCAGTAACCTCAGACTCCCTGACTCCGGTTCATCAATAACTACCAAGCTTAATTTATTAAAGGGTAGATAAAGAGATCTTGGACCACCAACCACAATTTTCCTTAAGCCTGTCCTTATCCCTTCCCACTCCTTTGTTCGTTTCTCCAGGCTTTTGTGCTCAGACCAGAGTAGTGGTTTTCTGCCTGTAGTCTTGAAAATAAGACTTAACCAGTGATAACTGTGGTAAAGACGAGGAGAAATAATTAAAACCTGACCCCCTTTTTTAAGAACCTTTTTTACCCTCTCCAGAATATACTCCTGACGTAAACTTGGTTCGCCTTCTATTATATGGTGATAATTTTCTTCTTTAGGATAGCGTTTCCTTGTAATGGAAACATCTTTTTTTAATAAACGCCCTGACTTTAATAGTTTATCTACTTCTCCTTTTTTCAATGAAGACAGTGGATTAGGAAAGGGACGAAAAACCGATGGTTTTTCTTCTGAAGCCAGAAAATAGACGGATGCTTTGTGAATGGTATCTTTTCTATAAATATACCTTAAAGGAGAGATTTTCAGTAATCCTTTTGTTGCCAGATCCTGGACGGCTTTTTTGATTCCCCCTTTGAATCTTCTCCTCAGTAAATCGAGGGTAGTTTCAGGATGAAGAAGAACGTACTCCAGAATGTCTCCTTTAAGAGTAGAACCTCTCTTTCTTAAAGCTGTAAGTTCAACATGCACTTCTTCTTTTGAAGTAATAAGCTGAACCTTCTCCACGCCCTTCCCATATAGTGGATGTGGAAGGGAGAGGCGAAGTCCTTGAAAAAAGGGGCTCATATAATAGTGTGAAGTCCAGATAAGGAGCTCCAGAAGATAAGGAGATAATAAAGGCGCCTCATCAATAATTTCTAAAACAGGTTTAAGTTCAAGCTCAACTTCAGGAGGATAAGTACCAAGGACTATACCCACTGTAGAAGTATCCTTTGAACCCAGAGGAACAAGGACCCTTCCCCCAACAGGTGGGATTTTTTCCCTGATTTTATAGTGGTAGATAGAGCGGGTGAAAAGCTCCCCGCTATCCACTGCTACCACTACAGAGTCAGAAATAGACATTTATTTACAGGTTTGTATCTACCTGCAAGAAATTATTATTTTCTTCTACAGTATCGTCTTCTCGTCTTTTTCTTTTAGCCAGGTGCATGGTCCCCATACCTACTCGCTCATGATTGGTTAATGGATATATAGCACTATCCCCATAGACTGCTACACAAAGCCAGTCTCCATCACCTACAAGGGCTATCTTAAGAGCCAAGCTGGCATCGAGATGAATTGGACATAGGAAACTTTCCAATGCTTCTTGAGTCGCATGGATAAGAGAGTGCAACTCACCAGGAGTCTTATTGATAATCTTGCAGTTCAAGGCAGCTCCAACTACCGCTGGTATAATCTTCTTTTTAATATCAACAGACATTCCACCTATCTTGGTAACTGCTAATCTGTAAAAAGGAGTATGTTCAACAACAAGGTCTTTTAATAACAACTCCTCTGCTTCAGTGGAGCTCGCTAAAAGTAAAGCCAATTTGCCTGGCTTCCACTCGTTAGGTTTAATCCTTAAAAAATCTTCCATTATATCCTCCAATTTTTAAATTTAACATTATTACATTCATGATTCTTCTTCCATTTAGTTAATAAACAGGGTTCAAGGATTTACTAAGCAGGGTTCCAGGGTTCGAGGATTCAGGGGTTCGGGGATTGACTCCTGGACACCTTGAATCCTGTATTTATTCACTACTCGAACACTTAAACCCTTTAAGTTTTCTTAAGACCAGAATCACTAAAACAGCTATAACCATAATCCCTACACTAACCAGCTGAGCTAAAGAAAGTCCAGCAAAAATCCTGGGTTCAATTCTTAGAAACTCTACCAGAAATCTACCCAGCGAGTGTAGGAAGAAGAATCCTACAAGAACCTCTCCTTCTTTAAATAATTTTTTCTTTTCAAAGTAAAGGAGAACAATTAGAAAAGCTATATTTACAACCGACTGGTAAAGAAATACTGGATGAAAATAGCTGTAATTCTCATATCCCCATGGTCTGTAAACAGGACTTACAAACATCTTAATAAAAGAATTTGTGGGATAGCCTATGAGTTCCTGGTTAAAGAAATTACCCCATCTCCCGATTCCTTCAGCTATGAATAGTGTTGGGGCGAAGGCGTCTCCAATCTTTAAGGGAGATAATTTTCTTACCCTTGTATAGACTAAAAGAAGGATAACCCCCCCCATAAGCCCTCCATGAAGGGTTAAACCACCTTCCCAGATATATAAAATTCTAATAAGGTCAATTTTAAAATAATGCCAGTTCTGAAATACATAAGCCAGTCTGGTTCCAATAAGGCCTGTGGGTATACCCAGAAGAAGAAAGTCATCTACCACAGTTGAAGATATACCACCAGACCTTGCACGATACAGAGCATAAATATAAGCTGCTATTGCTCCTATAAGGATAGAAACACTGTAGAGACGGATATGAATTGGACCGATATTTATCCCCGATGGAATAAGGTTGATACCCTGAAACCATTGATAAACCAGATAAGACCAGCCAACAAAGGCCAGGATGATAATAAATGGCAAAGCTTTCTTTAGCCACCTATCTTGAAGAATATTCTGCACATGACCTCCTCTTACTATAGATTTGTGTAACTCCTATCACTAAAATAGTTATGGCAGTAATGCCCATATAAGGTAACAGTATCAAAGGTGAGGGTTCAGGAAGAAAAATGTGTAGAAGCACGCTTCTCGCCAGAACCAAGCCCCACAAAACGGGAAGGCTTCTTGTCAACCAAAATATGAAGCTGAGGGTAAGCCAGAAGACGACTGCCTCTGTGATCAAAAGGGGTGTCCTTAACATCAACTCTCCTAAAAAACCGGCTGCAGGAGCCAGTAGGAATAAGAGGTTCTTGCCAGTATAACGTTTCAACAGGGGAAAAAAGATGGTGAAGCACCAGGTAGCCCAACCCAGATGAAAGATGGTATAGATACCAAAATTAGTAAAGTTTTCTAAGTCAAATTGGTATTTAACAGGTAAAAAATAATAATTAGCAAGCATTAGCAGAGTTATGGGGATTAACAGGTTCATACCTCTTAAGGTAAGTCCCATATCTTCAGGTTCAAGGAGCCGAAAACATAATACTGCAATAAGGGCAAAGACTAAGAGAAAACCTTCAAAATAGGGGTATCCTGAAATTTTTAAGCTCATCCAGAGAAGTGGAAAGGGTATAAGAGGGAGAAAAAGTGAAGTAAATAGTGTGGGGGGTAGAGGTTTAACATAAATTGCTTCATCAACCAAAAAATAAAGAATAAAGATAAGTCCAACTATGAGAAGTGATAACTCTATAAAAAATGATACCCCTATATGCAGGAAGAAAAAGGTGTACGCCTGACCTATAAAACCTCCCAACAACATTAAATAAACTCTGCTTTCTACACTTTTCAAGCGTTTGGCTCCCCAGAAAGAAAAGATGAGAACAAGTATAGCAACCAGCCAGGTCCTTAGGAAATCCCAATATTTTGGTAAAGACCAAACAGTGCGTTCTTCTTTCGGTTGGGGCATTCTACCAAGCAGAGTAGTTAGTTCACTATTGGTTTTTTCAAACTCAGACCTATTCATAACTTCTACATAATGAATAGCCTCCCGATAAAGAAGGCTTATTGGTTTTAAGGTAGTTGGATAAATCACGCGGATAGAGGTTGCCACATCGCGGAATAACTTATCCCAGTCAATTAAAAAACTCCTTAATTCCTTAATACTTATAGGAGAGGAATGTTTAGCCAGGAAACTTCTCCAATTGTCTTCAAAAGGTAAAACTACCTTAGATATAAGGTTACGACTGGTATATTCAAGAAGTTCTTTGATATCTTGCTTTTCTCCTTGCAGGTAAGCCACAAAAGATTCACTCTGGAAACGTGCACGTGGTGTAAAAACCCGAACACCTTCTACTAATATGGCATCAGTTAAAGGAGTAATGGTAGAAGCGTCCAAAATAGCCTTGGTAAAACGATGAGGATCCATCCCCATTATTTTAGAAGCTAACAAACGGGTGTAACCTTCTTCTATAAAAGTGTTGGGACGCGGTATGTGCTCTCTAATAATGGCTCGGGCTATTCTTTGAACCTCAAAGTACGACAGGGGAACCTCTGTACTTGGTTTAATTACCACAGAGGCTCTTCTACCATCAGCATCCCCCAAAGCCAGATTTATTCCCTTTCCTTCAAACCCATCATGGATAAGGAGACTCGCTAAAACCTCAAGCCCTTCCCTGGTAGCGGATGTCATTCCTCCCTTACCTGTTAAAAGTATGGTAAAAGGAGGAACGCTCTCGCTGAATATTTGCTCTTTCCTGAAGTTTGGTTCAATATAACTAACCCTGAAGGTAGTCAGAATCAGGATAATAAAAATAATACCCAGCACAAGAGGCCGGGGAGAATATTTTCTGTTATTCTTTTTAATTCCGAAGTTTTCCATCGTGCCCTTTACAGAATTTAATTATACACCAACAGGACAAATCATTATAATTTTTCCATAGTTTGTTTTGCTCTTCTTCCAAGGTCAGCATCCCTTTAGCAAAGGGGGAGGCTATTTAGAAAGGGGGTAGGGTGGTGGAAGTGCTATAATTAACAAACAATCGTAGTAAAAGCTCTCAACCTCTCTGAAGTTACGCTCCAACAAAAATATAAGGAGGTAATGAGTATGAAAGAGGTCTTTGTGTTGTTGGATCGCTGTGTAGGGTGCAAGACCTGTGAGCTATCCTGCACAGTAGAGCATTCTATATCAAAATCCCTTTTTACAGCAATCTTCGAAACCCCACTTCCTAAAAAAAGAATTTATGTGGAATCAGGACAGGAACGAAAAATACCTATCACCTGCCGACACTGTACCGAAGCACCCTGCATAGATGCTTGCATCACCGGGGCTATGCATCGTACTTGCGAAGATGTGGTAACTAATGTGGAAGGAACTCAGAAATGTATTGGTTGTTGGATGTGCCTTATGGTCTGTCCCTACGGTGTAGTGGGAAGGCAGATAGAGCCCAGAATAGCTATAAAGTGTGACCTCTGCCCTGATAGAGATACGCCTGTCTGTGTGGAATCTTGCCCCACGAAAGCCCTGGTCTTTATGGAAGCAGAAGAATTTTCCCGACATCTTCGACATAAATCAGCTTCTAATATCGCTGGTGCTCTAAAGGGGTGATAAACATGCGTTATGTAATCATCGGTAATAGTGCAGCTGGATCTTCAGCAGCAGAAACCATACGACATCTTGACCATGCTGGCACAATAATTATCATCACAGATGAGAACTATTCTGCTTACTCTCGCCCTCTAACACCTGCCTTCATTTCAGGTGAGTTGAAAGAAGAAGAACTTTTTTACAGACCAGGGGATTTCTACGAAAAAAACAGGATTGAGCTACTATCTGGGAGAAAGGTTGTATCGCTGAATCCATCTCTCAATGAACTGATTTTGAGAAATGGGGAAAGGGTGCGCTACGACCGACTGTTGATAGCCACCGGTGCCGAAGCTATCCAACCATCTATTAAAGGGATAGAGTACGCCTTTACCCTTCGCACCCTAAAAGATGCTAAGTCAATCATATACCGGATTTCCCGGGAGGTAGAAACTGCTGTAGTCTTGGGCGGAGGTCTGGTGGGGCTTAAATCAGCTGAAGCTCTCCACAAGAGGGGATTAAATGTCCATCTCGTGGCTAAATCACCTTATCTTCTATCCCGCCAGCTGGATATAGATGGTGCCAGAATACTCCAGAATGCCCTACTTCAGAAAGGGCTGGAACTTACTTTCAATCAAGATGCTATAAGGATTGAAGGTAGTAATGGTCACTCTGCCAGAGTAATTCTGGAGGATGGTAGGGAGCTTAAAGCACAACTGGTGGTGGTGGGCAAAGGGGTCTTTCCCAGAAAAGAGCTGGTGGAAACTGCTGGTGGTGAGGTAAAAACTGGTGTGGTGGTTAACGAGTTCCTGAAAACCTCTATACCTGGTGTTTACGCGGCAGGAGATGTGGCTGAGGTTATAGACCTAATAATCGGTCAATCCATCGTGAGCGCCCTTTGGCCAAGTGCGGTAGTTCAGGGAAGAATTGCCGGCTCCAACATGGTAGGGGAAAGGAGGAGTTATGCTGGTGCCATCCTGCCTATGAATGCCATTGAACTCTTCGGGATACCTCTGGTTTCCCTGGGTTTGACAATTCCACCTGTAGAAGGTTATCAGATTCTAAGCCACTATCACCCTGAAAAAGGTGTTTACCGCAAAATTGTACTTAAAGAAGATACAGTTGTGGGCGCCATATTAATGGGTGAAATTGAAAAAGCGGGAGTGCTGACTGCTTTGATAGGACAGAAAATTCCAGTTGGTAAGCTTAAAGAAAAACTGGAAGAGAAAGTTTTCAGCTATGCCAATTTTATAAAACCATTAGCCCCCACCACCGAAGCCTTCACCGGTACATCGGTTTAAGGAGTGGCTTGTTTTAAAAATGGAGGCAAAAAAATGAACAAAGAAGAAAAATGGGCTAAAAGAAGTGTTGACCCTGCTTCTCAAGCCATCATTGCCAGAGCTGATAAGCAGGGTATGGAAACCGCCTGGGACAGACTGGAAAGCCAGCAACCCCTGTGTGGATTTGGAGAACTGGGCACCTGTTGTCGTATCTGTTTGCAGGGACCCTGTAGGGTTGACCCCTTTAAGGAGGGACCGACTAAAGGAGTCTGCGGGGCAACTGCAGACACCATGGTAGCTCGCAACCTCATTCGGGCTATAGCTGCTGGAACAGCTGCACATTCAGGTCATGCCAAGCACCTGGCACACACACTCCTGAAAGCAGTAGAAGGTAAAACACTTGATTATACCATCAAAGATGTAGCAAAACTAAAGGCAGTAGCGAATTGCATGAGTATAGAAACCAGAGACAGGCCTACAAATCAGACCGCTGGCGATCTGGCTAAACTGGCACTGGCTGAATTTTCAGAAAAGGAGACACCCTTAAACTGGGCTGCCCGGACGGTTACTAAAGGGAGAGTAGACGCCTTCGTTAACCTGGGGGTAGTGCCTACCGGGATAGATTCTGCTATCTCTGAGGTCATGCACCGCACTTCTTATGGAGTAGACGCAGACCCTGTGAACCTGCTTTTGGGTGGAATTAAGTGTGCTCTGGCTGACTACGCAGGCTGTCATCTGGCTACTGATTTAGCCGATATCCTTTTTGGTACCCCTCAACTTGTAGTTAGTAAAGCTAATCTGGGTGTTCTAAAGGAGAAAGCAGTAAACATTGCTCTTCACGGACATAATCCAGTGTTATCGAACATCATCGTGGAGGTAGCTCACGAGCTGGAAAGAGAAGCAAAAGATGCTGGAGCGGAGGAAGGACTCAACATCGTAGGTATCTGCTGTACTGGTAATGAGGTATTGATGCGTCATGGTATTCCTTCAGCCACTCACTCAGTATCCCAGGAACTTGCCATAATGACCGGGGCTCTGGATGCTATTGTAGTGGACTATCAATGTATTATGCCTTCACTGGCTAATTTAGTAGATTGTTATCACACCAAACTCATAACCACCATGCCCATAGCTAAGATATCGGGCGCTACTCACATTGAATTTCATGAAGAAAAAGCAAAGGAGATAGGCAGTGAGATTATTCGTACGGCTATTGAGTCTTTCAAAAAGCGTGACCCGGGAAAAGTTAACATCCCGCCTTATGAGAGCACACTTATGGCTGGCTTCTCCACTGAAACCATTGTGGGAGCATTGTCAAAAGTTAATGCAGAAGACCCACTTAAACCCCTCATTGACAACATCGTGGCAGGAAACATTCTGGGAGTCTGTCTTTTTGCAGGGTGTAATAATGCTAAGGTACCACAAGATTCAGCTTTCATCACTATAGCTAAGGAGCTGGCTAAAAATAATGTTCTCCTTCTGGCCACTGGTTGTGGTGCAGGATCCTTCGCTCGTCATGGCCTTCTAACCCCGCAGGCTACGAAGGATTACGCTGGAGATGGCCTTAAAGCAGTACTAACAGCAGTGGGAGAAACGGTAGGTCTGGGAGGACCTCTACCTTTAATCCTGCATATGGGTAGCTGTGTAGATAATTCCCGAGCAGTGGATGTAGCAGTAGCAGTAGCCAATAAACTGGGTGTAGATGTGGATAAACTTCCCGTGGTAGCCAGTGCTCCTGAAGCCACCACTGAGAAAGCTATCTCTATAGGCACTTGGGCGGTAGCTGCAGGACTGCCTACCCATGTAGGGGTTGTGCCTCCCGTTCTTGGAGGGCCTTTGGTAGCTGAGATACTCACCGAGAAGATAAAAGGCTTAACAGGTGGTTACTTTATTGTAGAAACTGACCCGCTGAAAGCATCAGAAAAGCTTATAGGAGCCATTAAAGAACGGAGACAGGGGCTGGGGATATAACGGGTTCAGATAATGGGGTCAGGTCTACGCATTTGACAAATTTATAAATTAAGGAGACAAAATAGATGAGGAGAAAGGATAAGGAAATAACAGACAGGGCTCTCATGGAGTCTATTCTCAGTGAAGCTCTGGTATGTAGAATTGGTTTATGTGATGTTGATATACCTTATGTCGTTCCTGTGAACTTTGGATACAGAGACAACTGCCTTTACATTCATTGTGCGAAAGAAGGAAGAAAAATACACATAATAAAAAATAACAACAATATATGTTTTGAAATAGACACAGGCCACGAGTTAGTTAAAGGAGATACTCCCTGCAGTTGGTCATTTAAATATTACAGCATCATAGGTTTTGGTAAAGCTTACCTCATTGAAGACATTGAAGAGAAAAGGAAAGGTCTGGATGTAATCATGGAAAAATACACGGGAACGAGCTCTCCCTTTGAATATCCTGAAGGTGCTATAGATAAGGTTGCTGTAATTAAGATTAGGATAGAGAGAATGACAGGTAAAAAATCGGGTTATTGAAAAATGTAACTATGTTATATTATTAGGCTATGGCAGAAAACGGGCAAGCTAAAACCCCATATATTGACGGGATAGTTAAATACATAAGGGAAGGACGAATACCCCTTCACATGCCCGGACATAAACAGGGAAGAGGCATGAGTCCTGCCCTTAAAAAAATATTCGGGGATGAAGTCTTCAAGTACGACATAACCGAAGTAGACGGAGTGGATTATCTCCACCAGCCCACGGGAATCCTTAAAGAGGCTCAGGATCTGGCAGCTGAACTTTACGGTGTTGATCATACCTTTTTCCTGATAAATGGCTCCACAGTTGGTAACCAGGCAGCCATATTAACCATGGCTCAAAGAGGAGAGGAAGTCCTGGTTGTAAGAAACGCCCATCGCTCAATCTATGGCGCCCTCATATTAGGTGGAATTGTCCCTGTATATCTTCAACCCTCCTACGATGAAGATTCAGGCATTACCACCTTTGCCTCTCCTACACAACTTGAAGAAGCACTCCTGAAGAATCCTTTTGTAAAGGGGGTAGTTTTAACTTCTCCTAACAATTACGGTATAACTGCCCATACAGGGGAGCTTATAAAAGTTGCTCACAACCACAATATACCGGTATTATTTGATGAAGCTCATGGCGCCCATTTCCCCTTCCATCCCTGTCTTCCCCCCTCAGCCATCAAGTTCAATGCTGACTTTGTTCTTCATAGCACTCACAAGACCCTAAGTTCTCTCACTCAGGCATCTTTACTTCATATTACGGGAGATAGAGTGAACATCCACCTCTTGAAAAGTTACCTAACAATTCTTGAATCTTCCAGCCCGAACTGCCTCCTGATGATGAGCCTTGATGCCGCCAGAATGCAGATGGCTACCGAAGGAAAAGAGCTTCTCTCCAGAGCCATCGCTAATGCTGAATGGTTGAGATATGAGCTTAATAAAATCCCCGGCCTGGAGGTCTACACAAACATAAATATAGATAATTTCCCCAATGTTTCCACTTTAGACCCTACCAAAGTTACTGTAAAAGTGGAGGGACTAGGTCTCACCGGCTACGAAGCAAAAAAGATTCTGGGTAGAGAACTTGGAGTTGAAGTAGAACTTTCTGACCATAAGAATGTCCTTCTGTTTATTACTACTGGGGATGATATAAAAAACTTAAGAAAACTTAAGGATGCCTTTGAAAAATTAGCCCTTAACTATAAAAGAAGTGGTAAGGTTAAATCCTATCCACCCCCGCCACCCTTTCCACCTCAGATTATTACCCCCAAAGACGCCATAGAATCGCCCTCCAAAGTAGTCAAGCTCTGTTTTGCTTTAGGAAGAGTGGCTGCTCAGATGGTAATACCCTATCCTCCAGGCCTTCCAGTAGTTTCTTACGGAGAAAAAATCAGCCAGGAGGTTATTGATTACATCTTCAAACTTTTAGAATTAAAAGCAGAGGTCCACGGTCTCAATGGAGACGATGAAGGACCTAAGATAAGAGTCGTAGCTTAAGAACTAGGCTTTCCAGGGCTTTAGCCCTGTGGGAGACCAGATTTTTCTCTTCTTCTTCCATCTCCCCAAATGTTTTATTCATAGGTGGATATAAAAACACCGGGTCGTAACCAAAGCCTTTCTCACCTCTATCTTCACTGGTGATATACCCCGAAACCTCACCCTTCGCAGTTATAAGCCTTCCGTCAGGCAAAGCCAGGGCAACCACACAGACAAAGCGCGCCTTTCTTTCTTCAACTGTAATGCCTTCTAACTCCTTAAGGAGCACAGCTCTTTTTTTCTTAAAAGAAATTTCACCACCATAATAACGAGAATTAATACCAGGTCTTCCTCCCAGAACATCCACTTCCAGTCCGGAATCATCAGCCACAGAAGGAAGCCTGGATTTCAAACAAGCTTCAAGTGCTTTCTTAATAGCATTTTCCTCATAAGTTTGACCATCTTCTTCCACTTCCTTTGTTACAGAAATGTCTTTCAAGGACATAAATACCACTTTCGCCCCAAGGCACTGGGTTGAAAAAAGACGATGTAATATTAGTTTTACCTCTTTGAACTTTCCGGGATTTGAGGTGGCTATGAGAAAGCAATTAAATTCCAAGATATTTAATGGCTTCTTCCTGAGCCTTAAAGTGTCGTTTCAAACCGTTGAAACCTATTTTTATAAGCTCGTTTAAATCCTCTACTGTAAAAGTTGATTCCTCACCGGTCCCCTGCACTTCCACAAGTTTTCCAGAAGATGTCATGACAAGATTCAAATCAACTTCGGCTCTGTTATCTTCTATATTATTCAAATCTACCAACCTTTTCCCTTTCAGAATTCCCACACTGATCCCCGCTACAGGCTCCTTTATAGGGAGAAAGCCAGGTCCTTGACCCATAGATATGATTCCTTGTTGGCGCATTTTAAAGATGGCAGAAACTAAAGTCACATAACCACCGGTGATAGAAGCCGTGCGGGTTCCGCCATCAGCCTGAATTACATCGCAATCAATGATGATAGTGTATTCACCGATTGATTCCAGAACCAATGACGCTCTTAAGGCTCTTCCGATGAATCTTTGAATCTCCTGGGTCCTACCTGATGGACGGAAGGTCTCTCTAATAGTTCTTTCATAGGTAGAACGGGGTAACATACCATACTCCGCAGTGACCCAGCCTCGACCAGCTCCTTTTAGAAAAGGCGGGACCTTGTTGTCAATAGTTGCAGTACAAATCACTTTAGTGTCACCTACTTCTATAAGGACAGAGCCATCGCCGTGCTTGAGAAAATCGGGTACTATATGAATGGGTCTAGGTTCTAAATAATCTCTTCCATCTTGACGCATGTGTTAATTATAACACCCTGTAAATTTTTTGCTACCAGCAAATTCATATCCTTTTTTAATTAATTAATTAAAAATGATTTTTCCCTAATTAATTAAGAAGCGTCCCTAATTATTTCTCCTGACTTCTTTCTTCTGACTCCTGAATTCTGCTATAATTACCCCATTAGAAGCCTTGATTATAAGGGAGGTTAATATAACTTGATAGAAGAACTTGATACTATACTATCATCATACAAAGGGGAAAGAGAAGAGTTAGTCCCTATCTTACAGAAAGTCCAGGAGAAGTTCGGTTTTTTACAAGAA
>JBBIUB010000017.1:0-24435 GCA_037440465.1 Coprothermobacterota bacterium | reverse complement strand
TGGGGTCAGGCTGGACAGTCGTCAGATATTGGTGTTAGGTTGGATAATCTTTTCGGTTTCCTATGATTCATGCCATATTTTTCATGAAGGGAAGTAAATAGTTCAAGGAGAAAATTGTCTTTTAGGAAAAGTCGGGTTTATAATTAATAGCAGGAGGATAATACAATGACTTCTAAAATTAAAGTGATGGTTATTATGGGTGGGCCTTCCTTTGAGCATGAAGTTTCTCTTGTCTCAGGAGAGGCAATATACAATGCTTTGTTAGAAAGCAAAATATATGACCCAATAGAAGTTGTAATTGATAAGAAAGGTAACTTTCTAAACCCTGATTTTTACAGGAAAGGAGAGTTTGCATTTATAGCCTTGCATGGACCTTTTGGGGAAGATGGCACAATCCAGGGTTTTCTGGAAGCACTCGATCTTCCCTACAGTGGTGCAGGAGTCCTGGCGTCTGCTGTATCTATGAATAAGGAAATCACTCGTAGGGTTTTAATGGCAGAGGATATTCCTACAGTACCCACTTTATTTTATGATAAAAAGGAATTTAGTAATAATAAAAATAAGTTATTCAAAGAAGTGAAAGATAGATTTGGATTTCCTTGTGTAGTAAAAACCCCTGTATCTGGGTCTTCCATAGGTGTTAGCCTGGTTGATGACAAAAATGGGTTAGAAGAAGGGATAAACTTAGCCCTTCAATTTGGAAACCGTTTTATGGTTGAAGAATATATGACCCTCGGTTATAAAGAAGGTGGAGAAATAGAGTGTGGAGTTCTTGGAAATGATGAACCAAGAGCACTTTCCCTCTGTGAGTTTGTTCCCAGAAAAAGATTTTATGACTATGAAGCAAAATACATCTCAGGTTTAACCGATTTTTATATACCTGCCAGACTCTCTCCAGATGTAATAACGAAAGCTCAAAAGATTTCTTTAAGCGCATATAAAGCAGTTAATTGTGAGGGTTTTGCCCGCGTAGATATGTATATCAAGAAGGATAACATCGCAGTAGGTGAAATTAACACTATACCAGGCTTTACACCTACAAGCGTGTTCCCGATGCTCGCTAAAGAAGAAGGTATAGGTTTCACAGAACTGGTAGAAGAGATAATTCGGTTGGGTTATGAATCTTATGAGAAAAAACAAATATTTAGGAAGAACTTCCTCAAGTATCCAGCCTTATAATACCCTCACCCACCCCCCACCCTACAATGATTTGTGACTTGTGACGAGTGATGGCTGACAAGTAAAAGAATCCCTCTTCGTTACTTTCCTCACCTGGTGGAAGGAAGAAGGAGGAGGGGGAAGGAAGAAATAATAAAGAACTAAAAGGAGGCAAGTTATTATGGAAATTATAGACCTGAGAAGTGATACTGTTACCATCCCAACTCCCGAAATGAGGGAAGCAATGTTTAAAGCTGAGGTAGGAGATGATGTTTATGGAGACGACCCCACAGTAAATGAACTGGAAAAACTTGCTGCCTCAATGATGAGTAAAGAAGCAGCCTTATTTGTTCCTTCTGGCACAATGGGTAACCAGGTGGCAGTAATGTCTTGGACAAACCGTGGTGACGAAATCATCCTGGAAGTTGAAGCTCATATGTATTATTACGAAGTGGCAGGTCTGGCAGTTCTTTCTGGAGTTCAAGCCAGGACAGTGAAAGGAGAAAGAGGTATTATGTCTCCTCAGGATGTGGAAGCAGCTATTCGTCCTTATAATATTCATTTTCCCAGAACTTCTCTAATATGTGTAGAAAATACCCACAACCGTGGTGGGGGGAAAGTGGTTCCTCAAAAAGTAATGAAAGATATCTACGAAGTTGGGCAAAGGTATAGAATCCCCGTTCATTTAGATGGTGCCAGAATATTTAATGCGAGCGTCTTCCTTGGCATCCCTGTTAAAGAAATAACGCGGTATTCTGACTCTGTTATGTTTTGCCTTTCCAAAGGTTTATCAGCTCCAGTGGGTTCCCTTCTGGTGGGTGACAGTTCTTTTATAAATAGAGCCCGCAAGTATCGAAAGATGCTTGGTGGTGGTATGCGACAGGTGGGAGTCATAGCAGCTGCTGGTCTGGTGGCTTTGAGAACAATGGTTAATCGTCTGAAAGAGGACCATGATAATGCTAAAGTTCTAGCATTGGGGCTTATAGATGTTTCTTATCTTAAGGTTGACCCCTCCTATGTAGAGACAAATATGGTGCGGATAGAGCTTAAGGAAGGGTATGATGCATACATTCTAGTAGAAAAACTCAAAGAACAAAACATTCTCTGTAACCCCATAAATACTACAAGCATAAGGCTTGTTACCCACAAAGATATTAACCGAGATCTGGTTCTAAGGGCTATAGAAATCTTTAAAAATATTAAATTTTAAAATCTTTCTAATATTTGAAACTTTAATAGATTCTTTTATCCATAGAAGTTGCTCTTTTTTTATGAAGGTAGGTTTAAATTCCAGGCTGATTAGGCGAGAATCGTGAACCAGAACTGTAAGAATGCCTCCAGTTGATGTTTCTTCAGAGAAATTCTGATCAAAAAGGAAATTACCAAGTGAATAGGCTACTATTTTTCCTTCTACAACATTAATAGGTTGCAGGACATGAGGGTGGTGGCCAATTATTAAGTCAACGCCTTCTCTTAACAGTTGATGTGTTAGCTCTATCTGCTTACTGGTAGGTTCATGGGTGTACTCTAACCCCCAGTGAAGTGAGACAACCAGTATATCCACTTTTTTATCTAATTCCCTGACTTCTCTTATAGCCCTCTCCTTTTCAAGAAAGTTCACTCCAGGGGTATTAATTGTAGCAGAAAGTCCGGCAGGTGGAACCTCATTATAAGCTAAGAAACCTACCTTGACATCATTTTTCTCAATAATTACGAATTTAGATGCTTCTTCAAAATTTTTACCTGCTCCTATAGGTTCAATCCCTGAAGTTTTTAATCTATCAAGAGAGTCCAGTAAAGCAGTTTTTCCATAGTCCAGCGCATGATTATTGGCAGTACTCATAACGGTAAAATCAGAATTGATTAGAATATTTATCGTTTCCGGTTTAGCCCTGAAGGTGATTAGTTGGTTAGCACGATTTCCTTTATCAGAGATTAACGATTCCAGGTTTCCAAATAGTATATCAGCTTCTTTTAAGAAAGATTTTACATGCATAAATGGGTAGTCTAAACCATTTTCTTTAATCTTTAACCCAACTCCACGGGATAACATTATATCTCCCACAAAAGAGAGTTTAGTCAATGAAGGCTCACTCTCTTTAATAAAAACAGGGTTTTTCAAGAAATAAGAAAGTACGAGATAAATTGGATTGTCTATTTCTCTGTGGAGTTTGTAATAAACTGGATTTATGCTTTCTAATCTAAGTGGTGGTATCATATCAGTTATTAGTAGAAAGGCTTTACCACTACCGTTAATAACAAGGGGTAATATATCTTCAATACTATTCATCGTGATGACTTTTCTATCAGGGTAAACCAGAAAAGCTTCTTGAGTGTAATCTGAAATGGTTAAAAGAAGGTTTGTCTTATCTTCTTCTTCCATTGGAGGACCAGCCAGAATGAAGTATTTTTTGAAAACCCCTCCCCTTTCTTCAAGAGTAGGTTGCAAGAAAAACCAAGCTTCATCAAGAGAAGTGGTATTCTTAAAAGAGCCATAGTGAAGGACATTTTTTTTCAGATGAGAGGGAATGTATATAGTTGGACTTTCATTATGTAAGGTAATATAAGGATTATATTCTACAGGATAAATAAAAAGGAAAATAATGCAGGATATAATGGCGAAAGTTATAATTATTAATATATTAAAAAGAATACGATTAAAAGACATATCTATATAATAGTATAAACTATGAGAAACCATTATAGTTTGGCCGAAGAAGCAGTAAAAGTGATTCCTCTTGGGAAGGGAAAGATTCTTCTTATTGGTTTTGATAGTGTGGAAGGTAGATATGCTGGATTTGCCTTGGGTAGGAGGGGGGAACCTACTTTAGAAGTGTTTTTGCTTTCATCCGGGGGAAAAGAGGAAGGTAGCAAATTTAGTAAATGGTCCAAACGAGGTTTTATTTCAATAAAGAAAAGTAATAATCTATTTTCAACCTTTGATCAGGTCATCTTACTTGAATATAAAAGGTTCTTTAACTATCCTCAAGATGTTCTGTTGGATACATTCGCATTTTTGAAAGACGGAGGCATGCTGATAGTAATTCTTTCATCAGTTAAAACTATTTCTTTACACCTTTTGGAAAGACTTATAAGTGGTCTTCCCCAGTTGAGAGAAGCGAAGGGACTTTTACAGAAGGTTGGTTTTAGAGAACCTTTCATAACTAAAACATTATCTACATATCCTGGATTGTATTTAATGGCGAGAAGACCTCCAGAATATGGAGACGAAGTGCTGGAAGAACTTTTTGTAAGGTAAAATAGGTATTTTTCTACTAAATAAAACCATGTGAATTTGATAAGAAGTTAGATAGTAGAGAGGGGTTCTATAGAGAATAGTTAATTATGAAGTTAAGAATCAAGGTTAAGAAACCTCAAGAGTGTGATAATATAAATATTACTGAATATTAAAATGAATAAGGAGTTATATAAATGGGACGAAAGAGCAGACAGAAGAAGATAAGACATCAAGAAGCAACAGTAACGCATGTAAAAGAACCAGCGAAAGGACATAAAAAGAAAGAGCTACCAAAGCGGCTAAGAAAGTATGATGTGGTTGCCAAAGTCATAACTTATACAGCAATAGGGCTGGTGACTATCCTTCTTTTCTTGTCAGGATTTGCTGTACTGGCTTATAATCTTACAGCTTCAACTGAAGCCACTGTTGGAGGTATTAGTATTCGTACCGATGAAGTCAATAAGAGATTTGAAGCCATGAAAGCCCAATACGAGCAGTACGGTATTGACCCTAATGATGCACAATACGCCTCTCTCTTTTCTGGGATGAGAGATAAAATCTTAGAGGGTATGATAGAGAACCAGCTTATTTATAGGTATGCAAAAGACAATAATTTAGAGGTTAGCAAAGAAGAGCTGGATAAGAAAGTCGAAGAAGAGTTTGAGAATACAAAGAAGTCATTTGGAACAGAAGATGAGTTCAAAAAAGCTCTGGAAGCTAATAATCTGACAGAAGAGAAGCTTAAAGAGAAATTAGCTTTAGATTTCAAGATTACACTATCAGTAGATAAAGTTCTTGAAGAGAAATACAAAGATGTTAAGGTTATCAGAGAGGATGTGGTTGATTATTTTAATGAGATTAATCAAGTTAAGGCGGAGCATCTTCTGGCTAAAATAGAAGAGAAGCAGGACGAGAAAGCCATTGAAGCCACCAAAAAACTTGCTGAAACCATACTCGCTGAACTCAATGAGAAAAAAGGTAACGAGGGTTTTGTTTTCGCAACTTTTGCTAAAGAGAAAGAGGCTGAATACAAAGAAAAACTTAAATATGAAGACCTGGGATTTTTTGGAAAAGGACAGATGGTCAAGGAGTTTGAAGAAGCTTCATATGCTCTCAAAGACGGTGAAATTTCCTCAGAAGTTATTAAAACCAGCTTTGGTTTTCACATCATACATCGTATATCTCACAATACAAGAAAAGTGACTTTTGACACTCCTGAAGAAAGAGAAGTTCAGCGCATACTATTTTCATTGAAGTCAGACGCATCTAAAGAGGAAGAAGATCAGAAGAAATCATTAGCTATTGAGGTATTAAATAAGCTGAAAAAGGGGGCAAAATATGATGTGTTGGCAAAGGAGTATTCAGAAGATACTGACACAAAAGAAAAGGGTGGTTCTCTGGGTTATATAAGGAAAGGGGTAAGAGGTCAGGTATTTGATGATTTTGTTTTTGCAGCTAAGATTGGGGAGATAGTTAAGGAACCATTAAGAACCGGTGAAGGTTTTGAGATTCTAAAAGTGACAGCAATTAAACCTTTAAAGGAAGCTAATCTGAACGACGAAGAAACTTTCAAGAAAGTAGAAGATGAAGTTCTTCAAAAGAGAAAGGATGAAACTAAAAAGGCTTTCCTTGAGGAATTAAAGAAGAAGTATCCAGTTAAAATTGGTAATCTATGGAAGAACCTAACAGAGTTTATTTCTGGGAGATAGTTTTTCCTGCTGATATCTTTTTCGGAATGAAACGTAAACCAACGGGCGGGCGTAAAATCTGAGAGTAGATAATTCCGCTAAGTACCCTGTCAGGGGTAAAGGGGAGGGCTTCTATAAACCCTCCCCTTTCTATTTCTTCTTCTAAAGATATTTTTTCTTTCTCTTCTTCCTCCTCAATGACTGTAGAAAAAGTAGCTTCTCTGGGTGGTTTTTCAACTGGGATTTGTTTTATGATTATTGGTGGCTCCCTCCTTGGCGGAGGGGGGGTTTTTCTGGGTTTTTTAGCTGAAAATACTCCAGAAATTATGGCAAATATCAGGTAAACTATCACCCAGATAAAGATTTCCATTTTTTATGGTTGCTCCTTATCCTTCTTATCTCCCATCTTAGAGATGGAGTCTCTCATATCAGTATCAGCAATAACATTCTTCATGCCAAGGTATTCAAATACTCCAAGCTTACCTTCCCTAAGGGCTTGAGCTATGGCCTGAGGTACTTCCCTTTCTGCTTCAACTACTTTAGCTCTCATCTCCTGGGTGTAAGCTTTCATTTCCTGTTCTCTAGCAATGGCTAATGCCCTACGCTCTTCTGCTTTAGCCTGGGCTATCTTTTTATCTGCCTCAGCCTGATCTATCTGGAGTTTAGCCCCAATGTTCTGTCCTACATCTACATCCGCGATATCAATTGATAGAATTTCAAAAGCAGTACCTGCATCAAGCCCTTTTGATAGAACTGTCTTGGAAATAGCATCGGGGTTTTCTAAAACAGCTTTGTGAGTTGCGGAAGAACCAATAGTGGTAACTATACCTTCACCAACCCTGGCTATAACGGTCTCTTCGCCTGCGCCACCTACCAATCGGTCTATGTTAGCCCTAACAGTTACCCTCGCCCTCGCTTTAAGCTCAATACCATCCTTAGCTACTGCTGCTATCAACGGAGTCTCTATGACCTTGGGGATAACGGACATTTGTACAGCTTCATGCACATTCCTACCCGCCAGGTCAATGGCAGATGCTCTCTCAAAAGTTAAGGGTATGCCTGCTCTTTGAGCAGCAATTATGGCATTTACAACCCTGTCAACATTTCCACCTGCCAGGTAGTGTGCTTCCAGTTTATCAACCGAAAGCTGTATTCCTGCTTTCGTAGATTTGATAAGAGGAATAACAATGAGATGGGCAGGAACCCTTCTCAACCTCATACCTATCAAGGTCATGACCATAATTTTTACTCCTGCAGCTAAAGCGGAGATCCACAACCCCAGTGGCACAAATTGGAAAAAAAGAATAAGCAGGATAATTACTATTATCAAGGTAACAAAGGGACCCAGTGCTTGTGTTAATTGGGTAAGCATATCACCAACCTCCTTTTAAGTTTTAGTATTTTTTGTTACTATAATTTTAACACCTTCCACCTGAATAATCTCCACAGGAGTGTTAGGTGGAAGGAATTCACCATTGGTCTGAACATTAATTCTTGCACCTTCAATGAGAGCAATACCTGTTGGCCTTAGCATTGTAATAGCTACGCCTTTCTTACCCAGTAAACTTTCATAATCTCTGGGAGCTATATAACCTTCTTCTACCTTCTCTTCCTTCTGAAGACCAAGACTTTTCCAGACCCGGCTTCGCGGTAAATATATCACGAGAGTTATTACCACCACCAATATGGCAACAGTCGCTCCTATTAGAGAAGGGACAATATTCTCCAGTCCACCAAGAGAAAGAAACATACCAATTGCCACAGCACTTATTCCAGTAATTCCTGCCACCCCGAAACCCGGGGTATGCATTTCAATAAAAATAAGACCTAAGCCTGCCAGAATAAGAAGCATGTACTCCCATCCAGCCAATCCTGCCATATATCTACCTCCAAAATAAAGGACTAAGGAAATAGCCCCGAAAGTACCCGGAATTCCCCATCCGGGTGTTTGAAGTTCAAAGAAGATGCCCAGAAAACCAAAAGTCAAAAGCATTGAAAGGATAGTTGGCTCAGTGAGCCATCTGGTTATATATTCTGCCCAGTTGAGCTTGACCTCTATGATCTTTGCTCCTTTTAAACCCAATTCATTGAAGAGTTCATCCTGCGTTGAAAGAAAGAAATCTGCATAACCGACTTCTTTGGCTTTGTCTGCTGTGAGGGTTAAAAGCTCACCAGAATTAACCAGGTTTTCAATAGAAATATTCTTGTCTACCATAGCTCCTGCTATCTTGGGGTCTCTACCTCTGGCTTCAGCTGTGGACTCAAATTCTCCCTTAAGGGCAGATATGGTCTTTTCATCTGCTGGTCTTGGTTCAGCTGCACCTAAAGAAGAACCGGGAGCCATAACTATCTTTTTACAGGCAATAGTAATGAGAGCTCCTGCTGACCAAGCTCTTTTCTCTACAAATGCTATTGTTTCTACCGGTGCTTTTACTAGAGAATCCTTGATTATAGTAGCAGCGTCTACCAGTCCTCCGAAGGTGTCAATACTCAGGATGATAACATCCTGAGGTTTAACTCCATTGACGACTCGTTTTACCATGGCTGCCATGCCGTGGTCAACAGTCCCTGAAATAGGAATGATATAAACAGTACTAACTTCTGTTGGAGAGCTTCCTTCTGCAAGACCCATAGTTCCATAAAGTAAAATCAAAATTGAAATAAGTATTACTTTTCTCATATTTACTCCCTTTCAGATAGAAGTATACCACAAAATAAATATTTGCACGAACAGACTGTAGTATTTTACAAATTTCCATCACTATTGACAACTACTGTAATTCAATTATAATAAGAATAGAATTACCTTTAGTACTTATTAATCCTACTATTCAAACCGATGTAGTTGGTTTTGGTCTGGTAGGAATTGTTTCATTGATTCAATGGTTCAGGAGTAAAAGTTCTTAAAAGCTATTGACGGCTGAGCCTTAAAAGGTTAAAATGCTAAGGCTCGATTGGTAATGTGGGTCGTTAGCTCAACCGGTAGAGCATCTGACTCTTAATCAGAGGGTTACAGGTTCGAGTCCTGTACGACTCACCATTAAAAAAGCGAGGGTGGCGGAACCTGGCAGACGCACTGGACTTAGGATCCAGTGGGGGAAACCCCATGGGGGTTCAACTCCCCCCCTTCGCACCAGGAAAATTGAGCGGGAATAGCTCAGCGGTAGAGCGTCTCCCTGCCACGGAGAAGGTCGCGAGTTCAAATCTCGTTTCCCGCTCCATATTATTTATACATAGAAGTAAATTACTCAGCGATTAAGCCTCTCTATTGATGAGGCTTTAATATTATTTAGCTCTATTACGAGTGTCCTGTAATTTAAATATTATGTGCGGTACGCCATAGGGTAAAGCCTCTTTGGAAGTGTCGTGTTCATCGAAGAAGTTTATTGTAATGATATTTATTGAACATGACACTGAAGAGTATATAATAAATAAAGGAGGATGTAAGGAAATTGATTTTAAAGAGTGAGCTTTTAGAAGGACACCAGGCATATCTGGAGTACGGTGTTTCCACTTCTTTGTGGGAGAAAGCTAAGGAAGAAGTTCTTCTGAAAGAAGCCAAACAGACAAAGGTGCCTGGTTTCAGGGTAGGTAAGGCACCATTAAATATGGTGGCAACCCGTGTTGGAGGAGACAAGCTTTTTGAATATGCCTCCGAAGATGTTCTACGAAAAACTTATCCTGAAACCATAAAGGAGGCTAATATCAAAGCTCTCCGTATAAATAACCTGGAGATTAAGAAGGATGACGAAGGAAAACCAATTTTCCTGGTAACTATTGATTTAGAGCCTGGTGTAACTATAAAAAAGGATTTGGATGAAATAAATATTGAAATACCTCGATTACCAAGTTTTGAAGAAGAGTTAGAATTTAATTTACAATCTCTTCAGGAAGGACTCTCCCACCTCTCTCTTTTGGAAAATACTCCATCTGAACCAGGTAAAGTAGCCCTTTTTTCCTACAAGTTTGGTGAAAATGACAAGCAAGAACGTATCAGAATTAATCTTGGTAAAGAAGAGTTTTATCCTGGGTTTGATGAACAAGTGGCAGGTATGTTGCCTGGTGAAGAGAGGGAATTCGAGTTGATAGTTGGTGAATCGCCTCTTAGAGGGAAAGTTCTTCTTGAGGCAGTTTACGAGAAAGAACTGCCAGTTATTGATGAGGAACTTGCCAGAAGACTGGGCCATCAATCCCTCGAGATAATGATGAATCAGTTAGAAGAAAAGTCCAGTATTGCAATACTCAAAAGGGAGAAGGAGGTAAAAACAAATGCGATTATTGATACTCTACTTAGTGAATCAGAATTTCGCATCCCTTCAGGTTTGGTTGAGGATGAGACTGATGAGGTTATTGGAGAGTTTTTGGAAGACCTTGGGAAGAAAGATTTGACCCTGGAGAAATATCTTGAAATTAAAGGTAAAGAAATGTCAGCCTTTCAAGAAGAAATGAAGATTTTAGCTAAAAGAAGGTTAGAATATAGATTGTTATTGGAACAACTTGCAAGAGATAAGGAGCTTACAGTATCTGAAGAAGAAATAGAGAAAGAGTTAAAAGAATTAGCAAAAAAAGAAGGATTGACTCTTCCACAACTTAAATCAAGACTTAAACCTGATGGGATGAGAAGGATTAATAATTATCTACTCAGAGAGAAAATGCTGGAGATACTCTTATCATCTATTAAAGTAAAGGAGGTTTAATGAGCCCTCTTATTCCTATAGTAATAGAGCAAACTGGTCGTGTAGAAAGAGCTTATGATATTTATTCTCGTCTATTAAGAGACAGGATAATTTTCCTGGGTGGTCCTGTTATGGATGATTCAGCTAATGTGATTATCGCTCAATTCTTGTTTTTAGAAGCTGAGGATTCTAAAAAGGATATTTACCTATATATAAACAGTCCGGGTGGTTCACTATCAGCTGGTTTGGCTATCTATGATACCATTCAATATATCAAGCCGCCTGTCTCAACTTACTGTGTGGGTCAGGCAGCCAGTGTGGCAGCCTTACTTCTTACAGCAGGGACAATTGGTAAAAGGTTTTCTTTACCTCATTCCCGCATAATGATTCATCAACCCTGGGGTGGAGTTCAAGGGCAGGCATCTGATATTGAAATCCAGGCTAAAGAGATAACAAAAATGAAGCGGTTGGTTAACGAGCTTCTTTCCTATCATAGCGGTAAACCATTGAAGGTTATTGAGGAGGATACTGATAGAGATTTCTATATGTCTCCTCAGGAGGCAAAAGAATATGGTTTAATTGACGAAATTGTAGGTTACCATAAGGAGGTCAAGATTGGTTGAGCAGAGAAGCTCTCGCACACCACGCTGCTCTTTCTGTAATAGGAGTCAGGTTGAGGTAAAGAAACTTATTACCGGACCGCGGGGTGTATATATTTGTTCAAGTTGTGTTGAGCTTGCTTATGATTTAGTTCAAGATGAAACAATACCTCGCCAGGATCTTAAACCTGGTCATCTTCCAAAACCTGCAGAGATAAAAACATTTCTTGATGAGTATGTAATAGGGCAAGATCGTGCAAAAAAAGTACTTTCTGTAGCTGTCTACAACCACTATAAAAGACTATTTTCGGCACTAAAAGAGAAAAAAGAAAATAATGTTGAGATTCAAAAAAGCAATATTCTACTCATTGGCCCGACTGGTGTAGGCAAGACTTACTTAGCCCAAACACTGGCAAAGTTCCTGGATGTTCCATTTGCTATGGCAGATGCGACTACCTTAACTGAAGCAGGATATGTGGGTGAAGATGTAGAAAATGTAATATTAAGGCTAATTCAAGCTGCTGATTTCAATATAAAAAAAGGAGAACAGGGAATTATATATCTTGACGAGATAGATAAAATAACCCGTAAAAGTGAAAATCCATCTATTACGAGAGATGTTTCTGGTGAAGGTGTACAGCAGGCTCTTTTAAGAATAGTTGAGGGTACAATTGCTAATGTTCCCCCTCAAGGCGGAAGAAAACACCCTCATCAGGAGTTTATTCAGGTGAACACAAATCATATACTTTTTATTGCAGGTGGGTCCTTTGAAGGACTTGAGAAAATAATTTTTGAGAGAAAAAAGAAGATTGCTGTTGGATTTGGACGTGACCATATTGAGAACAATGCTCAGAACTATCTTTTAGATATTCTACCCCATGATCTACTTAAATTTGGTATGATACCAGAGTTTGTGGGTCGTTTTCCAGTGTTGGTACCCGTTCATAATCTGACAGCTGAAGACCTTAAAGAAATTTTGACAAAACCCAGAAACTCTTTAGTAAAACAGTATGAATATCTTCTTTCTCTGGATGGCGTTGAACTTGAATTTACTAACGATGGATTGCAAGCCATTGCTTCAGAATCCATTATGAGGGGTACTGGTGCCAGAGGGTTGAGAGCTGTATTGGAAGATATAATGCTTGAAATAATGTACGAAATACCTTCAAAAGGAGAAGTAAAAAAAATAGTTATTAATAATGAGGTGGTATTAAAAAAGATACCACCCATTTTAGAGTTGAAGAAGGGCATTGCTTAATAGTGAAAGGTGACTTTAATTATTTGTAGGAGGCGTGAAAAGGATGGAAAAAGGCACGATTCTGATAAAAAGGGGACTGGCTCAGATGCTTAAGGGCGGAGTAATAATGGATGTGGTGAGTCCCCAGCAAGCAGAGATAGCAGAAAAAGCAGGCGCTGCAGCGGTTATGGCTTTAGAAAGGGTTCCAGCTGATATCAGGGCAGAAGGTGGTGTTGCGAGAATGGCTGACCCCACAATTATAGAAGAGATTATGAAGGTTGTAACTATACCTGTTATGGCGAAAGTAAGAATAGGTCACTTTGTAGAAGCTCAGATATTGGAAGCTATTGGAGTGGACTTTATTGATGAGTCAGAAGTGTTGACACCTGCAGATGAGAGTTACCATATTAATAAGCATTTATTCAAGACACCAGTCGTATGCGGAGCCAGGGACCTTGGAGAGGCTTTAAGGAGAATTGCTGAAGGTGCGGCCATGATTAGAACAAAGGGAGAAGCTGGAACTGGAAATATAGTAGAAGCAGTTCGTCACATGAGAACTATGAATGAAGGCATCAGAAAAGTATCTCTTATGGAACTTGAAGAACTGGTTAAATATTCAAAAGAAATCGGTTCTTCCATTGATTTGTTGTTAGAAGTAAAAGGGCTGAAAAGATTACCTGTGGTTAATTTTGCTGCTGGAGGGATAGCTACCCCGGCTGATGCAGCTTTGATGATGCAGCTTGGATGTGATGGTGTATTTGTTGGTTCAGGTATATTTAAATCTGAAGATCCCGAAAGACGCGCTGGAGCAATTGTAGAGGCTGTGACATATTATGATAGACCTGAGGTGTTAAAGGAAGTTTCAAGGGGATTGGGTAAAGCGATGGTTGGTCTTGATGTAAAGAAACTCAAGGAAGAGGAACTTCTTCAAAACAGAGGTTGGTAATGATAATTGGTGTTTTAGCCCTTCAAGGGGATTACCTGGAACATCAAAGAGTTATCTCAAACCTCGGTATTAGAGCAGTTCTGGTGAAGGAATCCAGGGACTTTGAGAATTTAAACGGACTTATTATACCCGGTGGTGAAAGTACTTCTATGAGGTGTCTCAGTATGAGACGAAACATTTGGGAAATATTGAAAGTACGCCTTGAAGGAGGTCTTCCTGTTTTTGGTACCTGCGCTGGTCTTGTACTTCTTTCTAAGAAAGTTGAAGGAGAAGATTTTCCTACTTTGGGAGTCCTGGATATTATTGTGAGAAGAAACGCTTACGGTAGACAGAAAGAGAGTTGGGAAGAAGAAATATATGTAAAGAGCCTGGGTGGTTCTGCAATAAAAGGGGTTTTCATCCGAGCTCCACAGATTATTGAAACAGGACCTCAGATAGAAATACTCGCTAAATTAGAAGAAATGCCAGTTTTGGTCAAGGAAAAAAATATTCTGGCTGCTACTTTTCATCCAGAATTGATTGGAGAGGGAAGAATCCATTCATTTTTCCTGGATATGATAAAGAATACAGGAAGGTAAATGAGATGTCAGGTCATTCTAAGTGGCACAATATTAGATTAAAAAAAGGCAAGATGGATGCTATAAAGGGTAATGTCTTCAGTAAAATTGCCCGAGAAATTATGGTATCTGCCCGGTATGGTAATAACCCAGAAATTAATTACCGTTTAAGGCTGGCAATTGATAAAGCTAAATCAGTAAATATGCCTTCAGATAATATTGAAAGAGCTATTAAAAAAGGCAGTGGCGAAGCTGGTGGAGTAACTTTTGAAGAGTTTCTTTATGAAGGTTATGGACCCCATGGAGTGGCAATTATGGTGGAAGTTTTAACCGACAATAAAAATCGGAGTATTTCTGAAATAAGAAGCTTGTTTAGCAAGCATGGAGGTTCAATAGGAGAAACTGGATGTGTCTCCTGGATGTTTAACTCAAAAGGAGTAATAGAAGTTCCGCTGGATATAGATGAAGATATACTAATAAGCCTGGCTTTAGAGTATGGAGCTGAAGATGTGGTCAAGGATGAGGATTGCCATCGGATTTTTACAAAAACACAAGAATTATTATCAGTAAAAAATGCTCTGGATAAAGAAAAAATACCGACCCAGAGATTTCAAATAGAGAAAGTTCCCCAAACAACTATTCGCTTGACTGGAGAACCAGCCTTAAAATTACTTAAATTTCTGGAATTATTAGAAGATCGTGATGATATTCAAAATGTTCACTCCAATTTTGATATGGATACGGAAGAGATGCAAAAAATTGCCATCTAATAATGCATCTAATGAATTAGTGATTATTGGTATAGACCCTGGTCTTGCTTCTACAGGTATTGCGATAATAAGCACAAAAAATGGTAAAATCACCCCTTTAAGCTGGATGGTTGTAAGAACTTCTCCCCAACTACCCACTTCTTCAAGGTTGAAGATAATATATGAAGAAGTAAGGAAAAATATTCAGAAATATCACGCTAATGAAGTTGCAGTGGAAAGTGTTTATTTCAGTAAAAATACTAAGACAGCTTCAGTAGTTAGCGAGTGTAAAGGCGTTGTTCTTTTAGCAGCAGAAATGGAGGGTTTGCCAGCATATATATATACACCTTTACAAATGAAATTGGCTATTGTAGGTAACGGGAGAGCTTCTAAGAAAGAAGTTCAGGAGATGTTGCAAAAAAACCTTGATATAACCGAAAAATCTATACAAGATGATGCTGCTGATGCTCTGGGTATAGCTTTCTGCCACTTTCTCTTAAAAAGAATAGAGGGTTTGATTAAGTGATTTCTCTTTTAGAAGGAAAGGTGCTTTCAAGGGGTATTTCTTCTGTACTTATTGGTTTAAAAGGTGGAATTGGTGTCACCGTTAATATTCCTCAATCATACCTCGTAGAAAAGAAAGAACTTTTTTTGGTTGGGAGTGAAATAGTACTACATACCCATTTAAAAATAAAAGATGACGAACCAGTTGTCTTTGGCTTTCTAACTCTTGAAGAAAGAGACCTTTTCCTGCGACTTATTTCCATTACAGGTGTTGGTGTTAAAACTGCTCTTTCTCTTCTTGGAAATCTGGGAGTTGAAGGCTTGCTCAAGTCTCTTAGAGAAGGAGATATTATTCGGCTTAAGAGTGTTTCAGGTGTTGGAGAAAAAACAGCAAAGAGAATTCTTCTGGAGTTAAAGGGAGAATTAGTTAAAACTCCACCAATTATTCCAATAGAAGTTGAAGAAGCTCTTATTAATATGGGTTTTAAGAAAATTGAGATTATGCGGGCGTGGCAGTCTATTTCAGAAAAATTGTCAGTTTTAAAGCTGGATAGTGAAGAACTTATAAAAGCCTTACTCCGGGTGCTTAAAAGATGAGTCCAGTGGAGAGGGTAGTATCTCCTGAGCCATTACCCTATGAGGAAGAAGCTGATTTACGACCTCAAAGAATAAGGGATTATATAGGGCAGAATCAAATAAAAGATGTTTTAGAGGTATCCCTCTTATCTGCCAAAAAGAGGTCTCAGCCTATGGACCATATTCTTCTTTATGGTCCACCCGGTTTGGGTAAAACCACTCTTGGTTATATCGTAGCTTCCGAGCTGGAAAGCGACTTTCATAGAACGACAGGTCCAGCGATGGAACGAGGAGGAGATCTGGCAGCAATTCTTTCCGATATGAAAAGAGGTGATGTGCTTTTTATAGATGAGATACATCGTTTAAATTATATTGTGGAGGAAATGCTATACAGTGTTATGGAGGATTTTAAGCTGGACATTATTCTCGGTAAAGGTCCATCTGCTCGAACCATATCACTTAGCTTCCCACCGTTTACACTGGTGGGGGCAACTACCAAAGCAGGACTTCTATCCTCACCTCTCAGAGATAGGTTTGGATTGAATTTTCGTTTGAATTTCTATCTTGAATCAGAATTAAAGCAGATTATAAAAAGAGCTGCAGGCCTATTAAAGATAGAGATTAACGATGAAGCACTCAAAGAAACTTCTCGTAGATCGAGGGGAACTCCACGTATTGCCCTTCGCTTACTTAGAAGAGAGAGAGATTATGCTGTGGCTAAGGGATTTTCAGTCATAAACTTGGAGCTTGCATTAGAATGTTTTGAACTGCTTAATATAGACAGTCTGGGGTTAGATGATATTGACCGTAAGTATTTGAAGATTATTTATGACCATTTTAAGGGTGGCCCTGCTGGGGTTGAAGCCATAGCGCATGCTCTTGGTGAAGATAGAAGAACTTTAGAAGAAGTTTTGGAACCCTATCTTTTGCAAGGAGGTCTTTTACTTAGAACCGGCAGAGGGCGCATATTAACACCTTCTGGTTTTAAGCATCTTGGCCTGGAGCCTGAACAGAAAATTCTATTTTAAAAGTGGATAAAATTCTTCTTCATACCTGTTGTGCTGGTTGCGCTTTTGGTGTTGTAGAAACTTTGGAAAATGAGCTTTCTTTAAAGCCAACACTATTCTTTTATAACCCTAATATACAACCTGTGAATGAATATAAAAGTAGAGAAGACGCTCTTCTAACTTTTTCTAAAGCTTTCAATCTTGATTATCTGATATTGGGTTATTATCCAGATGAACACACTAATTTTTTGGATTCATTTACCCCTCGTCCTGATAGATGCTTCAGATGTTATACCCTGAGACTTTCTGTAACTTTTCTTAAAGCTCTTGAAGAAGGTTTTATATCAGTAACAACCACCCTTTTATCAAGTCCGCACCAGTATCATGAAAGTATTAAAGAAATTGGAAATTATCTTTCATCTTTTTATAAAATCCCATTTTTCTATCATGATTTTCGCGCATCTTATTATAATTATCTTAATAAGTATAAGGAATTAGGTTATTATCATCAAAAGTACTGTGGTTGCACTTTTTCTATGGAGGGGAAATGAATCCTCGAACCCTACTAAGAATTAATATAGGAGAAGAACCAAATGAATTATAAAATCATTGCCAGAAATAAAGAGTATAAAGGGAAAGCAGGTCTTCTTTATACCCGTCATGGAGTAGTTAAAACCCCTGTATTTATGCCAGTGGGGACACTGGGAACTGTTAAGACTCTTACTCCAGAAGAAGTATCTTCAGCAGGTGCAGATATCATTCTGTCTAATGCTTACCACCTTTATTTAAGACCTGGTTTGGATTTAATTGAGAAAGCTGGGGGACTTCATAAACTTATGAACTGGAAGAAATCATTACTTGTTGATTCTGGTGGTTTTCAAGTTATGAGTCTTAACAGCCTCAGGCGGATCAAAGAAGATGGGGTTATTTTTAAATCACATCTTGATGGCTCAGAACATTTTTTCACACCCGAATTAGTGATGAAGATACATAAGGCTCTGGGTTCTGATATAGCCATGCCTCTTGATGTTTGTCTTCCTGAAGGATCTTCCTATGAAGAGACAGAAAAAGCACTTAATCAGACATATAATTGGGCTGAAAGATCTTTAACATGTGAACTTGTACCTTCAACTGATATATTTGGCATAGTACAAGGTGGGTTTTATCTTCCATTGAGACTCCAATCCCTTAAAATAACAGAGGAGTTAGATTTTAAAGGGTTAGCTCTGGGTGGTTTTTCTGTGGGAGAATCTAAGGCTAAGATGTATTTGCTTTTAAGTGAGCTACAAGAACATTTACCAGCTGATAAACCTGTTTATCTCATGGGTGTGGGTTCTCCTCTCTCCCTTCTCAAGGCAATAAGTCTGGGAATTGATATGTTTGACTCTGTGCTCCCCACTCGTCTTGGTAGAAATGGCGATGCTTTCACAAGAATTGGCAGAATCTCCATATCCAATGCCATACATAAAGATGATTTGAGTCCTATTGACTCTTCCTGTACCTGTTATGTTTGCCGGAATTATTCAAGAGCGTATCTTAGATATCTATTCCTTTCCAGAGAGATATTACCTTTGAGATTATTAACTTATCACAACATTTATTTTCTAATCCATTTGGTAGAAAGAGCCCGACAGGCTATAATAGATAATAGCTTTGGGAATTTCTGGAAGAATTTTCAGGAAGCGTATTCTCCCAAAGGAAAAGAAGAAGAACAGGAGGATTGTAATAATGCAGGTTAGTTTAGAGAGTTTGACACCAATATTGTTCTGGGGAGCTTTTATAGCTCTTATGTATTTCCTTCTCATAAGGCCTCAGCAGGTTCAGCAAAAAAAGAGACGAGAAATGCTGGCTAATGTTAAAAAAGGTGATAATGTGATTCTATTTAGCGGTATTATGGGGATTGTTAAAGATATGAAAGACAACATATTAATTGTTGAAGTAGCCCCACAGGTTGTACTGAAGGTGGTCAAAGAAGGCGTAGCTCAGGTTCAAAAAGAAAAGGAATAATGCTCAGTTTAAATCAATTAAAACAGAACCCCATCGTGGATCTTTACCTTTCCAGAACTGACGAGTATCTGGACAGGTTGGGATATACTGAACACGGTATTAGACACGCAACAGTAGTGGCAGAAGGTGCGTTAGAGATTCTTCAGAAACTTGGTTACCCCCAGGAGATATCTGAATTAGCAGGAGTAGCAGGCTACCTTCATGACATTGGTAACTTCGTCTCCAGAGAAACCCATGCCCAGGTTGGGGCATTACTGGCAAATCAGTTAATAGGAAGTTCTCTTACTCCTGAAGAAAACCTTGATCTTATGACTGCTATTGGAAATCACGACGAACAGTCAGGTATACCAGCAAATGTCATTACTGCTGCTATAATTATAAGCGACAAAGCAGATGTAAACAGAAGCAGGGTCAGGAATCCTCATGCTCTTTCATTTGATATTCACGACAGGGTTAACTATGCAGTGTTAGAAAATAACCTTGCTGTTTTACCTGAAAAAAAGGAGATTGACCTTAGACTTACTGTGGATACTGATATTTTTGAGGTTATGGAGTATTTTGAGATATTTTTAAGCAGGATGATTATGTGTAAAAAAGCAGCTCAGGTTCTGGGACTGAACTTCAAGCTATACATTAATGAAGTACATATAACTTAAAGGAGGTAAATAGGAACTATGAGAGGTTCCTTGTGGAAATGGTTTTTTATTGTTACGCTGGTGACTGTATCTATTCTTACCATATTACCTACCAGCCCAATAAGGTATAAACCTCAACTCGGTCTGGATATAGCAGGTGGTATTCATATTGTCCTGGAATGTGTGGATACCCCTGAAATGAAGGTGGAAGAAGCAGATGTAAAGGCAGTTGAACAGGTTATAAGAGGTAGGGTTGACGCTTTGGGTCTTACGGAACCCAATATTTTCCGTCTGGGTGGGGAGAATTGGCGTAGGATTATTGTAGAAATCCCTTACGAAGAAAAGACCGGTGTTAAAGAGCCTGCTGAAGCTATGGAGCTTATTGGAAAAACCGCCCTTCTGGAATTCAAAGCAGAAGATGGAACTGTTCTGATTACCGGTAAATATTTAAAGACTGCCCGTTCAACAACTGATGACATAGGGTCACCAGCAGTTGGTTTTGAGTTTGATGAAGCCAAGGCAAAAACTGATGGTCAAAAAACATTTGAAGAGATTACTGGTGAGCATCTAAATAAGACTATCTCTATTGTTCTTGATGGTGAGGTTATATCTGCTCCCAGGGTAGAATCAGTTATTACGGGTGGTAAGGGAATAATAAAAGGACAATTCAGCTTTGATGAAGCAGCCAGGTTATCTGCATTACTCAGAGGTGGTGCTCTACCAGTTAAAGTTGTGATTGCAGAAACACGTTTCCTCGGACCTACCTTAGGTTATAACTATCTTAAAGAGATAGAAATAGCTGGAGTTCTGGCTTTTATTCTGGTTATACTGTTCATGATATTTAACTATCGGTCATTAGCAACAGTGGCAGTCTTTAGTTTGACTACTTTTGTACTTCTGGTGGTAGCAGTTCTTCTAGGCCTCAAAGCAACGATAACTATCCCGGGTGTGGCTGGAATAGTGCTTTCTTTGGGTATGGCAGTTGATGCTAACATCATTATCTTTGAGAGAATCAGAGAAGAGCTTAGATTAGGAAGAAGCACCCGTACAGCCATAAACAATGGTTATAAAAAAGCTTTCTCTACGATCTTTGACTCTAATATAACTACCCTAATTGGCACTCTTATCCTGTACTACTTTGGCACAGGACCCATCAAAGGTTTTGCTGTCACTCTCTCACTTGGTATTGGTGTGAGTTTGTTAACAACCCTTTTTATAGGACGTACCCTTTTAGATACAATAGGTGTAAGGTATCTTATCCCTTCACCTTCTGCAGTTAGGAGGAAGTAAATGGATTTAGTAAGCAGAAAAAAACTTTGGTTAATAATTTCAAGCACTGCGGTTGTTTTAAGCCTGGTGTTTCTTATGACTGGTTGGTATCTAACAGGCAATCCCCTTAACTTTGGTATAGATTTCACAGGTGGAGCTATATTGGAGATAAAGATTCCTGGGACCATAACAGAAGCTCAGATAAAAGAGAAATTAGTAGTTTTAAAAACCGAGAATGCCATTGTCCAGACAATTCCTACTGATAATATTGAAGAATCCCGTTATTTAATCAGGACACCTGTTTTGGATTCTGAAAAGGTAATAAAGCTTGAGGAAGGTATTAAAGAAGCTTTTTTAAATGTAGAGATTCTTCGTTCAGAGATGGTTGGACCAACCATTGGAGAAGATCTAAGAAAACAAGCTGTTTTAGCGCTGGGGCTGGCTCTTCTCTTTATCACACTATACATAACCTGGCGCTTTCAGCTTACTCACGCTATTGTCACTCTTCTGGCTTTGATTCATGATGTTATCATCGTTCTTGGTGCTTATGCCTTAGTGAGATATGAGGTTAATACACCTTTTGTAGCGGTTATACTGACTTTAGTGGGATACTCTGTTATGGATTCTGTTGTTGTGTTAGATAAGGTTCGTGAAAATATGAAACTACATTCAGGGGCACTCTTTTCAAAGGTTGTAAATATAAGTATACTTCAAAGCTTCAGACGTTCAATTAATACTTCGGTGACCACCATACTGGCGGTTCTGGCGATTTTCCTTTTAGGTCCATCAGCGGTTAGACCCTTTGCTTTTGGTTTGGGGGTTGGACTTTTCACAGGTACGTATTCTTCTCTCTTTGTTGCCAGCATGTTACTGGTGGTCTGGAATGATTGGCGGGAACACAAGAATAAAAAACCAGGAAGAAGGGGGCATGAATCCAAACAGTCTCAGGCTGTTAGAAGAAAGTCTTAAAAGTTATTTACCTGAAGCTAACCTGAGTCTCATAGAAAAAGCTTACTCTATTGCCGAGGAAGCTCATTCTGGGCAACAGAGAGCTTCTGGGGAGCAATTTCTGGAACATCCCTTTAGTGTAGCTCAAATCCTCCTGAGTCTCAAAATGAGCGATACAACCATTGCTGCAGCTCTTCTTCACGATGTTGTTGAGGATACCGGCATAACTCTGGAAGATATTCAAAGAGAGTTCGGTACTGAGGTAGCTTCTCTTGTAGAGGGAGTTACTAAGATTGAGACTCTTGACCTTTCTATACCAAAGAAAAGTCGTTATATTGAGAATATAAGGAAATTCCTTATATCACTTTCCAATGATATCCGGGTAGTTGTAATAAAATTTGCTGATAGGCTGCACAATCTTCAGACCATAAATTATCTTGAACCTGAAAAACAGAGACGTATCGCCTTAGAAACCATTGAAGTTTATGCTCCTCTGGCACATCGCTTAGGAATATATCAGATTAAATGGCAATTAGAAGACATGTCTTTTAAAATACTTTATCCTGATAAATACGAAGAACTTGCCACAAAGGTAGCCAAGAGACGGGTTGAAAGGGAAGATATTCTTTTAAGAGCTAAAAAAGAACTTGAAGAAGTTTTAAAAGAGTCAGGATATAAAGGGGAAGTCCAGGGTAGAGCTAAGCATTTTTACAGTATTCATCAGAAGATGCAAAGGGAAAGTAAAGACCTTGATGGTATTTTTGACCTCTTTGGCTTGAGAATAATCATAGAAGGAAAACCTTCGGATTGTTATAACATTTTAGGTTTAATTCATAGTAAATGGAACCCTATACCCCAGAGGTTTAAAGATTTCATAACAGAGAAAAAATCTAATGAGTACCAGTCTCTTCATACTACAGTAATAGGACCTGCAGGAGAGCCGATAGAGATTCAGATTCGTACTTACGAGATGCACAAGGTAGCTGAATACGGTGTTGCAGCCCACTGGGTATATAAAGAAGGAAGTAAAACAGATAGGGATTTCAGTCAGAAAATAAGTTGGTTGAGAGAATTAATCGACTGGCAAAAAGAATTTCTTACTTCTTCAGACTTCTATGAAGCCTTAAAAACCGATATTTTTCAGGAAGAAGTAATAGTCTTAACTCCCAAAGGAGACCTCATTACCCTACCAGCAGGTTCTACTCCTCTTGATTTTGCTTATAAAATCCACACTGAAATAGGACACAAATGTATAGGTGTCAAAGCAGATGGCAAGATGGTTCCATTTGATTACCATCTTAAGACAGGAGAGCGTGTTGAAATACTAACCTCAGATCGTATGAAAGGACCTTCCAGAGACTGGTTAGACTTTGTAGCAACTGCTTCTGCCAGAGCTAAAATTCAGCAATGGTTCAAGAAAGAAGCCAGAGAAGAAGCTGTAAAAGAGGGGAAGAAGATTTTTGAAAGGGAGCTAAAGAGAGCTGGTTATGAATTAGAGATAGGCTTACCTTCCGAGTTATTAGATAGAGTATTAAAACACTTTCGAGTTAAGGTTTTTGAGGACCTCTACCATAACCTGGCAACCGGAGTTATCTCTCCAACAATATTTTTCAGGTATATAAGGAAAGAAGAGAAAAAGAAAGCGATTCTTGAAGGGCTTACAGTAAGACCAGAGAGTTTCAAGCAAGCTGGAGCAGCTCAAGTTAATGGAATCTTGATGCGTCTTGCTCGCTGCTGTTCACCCCTCCCTGGTGAAGCAACTGTTGGGTATATAACAAAAGGGAAAGGAATAGCCATTCATAGAGAAAATTGTCTGAATATTAAAAGAGTACAAGATATAGTAAGGATTATACCTGTCAAGTGGGAGATATCAGTTTCTTCAACTTATCCGGCAAAATTGACTATTTCAGCTATTGATAGACCAGGCCTTTTAGCAGATATTACTCAAGTTTTGTTACAAAAAAGCTTGAACATCAACCAGATGAGGCTTACTACTACTTCATCAGGAAAAGCCAGAATCAGCTTAGAAATTTCATTGGTCAGTAAGTCTCTACTTGAACTTGTCATCTCTGACTTTCTTCGTATAGAAAGTGTAGTGGAGGTTAAAAGGATATGATGAGTGAGATAAAAAATGCGAGCTGTAGTTCAACGGGTTAAGGAAGCTTCAGTTATTGTAGATGAGAAAATAATTGCCAGAATAGGAAGGGGGCTTCTGGCGATGGTTTCATTTGAAGAGGGAGACAGAGAGAAGGATTTAGAATATTTAGCCTTGAAGATAACAGGTCTTCGTATCTTTGAAAATGAGGGAGGAAAATTTGACCTGTCGCTTAAAGATGTAAAAGGAGAGTTAATGGTAATTTCTCAGTTCACCCTTTCTGGTGATGTCAGACGAGGGAAAAGACCTGATTTTACTAAAGCTTTACCTCCTGCAGAAGCTTTACAAATTTACCAAAAATTCATAAGCCTTTTAAAGAAAGAATATCCTGATAGGGTTCAGGAAGGTGTATTCCAAGCCCATATGGAAGTATCTCTTATTAATGATGGTCCTGTAACTATCCTCATCTCCAGCAAAAAAGATTTTTAATAACTCAAAATGCCATGCTGAATTTATTTCAGGGATTGTTCAGGGTTTCAACACCAC
>JBBIUB010000016.1:0-30459 GCA_037440465.1 Coprothermobacterota bacterium | reverse complement strand
TTTTCCCCTAAAGTGCCCGTAATTCATCAATCTAAATTGAGCGAGTTTTTCAATAACCAGAAACAAGTTATGAACCCTGATGAATCTGCTAAAATAGCTAAGTCCTTACATAAATTAATTTATGCTAAAAGGCAAAAAGGACTTGACGTAGCATCGGCTAACATGATGTAAAAGACTTCGTTTCACTTCATCCAAATCCGCCTACAGTGGACTTCTTTTACATCAGGAACGTTAGGCAAAACCTTTTGTTGCTTTTCAAAGAAAGAATGAATAAAAAAAGTATAGTATGAAAATACTTTTCGTTTATCCAAAACACCCCGATACTTTCTGGAGTTTTAAGTATGCCTAAAATTTATCTCTAAAAAGACAACTCACCCACCGTTGGGATTATTAACAGTAGCAACAATGCTCCCAAAAGAGTGGGAGAAAAAAATTGTGGATATGAATACAACTTTTCTGGTCTTTATTCAAGCGTCCACGACTTTTCCTATTGGCAATAACTTTTACAATTTACGGATTCCATTTTAGAAAGGTATTCAAAAAATATTTATGATATATTCGAAAAAAATCTTTGTCTAACACAGCATAAAAGGCTTACTCTATGGCTTAACTAAATTTTTACTGTACAAAAAACTTCTTTTATATTGGGAACATTAGGCAACATTACCAAAAAGGATTTAATAAAAAGAAAGGAGGTATAAATCACGGTAAGGAAGAGAGATCACTATAGGTACACACTGTGGGATGGTTCCTAGCTCGTGACGGTAAGAGTCCAAGGTATAACAAGGTAGAATATAAGGTGGGTAAAACATGGTGAGCCGTGAAGGACTCGGACCTTCGACCCCTTGCTTAAAAGGCAAGTGCTCTTCCGACTGAGCTAACGGCCCACATATATTTTTTAGTGCGCCCAGGAGGACTTGAACCCCCAACCTACGGATCCGAAGTCCGACGCTCTGTCCATTGAGCTATGGGCGCTTTTTATATGGTGCGCCCAGCAGGAATCGAACCTGCAGCCTATGGATTAGGACTCCATCGCTCTGTCCTAATTGAGCTATGGGCGCTTATATTTGGGGTGAACGAGGGGATTTGAACCCCCAACCCCTGGATCCACAGTCCAGTGCTCTAACCGTTGAGCTACGTCCACCATTTAACAAATAATTTTACCTGCTTATCTTAATTTCGTCAAGAGCAAAGATATCTTTGATGTTACTATTTTCAAATGTTAAGGATTATTACTATTTGGAAATGTTAATATTTCTGATAGCTTCTAAGTCAAGAAGGGTGACTTTCAGAGATGAAAGAGCAGAGGATTCTGGTTACAATGAAAGATATCCAGAGGTATAAAGTGTTGCAAGACTCCAACACCTCCCAATAAAATGATAACTGAACCTGATAGAGGTAACCTTCAGGCTTTTTCAGGATCGTCTCATCAAAGAGATGGCAGATAATTCAAATACCACCTTCTACCCTGAGACTATCTTTTGCTAAGACCAGAGTGGAGGTCTGACTATTGGACGATAATCGGATCTTTGTGCTGTACAAAGAGAGGGTTATTACCGAATCTATTCTATCGGAGAATAACCAGATCGCCAAAAGAAGGAGACTCCTGCTGACCATCCCTGGAGGAAGTCCTTAGGGGCCTGGTACAGACAAAAGCACGTTGGGGTAACCCTGAAGGAGAAAAGGGCAATACAGACAGAGGTGTTTCTTAACATTTGAAAATGAAAAAATATTAACATATTGCATTAGTTATAATCAGTGCAAAGATATCTTAATGCCAAGAATTACTAAGGATTATAGTAACTTCCTGAAGGAGATATTATTTTGAGTATCTTCCCGTCTTCAAAATAAATTCTTGGTAAACGTAGGCTCAACCCTGCTAACACTTCGTTACTATTAGTACCCACAAGGCTTCCAATTTCATCAGCCCAGATGGCTTCATTCCCCTGTTTTCCGATGAGGACTGCTTCATCACCTTCTTTCACATCTCCCGCCGGTGTGGCATCTACCATAATGGCATCCATGTTTACTCTTCCTACTACCCTTGTTCTCTGACCGTTCAAAAGTACTTCGCTTTTGTTTGATAGCTCTCTTCTGTATCCATCTGCATATCCTATAGGAAGAGTAGCAATTAATGATTTTTCTTTAGCACTCCAGGTACGACTATAGCTTACTGGTGTTTGAGATTCTATCCAGGCTGCTCTACCCACCTTCGCTTTAAGTTGAAGGGCAGGTTCTACCCCCAGTGGATTCCAGATTTCTTTAGAGGGTTCATATCCATAGAGAATAATTCCAGGTCTAATAGCATCTAAATGTGTCTCAGGAGTATCAACAGTTGCACCAGCATTAGCTATATGTTTTAAGGGTATATTAAAGCCAGAGCTTGTAAGTTGACCTACCAGATTCATAAAAACTTCATATTGTTTATATGTATAGTCTTTCTGAGCTTCATCAGCAGTAGCAAAATGGGAATATATTCCCTCTACTTCTATTTCAGGATATTCAGCTACCTCTTTCATGAACGGTAGAACATCTGAAGGAAAAAGGCCCCATCTTGTAAGGCCGGTATCTACTTTAATATGAACATAAGCTTTCTTTTTAAGTTTTTTAGAGCTCAATATGAGTGCTTTCAAAAGACTTTTTTGGAAGAGTGCTACTCTGAATTCATTTTCTACAGCCAGTTCTGCACCTTCAAGAGGTATATGACCCATTACTAAAATAGGTGTTTTAATAGCACATAGTTTAAGGTCCAAGGCTTCACCAAGTGTGACTACTGCAAACATATTAGCTCCTAATTTTTCCATAGCATTGGCAATCACTGGAGCACCATGACCATAAGCATTAGCCTTAACAACAGCAATTATTTTAGTTTCAGGTTTGAGAAGAGACTTAACTTTTAAAAAATTCGACTTTATTTTATCTATATCTATCTCTACCCAGGACCATCTCATTAACTTATTTGCCAACATCTTGTCCACCTCCTTAAAATAAAAAAACAGCCTCCCTGAAGGAAGGCTGTTTCGCTCTTTACTCTATGGCTAACTTGCGCCCTTCTAATACTGCTTCTTTAGCTCTAGGGACTTTCACTTCAAGAATTCCATTTTTGAAGGAAGCTTTTGCCTGTGAATCATCTACTTTATTAGGGAAAGGTAGAGTTCTTCTGAAACTCCCGTATGTGAACTCGGAGTAGTGATACCCTTTCCTCTCTTCTTCCTTTTTACCTTTAACCTCACCCTTAACGGTCAATTGTTCCGGGGTAATGATGACTTCAATATCTTCAGGCGAAACGCCGGGAATTTCTACTTTAGCTATGTAATCACCATTTTCCTCGGTCAATTCTACCGCAGGGGCAAACCTGACCAGTCTTTCTTCATGCCTAATCTCAGGTAGGGCTCTCCTTCTATGAAAAGCAGGTCCGAAAACTGACTCCAGGATGTGATCCATTTCTGAAGTCAGTTCCTTTAGCTCTTCAAAGGGGTCGAAATATTTTCTTAATACCATTGCCTTAGACCTCCTTTTTTTAATTTTCATATTGATTAATACCCACAAGCTCAATCTATTAAACAGCAATTTCTATTGATGATTCGCCTTTGTATTTTTTCTGAACTTTTATTTGCACGGGGAAAGCATCGGCGATATCATCAAGGTGTGTCACAATAATAATCATTTTAATTTCACTAAGGAGAGCTCTAATAACCTCTATCAAAGTCTCCCTCCCCATACGGTCAAGAGCTCCAAAACCTTCATCAATAAAAATGCTTTCAATGGTTTTTAGGGTCTGGCTGGAGACATATCTTCCTATTCCAAGAGCAATACTTAAAGATACTCTAAACTTTTCTCCACCGCTTAAAAGCTCAAATTTTCTATTTTCCTGAGTGGAAAGATCTTTTATTAATATCTCCAGGTTGTCGAGAGTATTTGCTGAATCCAGGACAAGGGATAATCTACCTCCAGAAAGATGTTTTAACAACTCATCTGAATGTCTGCCAATCTCAAGAAGTGCTTTTTTCACAACAATGGTCTGAAGATTTTTTCCAGAGAAAGCATCACTTAGAAAAGAATAAATTTTTTCTTCCTTTGTTAGATTTTCAATTTCAATGATTAATGACTTTTTCTGCCTGAGCTTTTCTTCAAATACTCCAAGCTGTTTATTTAATCCCGCAAGCTTTTCACTCATCTCAGAGATAAGTCTGTCTTTATCCTTTTTAACCTTTATAAGCTCAGGTAAATTATCCGAGAAATTTACAAGAGTTGAGAACTCCTTTTCAATTCTGGCTAACTCGTCTTCTTTAACTTTTATTTGTCCTTGAAGTACTTCTTTTTGGGTTAAGGCTAAGTTAAGTTTTTTATAGGTTTCTACTATACTCGAGTCTTGTAAAATATTTATTACATCTCTAATAGGAGAACCAACCATAGAGTTTCCTCTTATTTTTTCCCTTTCAATATCTTCTTCAACTAAAGTAAGAGCTCTTTTTCTGGTTTCAAGGTCTTCAGCTATTTTTGTTATGTCTCTTTTTAATCCTCGAATTTCCATATCTAACTCTATCTTTTTGTTGTTTAAACCAAGGAGTATGTCCTCAAGATGCCTTTGTTCTAACCTTTTTATATTTAATTCCCTTTCAGAAATACGCAAGTTTTCAACTGATTCTTTTATTTTCTCTTCCAGGATTTTCTTCTCTTCGTTAAAATGAAATTTCCTATCCTGAGTAAACTTATAACCACATAGAGGGCAGATATCTGCGACCTCAAGCTTAATAAGGTCATCTTTCTTTATTTTAAAGGCTTTTACTTTAGACTCTTGTTCTCTAACATCTAAATCCAATTTTTCAATTAAATTCTTAAATTCAATATTACATTTATTATTTTCATCTAATTCTCTAAAAGTTGATTTAAGGATGCCTTCTGTGTTTTCAAGCTTAAGAGGGTATTCTCTGGCTAAATTGATAAATTTTCTAATTTCTTCTTTGAGTTCTTTTTTCCTGGTTAGATATGGAAGTATTTTACGACTATCATCATAGAGGTTGTAACTTCTCTCAATAATCTCCTTTTCTGAAAGGAGATTATCATGATTTTTAATTTTTGATTCAAGGTCGTTTCTTTCTCTTAAAGCCCTCTCTCTATCGCTTAATAATTTTATAGCTTGATTTATAGTTTCTAAGGTTTCTTTTTCATATATTAACTCATTTTTAATAGTTTCAATTTTTTGTTTTGTCTCTATACACTGTTCATCATTTACATCTAAAAATGAAGAAATCTTGTTCTTTAACTCGCTCATCTTTAGATTAATTTCTCTAAGTTGGGTAGAAGACTTTTTAAATATCTTTTCGAAAATTTTAAGACCAAGTATTTCAGTTAATACATCTTTTCTATCTCCGGACCTTGCTGTTAGAAAATTATCGCTTTTGCCCTGAACAAGAAGAGCAGAAGAAGTAAATGCATCATAGGTTAACCCTACTGTTTTCCTTATGATTTCATCAATAGCTCTAACCCCCCTATAACCAAAAGGAAGACGATTGCCAGTAAGAGGGTCAACCCTGAAAAATAGTACGCGAGATTCTTTTCCCCTCTCCTTTTCTCTATATACATAGTAGTTTTCTCCACCTATTGAGAAGAAAAAATTGATGGTTGCCCGGGAAGAAAGATTATTAATGAGGTCATCAAGTCTTTCAGCATCCCTAGCTTTACCATATAGAGCAAATAGGATAGCATCAAGTATGGTTGACTTTCCTGCTCCATTCTCTCCAATAATAACAGCACATTGGAAATCGGAAAAATCCAGAATTACTTTACTTCTATAAGCCAAGAAACCTTCTATCTCCAAACGTAGTGGTATCATTCTTCTTCCTCAATCTCGTGAATTATTCCCTTAAGAGCATACATAAGGTCAGCCTTAAATTTATCTTCCAATAGTTGCTCTGATGTATAATCTTCAAAAGCAGTTACAGGGTCAGAATATGTCGGAAGAATTTTGCTTTGGGAACTGCTTTCCCAATCTTTTATAGTCTCGATTACTAAAGCATTAGGATAAAATTCTGAGATTTTAGACCTTATTTCAATAAGAGAATCGTTTTGGCTTATTTTGACTCTCAATTTAAGATAAGCATTGGATATATCCGGATACCTATCTTTTAATCTATGAAGTTCATCAAAATTGACTGTAATGTCGTACATTATATGAGCATCTATTTTAATAAACTCACACTTAGTTCCTGCGTTGCTTGCCTCTACATAATAAAACCCTTTTTCTTCTTCAGATTCACCAAAATCTAACCGTTCTAAGCTACCTGAGTAAAAAGATGGTGTTTGACTTCTTACCTCCTGAGCTCTGTGTAAATGACCTAATGCATTATAGGTAGTCCAAGAAGGAAGGTCTTTTTCTCCAATAACTGGTTCATCCTCCAGAGAAAGCATCTTTTCACTACCAAGCCTGGCACCCTCAAGTCCAACATGAGCCAGAAAAATTGATGGAATACGAGGGTTAATTTTATCTCTTAAACCCTGAAGATAACTGCTAAACCGAGCAGAAATCTTTACATACATACCAGGGGTATCCCCTTCTTTTAAAAAAACCTCCCCTTCCAGCCTTCCTCTTTCAGGATAAGGGAAGGGTATAATTTGGCATCCTATCTCTTCTAATAAAAGAACTGGATTACTTATGTCTGTCTTAGCGAATATTCTCAAGTTAGGCGTGAACAACGCCAGTGTAGAAAAAGCTTCATGAAGTTTATTCCAATCGTGGTTTCCTGTAACCATTACTACATAAACACCCTTTTGAAGTAACTTTTTTATTCTGGGAAAAAAGGCTTCCAGAGCATTTCCAGATGGAAGTTTTTTATCAAAAATGTCTCCAGCTATTAAGAGTAATGGTGCTTCTTTCTGGTAGATATAATCAACAACCTGGTCAAAAGCCTTAAGAATATCGGGTGTTCTATCTACTCCATGCCACTCCTTACCGAGATGAAGGTCGGCTAAATGAACAAACCTTACCATAAGTCAGTTAGCTCCTTTTAGTGAATGGCTAATTCTCTTTAGTTCCACACGTATAAACGCGTCTATAAATACTTTTGGACTGAAAACAGGATTAACTCTATTATACTCTAGAACAGGAAGGTTAAAAGATATTTCATTCTCAAGCAAAACTGCCCTGGCATCTCTATTGAAAATTTCATCTTCTTCAGGAAATAATATTTCTTCAAATTCAGAGTTAATATTAATTCTTTGTTTCATTTAAAAATCTTTTATAAACCTCATTAGTTCTTAACCCAAGAATTTTACCAACCTTTTTACAGGCTTCTTTAAGTGATGAATCTTTAAGAAATTCTTTAATAAGTGGTGCTACCTCTACATTATCTAATTTATCTGCTTTTTTTTCTTTAAAGCTTCCAATAACCAGAACCACTTCTCCAAGGATTTCAGGTTTATTCTTTAATTCAGTGTATACTTCTTGCAGAGTTCCTCTTATAAACTCTTCAAATATTTTAGTTAATTCCCTGGCTATTACTGCTGGGCGATTCTCACCCATTACTTCAATAGCATCTTCAATTAGCGAGAGAATTCTTCTTTTAGATTCAAAGAATATGATTGAATATGGAAGACTTTTTATGCTTTCTAGAAGTTCCTTTCTTTGCCCTTTCTTTCTGGGTGGAAAATTTAGAAAAAGATACTGCTCTGTGTCCAGACCAGATGGAACCAGAGCAGCTAATACAGCTGAGGCTCCAGGAATAAAAACTATAGGGAATTTGCGTTCAATAGCCATTTTCACAAGTGTTTCTCCTGGATCAGCAATTCCAGGGGTACCTGCCTCACTTAAAAAAGCTATAGACTTTCCGTCTTCAAGTAGAAATGTTATATCTTTTAATCGAGAGTCCTTATTCTTTTCAAAATAACTTAATACTTTTTTCTTGAGCCCAAAATGAGTAAGCAGTTTTTTAGTAGTTCTTGTATCCTCAGCAAGAACAATATTAACTTCGCCAAGAACATTAAGAGCCCTCAGGGTTATATCCTCTAAATTACCAATTGGTGTAGAAATCAGATAAAGGGTCCCAAGAGCCATAGAAGGAATGCTATAGAAAGGGTATAAAAACCAAAAACATAGAAATAGTTTGATAAAATAACTTTTTTAAGTACACCCAGGCTTATATACCCCACTAAGAATGAGACAATAAGACCAGTTAATAGTTGAAAACTAAATACTTCTGACGGTTTTTTTAGAACTTCAACTATCATACCCCCCGAGATTGCAATTAGAGAAAGGAGAAGAGAAAATAACAAAGCGGTACTTCTCTTAAATCCGAGAGCTAAACCACTTGTTATTGTTGCTCCAGAACGAGAAATGCCAGGTAAAATTGCTACAGCTTGAAGAACTCCAACAATAAATGCACTGGAATAGCCAATATTTTCAAGAGGTATGGTACCTTGTTTAAAATAAAAAGTACTAAGAAGGAGTAAGGAATTTACTAAAAAGAAGAATGGTAATAATCCTGGTGAAGAGAAAGCTAATTCAATTTTTTCTCTTAAGGCAATTCCTACTACAGCAGCTGGAATAGATGCAATAGCGAGAATTTTTATTAAAAAAATATACGAAGGTATAAGTGATACCTGTCTAAGTTCTTTAAAAAGAAAAATAGTAACTGCCATAGCAGTACCGAGATGGAGATATAACTGAAGGAGTAAGGGAGGTTCGTTTAGTTTTAAGAGATGATAAACAATAGACAAGTGACCAGAGCTGCTTATGGGAAGATACTCAGTTAATCCCTGGATTATAGCAAGTAGGATAATATTCAAATAATTATTGACCATATATCTCATTCATAAATAATTTGAAGGTTGCTCTGGCAAAAGGTTCTTTTTCTATCATTCTTTCAGGATGCCATTGCAATCCCAATATAAAGGGATTTTCCTTTTCAAATGCTTCCAGTACTCCATCTATAGAATAAGCAATAGCTCTTAGTTCTTTGCTTAACACAGAAATACCCTGATGATGGAAGGAATTTACTATAACCTCTTCCTGACAGGTAATATCTCTAAGAATCGTTGAAGGACGAATCTTAACTTGGTGGAGTATTATATTTTCTAAAGTTCCATTATGTTTCTCATAACCATTACATCCTAAATCCCTGTACAACTTTCCTCCCAGAAAAACATTTAATATTTGCATTCCCCTGCAAATACCGAGAATAGGTATATTCTTCAATAGAGCCCGCTCAAGAAGACCAAATTCCAGAGTATCCCGTTCTTCGACAATCCCTTCAAGATCTCCACAGCTTGTTTCATAATAAGGGCCTTCAGCAATATCACCACCACCTGTTAATAATAATCCATGAAATTCAAATCCTTTATCTAATCTATCACCCGGGAAGAAAGGTTTAAATAAACATCCCAACATAGTACCCTTTACTGCTTTAATGTAGTTTTCTATTTGTTCATTACTTCTTCCAGATACAACTAAAACTGGTACCACTATTAAACCTCCTTTAAGAACCTATCTTTTATAATTGTTAATTCCCCTACTCTCAAATCGCTCATGATTGTAGGTATTTCAAAAGGAATATCTCTCGCTAGAAAACTTCTTGGTTCTGTTTCTTTGCTTAATCTTTCACTTGATACACCATGGATATAAACTGAAAGAAGTGCTGCCTTTTCAACACTAATTCCCTGGCCTATAAACCCTGCTATCATTCCAGTTAAGACATCACCTGAACCAGGTGTAGCCAGGCCAACTGTACCAACTGTGGAGACAAATACTGTTCCTGAAGGGGTACCAATCAAAGTTGGGCTCCCTTTAAGAACAAGAACTGTACCAAACTCTACTGAGAATTTTCTTACTTCGTCTATATAATCTTTTTTCTTTAATGAGGGAATATCATCTCCAAGAAGCCAGGCAAACTCTCCTATATGAGGAGTAATAACAACGGGAGAAATTCTCTCTTTTAATATTTTCAGGTTTTCTTTTAATACCAGGAGACCATCACCATCAATGACAATAGGAAGATTACTATTTTTTATCACTTTTTGGATGAGTTTTAAGGTATCTTCTTTTCTCCCAATGCCTGGACCTACCGCTATTACCTGTGCAAGATGAAAATATTTATCTGCTATATCATAGTCATCAATTATCAGATAATCGGGTAGAGTAGTTTCTTCTGTTAAAACTACTTCAGGTACCCAGGAAACTAGGTTTTTGGCTGCTATTTGTGGAATAAGTGCATAGAGATAACCACCTCCTACCTTAAAGAAACCCAGGGCTACGAAAACTGGTGCTCCTTGATAAGAATAGGAACCGGATATCATAAGCATCCGTCCAAAATCTCCCTTGTGAGCTGTCTCCAATCTCACAGGCAGAAACAAATTTAATTGGTCTTCTGTCAACAGATAAGTGTCAAATTTCTCATCAGGTATAACAACTTCCAGTTTATTAAGAAATACTTGTCCTGCCATCTTTCTACCCGGGTAAAAAACAAGTCCTCTTTTAAGAGTCATCATGGCAATAGTAAAATCTGCTTCAATGGCATTACCAAGTATTTTACCTGTATCAGCATCAATCCCACTGGGGATATCTACAGCCAGAATCGAACCTTCCGCTTGATTAATAATGGAGATAACACTGCTAAACGGGTCTTTAACTTCTCCCTTAATTCCAACTCCCAAAAGAGCATCAACAACTAAATCGGCTTTAATAGTAATATCTTCAATGTTTTGAGGTATTTCTTCTTCAAAAGCTAAAACCTGAAAACCCCTGGAAATAAGCCTCCTAAGATTCTCAACAACAAGAAGAGTTCTTTTATTTGTATAACCTAAAAGAATAACCTTTATGTTTTTATAACCGTTATCCAGTAGATATCTTGCTGCTACCAGACCATCACCACCATTATTACCTGGACCGCACCACACCACTATCCTTTTACCCTTATCATTTTTAAGAATTTTATCTATTAGACGAGCAACAGCAGAGCCAGCTCTTTCCATAAGAAGGTCAGTGGAAAATCCATCCTTTTCACTTAACAAGCTATCCAGATATCTGGCTTCAGATGAATTAAGGACAGGAAACATTTTCAATAACTACCATGGAAATGGCTATGTTTTGCTCGTGGCTTATGCTAATATGAAATCTATAATTATTAATAATTGGATATTTTTGGAGGATTTCGTTAGAAAAATGTATCTCTGGAGATCCTTTTTCCCCACTCAATACCTCTATTCTATTAAATCTGAACCCTTCTGGAATATCGCTTAAAGCCTTAATAACAGCCTCCTTAGCACAAAATCTACCACCTAAATATTTTACATCTCTTCCTTTCTTGAGAAATTCTGATATTTCGTTAGGCGATAAGAACCTCTCAAGGAGCTTATCACCTCTATGTTCAAGCATTTCTTCCAGGCGGTTTAAGGATATAATGTCAACTCCAATTCCTATTATCATACTGTTATATTCTACAATAAATGTCTTGTTTATTAATAAACATAAATAAACATGTAAGAACTACTCTATCTAAATACAGATATTTTATTAGAAATCATATCTCTATATGTCTTGGCGGTGTCTTTTGGATGAAAACCAAAAAGTGATAATTGGCGGAGAGGGAGGGATTCGAACCCACGAGGGAGAGACTATCTCCCTACTCGCTTTCGAGGCGAGCGCTTTCAACCACTCAGCCACCTCTCCTTAAATCACTAAAAAAATTCTCTAAGATAGATTGACACTCATCTGCTAAAACTCCTCCTATAACTACAGGGTAAGAGCCGATATTAGGAATCTGGCTAATCTTGATATTCGTATCAATTGAGCCCAGAGTAGGGTTTAGTGTACCATAAAAAAGATTACTTATCCTGCTTAGAAGAATAGCGCCAGCACACATAGGGCAAGGTTCTACAGTTACATATATTGAAGCTCTACTCAAATCAGATCTTCCGAGATGGCGGGACGCTGCCTGGATAGCTATGATTTCCGCATGAGCTGTAGGGTCATTTGAAGACTCTTTCATATTATGCCCTTTCCCAATAATTTCATTATCATATACAACAATCGCTCCTACAGGTACTTCCCTGGACGACAAAGCCTCGGACGCTAATTTTAAAGCCTCTTTCATATAGAATATATGTTTATCAAACTCTCTCATACTTAATACAAAAATGGTTGGTACGCCCAGGAGGATTTGAACCCCCAACCTACGGATCCGTAGTCCGTCGCTCTATCCAGTTGAGCTATGGGCGCACCTATATTTATTAATGTGGCGGAGAGGGAGGGATTCGAACCCTCGAAGGAGTTTTATCCCCTTACACGCTTTCCAGGCGAGTGCCTTCAGCCGCTCAGCCACCTCTCCACTCAGAAATTATATCATATTCAAATAAATTATTACTTTAGGCTTCTTTTTCTTCAAAAATTGAATTATTTGGAGTTAACAGAAATATCATTTCACCAATACTTTTCATCTTACCACCAAGGATATAGATAAAACCTGTGGAAAAATCTACTATTCTTCTTGCGATATCTTTGTCTAAGCCATCAAGGTTAATCACTACTAATTTCCCAGCCTTGATATCATCTGCAAGGAATTTTGCATCATTAAACGAAGATGGTTCTCTAAATACTACCTTTTCTTGATTAATAGTTATTGGAGAAACATTTTCTTCTACATATTCTATACCAAAAAATCCCCTAAATAAATTTTGAAAAAAATTCTTTTTATTCATGACCCACCTAAATTAAAATATTTTCCAGGGTAATAGATATTCATCATACTCTATACCTTTTATAACATAATTACTTCCCCTTGAACCAACGATTTCTACTTCATGTGAATTAGTTCTGCCTCTCTTTAAAACACGAACATAATATTTTCCTTCTTCTGACCTCAAATAATCCTTAGAAATAATTATGCCTTCTAAAGGTTCTGATTCTATCATAAATAGGTACCAGGGCCAGGCTAATAACTCAAGAGTATAAAACTCACCCTGAAGTACTAAATATTCTGAGTCATTGTACTTTACTCTTTCAGATACCGTTGTCTTAAAAGTCGTTTCCTTGAAAAGAGGCTTTAACTCAATAGTATTTCCTATTTCAACATGCCAGGGGAGGTCTTTTATTAATAACTTAAAGTTATCTTGAGATATAAAAGCAAGCGTACTTTTCTCTGTAGGGAAACCGCCCGATTGCAATTTACTTAAAGCTTGATCTAAAGAAGTACTAATAGGCTCTCTAACATTAAAGTAAACAATACCATTAATGGGAGATTGTAATGGTTTTCCTGATGAAGATAAAGCTATTTCTTGGCCTTCCTTGACTTTTTCTCCTGGAGTAACCCTGAGTAAATCTACCTTATTACCAATAAATGACCCTTCTTTTACAATCAAGCCTGCTCTTAAAGCAGACATTCTTAATGAGCCCTTAGCAGCAACTGCCATTAACCCAAATGGTTTACTTATAACATGCCAGGACTGCAAAGCAATGACAGCAATGATAAAAATAGCTGATAAGATTAGAATTAGTCCTAAGAGATAATCACTTAGTTTTTGTTTGGTTGTTTTCATCACGAACGAAAGTAGGGACTTCAATATCTTCAATATCGAGAGGTCTTAGCAGTAGATTTTTGGAATTGAAGTAATTATTCTCCTTAGTGCCAATATCAGATGCAATAATAGTAACTTTGATCTTGTTCTTCAACCGCCTATCCATGTCAGCTCCATATATTATTAAAGCTTCATTATGCGCTTCTTCCCTGATTCTACTACCAATAGTATTTACATCTACAAGGCTAAACATATTACCTCCACGAACATTAAAAAGGACTCTTTTAGCACCTTTAATAGATGTATCAAGAAGAGGAGAATTAATTGCTTTTTCTACAGCATCATATGCTGCTCTTTCTCCAGAACCCGAACCCATACTTAAATGAGCAACTCCACCATCACTTAATATGTTCCTTACATCGCTAAAGTCTACGTTAACCAAACCTGGCTTGGTTATTATTTCAGAAATACCTGCAACACCATTGTAAAGGACTTCATCTACCTTTTTAAAAGCGTCCACTATGCTAAGCCTCTCATCTGAATCTTGAAGAACCCTATCGTTAACAACTACTATTAAGGTGTCTACATAATCTCTTATCTTGTTAAGCCCATATTCTGCAATCTGTTGCCTTCGAACTCCTTCAAAATTGAATGGTTTTGTGACTACTGCTACCACTAAAGCCTTAAGTTCTTTTGCTATTTCAGCAACTATAGGTGCTCCTCCAGTCCCGGTACCCCCGCCCATTCCACAAGTGATAAATACAAGATGGCCACCTTTTAAATGTTCTGTTATAACCTTTCTACTTTCTTCAGCAGATTTCTCTCCTATTAAAGGATTTGAACCTGCTCCTAATCCTCTTGTTGTATCTGGGCCAAGTTGAACTTTAGTGGGTGCTATAGAACGTTTTAAAACTTGTGCATCAGTATTCATAGCTATGAATTCAACACCCTTAACACCCTTCTTTAACATTCTGGCTACTGCATTTCCACCTGCTCCACCTATACCTACAACTTTAATATTGGTAATAAATTCTATTGGCGACTCATACCTCGCCATTTTAATTTACCTCTCTTCCTTTTTTTTATTAAAATTCATTAACAACATTCTCCTCATAATAGCAATGTTCTGAAAAATTCGCGTACCAAATACGACAACAGCAGCCAGGTACAAGTCTAATCCTAACATATCACCAAGGTAAGCAAAGAAGCCAGCTAATAAAGCATTCAACAGGAATCCACTCAAGAAGATTTTACTGTTAAAAGTGTTATCTAAACTTGCTTTCAACCCGCCAATTAAACTATCTAGTGCAGCAAGTATAGCCACAGAAACATACTTTGATAAAACTAAAGGTATTTGCCATGGGATAATAAAACCTATTGCAACACCAAACAAAATTGAAAAAATAAATACTAATGGTAACATAATCAATCCCCCCTAGAAGGTAAATCTAATGGAACATTCTTGGTAATTTCTACATTTATACCTCTAAGTTGCATTTTTTCGACAAAACCACCAGGCATATACATGGTTCCTCTAATAACATCTTCTGGACCTATTACTTCTATTAAATAAGGTTGATTAATTTCCATCTCATTCATTAGAAGATCTTCTTCAGTTAGTTCAAAATAAGTCTCCCATGTTACTCTTTTTTCATTAATAGTTATTGCGACAGCTCCAGATGACCAGAGATCATTTATTAGATCAAGAATCGTTTCTACGGATACAATATAACCTTCAGGTGATTCTAAGACAATTTTTATGCCCAAACCACTAACTCTTTTATAACCTAAATATCCTTCAAGTTTATTAATTTCATTATTTACTAAATCAATAAATTCTCCCTTCTCAACATATGCAGCGCTTAACTGTCTTTTTCTTAGCTCAAGAGATTCTTTTTCTTTGTGAAGTTCTTCTTTTTTAATGTTTAATTCTTTTAAATAAGAGACCGCCTCTTGGGTTGTGGTTGGACCAACTTCTCTATAAATTGATTCTCTCGTTTTGAATAACATTACTGTAAAAATAGTTGTGATAAACAGGCATAAGGCTATGAATGTGAGATTGGGTTTAGATATCATGGTAAAACCTCAAATAATTCAAGGTTTAATGATTCCTGGGATGGAGGTAGCTCAATCAGAGGAAGTATTTTAACACCTAATTGTATACCAAAATTATCTCTGTAATGTTCAAGCATGCGAAAAAAAGATGATGTCCTTATTATATTAGCAAGAGAAACTGGATCACCAATAGCTTTTATTTCATAAGGTGGAGCAATTCTCTTGCCATCAACCATAATAACCTTGCCAACACAAGTTATTTTAGAACCAATATTTAACCTTTCTGATCCTATAGAAATTCCTCTTGCTCCTCCACTTTTAAGTACATTTACAACTGCACGAAGATATGAATCGTGAATTAAATAAAAATAAGGGTCGTCTCTTTCTCGTACTTTTTGGTTACTGTCAGCAAGAGTTACCACCAATCCAGTTCCAATCATTGTTCCAAATCCTGCTTTAGTTTTAAGGTCTTCTCTTTTCTTGAGAAGTGCAGTGGTATCTTCATCAAAAGATATCTCGTTCTCTAACTTCTTTATTTCATTTTTCAATCCGTTATTTTCTTTTTGAAGTTCTTCTGTTGATTTTTCTACTTCTCTCCAAAGGAATAAGATATCAAGGTCACCCATTGCTGAAAGGTCTATTTTGGAAACAGAATTCTTTAGTTGCACACCTATTAATAAACCAGTAATGATGCTAAGTACTAGGAAAAAGAAAATGATATTTCTCATTTACTTTCCTCATCTTTCTTAATCACAATTATATTATTAAACCTGAAATCTAATATTGTATTCTCTCCATGTAAAGGATAAAGAGATAAAATATTTTGCGATAAAGAAACCAGTTTTGAAATGGGTACTTTTACAATACATCCATTTATAAATTGAATTAAAAGATTTTCTGGATCGAAAAGTTCAATCTGGTTAATTTTCTCAAGTATACCAACTTCACTTAATTCCAATATATATAAATTGTTGCCAATTTTATTAAGATTACTTTCAGTAACAAAATAAGAACTTTTAATTGTAATTATATGATATGGTAAAGGTTCTTTAGGTTTATATCTGATTATTTTACCTTCTAAATCAAGTAAATATTTATCTTCATTATAGCTAATAATTATTAATATCTCTCTTGGAAAGCCCTTTATTTGAAGATTATTTGGAAAAAAACGTTGAATGGTTACTTCCTTTACTAAGGGATACTCTTGCAGGATTTTACGACTAAGCCTTCCCTCATTGAGAAAAATAAATTCACTAAAAGAAAAATTTTGACCCAAAAAAAAGTTGATCAAATCACCAGGCACTTCATTAATAATAGTTTTTACTGGATAATTCTGGTAAATACCTGTAAAAATCGAAGGAATAATTATTAAGACTAAAAAAGGGATAAAAACAAAAGTAGTGAAAACTCTAACGGTCACTTTGATTGCCGATGTATATTATCTCTGGCTCAAGTTCAACTCCACACTTAGCCTTGGTAGCTTCCTGCATATGCTTCATCAAAGTCAGGACATCCTGAGCAGTTGCTTCATCAATATTAACTATAAAATTAGCATGAGTATACGAAACCTGGGCACCACCAACTCTTAAACCTTTTACACCTGCTTCTTCTAAAAGCAGTCCTGCTGATTTGAAAGGTGGATTCTTAAAAACTGATCCAGCACTTGGCAAGGTAATCGGTTGTCTCTTCCTTCTTTTTATAAGAAATTCTCTAACTCTTCTAATTACACGCAAAGGTTCATCTCGTTTAACTTTAAGAGCAGTTTTCAAAACGACTGTCCCTTTACCCTGGAGATAAGATGAACGGTATGAAAACCCAAGGTCTAAAGGTGTATATACTTTTTCTTCTTTCAACCAGGTGTGGACATAAACAACTGCCTCTCCAATTGCATCACTATTTGTTCCAGCATTCATAACTATAGAACCACCAATTGTGCCAGGAATACCAGCAAGAAATTCTAACCCTGAAAGACCTTGGTGACTGCAATAAGCAATTATTCTTGAAACAGGTTCAGCTCCACATACCCATAAGTAATTACCATCGAACTCAAGGGGGGATCGGAAAAAAGTTCGGATAACAATACCCCTCAAAAGTTCATCAGTAATCAATAAATTCGAGCCTCCACCTAAAATAAAATAAGGCAGGTTCAGTTCTGTAGTTTCTTTTATTAAGTTATTGACTGTATGTTTTAATTGCTCCTCGTTTTGAGGAGTAATAAGTATTTCAGCTCTTCCACCTATCCTGAAAGAGGTCAGATTCTTTAAACTACTATTGAAATCTACCTTTATTCCTACTTTAATCAAGGAAGGAATAATATCACTTAACGGACCATTATTATTTAGCTCTTCTTTAAAATATGCTTTCATCTTCATATAAGTATAACCTACTCAAGGGAATATTTTTCTAATTAAATTCATGATTTTTAATGAAGCATTTTCAACTACGTCAGAATCACTTAGTTGTTGAGCAGAGTTTAGAATTTCTTGAACTTTCTGAAATACAATCTCTTTAGATACATCTTTTTCTTTGTAAACTGCTCCGCCATACTGTGAGACATAAGCAATGCCATTATAATACTGATGATCTGAAACAGCATAAGGATATGGTATCACAATAGCTGGTGTCTTAAAAGCAGAAAGTTCAGCGAGAGAGCTTCCCCCTCCCCTGGTAACTACAAGTTGAGATGAAGCTATGGCATCCCAGACATTCTCTAAATACGATATTACTTTCCACCTATTCTCTAATCTGTCTTTTATACATTTATCATTGACTTCCTTGAAATCACTTAATCCGGTTATATGTATCACATAAAGATTTGTGTCCTGTAATAAAGAAGGTAGTACTGAGATTGCAAGGTTATTAATAAAGGTTGAACCCTTACTCCCACCAAGGATAAGCAAGACTTTACTTTTTTGGGGAATACTAAAAAACTCTCTACTATTTGATTGATTTACATAGCTAAACTCTTTTCTAATAGGCGTTCCAGTTACATAAACCTTTCTTGAATTTATTTTAGGAACCGCTTCTTTAAATCCCAAGGTAATAGCTCGGGCAAAAGGTGCAAAAATCTTATTAGCTCTTCCGGGTACAACATTTTGTTCATGTAGAATAAAAGGCGTCTTCTTTATTATTGAAGCTAAAATAACAGGAGCCATAACATAGCCTCCAAACCCCACAACAACTTGGGGGTTCACTATTTTTAAAATTTTGAGTGCTTTAGCTATTGCCTTAAGGTTATTATACACATACGAAATTCCTAATGGTTTTGAATCTAATACATAGAAAGGGTATGAGACCTTATTGCATAACTTTACTTCAATTCCGTTTTTTGAACCAATATATATAATTTCAAAACCATTTTTCTGTAAATAATCAATAAGAGAAACAGCTGGATAATAGTGGCCTCCTGTACCACCTCCAGTAACGACTATCCTCATCTTTTTCTACCAAGAGATAAAACGAAGCCTACTTCTGTCATTGTTATTACTAAAAAAGTACCTCCATAACTTAAAAAAGGAAAGGGAAGTCCTTTAACAGGAAGTAAAGCAACAGATACAGCTGCATTAATCAGGATATAAAGAGCTATTTTTACAAGTACTGCTGACCCGTATAATATAGAGAATAAATTATTTGAAGAAAATACTATTTTAAATCCTGAAAAAATAAATAATGAAATCGTTGTGAATAAAAGAAGTCCTCCAATAAAACCTGTTTCTTCAAGAAATACTGCGAGTGAAAAATCTGAAAATGAATGCGGAAGGTATAAAAGACGTGCTTTACCTCTACCCAATCCCTGCCCAAATAATCCACCCGAGCTAATAGCTTCCAGGCTTTGTTTAACTTGATATGAAACTCTCTCTTCAGGATTCATAAAGGCCAATACCCTTTCTATTCTATAAGGAGCAGCAAGAACAAGTATGCCAATTAAAAGTATAGATACAACAGCTATTGGAACTATTATTCTTAAAGGAATACCCACAGAAATATAAAAGAAAAAACCCATAAAAACCAACATTAAAGCTCCACCAAAGTCTGGTTCTAAGTATATCAAAGTTGCAAATATCATTGTTATTACAAGATGAGGTAACATATCTCTAAAATATCTTATCCCATTTTTTAGGTGTGAAAAAAATAATGAAGAGTATATTAAGTAACAAGACAAGGCCAGGTTAGATGGCTGGAATGTCAGTCCTGGGAGAATTTCTATCCATCTTCTTGCATTATTAATTTCCAGGCGAACACCAGGTATAAAAAGTGTAAGCAAAAGAAGAAGAGAAATTATAGAAGCAAAGGGAGCAATTTTTATAAGTACGGTAACACCAGAAAAGTATGCAACTACTGTGAACAAAACACTAAAAATGAGATATACAAGATGACGTTGAGAGAAACTCATTGCGTCACCAGTCTTAAGGTAAGCCCAAGCTGCACTACTGCTCAAAATTACGAAACATCCTAAAATAATAAGAACAACTATTGAAAAAACAAAACTGTTTTTTTCCAAGTCATGAACTCCAGAAAAGAACAGCTATAAAAAACCCTAAAATTCCTAATAAAAAAGACAACAACCATAACCTAACAGTAATTTTAGTTTCAGGGATACCTTTCATTTCAAAATGATGATGTAGAGGAGACATTAAAAATACCCTTTTACCTTCAGTTAATCTGAAATAGATAACTTGTATTACGACCGATAACAATTCAATAACCAGGACTCCTCCGAATACAGGTAGTAATATTTCTTGTCTTAGGATAAGAAAAAGTCCACCCAGATAAGCACCACTAAAAAGTGAACCAGCATCACCCATAACTACTTTTGCAGGGTAGCAATTAAACCAGAGAAAGGCTATAAGAGAACCAAGGAGAATTTCTATATAACCTTCAAAGAAGGAAAATACTCCAGCATAATGTCCAATCCATAGAAAGAAAAGAATAATTATTCCTACACCTGCTGCAAGGCCATCTTGCCCATCAGTAAAATTAAAAGCATTAGCTGCAGCAATAATAACTATTAAGGCCCAAATTGGGTAAAAATAGCCAAGATTAAGTGTTATGGTCTCTGAAATATGCAAAACACTACTTTGTTGATAAAGAGACCAAATAAAAGGAATTAGAAAAAATGTCTGCAAAAAAAGCTTCTCTCGGGCTTTTAATCCTAATGTTTTAACCCTGTAAAGTTTTGTCAAGTCATCTAACAGACCTATAAACATATAACCAATTATCAAAAAAAGAAACTCCCAGGAGAATAATCTAAAAATCAAACCTAAAACAATTGTTACAAAACCAAAGATGAGACCTCCACCTGTGGGCACTCCCTCTTTAATTCTATGTTGTGGTGGTCCCTGATTTCGGATTCTCTGACCAAACTGCTTTTTACTCGCATACTTAATATATAGAGGATAAAGAATAATACAAATAATAAAACTTAAAAAAATATTCCACATTTTATCCTCCTAAAGATTTCGTAAAATTGCTCTGGTGACTACTCTATCGTCTAAAGGAACCATAACATTTCCAATATTTTGTTCTGTCTCATGCCCTCTTCCAGCAATTAAAACTATGTCACCCTTATTAGCCATACGAAGACCCTTTTCTATAGCTTTTCTTCTGTCAAGTTCAATAATAAAATCACTTCCTTCTTCCCTGCCTAATCTTAGAAAACCCATTTTTACTTCTTCTGCAATAATACTAGGATCTTCTCTTTTGGGATTATCAGTAGTAATTATTGTAAATTCTGCTTCAAGAGATGCTATCTCTCCCATAATAGGTCTTTTTTCTTTGTCTCCATCTCCAACTGCTCCAAATATAGCAATTATTTTTCCTTCTTTAATACTATTAAGGTGAGAAAAAACTTCCACAAAACCCTCAGGGTTATGAGCAAAATCAACTATAACCTTAAATGGCTGGCCTTCATCAATATATTCTAACCTTCCAGGAACTTTTGGCGGTTTAAGAGCACATTCTTTAATTTTTTCCAAGGAAATACCAAAAGTTAAACCTACGCTGATGGATGCAAGCAAATTTGAAAGGTTAAATTTTTCTTTATATGTTGTTAATAATTGTTCTTTTTTATCTTTATAAGATAACAAGAATTTTGTATGTCCATTCTCTTTTGATATTTCACTGATTTGAAAATCTGCAGATGAATCAATTCTATAAGTTACCACTATTGCTTTAGTATGATTTTTACATACTCTTATAGATGGGTAATCCCAATTTAAAAAAGCAAAAGACTCAGAGCTGAGTTTTTTAAAAAGTGAAAGTTTTGCTTCAAAGTAATTCTCCATAGTTTTATGATAATCAAGATGGTCATGAGCAAAAGTTGTAAATACAGCACCATAGAGTTTAATCCCATGTAACCTTAATTGATGCAAACCATGAGAGGAAGCTTCAAGAACAAAATACTTACCCCTACCATCTAAGGTCATTTTCATAAGCCTGGCAAGTGTTATCGGGTCTGGAGTTGTTTCCTTCAGGGTCTCTTCATAACCATTAAAAGAAAATCCTACTGTTGAACATCTTGCTGCAACCTTCTCACCACCCAACATCTCCCTTATTAGACATACAGTTGAAGTCTTCCCATTTGTTCCCGTAACAGCTATGACTTTAAGTTTGTTCGAAGGATTACTAAAAAATATTTGACTTATTTTACCAAGAGCTTTTCGAGTATTTATTGTATATACTAATGGATAATCCATTGATAGAAGATTACGCTTTTCTATTACGGCAGCAACAGCGCCTTTATTGAAGGCTTCACTTAGAAAATCGTGTCCATCAGAATTAAGCCCCTTGATAGCAAAGAAAAGGTCACCTTTTTTTACTTTTCGACTATCAAACGCAAGCCCTGAGACATCTATATCCTTGGTTGTGATGTTAGAGTTTTTATCTGTAATTTTTATTAGCTTTCGAAGATTCATTTTATTCTATTCTCGTGGAATACGCAGATATTCTATCAAATTTTTAGCTATTTCACCAAAAACAGGAACAGAAGTTGCGCTTGCTGTCCCCTCTGCTTCATCAAGGGTCACTAAAATTGCAAATCTTGGGTTATCAAGGGTAATAAAACCCATAAAGGTGTTTATTGTCTTATCTTGACTGTAACTTCCAGAAATTATTTTCTGGGCAGTACCTGTTTTTCCTCCAAGAGAATATCCTTCAATATATGCACTAATATTTGTTTTTTTACTAATTGTTCCTCTTAAAGCATTAAGAACCTGCTTGCAAGTATTAGAACTAAATATTGTTCTAATAATTTTTGGCTGGAATTTTATTTCGTTATTTTCTTCTGATTCTCCAATTGTTTTAACAAGAGTAGGAGAATACAAAAATCCACCATTAGCTAAAGAGGAATAAAAAGAAATCAGTTGTAAGGGAGTAAGAGCTATCCCCTGTCCAAATCCTATATTTGCCAGGTGCATTTCTCTGTAAGGTTTTGTAAAAATGCCCAGTTCTCTTCCACTTAGCGTGACTTCAACAAACCTTCCAACTCCCAATTTCTCATTATAATATTCAGTGAATAAATCACCACCGATCTTGAATGCTAACTGGGCAAAAACAGTATTGGTTGAGGTCCTTAATGCTTCTTGAACTGTCTGAACATCATAGGCTTTATTTTGATAATTTCTTATAGTTCCACCTTTGACCTTCAAGGTTGATGGCGCTGGAAATTTTGTATCTAAAGTGACAAGTTCTTCTTCAAGCGCTATAGCTAATGTTATTGTTTTTAGTACAGATCCGGGTTCAAAATTATAGCCTATTGCCTGATTCCACCTCTCAGCTGGTGTAGAATCAAAAAAACTATTGGGATTAAAACTTGGGTAGCAAGCCATAGCCCATATTTCTCCAGTATTTACTTCTAATAATATAGCCACTCCACCTTTAGCTTTATATTTACTGATTCCCCTCTCTAAGCTGCTTTCAATTATCTTCTGAGCTTGAATATCAATAGTTAAATATAAATCTGATCCATCAGCAGGGTAGCTTGTTCCTTGAGGAGGTGAAGGGATTCCTCTACCTGCTGCATCTATTGCCATAAAAGTAATGCCTTCTTTCCCTCTAATAATATTGTCAAAATAACCTTCTATACCCTGTTTACCATAACCGTCTCCATCTACAAAACCTAAAACATGACTGGCAGTCTTCTCATAAGGATATCTTCGTTTAGGCTCAGACAAAATAACAATTCCTGGTATTTTCCGTAACTCATCTGGTATTTCGCTAAGTCGTCTTTTAAGGTAAAAAGGTTTACTGTCTTTTAATTTTTCTTTTAGAGAATTCTCCTTAATTTCTCCTACTTTCAAAAGTAGACTAAATGAATCTGGTGTTAATTCAAGCAAAGCTGGTTGAACTAATATTGAATATGAGGGTATTGATGCTGCTAGAAGAGAACCGTTTCGGTCAAAAATCTTTCCCCGTTGAGGGACAGCACGGATAAATGACACAATTGATGAGTCTTCCTCTTCTAAAGATATAACCTGAACATTAAGAAGACTATAAAGAAAAAATATGCATGAGAGTACAATAACACCTTCAATAAATTTTAACCGATATTTTACTTTATTAAGGTGGTGATTTGCCATGAGGGGATACCTGGTTAATATAATTCTCTAAACGATAAACTTGTTCTGGAGGAACAAACCCTTGAGCCTTTGCCAGTTCCCTTATTCTCAAGGGGTTGATAATATTGACATAAACAAGTTCAAGATTTACTTTTCTGCTTCGTAAATTCTTAAAAATTGATTTTGTGATTCTAAGTTTGTAACCTGCTTCTATGCTTTGAGCTTCAAAATATAATGAAGTAAAAATCAATAAAACAATCAAGAAAAGGGGTAAGCCAAATCTCATAGATGACAAAAATCTTAGCTGATTTTTTAATGGAATAAATTTCCCCTTATCTACAATTGAAAATGATTTTACCCTTCTTTGTATTGTTAGGTTATAAGTTCTCATTAATACACCTCAAAAACCCTCAATTTTGCAGAACGGGCTCTTGGGTTAATAATAATCTCATCCCTTGTTGGTTTAATTACTTTCTTAGTTAGTATTCTACCCTTCCCCGCTTTTTCTTTTTCTTTAAATATATTTTTTACTATCCTATCTTCAAGGGAGTGATACGATATAACTATTATTCTTCCAGTACTTTTCACTACATTGGCAATATTAGATAAGGCATAAGAAATATTGTCAAGTTCTTTATTAATATATATTCTAAAGGCTTGAAACACTGTAGTAGCTGGATGTACTCTGGAATCTCTTCTTTTTTTAATCTCTTCTACAATATTTTTCAAATCACCTGTACTCTTTATGTTGTATCGTTCTTTAAAAATTGCTTGGGCTATTTTAGAAGCATTTCTTTCTTCACCATAATCTTGGAGAATATTAGTTAGTTCCTTTAAAGATAATTCTTTTAGAATATTTGATAATGGAAAATTATTGGTTCTGTCCATTCTCATATCAAGAGGGCCATTTTCCTGGAAACTGAATCCTCTATGATATGAAGTTAATTGATATAGAGAAACTCCTAAATCGAACAACACAGCTGCAAATCTGATTTCACCCGCATCATAATATAACTTATCAATGTTAATATAACTTTCTTTAATTATCTTAACTCTTGTATTAAAAGGTGATAACCTCTCTCTCGCAATTGCTAATGCCTCTTCGTCAATGTCCATTCCTATTACTTGTATATTAAGAAAATTTTTAAGAATAGCTTCAGTATGTCCACCCATTCCAAGTGTGCAATCTACTACAACATCATTCTCTTTAACATTAAGATAAGAAAGAATTTCTTGAATCAGGATTGGTTTATGAAACTTATTATAATCCACTCCTAGCTCCTTCAAGGAGTATATCTATACCGCTTTTTATTTCAGAGTCAACTTTATACCATTGTTCTTTCGCCCATATTTCTAAATAATTAGAAATACCTATGACTACAACTTCTTTGTCTAAATTCGCATGTTCTCTTAAAGGAGGGGGAATTAAAATTCGACCTTGCTTATCAAAGGAATCTCTTCTTGCTCCTGCATAAAAGAAACGTTTAATTCGTCTATTACCAGGAATATTATCAGAAAGGCCTTCTAAAAATTGAGTTTTTTTCCGCCACTCTTCTTCGGTATAAACTATTAAATTCTTATCAGGTCCTCTGGTAATAACAAAAGAGTCGCCCATTTCTGACCTGAGTTTTATTGGAATCATCAATCTACCTTTACCATCTAACACTAAATGAAACTCTCCTATGAGCATCTGATTACCTCCTTTTAACCTTATTGCATTCTCCACTTCATATAATTTCTACCTCCATTATTATTCGTTACTCCCAAATGTTACCACTTTTTACCACTTTGTCAAGAGGTTTTAGAAACTATTTTTTTATTATTTAAAATTCTTTATGCTATACTTTACAGAAGGAGATTAATACTTATGAAGATTCTCATTATAAGCTGGGAGTTTCCTCCCTTTGTTATTGGTGGAATTTCTCCACATGTGAAAGCCATTTCTGCTGAATTGGCCAGGCTTGGTGTTTCAAATACAGTTATAACTCGTTCTATAGATGGTCAATTTATGAAAGAAGAAATTGATGGAGCAACGATAATAAGAGTACCTTCAACCATTACACAACCTTCTGATTTTATGAATCAAATACTCGAGAGCAATTTCTCTTATCTTTCTAATGCTCTAACCTTGATGAACGATGATGGTTATGACCTTGTGCACATTCACGATTGGATGACCTTTCACTCTGGCTTTATACTTAAACACTGCTACAATATTCCTTTAATTGCCACCCTACATTCTACAGAATTTGGTAGAAGTGGAGGTATTCACAATGAAATAAACCGATATATAAATTCTATCGAACAACATTTGACTAATGAAGCAGACAGATTAATTGTATGTAGTAATTCTATGAAAGAAGAAGCTCTACAACTATTTGAAACAACCGATAAAAAAATAAGGGTTATATACAACGGTATAAACATTAAAGAGACTCCTATTAGTAATAATTTAATTGAAGAAGTAAAAAAACTTTATTCAAAAAACAAAAAATACCTGATTACCTATATTGGTAGGCTGGTTCATCAAAAAGGGGTTGATCTTCTGATAGATGCTATGGTCGAACTTAAGGCTGAATTATTCAATATTACTCTTGCAATAGTTGGAGCAGGATACATGCAAAAAGATCTTATTAATAAAGCTCGAGAATCGGGTATTGAAGATATGATTAACTTTACTGGATTCGTTTCAGAGGCTGAAAAAGAAACATTAATACAAGCATCTGATTTACTTGTATTTCCAAGTAGGTACGAACCCTTCGGAATAGTAGCCCTGGAAGCTTTAGCCTGGGGGAAACCCGTAATTGTATCTGATGTCGGAGGTTTTAGAGAAGTTATTGTTGATGGAGAAACCGGAATAAGAGTCCAACTAAACCCATTAGCTCTTGCTGAGGGAATAAAATTTTTGATTCACAATAAAATGAAAGCCAAGAACATGGGTAATAAAGGCAAAGAAGTAGTTAAAAATATGTATTCTTGGCAAAATATTACACGTAAACTTCTGGAAGTATACAACGAAGTTTTAATAGCGGAATAAATAAAAAAATACACCACAAGAGGAGAATGAAATGAAAGTAGTAATTATGGCAGGTGGCGAAGGTGTCAGATTAAAACCATTAACTATTCTCAGACCTAAACCAATGGTGCCAGTGTGCAATCTTCCTCTGATGGAGCACATATTAAAACTTCTTAAGAAAAATGGATTCAATGAAATGGTAGCAACTCTCTATTACCTTCCTGAAATGATACAATTTTACTTTGAAGATGGGAGTAAATGGGGAGTAGACCTTTCTTATGTATTAGAAGATACTCCTCTTGGTACTGCAGGTAGTGTAAAAAAAGCAGTCTCATCCTGGAAAGAAACATTTATTGTAATTAGTGGAGATGTTTTAACTGACATTAACCTTCGAGAAGCTTATGCTTTCCATAAAAAAGTAAAAGCCTCTGCTACCCTGATACTAACCAGAGTACCAAATCCTACAGAATTTGGAGTAATAATTATTAATGAAAAAAATGAAATAGTTAGATTCCTGGAAAAACCTGGTTGGGGAGAAGTATTTTCAGATACCATTAACACCGGAATATATATTCTTGAACCCCATATTTTTGATGGATACCCTGAAAATACACCATTTGACTTTAGTAAAGAGCTATTCCCGGAGCTTTTACGAAATGGCTCTCCAATATATGGTTTTGTGTCTTCAGGATATTGGTGTGATGTTGGTAACACTGATTTATACCTTCAATGCAATCTCGATGCTCTTGAAAGAAAGATTGCAATGGATTGTTTATTTAAAGAAGAAAAAAATGGTTTGAGATTAGGTGAGGATGTTTCAGTATCTCAATCAGCAACGATCTCAGGCAATGTACTTATTGGTGATAATGTTAAAATTGGTGAAGGAGTTCAGATTGTTGGTCCTGTTGTAATAGGAGATTCAAGTATTATTGAGGACAATAGCAAAATCAAAAGAAGTGTAATATTTCCTAATGCTTATGTAGGAAAAAATACTGAGATAGTGGGAAGCATCATAGGTAGTTATACTTCCATAAACAAGAACTGTATAGTTTTAGAAGATTCAGTTTTAGCAGATCGGGTTATGGTAGGCGAAGGAGTCCAGGTGAATTCTGGAATTAAGGTTTGGCCTAATAAGACTATAGAGCCATTATCAACTGTCACTTCATCCATAATCTTGGGTTCCCACTGGAAGAAAACACTCTTTGGGAAACAGGGGGTTAAAGGAATAGTTAATGTTGAAATAAGTCCAGAGTTTTCATCCAAATTAGGATCTGCTTTAGGTTCTATTTTACCAATTAAGTCAAACATTGCTTTAAGCAGGGATTCTTCTCCAGCTTCTCGAATGGTAAAAAGAGCTTTTCTCACAGGACTTCTTTCTACAGGTGTTAATGTTTTTGATATTAGATCCCTCCCAGCTCCTATTCCGCGCTTTGTAGGCAAGGAGTTGAACGTTAAAGGAGGAGCTCATATCCGCACAGATACTGAAGAAAGGAAAGTGCAGATAGAGATATTCGACGAATATGGCATAAATATTAAGCAAGACATAGAAAGAAAAATAGAAAGCATTTATTTTCGTGAAGAACTGCGACGTGTACCCCTTGAAGATGTAGGAGCTATTGACTTTCCCCCTCATATAATTGAATACTATATAAATGGTCTCTCAAAAATAATAATAAAGCCTGAAATACTCAAAAAATCTAAATATCGAATTGTATTTGATACAGGCAGTTACGATTTTGCTAACATTCTTAGTACTTTATGTGACCAGTTTGAGATAGAATGCTTTAACTTGAAATCAACAGAAATGAACTATGATAAAGTTAGCAAATTCGTTAAGGACAATTCTCTGGATATGGGAATAATCTTTACTCGTGATGGCGAATCCTTATTATTGATTGACAAAAATGGAAATATACTTAAAGGTGATGATCTTTTCTCAGTATTTTCCTATGCAATATGTAAAGCAAAAAATGGTGCTACAATAGCACTTCCTGTTTCAGTGAGCAGGACTACAGAGAAAATCATAAATAATTTCAGTGGAAGAGTTATAAGAACCAAAACCCTACCGCAAGGTTTAACATCTATAGATATTCGACAATGTGACCTTTTATGCGGAGAAGAAGGGATGGCTATACCAAAATTCCAAATAGCATTAGATGCTATTGCTACTGGATTTTCATTTCTTGAACATCTTAGCATGGTTGGCGAGTCTTTAGAAGAGATAAGATCAAAGATAGAGCCATGTCTGGTTGAAAAAGAAGTAATTCCTCTGCCTTGGGGAGCAAAGGCAAGCGTGATGCGTTTCCTTATAGAATCTCATATGAATGAAAAAGTAGAATTCATAGAAGGAATTAAGATTTTTAAAAAAAAGGGCTGGGTCTTAATCATACCTCAACCCGATAACCCTGCTCTGGAGATTTATGCAGAAGGAACTTCCTTTGAAGAAAGTAGAAGTTTACTTGAAGAATACAAAGACCTCGTTAAGTCTTTACCTGAAACAAAATGATAACACGTTGCCTTTCTATTGCTTCTCCGTACGGTTCTTTACCGTAAGTAGTATCGGTGCGACCTGTGCTTTAGTCAGGATATCGTCTGGACCGAACCTGATAAGGCTATAGCCAACCATAAGCTTATCGCAAAAGACCAATGCTTTCTGGAGATAAGCCCAATGTTTCGATGTAACATCCACAAAAGACATGGCTATAGTACTCCTCAAGCTAAAAGCCTGAGCCCGTAGGGCTGCTACCTGGGAACGAGTAATGTTTTCATCAGGTCTTAAACTTTTGTCCGGGTAACATTTGACTACTTCCTTCTCCACAAGTTTTTTAATATAAGCAAAATGAGGATAAGTAACAGGAAGGTCATTAAATGTAGATACCTTACTGGTAGAGGGAGTCTACTCTGGTAATAACCTCAAGAAAAGCCCTACTTTTAGCCCAGTGATATAGGAGTTCTGCGGGTTTATCATCAACCAGTCTGAATATCTGGTAGTCCACTACTCGAGATGAAGGGAATTCAAGGACAGCTTTATACCCTCCTAAGTTTGTAACACCAATACTTATATACGCAAGTTCTCCGAAAAAATAGGTAGTTAGGTCTTCCTTCATCCATAAGAAAACAAATATCTCTTCATATGCTTTTAATGTGATCTGAGTTATGACATGCAGGAAAAATTTATCCTTATACTACAAATAGACTGTCTTACTCTTTTCATCTTCTATCTTAAAATCATAGGTCTGTTTGGTGTAAATAGTTATTTTACACATAGAAGACGAAAAGATTATCCAACCTAACACCAATATCTGACGACTGTCCAGCCTGACCCCA
>JBBIUB010000015.1:0-31989 GCA_037440465.1 Coprothermobacterota bacterium | reverse complement strand
ATTTTCTACATATATATTCATAGGTAGGCATAGCAGTTATTATTTTACCCCAAAATTACTATAAACTACACTTTTCTTATTTTATTTCCCACCGTAGGTAATTATATGCCTCCCAGCTTTAACACCTGTTAATTTTCCGTCTTCAACTACTACTTTCCCATTAATTACTACCCACTTTATTCCTGATGGAGGTAGTGTTGGTTCCTTAAAAGTTGCTTCATCTTTAATAGTATCAGGGTTAAAAACTACCAAATCAGCAAACATTCCTGGAGCAATCCTCCCTCTTGATTCAATTATTTTCAATCTTTCAGCAGGTTGACAGGTCATTTTTATAAGCATCTCTCTTAATTTAATAATCCTTTTTTCTCTCACCATTATCCTGATGACTCTGGGAAATGCACCTGCTCCACGAGGGTGTCCTTCTCCATGGTGAAAGCCTGCATCACTTCCAAGCATAACTAACGGGTGTTGTAGACATCTCCAGACTTCATCTTCTCTCATAACATGAGCAATAACTATTGTTTCAGGCTCTTCAGCCCTTAGATGATGGAACAGTTTTTCTGTAAATGCCTCACCTTTATGAGAACCGGAAGCAATCTCCAGTGCTTCCAGGCCCTTTCCCCACCGCTCTTCAAAGCCAGGGTCAAATACTGCTGTGCCCAGGTGAGTGGCAAAGGCAGAATAGGGATAACAATCTGCTTTAACATCTACTCCTTCCTTTGAGGCTTCTTCCAGAGTCTTGAGAGCTTCACCCATTATCCCAAAAGATGCCATGCTACCAAGATGAGAAACTTGTAAAGGAACCCCTGTAGTTCTGGCTGCCTTTAACATTTCGCTGAGAGCTTTTAAGACCTTCGGGCCATCATATCTCACATGAGCAGAAGCCAGACTATCCTTAAATTCCTTTAAAACCATTAAAAGCCTGATTATCTCTACCTGGCTGGTGCCAGGACAGTACTCAAGACCAAAAGAAACGCCTTTTGCCCCTGCCTTGAGGTTCATACGCAATAATACTTCCATCTGTTCGTTCTCTCTCTCATCAGCAGGTCTGTATCTATCATTTATACCTACCGTTTCCCTTAAAACCATATGCCCGATGAGGCCCATAAAATTAACATATGTACCCAATTTTGATCTCAACTCTTTTTCTTCTGTGAATCCTGTTTTTCCTGAACCGCAGTTCCCCGATAAAATGGTAGTAACTCCCTGTCGAAGCAAACACTCCTGAGTGGAAGAATCGTCCCTCTCTTCATCGTGGGTATGCATGTCAATAAATCCCGGGGAGACTACCAAACCAGAGGCGTCCAGTGTGCGATTTGCTCTCAACTCTTCTCTTGTTAAAACTGAAATCTTATCATTTTCTATCCCGATATTTAATACTTCATCAAGGTCAGTAAGGGGGTCTATGACCCTCCCTCCTCTAATAACCAGATCCAATTTTACCTCCTCAAAAATTGCGGGGGCAAGCCCCATATTCCTCAACCTGCCCCCATAGCAATTACCAAAAAAAACGATTTTACTTTACTGCCAGCCTATGGCAACTCCAACAGTTACTGCCACAAATGAGAGAACCGTAAGAATCAAGAAAAGAGGCACATAAAAACGCCACCATTTCTCCAGAGGAATCTTAGCAATGCCGGTCATAACTACAATACCTGCAGTAGGCCAGAGAAGGTTGGTGAAGCCATCCCCAAACTGGTAAGCCATGACAGCAACCTGCCTACTCACTCCAATTAGGTCAGAAAGCGGAGACATGATGGGCATAACTGCCATTGCTTGACCGGAACCGGATGGGATAAAGAAGTCAATAAGCGTCTGAACAACAACCATACCTGAGGCTGACAGGTAGGCAGGAAGACCTCCCAGGAGCGTAGCTAAAGCATTTATAACAGTATCAATAATCTTCCCATCCCTCATAACAACCAGGATAGACCTGGCTATACCAACTACCAGGGCACCATAAGCCACCTGAGAGCAACCTTCCACAAATGATTCCGCCACCTTACTGGGGCTGAACCCACCTATAAGGCCACACAGGATACCCATAATGAGGAAGAGTCCTGCCAGTTCATTGATGTACCATCCAAATTTTATAGTTCCGTAAATCAGAAGGACGATGGTAGTAACCACCACCAGCATTATGATTTTGTGGTTCAAACTGAACGGAGCCCTTAAAAGCTCACCCTTATCCATTTTGAAGACACCAAAATCTACATCGGCTACAAAGCTCTTCTCAGGATTTTTCTTAACCATGTTGGCATATCTTACAGTCCACAGGATAGAGACAAGCAAAAATATTGCGAGCCAGACTACCCTGTATTCCAGACCCGAGAATATCTTCAGCTCTGAGATTTTGTGTGCTACACCTACAGTGAAGGGATTTAAAGGAGCGGCAGCAAAACCTACGCCTACCCCCAGGCACACCATAGCCATTCCTACTATAGCATCGTAGCCAACTGCTATTGCCAACCCCACAAAAACAGGAATGAAGCCATAGGTCTCCTCAAACATACCAAAACTAGCCCCACCAATAGCGAAAATGATCATAAAGACAGGAATCATAATGCTCTCCCGCCCTTCGAGCTTCTTAATTAACATGCCAAGAAAGCCTGCCAGAGCCCCGGTCTTTAAAACCATGAAAAAAGCAGAGAAAACAATAAATATGAAGAATATTACATCCGCAGCGTCAATGAAACCCCTCTGAATAGCCACAAAAAAATCAAAAGGCTTTATTGGAGAGGGGTCCACATGTTTGTAAGTGTTGGGAACAACCAGGGTACGTTTGACAGTTTCGTCAAATTTACGGTCGTATTCCCCTGCTGGAACTATATAAGTAAGGAGTGCAGCTACAAGAACGATGGAAAAAAGCAATACCCACGCATGTGGTAACTTAAACCCCGTCTTGCCACTCATAATTACTACCTCCTTTTTTAAATTTGGTTAATTTATGTTAGCACAAAAAAATACAATCCTTAACAAAATTTGAAAAATATTTTATGGTATTTTATTATTATTAACGGAGGTGTAGGAATTGGAAAAATTATATTTTGCTGAAGAAGAAGTATTAACCTTAACTCAAAATCTGGTGAGGATTCCCAGCCATAAAGATATTATCAACAGAGAAAAAGAGGTTGCTGAATATATTTATGAATATTGTTTGGAAAATGGTTTGGAAGCAGATTTAGTCAAGGTAGATGGAGAAAGAAAAAATGTCTATGCTTATTTACGAGGAAAGAGTACGGGAAAATCCTTACTTTTTAACGGACATACAGATACTATACCGCCATACAATATGACCATAGAACCATTTTCTGGAGAAATCAGTGATGGTTTTCTCTGGGGAAGAGGTGGCAGTGATATGAAAGGTGCTATAGCATCTATGTTAACAGCTATGATAAATATAAAAAAATCAAGGATAGAACTATCTGGGGATATCATTTTTACTGGCGTTATTGGAGAGGAGGAAAAAAGCGAAGGTACAGAAGCCCTAATTGAATCAGGGATAAAAGCTGATGGAGCCATAGTTGGTGAACCTACAAATTATGATTACGCCATAGGTCATAGAGGTCTGGAATGGTTAGAATTCAAAATTAAAGGTAAGGCCGCTCATGGAGGAGCACCTAAAGAAGGAATAAATGCTATTTCTAAAGCAGCAAAATTGATAAATGCCATAGAAGAAGAAATATTCCCAAAACTTAACATCAGATTTAATGAATATATGGGACCTTCAGTAATGAATTTTGGAAAAATTGAAGGAGGAACCCAACCAAGCACTGTTGCCGACTACTGTTCTATAAAAATTGATAGAAGATATATTCCTGGAGAAAGCGTTGCTAGTGTTATCAAAGAGTATCAGGACATAATTAATAGACTTAAAGCGGAGGATCCTGAATTTGAAGTAGAAATATTTAGAATTCCAGACAATATGCTAACTCTGGATCATCTTTATCACTTCACCAAACCTGATGAATACATTGTGCAAGTTGTTAAAAATTCTTTAATAAAACAATTAAACAAAGAACCTGAAATTACAATTAAACATGGTTGGACGGACGCTGCTTTACTCTCAAATTATGCTAATATTCCCACAGTAATCCTGGGTCCAGGAAGCATAAGTTATGCTCATACAAAAGATGAAAAGGTCCCTGTAAAAGACTTGATTGACTACGTAAATATTTACTCAAACATTGCCATAGAGTTTTGTAAATAATTTTCTGTTAAGACAATTCCTAGTGGATTAGATTATTGAGGGAAATATTTAATTCCCTTAAGCTTTAAATTATTTAACTACTTTTTTCCTCCTCCCTTGCGGGGGAGGATTGAGGTGGGGGGGGTTTTGGCTCCTGACACTCCTTAATCAGTCTGAACTTTTAAGAGAATCAGAAGTCCTCCAAGTATTGTTAGGGATGCCCATAGAAAAATTATTGAATGTGAGGTTAAATCTATAATCAAGCCGGTTAAAGGAGGGGAAATGATCGCTGCAAACATGCTAAAAAAGTAGTAATAGCCAGCTGTTAAACCAACCTTTTGAGATGATACCAGGCTAACCACCAGAGGAAAGGCATTGACATTGACCAAAGACCAGAAAACACCTCCCAAGATAAGTAAAACCTTTAACAAAATCAATAATTTATCAGTCTCAAGCTTCATCAAGGTCAAAACATATAAAAATAACATATTAACGCTTAGAAGAGTTAACCCGATAAGCATAGCCTTTTTATTTCCTACATAAGAGCCAAAAAAACCAGCAGGAATAGAAAAAAGAAAAAATGAGACAGCAAACATTCCCAAAAGTAAGGCTGCTTCGTGTGCTTCCAGCCCTAATTCAAACCTGCCATAGGAAGTAAAGAATGTTTCAATGGCATTGAAACCCAGGAAGTATGTAAATATTGACAGGAATAGGTAAGACAATTGTCTATTGGTAAGATTTAGAACATCCCTTAAGAAAATATAAGTATCCAGCAAGAAAGATTGTTCATCCTTCCTTATTATAATTTGGGGTTTTTCCTTAATGCCTACGACTATAACCACCCCAGCAAAAACAACAACCAGGGAGGTCAAGAGAAAGGGTAAATCCTTTCTTAAGCCATATAATACAGGAAAGATTAAGAACCCTATCATTGCTCCTATTCCCCCCATAAAGTTTGTAAAACCTATTACTTTACTCCTATCTTCAGGAGGTATAAGGTCTGGCACCAGCGCTATGACTGGTGTTCTGGTTGTGGTTATACATATGTTGAGAAAGAATAAAAGCAAAGTAAAAACGAAAATACTTTTAGAAGAAAAATATGGAATAGTGGCAAATAATATAGCTGTTAGGGGAAGAGCGACTATCAAGTAAGGCAGTCTTTTCCCTAAGGAAGTTGATGTACGGTCACTTAGAGAGCCTACCAGTGGTCCCCAGCTTATTGCCAGAAAGTTATCAAGAGTCATTATTAAACCAACAAGAAATGAAGAAATCCCAAAAGCTTTCAACATAAGAGGAATATAGGAGTTATAGACGACCCATAAAAGAGATATAGCTAAAAAGCCAATCCCCAGAGAAGGTGCTATTTTAAGAAAATTCCGCAAGAAATCCTCCTTTTGCCTGTATATTTTATTATAGCAAAAGGAGTCCTTGAAAATTTATGTCTTTACATTATTTATCTTTTAGGTCCAATTTTTAGGAAAGTAGCTAAAAAGCCTTTGTTGTCATAATAACCATAAACATCAGCTATTCTGTTTAATAAAGATTTTTTGAGAAGTAACAACCAGGATAGGCTTCTTTTATTACCTTCAAAAACAATCTCAGTTTGAGTGTTTATCTTAACTTTCAAGAGAGAACCATCTACTTCCAAAAGAATTTCACCAGGTACGATGTTTTTAATTATCCCGGAGATGGAAATGGGAGCTCTGGTAGCTTTTATTAAGAGAGCCAGTGTCCTGCCAGGCTCAAGATGAGCTTCTATTTTTACTTCAAAACCTCTCTTAATATCAGAAAGAGTGACTCTTTTTCCTTCAAGAAGAATCTCTGTTCTATTATGCACCCTGATATGTGCCTCTTCTTTGGATCTTTTAACAATCCTTATAGAAGAATCTTTTAAATCTATATTGAGAACAGTGCCCTCAATTATTTCCTCCTTTACAGGAGGCATATTCTTCACTCCTACAATTAACCGTCTTATTTTTATGGCTTCTTCTTCTATCACTCCCCAGAATACTGCTGGAATTTTAAGAGGGATGTCCTCCAATCTTTCAGCTTTTCCTTCTATAATAGCCGAATCTAACCCAATAGCCCTGACAAATACCTTATCCTTCAGAAGATAAAGTTCTCTTTTAGCTAAATCTACCCCACCAGTCAGAATTTCTCCCATCACCTTACCCTTAGCATCTTGGCGTATTTCTATAACCTTTGCTTCAGGCATCCAGATAACTTCAGCTCCCAGGGAAGAAGCCACAAATCTCAAAGGAACAAGAGTCCTTCCATCTACAAGTATGGGAGGAGTATCCAGATCAAATCTGACATTATCTATGAAGGCAATATTTTTGTCTAACCACAGAACAATTATCTTTCCATCTGAAACAAGAGTGATTTTCTTATCAGCAGGTTCCCAGAATACCTCCGCTCCCAGAGCTTCGCCTATAAACCTGAGAGGAACTAATGTTCTTCCAGCTATTATTACTGGTGGAATTTCTAAGGACTGTTCTTTACCATTTATAAGAACAATTGAGTTACCTACTTTGAAGATTATGATTGTACACAGGGCTTTGGATGCAGGCACAAATGTAGAAGCCTGTAAAGGACTTAACACACAGGACAGGATAAAAACAATCAGCGTTATTATAACCAACTTCCTCATCAGGTTATTTTACCTCTTTCAACTATCTTTTATTTAATAAACTCCTTCAACTATAAAGACGGTTAGATACACTTAAGGGTTCAAATTCAAATAAAAATTGTATAATTAAACTTAGGCTTAAACTAATAAAACCAAATAGACTCTAAAGACTGGAGGTTTCTATGTCCTATAATCTGGTTGTTTTTGGCGGAGGTCCAGCAGGTTATACCGCAGCCTTGAGAGGCGCTACTCTTGGTGCTAAGGTAGCCCTAATAGAAAAATCGGAACTGGGAGGATTATGCCTTAATAAAGGTTGTATTCCTACAAAGACTTTTTATCATGCTGCCTCCCTGAAAGGAAATATTAAAAAGATGCCCCGTTGGGGTATTTCAGTAAAAGAAGAAGGTTTTAACTTCGAAAAGGTTGCAGATAAAAAGGAATTTGTAATATCCGCCTTGAGAAAAGGGATTGATTACCTTCTCAAAGCCAGAAAAGTAGATTTTTTTAAGGGAGAGGGAACTCTTGTAAGTCCTTCAAAAATTAAGGTTGGGGAAGATATTCTTGAAACTGAAAATATTCTCATTGCTACAGGGACCTATGCTGCTTTCCCATCCTTCCTGACTCCAGACGGTAAAGGGATATTAAGTTCAGATGATATTTTGAACTTAAGAGCCCTTCCTTCCTCCTTGCTGGTGGTGGGAGCCGGGGTAATGGGACTGGAATTTGCTTCCATATTCAGAGCCTTTGGAACAGAGGTATCAGTCGTGGAAATCATGCCTGAGATTCTTCCTTTGGAAGATCCTGTGTTAGCTGTAGAACTCAAGAAACTTCTGGTTAGACAGGGTTTAAAATTCTATACCAATGCCCGATTAGAAGAAATGAAATATGTAGAAGATAAGGTTTCTGTATCTATCCTGACCTCTGATGGAAGACAGGAGTTACAGTTTGAAAAGGTACTAATTGCCACAGGAAGAAAACCACTACTACCAGTTGGTTCAAAAGAGATAGGCTTAACTACCAACAATACCGACACCCTCTTTACCAAAGAAGACCTTAGTACCGATGTAAAGGGCATATACTGCGCAGGTGATGTAACCTCTAAAATTCAATTAGCCCACATAGCCACTCACATGGGTCTTGCAGCAGTAGAAAATGCCTTGCTGAAAAAAAGTAACCCAGTGGACTTGACAGTAATCCCCCGTGTTACTTATACTCTACCACCTTTAGCTTTAACCGGGCTCACTCTGAAAGAGGCTACTGAAGCTGGTTATAACGCTAAAAGGGTTACCTGTCCCTGGTCAGCAATTGGGATGGCGCTTGTAGAAGAAGTTAGAGATGGATTTCTATCTATGACAGTGGAAGAAGGCAGTGACAGAATACTTGGTGTCCAGATTCTGGGTGAAGAGGCGCCTAACCTAATAGGAGAGGGTACTGTTCTGGTTCAGGAGAGAATGACCCTCCAACAGTTAAGCGAAATAATTCACCCTCATCCCACTCTCGGTGAAATCTATATGGAAGCTGGAGAAATAGGAAGGGGATTAGCCTTACACTTCTTTCAACCAATAAATTAGGGACGCTTCTGGATTATTTACTTAATTATTAAGCTTTCAAATTGGTATCTATCTTTTAAAGATTCGTTAAGCCTCTTAAGAAGCTCCTCTTTATACAACCTTAATTCACTTCTTCCAGTAGAATCATTTTTTACATTTATTATGAGGTCTGCATCATCTACTTTTATTCCTTCTATAAGAGTAAAGACCCTTTCAGGCAAAAATTGCTTTAAAAGTTCAAAAATCTCCAAAACTATATCCAGGTTATAGTTTCGGGCAACTTCTGGTAAAATGTCTCCTATTTTATAGAATTTCATATTATAACGCCCCTTTTTATTTGATGACAGGAGGAAAAATCTCCTGTTACTTTTTCGGTGTGGGTTATAATAACCTGAGGAAATGAAAGAACTCTGTTAAGCATAGCTTTCTGCCTAACTGAATCAAGACTTGCTAACCCATCATCCAGAAGAAGTAAAGGTATTTCCCCCTGACCTTTAAGAAAAATTGCTTCTCCACACCTTATACCCAAAACGAGGAGTTTTTGCTCTCCCTGAGAAATCTGAGTCCTGGCAAACTTCCCCTCAAGGAAGATAGAAAAATCTTCCACCTGAGGGCCAACAAGACTAAATCCTCTTTTCACCTCATGCTGGAAGATCCTATCAAGAAGTTTCTCGTCAATAAAAGATTTGAGATATTTAATCTCAGTCTCCATAGAAGTACCATGAAGTTCAGGATATACTTCTTTTAGCCACTCTTCCATAAAATTAAGATATTTCTCTCTTAAAGTACTCAGCTCATTTCCCCATTTTATAAACTCTCTATCCCAGGGTAGTATATCCTCCCGGGTTCTCTCTCCGTTCTTTATCAACTTTAAAAGTCTGTTTCTCTGCACAAGTGTGCGATAAAAATTAGCCATAACTATTCTATGATAAGAGGAAGCCCTTACAAAAACTCCATCCAGGAAACTCCTTCTAAGATAAGGTTCACCCTGAACCAACCCTAAATCTCCAGGGTGAAAAATTACCATGGGAACTTTAAGTAATAACTCTATCTTACCTTGAACCTCTTTTCTTTGAAGTTTAACCTTTTTATTACCTGCTCTTTCAAAACCAATTTCTATCAACAAACTGTCCTTCTGTGTATCAAAAAAAAGACCGGATACATAATAACCATCTCGTTCATCTTTCAATAGATCTTTATCGGAAGCACCTCGGAATGAGTTTCGCCAGCCTAGAAGGTATATTGCTTCCAGGGTATTTGTTTTACCCTGACCGTTATCGCCCCATATAAGATTAATTCCTGATTTAAATTCAATTTCCTGGTCCTGGAGATTTCTGAATCCAAATACCTTAAGCAGGTTGAGAGTCATATAAAAAGCCTTATTCGCAAAATAGTCTCTTCCTTCCCGAGAATTTCCATCATTTCAAATAGTCCTGGACTCACAGTTTTACCAGTTAGCGCCAGCCTTATTGGATGAATTAATTCACGAGCTTTTAAATCTCTACTCTCTGCATACCTACGAAGGGTATCTTCCAGGAAAGGTGCGGTGAATTCCTCAAGTTCATTTAATACTTCTACCAACAGGTTTAACTCTTTCCGTATTCTTTCATTTTTATAATTCTCTAAGCCAATAGGATCATAAGAAGTAGGTGCTTGAAAGAAATAAGAAAACTCTTTCTTAATATCATCAAGTAGGGTCAACCGTTCTTTTATGAGTTTTAATACCTTCAAAAGATATGTTCTATCTACAGCCCGAGAATATTCTTTACCGGGAAAACCACGCAATTCCAAGAGACTGGCAATCTCTTCTTCTCCCATTATTTTTAAATGTTCCTTGTTCATCCATTTAAGCTTTTCCGGGTCAAATACTGCTGCTTTCTTTGAAACCCTATCCAGTGAAAAGAATCTTATAAGTTCTTCCATATTGTAAACTTCTCTGTCGGGTTCAAAAGAAGCTCCCAGAAGGGCTAAATAATTAGCAAGCGCACTTGGAAGATATCCCATTTCGCGATAGGCTTCCACAGAAGTAGCGCCATGCCTTTTACTCAATTTTATATGGTCGGGCCCCAGAATCATTGGTAAATGTGCTAATAATGGCACCTCCCAACCAAGGGCTTTATATACTAATACCTGTTTGGGAGTATTTGGTATGTGGTCTTCCCCCCGAATAACATGAGTTATGTTTAACAAATAATCATCAACCACGCAGGCAAAGTTATAAGTGGGTGTCCTATCTCCTCTTAAAAGTACAAAATCTTCTATCTCTTCTCCTTGGAATGTTATATCCCCCCTAATAAGATCATGAAAGTAAATCTTTTCGTAAGGAACCAGGAATCTGATAGCAAATGGTCTATCTTTAACTTTGTCCAGTTCTTCCCCATTTAGTTTCAAGCAGTATCTATCGTATTTAAATACTCTTCCTTTTTCCTTGAGCTTTCTTTTCCTATCTTCAATCTCTTCTGGAGAGCAGTAACATTTATAAGCTTGCCCGCTTAATAGAAGTTTATGAGCATACTCGTGATAAATATCCAATCTCTCCGATTGAAAGTAGGGACCTTCATCCCAATCTATTCCCAGAAAATGGAGTGATGAAAAGATAACATCTGTGGACTCTTTGGTTGATCTATCCACATCTGTATCCTCAACTCGGAGGATGAATTTTCCTTTTTTATTTCTAACAAAGAGGAAGTTATAAAGGGCAGTTCGGGCATTACCTATATGCATGAACCCTGTAGGGCTCGGAGCAAATCTAACTCTTATTTCGGTTTTCTTCATACTCTAATTTTAGCAAAAAAGGGGTCAACTCTATTATTTGGGTATTATTTAATTACTCTTCCCGTGTCAATTTTCTAATTTTATCCAAAATAACCAGTCCATCCTGTGGTGAAACGCCAGGATATCTCATAAATTCACCAAGAGACCTGGGTCTTCTCTCTTTTAGAAGTGATGCTCCAAGAGAAGAAAGCCCTACTGTCAGCTTTTCTTCTATGACTTTAGGAATAAGAATATTTTCAAACTTGCGAAACTCATCTATTCTCCTTTTTTCTCTCAAAATATAGCCCTCATACTTGACTTCAATTTCAACCTCTTCCAGAGCCTCCGTACTGTACTTCTTTAACTCAGGATATAAATTGGAGATTATCCTTTCTCTAAGAGCAACTTCAGGTCTTTTAAGAAATTCGTAAAGAGTAACTTCACCATAGCGTTTACCTTTAAGGAAGAGTAAGATTTCTTCTATCTCACCAATCTTCTTAAGATAAATCCTGTACCTCTCATCACTCACCAATCCAAGTTTTCGCCCATCAGGAGTCAGTCTCAAATCTGCGTTATCCTGTCTAAGTGATAGCCGATATTCCACACGGGAAGTGAGCATCCGGTAAGGTTCTTCCACTCCTTTTGTAGAAAGGTCATCAATAAGCACTCCTATATAGGCAGAGTCTCTACCCGGGATAAAACTCTCTTCTCCCATCACATAAAGAGCACCATTTATCCCAGCTATCAATCCCTGGGCAGCAGCTTCTTCATAACCAGTAGTTCCATTAATCTGTCCTGCAGTGAAAAGACCAGGAATATCCTTAAGCATGAGAGTTGGGAATAGTTGAATTGGGTCTATAAGGTCATAATCTATGGCATATCCTGCCCGAATCATCTCCACGCGTTTCATGCCCGGAACGCTTCTTAATACTTGTATTTGAACATCAGGAGGAAGACTTATATTAAGACCCTGGACATAGTATTCCACCGTGTTAAAACCTTCAGGTTCTAAGAATACGGGGTGTCTCTTTTTCTCCGGAAACCAGACCATCTTTTCTTCTATTGAAGGGCAGTATCGCGGTCCCACTTTCACCATATCGGTAGAGCGTGAAGCTGTCAGGTGAAGATGACCCCTTACTATCTCATGGGTTTCTTCTCCAGTGTAAGTCAGGTAAGATGGGAGCTGGTCTCTTTCTATGGGTGAGCTTATGTAAGAAAATTTCAGTCCTTTTTCACCGTGTTGAATATCCATCTCTTCTCTATCCAGAGTTCTTCCATCCACCCGGGGTGTAGTGCCTGTATTGAATCTAAGTAGTTTAAGACCAAGACTTTTTAACGAGTCTGAAAGATAGTTCGCTGGTGGCTCCATACCCCGCCCACAGGGATATGAAAAAGAACTTATGCGTCCTACCCCCTTGAGATAGGTACCGGTGGCTAAAATAACTACCTGACTTATAAAGCTTCTTCCGTCCCTGATGGTTACCTTAAATAATGGGTTCTCTCTCTCAAGGTTCACTCTTTCAAGTGAGACTACTTCCCCTTGTAGCAAGGAAAGGTTAGGAACATGTTCCAGGATAGATTTAGCTTCGGAATGATAAAGGAGTCTATCCACTTGAGACCTCATACTCTTTACTGCTGGTCCCCGACTGGTATTGAGCATTCTTATCTGAGTATAGGTTTTATCTGTAATTAGCGCCATCTCACCACCAAGGGCGTCTATCTCCCTTACGAGTTGGGCTTTCCCGGGTCCACCGATAGCCGGATTACAGGGAGTCCAACCTACATTATCCAGGTTGATGGCAATAAGAAGGGCGGGAACACCCATTCTAACAGAAGCCAGAGCTGCTTCAATTCCCGCATGTCCACCACCTACTACAATTATAGAAAAGTCAATCATTTAAGTACGAGAAATTACTTATCAAATTTTTTATGTTCCCCGTCACTGTTTTCTAAATTGTAAACTTATTCCAAGCTCTCGTCTATTGTCTCTTACTTGTCACTCGTCTCGCGTTATACGTCACATTCTTTTACTTGCCTACACAGAAATTTTTGAAAATCTCATCTGATAGATTCAGTGGTACTTCCTCTCCTAAAAGTTGTCTAAGGATAGAAACTCCTTCCCTCAAATGAAAAGCTATAGCATCCCAGCTTAATGATTGATTCAAGGTTTCTTTTAAATGCTCATCAACTCTTCTAAGATATGAAGCTTCCCTTTCTGTTAAAAGTATATCTACTTCCCGTGAAAATGCCATTTCTATTACTTTAGGTAGGACTTTATCAACTCCCCAACCCTTGCTTGCTGAAACTTCTAACACAGGAAAGCATGAATTATTTATCTTTTCCATGTCAATTTTTAAAGGTAAATCAATTTTATTTATAAGAACAATCCCGCCCTTTCTACCCAGCTCAAAAAAGAAGTTCTCGTCTTCTTCATCAAGCGGGTTGCTTCCATCAACAACCAGAAGAAGTAGGTGAGCTCCTTCTAACGCTTGCCTGGTTCTGCTTATACTTATAGACTCAATTTCATCCGTAGGCATTCTTATGCCCGCAGTATCATAGAGCAGGACAGGGAATCCCTCGTACTCTAAGGCACTTTCCAGTACATCCCGGGTTGTACCGGGCAAAGGAGTTACAATAGCTCTTTCCTCATTAAGAAGTTTGTTATACAGAGAAGACTTGCCAACATTAGTTTTTCCGATAATGACTACTTTTAAGCCCTGCCTTAGTTTTTGGCTTGCTTCCAAACCCTGAAGTATGTCAGATAAATTATTATTGACAGAAGACAGGTCAGCCCGCACTTTTTTTTCTTCGTCAACCTCTTCTGGAAAATCCAGAGTGGCTTCTAAACTTACAAGAATTGCCAGAAGTGTTTCTTTGAAGTCCTGTATTATATTCCCTGCTTTACCCTTAAGACGAAAGACCGCAGCTAAAAGTGCTTTCTTAGATTTCGCATCAACAGCATCCAGCACACCCTGAGCTTTTAATAAATCCATCTTATTATTCAAGAAAGCCCTTAGAGTGAACTCTCCTCTATCAGCCATCCTGACGCCGTTATTTAGAATGACTCTTAAAACTTCTCTTGGAGCAAGAAGTCCACCATGAGTGCAGATTTCTAACATATCTTCTCCTGTATAAGAGTTGGGAGCTCTGTAAAAAGAAAACATTACATCGTCAATGAGCTCCAATGTTTCAGGATCTTTAACATAACCATGATAATTAAAACGCGGGGATAAATTATTTAGATTCTTTCCTAAAATCAAGGAGCCTAACTCCAGAGAAGAGGGACCCGAGACTCTTACTATACCTATTGCTCCCCACCCCAGAGGAGTTGATATGGCTACAATTGTTTCTTTATTTTGATTTATAATCATTTTGAGGGAACAGAACAACCCTTCTGTTCGGCTCTTTTCCGTAGGATTCGCTCTTCAATCCTCCCTCATTGGCCTTTTTATGTACAAACTTCCTCTCCCAACTGGGCATGGCAGGAAATTCAATTTTTTTCTTAAATTGTTTGACCTTTCTTATAGCTTCAGCAACCTGTTGTGAAATCTTTATTTCTCTATTCTTTACATAATCATTGATATCCAGGGAAATAGGTATTAATCTCCCGAATCTATGAAAATATATTGATTTCAACACTCTATGAAAAGCGTGGAGAATATGTCCATCTTTTCCAATAAGCCTACCTGCATCTTCAGTCTGAATCCTTATAACTATACCTTTATCTGTTAATTCTTCTGCTACTTCATCAAAAGTCAGGCCAAGTTTTTCTAAAAGTTCTCTGGTTATATTAGGTGATTGTTCAGTAATAGTTGTTTGCTCAGAAATAACCTTTATTACAGGGGGTTTTTCTGGTGGGGGAAGCACCCCTTTTAACCATACTCTGACCTTATAGGCCTTTTTAGTCGTACCTAAAAAACCTTTATGAAAGACTTCTTCAAGAGTATAATCCACTTCCTCTTCTAAGGCTTCCAACTCTAAAAGAGCTTTATACAGGGCTTCTCTTGGAGTTGCCCCTTCCTTTTCTACAATTATTTCTTGTGCCAAGCTTTAAGCCTCCTTCGTAAGAAAAATTGTTCAAGAGCAGTAAGTACGCCAAATGAGACCCAATAAACACCCAGGCCAGAAGGGAAGCTAATAGTTATATAAGCTAAGAACAGGGGGAAGAAATAATTCATCATAGCCATACTTGCTGCTGTTTTATCCCCCTCTACGGGCTTGGAAGTGGTAATTTTAAATTGAATATAAGTGGTAATACCCACCAGAACAGGAATAATATACAGAGAATCAGGTTTGCTTAAATCTTTTAACCATAGAAATCCTTTACCTACAAAATCTTGGTTCGTAGATAGTGCCCTGAACAGTCCAAACCAGATCGGAAGTTGAATAAGCATGAACAGGCAGGAACCCAATGGTTTTATTCCCTTCTCAGAGTATAACTTCATTATTTCCTGGTTTAACTTTTCTTTACTATCTTTATATTTTTTTCTTATTTCAAGCTCCAGTGGTTTCACCATCTCCATAAGTATCTGCTGCCTGACCTGAGAGATGGCTGAAGGAATCATTATAAGTTTAATAAGTACTGTAAGCATAATTATGCTTACGCCATAGTTATTTACCAAACCGTAGAAAAACTCTAAAATGCTTGTAAGAAACCCTGCAATAATATTAATTATATTCATCTTATATCTCCTTTTTCTTTATTTTCATGGAACATCATCATAACCACCGGCACTTAGTGGGTGGCACTGTAAAACTCTTTTTACAGCAAGGTATCCACCCTTCAGGACGCCATATTTATCTATTGCTTTTATGGCATAAGAAGAACAGGATGGTGTAAACCTACATTTAGCTCCCCCCAGAAGAGGAGATAGAGTCACCTGATAAAGTTTAATAAAAATGATTGCTAAGTTCTTAACCATTTTTAAGAAGTCTTCCTTTAAGGAGGAGGTGAAGCAATAAAGATTTTAATTCTGCGTCTTCTTTATCCTCCTTAATAAGGAAAAAATAATATCCATCTTTTAATTCAGAAATATTCGTAGCCATAAACCCTTTAACCAGGCGTTTTAAATGGTTCCTCTTAACCGCATTACCTGTTCTTTTAGGAACCACCACCCCAATTTTAAGGGCAGGTTGAATCTCCTGGAAATAAAGTACAACAGACCCTCCATCAATTTTCTTTCTTTCTCCTCTGAAAAGGGACCGTAATTCAAGACTTTTAAGGAGATTTTCTCTTTTTAAACTCATTTATACGGTAAGTTTTTGCCTTCCTCTTAAAATACGCCTTTTTAGGACCCTTCTTCCACCTTTTGTACTCATACGAGTTCGGAAGCCATGGACCCTTTTTCTTCTAATTCTTGAAGGCTGGTAAGTGCTTTTCATAATTCATCCTCCGATAAATACAATACTTGAAATAATATTATAACCTATTATAACAAAAAGAGATACACAACCACGAATATCAATCCGCTCCCGGCTTATTTATTGACAATTTCATCTTCTAATTCTTTTTTAATACAAATAGGTACCAGGTACAATATAGTGTAATATGTGATAGCACAATTACATTAGTTGGTATTTTGTAATTCTACTCTTATCCCCCTTTACAAAGGCGGGAGGCTAAAGAAGCTACTTTACAAAAGGGGGAGATGATAAGTAAAACAAGGTCGGAGGAGATTTGTCAATTGCGTAGACCTGACCCCCTAATTATATGTATTTTATGCTATCATACCTGTAAGACTAAGAGGTGTAGAAAAACTTGTTAGATATTAAAACAGCCTGGTTAGAAGCGCTAAAAGAAATAAAAACAAAGGTATCACAACCCGTTTATGAGATGTGGATAAAGCCTGTTTCCCTTCATAGCCTTGATGGTGAAATTGTTACGATACTTACACCTTCCAAGTTTGCTCAGGAATGGTTAAGTTCCCATTATGCGAAAACCATAGAAGAAGCCCTAAATTCTCGTCTGGACACACCTATCAGAATTAATTTTGCAGTATTAGAGACAGAGAAAAAACCCATTTCTGTAAAAGAATATATCTCTGCAGGAGAATTCGAAGAAAAAGAAGATGGTCAAATTAACATTATTAATCCTCTTTATTCTTTTGACACTTTTGTTGTAGGGGGAAGTAACAAACTCGCTTTTGCAGCATCCAAAGCTGTGGCGGATAATCCTGGAAAAACATATAACCCCCTTTTTATCTACGGTGGAGTTGGACTTGGTAAAACCCACCTTCTGCACTCCATTGGCAATCGGGTTAGGGAAAAGTATAAAAGAAAAAAACTCCTTTATGTATCAAGTGAGCGATTTATAAACGAACTCATTAAATCCATCGGAGACCGTAGAATGTCAGAATTTCAGAATAAATACCGACATGTAGATGTACTCCTTATTGACGATATTCAGTTTTTGAGTGGAAAGGAGCGAACGCAAGAAGAGTTTTTCCACACTTTCAATACTCTTTACGAAGTATCTAAACAGGTAGTATTAACATCAGATCGCCTCCCAAAAGATATTTCTCACCTGGAAGAACGCCTTCGTTCACGTTTCGAATGGGGCCTTATGGCTGATATAGAACCTCCTGATTTTGAAACAAGGGTAGCTATTTTAAAGAAAAAAGCAGATAACATAAAAGGAAAAGACTCTGTTCCCCCTGAAGTTCTGGAGTACATAGCATCTCTCATATCTGAAAACATAAGAGAACTGGAAGGTGCCCTGAACCGTGTTATAGCTTCTTCGTCATTAAAAGGAGTCCCTCTTACTCTTGGTTTAGCCCAGGATGTTTTAAGGGGTGTCTTTCTAAGGCCTGATTCTTTTAAAATAACTCTGGAGGATATTCAGAACACTGTATCTGATTTTCTGGGTGTTAGAAAAGAAGATTTTTCTTCTACTAAGCGAACTCAAGAAATAGCTCTGGCACGCCAGATTGCTATGTATTTAGCAAGAGAATTAACCAATCACTCTCTAATAACTATTACCCGGTGGTTTGGGAAGAAAAATCATGCCACTGTACTCCATGCTTGTGAAAAAATTAAGAAAGATTTAGCTGGTGACACAGATTTGAAAAAGTTAGTTGATAGCTTAACTTCGGAGCTTAATAAAAAATAGTGTGATTACGAGAAAGTTATTAACAAAATGTTAATAACCTGTTAATAAGTAGTTAAAAACTACAGGCTTATAAACCTGAATTTTCAAGCTGTTAATAAAGCCAAGTTTACAAACATATTAATATCAGGAGATAATAATAACAATTGTTGTAAAACAGCAAATTTTTAGATATTATTAACAAATCTCCCTTATTTATTACTACTATCTTATAAATAAGATAAAATAATAGAAGTAAAACAAATCAGGAGGCAAAAATGAATCAGGTATTAAAAATAAAACGAAGACCCTTAATTTCTGTGTTGGATAAAGTTAACATGGCTTTACCTTCAACAAAAACGCCCCTTTCTTCTATAACCCAGATACTTATGATTATTGAAGAAGGAAACATAAAATTTGTTTCAACTGATTTAAGAAAAGCGATTACTACTTCACTTTCTTCAGATTTTTGGAGTGGCAATGTTGAAAAAAAACAGTATCTTATACCTGGAAAATTAATTTTAGATATTATTAAGAAAGTAAATGATGAAGAAATTATATTACAGTTCAGTCATAATCAATTAGCGATAAAAACAGAAAAATCATCTTTTTCTTTTCAACTCATGTCACCTGAAGAATTTCCGGAAATTCCTGTAGTTGAATCAAAAGATATAATTAGCGCTTCTCCTAAAAAAATCATAACCATATTCAAAAGAGGTTTGTACGCAGCTGCCAAAGAGATGGAGAGGGAAGGATTAAGCGGGGCCTTAATGTCCTTTAAGGGAAATACAGTAAGAGTTGTTACCACTGATGGTCATAGGCTGAGTTTAGCAGAAGGAGAATTAGATGGTGAAAAAGGAACTTCTTTTAGTTGTATATTACACTCTTCAGATTTAAGGATTGAATATTTCAATATATTCAACTTAGATGAAGATATAAATACTACCTGGGATTCTCACCAGATAGATTTTAATCAGGGTACCACCAGGTTGACTTTAAAAACCATGAACATCAAGTTTCCTGATTATGAAGGTATAATCCCCACATCTTACTCAACTTTTCTTTATGTTAAAACTTCTACTCTTTTGGAATCTTTGGAAAGATTAACTCTCTTAAGTTCAACAGAACCAATAAGATTTTCTTTGGGTGAAAAGGTCACTTTAAATTTATCTGCTTCTGGAGTAGGCGAAGGTTTAGAAGAGTTAGATATAGAAGAAAGTGAAGGAAGTAATCTTGAAGTTCACTTCAATTCTCGTTACCTCTTAGAAGCTCTTAGAAATTCACAAGCAGAAAAAGTATTTATGGGATTTAATGGCTCTCTAAGTCCCGTAACCATATCTAATTTGAAGCTTTCTACAAAAGAAAAAGCCAGTGATGGTAGTTATTACCTGGCTTTAATAATGCCTCTTCAATTTTAAATTTTTATAATGTCTTTAAAAAAAATAATACTAATATTATCTATGTTTTTAATCCTTATTCCTGTAGCAGGAGCATCCTCTACATTTCTGTCCTTTACTTACGATGATAACCAGGTTTTATTAGCTTCTCCTCCTTATCTCTGGGCAGGTACAACTGGTGGGCTTGTAAGGTATGAAATAGGAACAGGAAAAAGGATAAATTTAACCACTCTTGAAGGGCTCCCATCTATGAATGTGCTTAGTCTATCTGCTTATAAAGATGGCGGTGTTTATGCAGGGACATTAGGGGAAGGTTTAGCAGTAATAAACAAAGAAGGAAAAATACTTCAAATAATGGACCAGATAGATGGATTGTCAGACTCTATAGTGATGTCAGTTATTGAAACAGGGAACACAATTTATGTGGGAACAGGAAGTGGTATTTATTATTATGGGAAGAGAAGTTTTTTAAAATTAACTGATTTTCCAATGATACAGGTTAATGACATAAAAATTAAAGGCGAATCAATATTTGCAGCCACTCCACTCGGTCTCTATGAGATACCTATAAAAACAAAGAAGCCACGAAAAATTGAGGTACCGGGCTTTAAAGGTGGCATACTTTGCCTGGCATCCACTCCAACACACCTTTATCTGGGAACTAACCAGGGGGTTATAAGATTAAAAACTGAATCTTCCGAGGTGTCTACTCTGGGAGTAAAGGAAGGGCTTCCTGTAAGCACAATTCTTTCATTGAAGGTTGATGGTGGAAAGGTTTATATTGGAACCCAGCGTGGCTTAAGGGTGTCTACTGAAGATCTCCAACTCCTAAATTTGAGTTTACCACATGAAGTAAAAGATGTTCCAATACAATCCTTAGAAGTAACAGGTGAATATCTCTTTACTGGTACTTCTAAGGGCCTGGTACGCCTGCTAAAAACAGATCTTACAAAAAGATTGGTTTTTGGTAGCATGGTTCCTCTCTACTCTAATAGAATTACAGCCCTACATAAACATAAAAATAATATCTTTTTAGGTACTTCTAAGGGCCTTTCATTTTATAGTGAAGATTTTGGATATATAAAGGAGGTTTTATCCGCAGTAGAGGTTACCGGGTTAGGAGCATTAAACGATGACCTTTATGTAGCATCCACTTCAGGATTATACCGATTGAACATACCGCTTTTAAAGGTTATAGAAACTTATGATGTAAGAAAAGGATTATTCCATAACCAGATTTTTGACTTAAAAGTATTAGATGGTGAAATTTACCTGGCTACACGACTTGGTGTTCAGATTTTTGACCCTGTAAGGAAAAGATTTGAAGCCTTCTTTCTCAGAGATGTTCTATCTCTCTGTATAAAACCCGATTTAATATACGCAGGCACCTTAAAGGGCCTCTATTCTAAAGGTACAGTAGATACAGAATTTAAAAGGGTTGGGGGTTCTTTTTCTCCAGATACTACCATAAGAAGCCTAACATCATCGACTTCTTCGCTTTTTTTAGCTACTCCAGAAGGTATTTTAGAATACAGGGAAGATAGAGGAACTTTTACATATCTCAAACTTCCCCAGGTGGGAACTATTTATTCAATGCTTGAAGAAAACCATTTTCTGTTTATTGCAGCAGAGAAGGGCTTTATTGTTTATGATTTTATTAATGGAAGCTTTATTGCCCTGAATAATTTAGATAGCCTGCCTTCCGATGCAGTATTATCCTTTTTCAAAGAATTAAATAAAATTTATCTTGGAACTGCCAATGGTTTACTCGTAACAACTTATGTGGGAGCCAGTAAATCTGTTTTCTATGATATTTCCATGCATTCTTTAAGAAGAGCTATTGAAGAAGCGGCGAAAAATGGGATAGTAAAAGGCTTCCCCGACAAAAGTTTCCGTCCTGATGGGATAACTACCCGTGCTCAGTTTAGTGTTATGCTTTTAAAAACCCTGGGTGTAATGCCCCCTCTTGCTTACACCTCTTCTTTTATTGATGTTTCCACAAAACATTGGGCAGCACCTTATATTGAAGAACTGGTGAAGAGAGGCGTGGTTTCTAAAGGTGGGTCTTTTAGGCCTAATACAGAGATAAGGAGGGAAGAAGCTGCAGAATGGATTGTACGATTATTGAAATTTCCACTCGTTAAACCAACTTCTCCCACTTTTAGGGATGTTCCCCCGACTTCACCTTTTTATTCTTTCATAGAAACAACAAAAAAAGAAGAAATTTTCCTCGGTACTCCGCAGGGCAACTTCCTTCCAAAATTTCCCCTTTCACGAGCAGAAGCAGTCACAGTTTTAAGAAGAATAAGAAATGAAAGACTTTGATTATCTTTTGAAATTAGCCGCTTTAAACATTAATCCTGAAGAAAAAGATAGGCTTGAAAAGGAAATATTCAGAATAATAGAGTATTTTGAAGAACTTAAGAAGCTGGATACGGAAGGTGTTATTCCCCTTATTAGCTCAATATTTTTCATTTCTCCTCTTACTTTAAGGGAAGATGAGCCAAAAATATTTCCTGAAAGAGAAAGCATTCTGGAGGCTTTTTCTGAAAGAGAAGGAGATTTTCTAAAAACACCACCGATTGAGGAACCAGACGCCCCACCCTCCCCCTCTATTAATATTTCTCCTATCAATGTTTAACAGTGTCTCTGATATAGTCTCTGGTATTAGAGAGAAGAAGTTCACTCCTGTTGAAGTTCTGGATTTCTATTACAATAGAATCTCCAGACTGGAGAGAAAAGTAAAAGCCTTTATATCACTTAAACCTTATGAAGAACTCAAGCAAGAAGCTCTTTCTCTTGATAAATCCCATAAAGGCAAGTTATTAGGAGTTCCTGTTGCGGTAAAAGACAATATCAATATCAGGGGTTTCAAAACTACCTGTGCCTCGCGCATCCTGCCTGATTATTACCCTCCTTATAACGCTACAGTTATAGAGCATTTAAAGAGAGAAGGCGCTATTTTTATAGGTAAGACCAATATGGATGAATTTGCTTTCGGTTCATCCACGGAAAACTCTTCTTTTCACACAACCCTCAATCCCTACGACCTCACAAGAGTACCAGGTGGTTCATCGGGTGGTTCGGCTGCAGCTGTATCTTCCCGTATGGTGGCTCTGGCTCTCGGGTCAGATACTGGTGGCTCAATAAGGCAACCCGCATCTTTCTGCGGTGTTGTAGGGGTAAAGCCGACTTATGGAAGAGTATCTCGAAAAGGCTTAGTAGCTTTTGCTTCTTCACTGGATCAAATCGGACCCTTATCGGTAAACATAGAAGATAGTGTTTTACTTTTAGAAGTCATCTCAGGATATGATCCTGGCGACTCCACCACAGTAAAAAATCAACCATCCTGCATCCCATCAGACGGCTTTAGGAACTTAATAGAAGAACCTTTAACCATAGGTTATTCGCCGGCTCTTCTTGAGGGAGGCGTTGAAGAAGAGGTGGTAGACACTTTTTATGAAGCCCTTGAATTATTCAAGAAGGGGGGCTTCAAACTGAAAGAAATTGAGCTTCCCTATTTGAAATACGGACTATCGGTCTACTATATCCTGGGCACAGCAGAGGCATCCTCTAACTTGGCAAGATTTGATGGAATCAGGTATGGTTTAAAACATAATTCCAGGACTATTAAGGAAATGGTAGAAAAAGTGCGTGGAGAAGGTTTTGGACCAGAGGTTAGAAGGAGAATTCTTCTGGGAACTTTCGCCCTGAGTAGTGGTTTTTATGAAGATTACTATATTAAAGCCTGTAAAGTTCGCGCCCTAATTCAGAATGATTTTTTTAAGGCTTTCCAAGAAGTTGATATGATTTGTCTACCTACCTCCCCTGATTTGCCTTTCCTTGTGGGTAGTAAAAGTGATGACCCTTTGAAGATGTACAAAGCTGATTTGTTCACTATTCCAATAAATTTAGCTGGTTTACCTGCTCTTAACCTACCCTTTAACCTTAAAAATGGTCTCCCTGTGGGTGTACAGCTTATTGGTCGTCCATTTGAAGAAGCAACAATTTTCCAAGGAGCTATGTTTTTGGAAAGAGAAAGAGGGCCTTTTACACCGCCCGCCATTGAGGAGCCTTTAACCCCCCACCCCCGTATCGAGTACGGGGCAGACTCTACCCTCCCTCTCGAGGAGGAAGTATAGTATGCAAGCCTATGTTGGCTTTGAGATTCACGTGGAACTAAAAACTAAGAGCAAGATGTTCTGTGCCTGCCCGGTCCCAACTTATGACCTTTCACTAAATAAACCAAACACTTTTATCTGCCCTATCTGTGTAGGACACCCGGGTACGCTTCCTTCGCTTAACAAAAAAGCTGTGGAGCACGCCTTAAAGGTAGCGTTAGCTCTAAATACGAGTATTGCTCCTTCTCTTTTCTTCTCCCGAAAAAACTATTTTTACCCGGACTTACCGAAGAATTACCAGGTCTCCCAACATCAAACCCTTCTTGGAGTGGAAGGTGAGGTTTCTTTCCCTTTTGAAGGTAAAATCAATAAAGTCAAGATTAAAGATATTCACCTGGAAGAAGATACAGCAAAACTGCTTTACCCTGAAGGAAAACTTAAAGGCGCAACAGCTGTCTTAATAGACTTCAATAGAAGTGGCGTTCCACTATTAGAGCTTGTTACCTATCCATTTTTAGCAACACCACAGGAAGGAAGAGCCTTTCTGGAGGAGCTCCAGAGAATTATCCGCTTCCTCGGAGCGGGGACAGGAAATATGGAAGAGGGAGCATTAAGGATTGACACTAATGTATCGCTTCCAGACAAAAATGTTCAACCTGGAGTTAAAACAGAAATCAAAAATTTGAATTCTTTTAAGTCAGTAGAGAGAGCACTTATATATGAAATAGAAAGACAGAAAAATACTCTAAACAGAGGAGAAGTCCTTTCTCAAGAAACGAGAGGTTTTCTGGAAAAAGAAGGTATTACAGTCCTTCAGAGGAGGAAGGAAGAAGCTTCCGACTACAGGTATTTTCCAGACCCCGACCTTCCAGCGCTTCCTCTGGAACAACCATTCCTGGAAAGTATTAAATTTTCGCTTACATCATTACCAGGAATACTTAGAGAAGAGCTTATAAAACAAGGGCTTAAGGAAGAGCATGCTTTTTCTCTGACCAAGGACCCTGAGACTTTCTATTTCTTCAAAGACCTGGTTGAAGTTATAAAAGAAATAGGAGAAGCATCTTCCTGGATTCTAAACGAAGTTCTAAGTCTCTTTAAGGAAGGAAAAACTATATTGGAACTTCCCTTTTCTCCCCAAGAGCTTGGTGAAGTAATTTTAAAAGTCAGGCAGGGAGAATACACCCGAGGACAAATAAAGGAAGCCCTAAAAGTGAGCTTGGATTCAAACCAGAGATTGAATATCATTTTAGAAAAGATGCCACCCTCTGTAAGTAGTTCAGTTGAAATTTACAACCTGGTGGTTGATGTACTTGAAGAAGAGAGAAGTGCTGTTGAAGATTATCTTGTTGGGAAAGACCAGGCTTTTAACTATCTTTTAGGGAAGGTTATAAAGCTGAGTGCTGGTCGTGCAGATCCAGTAATTACTCGTAAGATCCTTGAAGAAGAGCTAAAAAAGTTGAGGTAAACCTGGTCGGTGTTATACTATGAGGTGGAATCCTCGAATCCTGGAAACCTTGGACCATAATAAAACAAGGAGATAATATGGAATTTGTTCATCTTCACGTACACACCGAATATAGCTTACTTGATGGATTTTGCCCTATTAAAGAGTTAGTTAATAAAGCCAAAACACAAAAATATAAATCTCTAACTATTACTGACCATGGAGTTCTCTATGGTCTGATGGAGTTTTATCGTGAATGTCATAAGCAAGGAATAAAACCAATACTGGGTTTGGAAGCATATATGGCTCCCAGAACAATTAAAGACCATATTCCCCGAGAAGACGATGATTTTTATCACCTGGTTCTACTGGCTAAAAATGCTGAAGGGTATAAAAACCTGGTAAAACTTTCCACCATTGCTCATCTGGACGGCTTCTGGTATAAACCCAGGATAGATAAGGAAATCCTTGCCAAGCATTATGAAGGTTTGGTTGCTCTATCTGCCTGTATTACTGGCGAGATACCCAGAAATCTTATTAAAAATGACTATAAAGGAGCAAAAAAAACCGCTTCATTTTATAAAGAACTCTGTGGAGACGATTTCTACCTGGAGATTGGTCGTCATAATTTGCCGGAAGAAGAAAAAATAGAAAGTGACCTGCTCAAACTGGCAAAAGAACTGGATATTAAACTTGTAGCCACCAATGATACTCATTACTTAAGAAAAGAAGACGCCCTTGCTCACCAGGCTATGCTGGCGATAGGCACAGGCTCTACATTAGCTAATCCTAAATTAAGTTTTACCGGCGAAGAGTTTTATCTTAAATCCATAGAAGAGATGTCTTTACTTTTTAGTGATATTCCTGAGACTCTTCAAAATACTCTAAAAGTACAAGAGAAGATTGATTTTACTTTTCCTCCTTTTCATCCCCACCTCCCTCAATGTACAATTCCAGAAGAATTTAAAAGCCATAAAGAATATTTACGCCATCTCGTCTATAAGGGCCTTGAAAGAAGATACTCTCTCCCAATTTCTTCTGAAATTATTAACAGAGTGGAGTACGAGATTTCTATCATTGAGGAAATGGGTTTTGAAGGTTACTTTGTGGTGGTAGCAGACTTTGTTAATTTTGCAAAAGTGAAAGGTATACCTGTTGGAACAGGCAGAGGTTCCAGCAGCGGCAGTCTTGTTTCTTATGCCTTAAATATTACAGATATTGACCCTCTTAAGTACGGATTATTCTTTGAAAGATTCTTAAATCCTTCCCGTATCGCTCTACCAGATATTGATATAGATTTCTGTTACGAAAAAAGAGAAGAGGTAATTAATTATTTAAAAAAGAAATATGGCGAAAGGTCAGTAGCTCAGATAATAACCTTCGGTACTATGAAAGCCCGTGCTGCGATAAGAGATGTGGGTAGAGTTCTGGAAATTCCACTCATTGAGGTGGACAGGATTGCTAAGCTCATTCCGGAAGGCTCAACTATTTCCGAAGCCTTAGAAAATGTAGCCGAGCTTAAGAAAGTGTCCGAAGAGAATGGTAAGGCCAGGGAATTACTGGATATGGCTCGAAAGGTAGAAGGACATCCCCGTCATGCTTCTACCCATGCTGCAGGAGTGGTTATCTACGAGAAGGATTTAACAGAGCTGGTCCCTCTTCAATCTGCAGGTGAAGCTCTTTTAACTCAGTATGATATGAATACCCTGGAGACTCTGGGGCTTCTTAAGATAGATATTCTTGGGTTAAGAACCCTTACCGTTATGAAAGATGCAGAAGAGCTAATAAAAAAGAGGGAACCAGAATTTTCTCTGGACAACATTCCTATTGATGATGGCGAGACTTTTAAGCTTTTAAAAAAAGGTGAATCCACAGGTGTCTTCCAATTGGAATCTTCAGGAATGAGAAGGCTCCTTCGTGAATTTGAACCCCAGTCCATTCAGGATATCATGGTTATTCTGGCTTTATTTCGACCCGGACCAATGGACCAGATTAATGAATTTCTGGCCAGGAAAAAAGGTGGTAGAGAAGTATCTTATCCACACGAAGCTATCAGAGAAGCTCTATCAGATACCTATGGCATAGTTGTTTTTCAAGAACAGGTTCTGGAGATGGTAAGAAATGTGGCGGGTTTTTCCCTTAACGAAGCAGATAATTTGAGAGCGGCTATTGGAAAAAAGAAAGCCCACATAATAGAAGGACTAAAAAAGGAGTTTATAGAAAGAACCCAGAAACACACAGGTGTAAGTGCAAACGAGGCAGCAAGGCTTTATCAATTAATAGAAGCCTTTTCCAATTATGGTTTTAATAAATCACACGCGGCTTCTTACGCCTTTACTTCTTACAAAACTTCCTATCTTAAAGCTAACTATCCAAGAGAATATCTCACTGCCTTACTCCGAAAAGTGGAAAATGAAGACCGCATCGCCTTATATATTGAAGAAGCCCGAAGATTAGAAATACCTGTTTTACCTCCAGATGTATCCACTTCCGATATGCAATTTACCTTGACCAATGAAGGTATAAGATTCGGTCTCTCAGCAGTAAAGAATGTAGGAGAAGGGGCAGCTAAGGCTATAATAAATGTCCGAGAAGAACAGCCTTTTTACTCTTTGAAAGATTTTTTAAATAGAGTAGAAGGAAAGAAGGTGAACAAAAAAGCAATTGAATCACTAATAAAAGCAGGAGCCTTTGACTCTCTGGGGAAAAACAGGAATGTCTTACTCAAGGAACTGCAGGGTAAAGATGCTTTAAAGTCAGGAAATCTCTTTGATTTTAATGATAAGTCCCAAGGAGATAATGGTAATGGAAATGGCGAGTTCAGCCAGGAGGAGCTTCTGGAATATGAGAAAGAGATGCTTGGCTTATATGTAAGTGGACATCCTCTAAGTTCCTATCGGTATATCTGGGAAGATAAGAACCTGGTATATCTTTCAGAACTTTTAGCGTCAGATAGTCAAAATGCCCTAAATTTAGAGAATCAGAATGGTAGAGTGGGTGGGAGAATAACAGGATACTCCCGAAAAACCACCAGAAACGGGAAGCCTATGCTCAAAATTCGTCTTGTTGACCTGACACAAGAAGCGGAGATTATGGTATTTTCAAAATTATATGACGAGGTGTCTTCATATTTTAACAAAAAAGGATTTCTAATCCTTGATGTTATTGTAAAAAGGGAAGAAGATAAACCGCCAGCTATATTTACGGAAAAGGTTATCAGTTTTATAACTGAAGATGAATTGAAGAATATGCCCAAAGGAGAGAAGAAAGAAGTCCTTTTTGAGCTCATACTAACAGAAGAGCAGGAAAGTCTACTGCCTCAATTAAAAGAGATGCTTTCAACTTCTAAAGGAAAATGCCCTGTTGTATTAACTTTGAAGTTAGGAGAAGGCGAGATACTGATTCACACGAACTACTTCATTGCTCATAATAACGAGATGAATAACAAGCTTATTGAGCTCCTATCTCCTTCAGGGGTGATTATTAAAAGTTATGGATAAATAATAAAATGAGTTTTACTTTTCCCTTAAACCTTCAATACCTAAAAAGCATCCGGGTACGGGTTTTTGTTATAACCATCATACTTGTTTCCATTCCCTTGCTCCTGGCAGCTTACTTTTTCCTGAATGAAGGTGAAGAAGCCCTTTTCAGAGAAAGAAAAGCCAAATTAAAAGGCATCACCCTTCTTTTAGAGAAAGAATTTGAGAGAAAAGCTCCTTTTATATATTCCGAAGTAATATCCAGTGAGCTCCCTATATCAGAAAGCAAAGAAATTTTTGAAGAAGCTCTTATTGAACAAGTCACCTTCATTCAGAACTCCTACCCTGAGGTTGGTTTAGGCTACTTCTTTTTCGACCTTGGCGGGGATGTGGCTACTTTGAGGCCAACCTTAGCACCTACTGAAAGGGTTTATTCAGTTGATAGCCCACTCTATTATGCTGGCAGACAGGTTGGACATTCTTTTTCTGAAGAAAGTTTAACTCTTATCTTAAAAGACCTGGCGGCATTTAGGAGGGTAATCTTTTTAATTCTTATCCTTTCTCTTGTGGCAGCCATAACTGGTGCCTATTTTCTTTCCGGGAACATTGGGCACGGAGTGAAGGTTATAAAAGATGGGCTCCAGGGTATGGAGAGAGACCTTAAAGCCCGCATATCTCCTCTGGAAGGGGAGTTGGGTGAGGTAGAGGAGGCCATCAATCGGTTGGCTTCGTCTCTGGAAGAAGCAGTTTCCAGGCTTAATATGGTCTTTGAATCATCACCAGTGGGCCTTTTGCTGCTCTCATTTGACGAAGGTAGGGAGCCACCATTTAAAGTTCTCATCCATAACAATTCTTTTCAAAAGCTTATAGGCTTTTCTAAAGGATCATCCACTGGCGATGAACTTCTGGAGAAGCTTACAGGAACTACCCTTTTTTCACCTAAGGTTCATACTGCCATCAAAAGAGGTGAGAAGACTGAGATACTGGACATTAATTTCAAAGGTAAAATTTTTAATCTCTTTGTTGTAGGGTTAGAAGGTGGTGCCCTTCTACTTCTGGAAGAAGTAACAGAACGAGTTAGACTTCAAGAGGAACTTAAGAGAAAGGAAAGGATAGCCTCGCTGGGCTTACTTATTGCCTCTTTAACCCACGAGATTAAGAACCCACTAACCGCTGTAAAGGGTTATACAGAACTTCTTCTTAAATCTCCTCTGGGAGAAAAGGAGAAAAAGTATCTGGAATACATCCTTAATGAAACAGGAAGATTAAACCAACTCATAGGCGAGCTTCTCTATTTAGGACGACCTATCCCTCCCAAAAAAGAAAAGGTCTTCCTTAAGAGCCTGATAGAAGAAGCCCTAACAGGTTATATTCCTCTTTTGAAGGCACAAAGAATTGAGGTTACGGTCTCTATTAAAAATGGAATGATTGAAGTTGATAGGGAGAAAATGTTGCGTGTTCTTACCAATCTCATTAAAAACGCCTTAGAAGCTATGCCTCAAGGTGGAAGTCTCACCCTTCAAGGTGAGGTGGATAAAAATAGTACCTGGTTGGAAGTAAAAGATACCGGTGAAGGTTTGCCACCCGAAGTTATTAACCATATCTTTGACCCATTTTTTTCCAGAAAAGAGAAGGGAGTGGGCTTAGGTCTATCTATAGCCCATTCCATAGTAAGTGCCCACGATGGGGAGCTTACCGTTTCTTCTACGCCGGGCAAGGGAACGAGTTTTGTTATTAAATTGGGAGATAGAAAAAAGTATAGCTCCTGAAATAAAATAAGGATGACCAATAAAACAATAAATAAAGGATGACCAATAAAACAATGAGGCCTGATGACAGAAAGGATAATAAACATAGGATGAAAAAAACATGTTCAGCACCTCTTATACTCCTAATAGACGATGAACCTTCCATCCGTAATCTTTTGAAGGAGACCCTCGCCTATTTCGGTGATGTAGAAGAAGCCAGAGACGGTGAAGAAGGGTTAGCTAAAGCTTTAACTCTTAAGCCTGATGTAGTTCTTCTGGATGTGCGTATGCCTAAAAAAGACGGGATATCTGTTCTTAAGGAGTTGAAATCAGCTGGTTTTAGTGCTCCTATCATCATCCTTACCGCCTATGGCGACTTTGATACTGCCACCACTGCCATGACAGAAGGGGCTTTTGACTATTTCGTAAAACCCTTTGGAATCAGGGATGTAGAAGAAGTAGTTATAAAAGCGCTGTCTTTCAGTAAACTCCCAGCAGAAGAAAAACCGGTAAAGATAGAAACCTTCAAGGAAACCTTTGTGGGTAAATCCCCCCGCATTCAGGAGGTCTTCAAGATCATCGGTCAGGTATCCCCCCTGAGTGTGCCGGTTCTCATAACAGGTGAGTCAGGAAGCGGAAAAGAGCTGGTGGCTAAATCCATACACAGGTTATCACCACGCTCTAAAGGACCTTTTATTCCTGTGAACTGTGCAGCCATCCCAGAGACTCTCCTGGAAAGCGAGCTCTTTGGATATGAGAAAGGGGCCTTTACCGGTGCTAATCAAAGCAAGGGCGGTCGTTTTGAAGAGGCTGAAGGTGGAACAATCTTTCTTGATGAGATAGGTGATATGTCTCTACCCCTGCAGGCAAAACTTCTCAGGGTCTTACAGGATAAAAAGGTAAGAAGGTTGGGTGGAAGAGACGAAATAGAGGTGGATACCCGCTTCATCTTTGCTACCAACCGTGATTTGAAAAAGATGGTCCGCGAAGGAAAGTTCAGAGAAGATTTATACTTCCGGGTGGAAGTGGTAAAGATTGACCTTCCACCCTTAAGAGAAAGAGAAGGAGACATACCCCTTCTCGCTGAGTATTTCTTAAGAAAATACTCTCTGGAGTATGGGCGAGAAGGTTTAACACTAAATCCCGGTAGTCTGGAAATACTCCAAGACTATCCTCTTCCCGGAAATGTTAGAGAACTGGAAAATATAATTGCGAGGAGCGTTTCCCTTAGCCGTGGCTCGCTGGTTGTCTTGGATATCCCCTCTGTATCTACAGAAGGTGAAAAACCCTCTATATTAAAAGAAGGGGAGCCTTTTCCGTCTTTAGAGCAAGCCTTAAAAGACAGGGAAAGGGAACTAATAATATTGGCACTACGGAAAACAGGTGGGAATCTCAGGGAAGCAGCAACTCTTTTGAAGGTTCCTCTTCGTACACTCTATCGTAAAGTGAAAGAATACCAAGGGTAGTAGTCAGAATTCAGAATATACTTCCCCCTTTGGTAAATATGTTAATATTATTTATAAAATCCCAAGATTCCCTTCTTTTATAAAGAGGGGTTAGGGGAGATTAGAAGGTGGGCAAGTGCCAAGAAGAA
>JBBIUB010000014.1:0-35797 GCA_037440465.1 Coprothermobacterota bacterium | reverse complement strand
TGAATAAGGGTATCTATATAATACCTTAAGGAAGGTGAACCAGCAAGGGATTTATGGGGCTTTTTGGTGTTGTTAGTATCTGACATAATGAGTATTAGAAAGTAAAGACCTGCCTTGTGGCAGGTCTTATTCTAATCAAAATAATGACGTAAGCTTAGATCTTTCTTACGTTTGAAGCCTGAGGGCCTTTGTCTCCCTGAGTTATATCAAACTCAACATTATCCCCTGCCTCTAAGGATTTAAAGCCACCTCCCTGTATTGCGGAGAAATGGACGAATACATCCCCTCCCTCATCTTTCTCAATGAAACCGAAACCTTTTTGAGAGTTAAACCACTTAACTTTACCTTTTGCCATTTAAATCTTTTCCTCCTAAAAATATCCGCTCTATCCCTAGCCAGAGGCAGGTATAGAAACTTTTTGTAAGTATAACACTTTTCATTTAGTTGTCAAGAGGTTGAGTGTAATTCAAGGATTTTCTTTTTAAAGAATAATTTTGTTAACTTATAAATATTCTCAATATACCTTATTTATTTTTACGAACATTACAAATATTACATTATGTATGGTGGTTTATATTCATTAAAGTGTTTTATGATATAATTTCCTATTAAGGACTTCCTGTTTTTTAGGAAGATAATCCGGAGGTGCGGTAATATGTTTAATGAAAATAAAGATGAAACCGATTTCAGAACCGATATTGAAATGATTTTACCCAGGCGGGGAGAAATCAGATCGGGTAAGGTTGTGAAGTTGGACAATGATGGGGTCTGGGTAGATGTTGGATTTAAAACAGAAGGTAATATTCCTAAAGGAGAACTTTCAGAAAAAAGTATAAAATTACTCGCTTCAGGTGAGCTTTTAGGTCAGGATGTTAATATCCTCGTCCTTAAAGTTCTTGGAGAAGAAACACTTCTTTTATCTGAAAAGAAGGCACTTTTACAAAAGTCCTGGGACACGGTTAAAGGAGCTTATGAAAGTCAGGAAGATCTTAAACTACCTGTTCTTGAAGAGACAAAAGGTGGACTTTTAGTAGATATTGGGGGAGGTCTCAAAGGCTTTGTTCCTGCTTCTCACCTGGGGCTTAGATATATTAAAGACCGTTCCAAATATGTTGGTAAGAAATTAAAAGTTAGAATACTTCATTTTGATCAGAAAAAAAAGAGCGTGGTTCTTTCCCAGAGAGTGGTTCTGGAGGAGGAAGAAAAAAAGAGAAGAGATAACCTTCTTAAAGAACTCAAGGTTGGAGATATTAAATGGGTTAAGGTTAATCACATTAACGAGGACGCAGTAAGAGTTTCATTAAGTGGTATATCAGGTTTTATCTCCTATGATGAGCTATCCTGGGGAAAGGTGAAAAAACCTGTTAAGTTTATTAAAGAAGGCGATGTTATCAAAGCATATATCCTGGAGATCAATCCAGAACAACCTGAGCTCAAGCTCTCTCTTAGATTGACTCAACCAAATCCCTGGGATCAATTCCTGAAATTACATCCCCAGGATTCTATAGTTGATGGGAAGGTAGTCAGGGTTGACAGTTCAGGCCTTTTCGTTAGAGTTGGTAGGCTGGTAGGATTAGTTCCATATCCCGAAGTTAGTTGGAGACGTAATATACGCTTACAGGATACCTTTAAAGAAAGTGACCCTGTTAAGGTAAAGGTGATGAATGTGGATCCGGAGCACCATAGGGTCAGTTTAAGTGTTAAAAGAGTTAAACCTGACCCCTGGGAAATACTGGATAATGGATATAAGATTGGAGATATTGTAGAAGGATTAGTTACCAAAACATATGACTTTGGTGGTTTTGTTGAATTAGAAGAGGGTTTGGAAGGCTTGATCCCTTTTTCTGAAATAACCTACAAAAGGATAAAAAATCCCAACGAAGTTTTAGAAGAAGGAAAAGGAATTAAGGCTAAAATCATCAACATAAATAAAGATGAAAGAAGGCTTACCCTTAGCCTTAAAGCTCTGGAAAAGGATCCGTGGGATGATATAGAACAGTTATATCCTTTTAACTCTTATGTTCGGGGTGTTGTTGTAAAGATTGCTTCTTTTGGAGTTTTCGTAGAGCTAAGCAATGGTATTGAAGGTCTCATTCCTCTTTCCCACCTTTCTGAAAAAAGAATAACCAATCCTTCTGAAGTTATCCAGGAAGGACAGGAAATTGTGGCTAAGGTTATTTATATCAGTAAAGAACGCCACAAGGTAACTCTTTCTATGAGACTTATTAATATTGAATCAGAATACAATGATATAAAGAAATTCTTTGAAGATCAGGGTATTGGTGAATCCACACTCATAGAATTATTGAAGGGTTTATCTAATAGATTAACCCAGTAGGGGGTTATGTATGACATTGGATGTCAGAGGGTTAACTGAGAGTGTTTATAAAGAAGTTGTGGAACTCCGAAGGGAGTTCCACTGTTATCCAGAGCTTGGTTTTCAAGAGTTCAGGACTTCTCGTGTTATCCAGGAAAGACTAAAAGCACTGGATATTCCCTACAAGGTAGTAGCTGGAACCGGCGTGGTGGCACAATTAAAAGGCAAAGATATATCTTCCAAAAATGAAGTCTCTTTAGGTTTAAGGGCAGATATGGATGCGCTTCCTCTGGAAGAACAGAATGACCTGCCATACAGGTCACTGAATCCCGGAATTATGCACGCCTGTGGACATGATGGCCATATAGCTATACTCTTGGGTGTAGCGAAAATTCTTAAAAAAATAGAAGAAACTTTTTATGGAAACGTTTTTTTCATTTTCCAACCTGCTGAAGAAGTTTACGGTGGAGCAGACCCTATGATAAAAGAATATGGGTTTAAGGATGTAACAAGGTTTTTTGGTCTTCACCTTGACAACATGCATCCTGCAGGTACTATTGCGCTTAAGAGTGGCTATATGTCTGCCTTCACTGACGAAGTGGAGATAGATATTACGGGAAGAGGAGGTCATGCCGCATATCCTCAATTCAGCGTAGACCCTATAGTTGTGAGCGCTGAGCTTATAATGAGCCTCCAGACAGTAGTGTCCCGTTCTATCAACCCTTTTGAACCTGTCGCTTTGACCATAGGTCGCCTGGAAAGTGGCACCAAACATAACATCATTCCTCAAACAGCAAAGCTCTATGGAACTTTCCGTACAATGGATGAGGAAGTTAGAAAAAAGGTTATGGAAAGGATTGAGGAGGTAGTAAAGGGTATTACATCAGCCCATCTCGCTACTCATCAGATCTCTTTTATTCCAGGTTATCCTGCTATTTATAACAACCCTGAGCTTACAACTGAAGTTGAAAGAGTAATGGTTGAATTACTTGGATCTGATAAGGTTGTTGAAGCTCATCTTGGTCTGGGTGGTGAGGATTTTGCATATTTCACCCAATTGAATCCTTCTGTCTTCTATATGGTAGGTAGCGCCTTCGAAGATATTTCTAAGGTCTTTCCGCATCATCATCCAAGATTTGACTTTGATGAACAGGCTCTCTTCACGGGTGTTTTATCTTTGACTACTTTAGCTTTGAGATCTTTAGGTTTATAAAACAAATTCTTTAAAATGTTGGAACATTTCCAAATAAGTTATTGAACCCTTCTACTTAGCAATTAAATAGGAGAAAACCATATGTTTAAATTAAAACCTCTTTTCTTGCCTAGGGGCGACCAATCCCAGGCTATAAAGGAGCTGGTCTCTGGTCTTGAGGAAGGTAATAAGTTTCAAACTCTACTGGGTGTTACTGGCTCTGGCAAGACCTTTACTATTGCTAATGTTATAGCTAACTGGAATAGACCTGTCCTCATTCTTTCGCATAACAAGACTCTTGCTGCTCAATTATATGGCGAGTTCAGAGACTTTTTTCCTGAAAATAGAGTGGAGTATTTTGTAAGTTATTATGATTATTATCAGCCAGAAGCTTACATACCCCAGACCGATACTTATATAGAAAAGGATGTAAGCATAAATGAAGACTTAGATAGATTAAGACACTCAACACTCAGAAGTCTTCTGGAAAGAAAAGATGTAGTGGTGGTAGCTTCAGTTTCTGCTATATATGGGTTGGATTTACCTGAAGTATTTCAGGAGCAATCTCTCTTATTAAGAGAGGGTGATAACCTTTCCCAGGGTGAGCTTCAAAATAGATTGGCTGAGCTTCAGTATGAGAGAAATGATTTAGACTTTACCAGGGGTAAATTCAGGAAGCGCGGAGAAGTGCTGGATATATTTCCTGTTTCTTCTGAACTTCCATTAAGGATCACCTACTTTGATGACGAAGTTATTAAGTTGCAAGAGGTAGATTATTTAACTGGAAAACCTATAAGAAGATATTCTTCCTTCGTGATTTATCCAGCTAAGTATTTTGTAAGTGAAAAAAACAGAATTATGACTGCTGTGGATTCTATTAAAGAAGAACTTCAAGAACAGTATGAGAAATATAAAACAAACGGTAAAATTCTTGAGGCAGAACGCCTTAAACAGAGAACTGAATATGATATTGAGATGCTTCTGACAATAGGGTACTGTAATGGCATAGAAAACTACTCACGCCATTTAAGTGGTAGGAAACAGGGAGAACCTCCTTATACTCTTCTTAATTACTTCCCTGACGATTTACTCCTTATTATTGATGAGTCACATCAATCAATTCCGCAGTTAAGAGGCATGTATGCAGGAGACAAGTCTCGCAAAGAGACCTTGATAGATTTTGGTTTTCGTTTACCATCGGCTCTTGATAACCGCCCACTCAGATTTGAAGAGCTGGAGAAATTTATGAAGAGAGTAATCTTTGTTTCAGCTACACCAGGTCAATTTGAGTTATCTATATCTCAGAGATTAGTAGAACAGATTATTAGACCCACAGGATTAACTGACCCTCAGGTAGTTGTAAAACCTGCGGGAAGTCAGGTTGATGACCTTCTTGGAGAGCTAAATCAATGCCTGAAAAGAAAAGAAAGGGCACTTGTTCTGGTGTTAACCAAGCGGTTTGCAGAAAATCTGGCAGAATATCTTGGCGAACTGGGAATGAAAGCCCGGTATCTCCATAGCGATATTGATACTATAGAACGAGTAGACATTCTAAAATCATTAAGAGAAGGTAAAATTGAAGTATTAGTGGGTATAAATCTCCTAAGAGAGGGTCTTGATTTACCAGAAGTTTCCCTGGTTGCTATTTTAGATGCTGATAAAGAAGGTTTTTTGCGTTCTGAACGCTCATTAATACAAATTATTGGAAGAGCAGCCAGAAATATCAATGGTAAAGTAATTCTTTACGCTGATAGGCTTACAAATTCTCTGGAAAAAGCTCTTTATGAGACTAACAGAAGAAGAGCAATTCAGTATAAATATAACGAGGAACATGGTATCACACCACAGTCGATACAGAAGGCTATAAAAGATGTACTTGAAATCATCAGGGATAAGGAGAAGGAAGAAAAGGTATTTAAAGCACATACTCCAGAAGAACTTGAGATGGTCATCCTTCATCTAGAAGAAGAGATGAAAATCAAGGCGGCAGAGTTAGAGTTTGAAGAAGCTGCTGATATAAGAGACAGGATAATTGAACTTAAAGGAAAGTTGAGGAGAATTAAACAAAGTGCCTTTAGATAAGATTATTGTAGAAGGGGCAAGGGTACATAACCTTAAAAATATTCGAGTAGAGATTCCAAGAAATAAAATGACGGTTATTACTGGTGTTTCTGGTTCGGGAAAATCCACATTAGCTTTTGATACCATACATGCAGAAGGGCAGAGGAGGTATGTAGAATCCTTATCCGCTTACGCCCGACAGTTTCTGGGTTTGATGGATAAGCCTGACGTTGATTACATAGAAGGACTCTCACCAACTATAGCTATTGATCAAAGGTCTGCCAGCCGTAGTCCTCGCTCTACTGTTGGCACTATGACTGAGATTTACGATTACCTAAGGCTTCTGTTTGCAGCAATTGGAATCCCTTATTGTCCCGAGGATGGAACTCCCATAAAAAGACAGAGTTTAGATGAGATGATATCAGAGATTAAATTGAAATTTATAGATAAACGAGTATATTTATATGCTCCTGTGGTAAAAGGGCGAAAAGGAGAATACAAAAAGCTCTTTGAAAGCCTTCTACGACAGGGACTAACTCGGGTGAGGGTAAATGGAGAGCTGGTAAATCTGGAAGAAGATACTCCTTCCCTGGATAGGTACAAACAACACCAGTTGGAAGTGATGGTAGATAGACTCATAATCAGAGAAGATGATATATCCCGTCTGTCTGATTCTCTTGAGACTACTTTGAAACTGGGAGAAGGTTTGGTACTTGTTGAGTCTGACGAAGGAGAGCCTCTTCTCCTTTCAGAGAAATTCTCCTGTCCACTTTGCGGTTTCAAGTTTAAAGAAATCAGCCCAAGGTTATTCTCTTTTAATTCACCTTATGGGGCTTGTCAAGATTGTATGGGTCTTGGTTACAAGCAGGAGATAAGCCCTGAGCTAATTATCCCTGATATGAGACTTTCTATTTCAGAGGGGGGAATTGAGCCATTATCAAGTGGTAATTATTATATGTCTTTACTGGAAAGTGTTGTCAAGCATTTTGGTTATAATCCGGAAAAACCAATATCATCCTATCCTAAGGAATTGATAGATGCTCTTCTTTATGGTACAGGTAATGAGAAGATTGAAGTTTTCTATCACGATGAAAAATGTGCTGAACGCTTTTACCGTACTTCTTTTGAAGGCACGATTCCTCTTCTTTTTAGGAGATATAGAGAAACTTCATCTGATTATATTCGCGATGAGATTAGTAAATATATGGTAGAAACTCCCTGCAGGTCATGTGGTGGAAAAAGATTAAAAAAAGAAGCACTGTCAATCTTGGTAGGGGGGAAAAACATTACAGAGATTACCGATATGAGCATTATTGATGCAGCTAAGTATATCTCTAATTTACAACTTTCTTCCAGGGAAGAAATAATAGCTCGTCAGGTGATTAAAGAGCTTAAAAGCAGACTTAAATTTCTTCTGGATGTTGGTTTAAGCTATCTTACCCTGAACCGGCTTTCGGGGTCTTTATCAGGAGGAGAAGCCCAGAGATTAAGACTGGCTACGCAGGTAGGAGCTTCACTGGTTGGCATAACTTACATTCTGGATGAACCTTCAATAGGACTCCATCCACGCGACCATCACAGGCTACTAAATACGCTTTTCCGTCTCCGGGACCTGGGGAATACAATCTTGGTCGTCGAACATGATGAAGACACCATAAGGTCTGCTGATTACGCTATTGATTTAGGTCCCCTGGCAGGAGCTAAAGGGGGTGAAGTTATCTTCCAGGGTCCTTTAAATGATTTTTTAATACACCCTTCTTCTCTCACTGCGCGCTATTTGAGAGATGAACTTCAAATTGGTATCCCGGTGAGACGCAGTGAAAGTAGAGGTTTTATCCAGATAAAAGGTGCCAGAAAACATAACCTGAAAGATCTTTCCTTGAAGATACCTCTGGGAATGTTTACAGTCATTACAGGAGTATCTGGTTCTGGTAAGTCTACATTCCTCTATGAAGTCCTATATAAAGGTCTTCTTTACAGGATGGGAAGAGGCAGAACCAGGCCTGATGGTTTCACCGAGATTACTGTATCAGGTGAATTGGAGAGAGTCTTACTTGTAGATCAAAGTCCCATCGGACGTACTCCACGCTCAAATCCTATTACTTACATAGGGGTTTTTGACTACATCAGAAAATTCTTCTCAGAGCTACCAACAGCCAGAGCAAGAGGTTATAGACCAGGGCGATTCAGCTTCAATGTTAAAGGGGGTAGATGTGAAGCTTGTCATGGAGAAGGATATATTAAGGTAGAAATGCACTTTCTTCCTGATGTCCACATACCCTGTGAGGTTTGTCATAGTAGAAGGTATAACTCCGAGACTCTGGAAGTAACATATAAGGGTTATTCAATTGCAGATATTTTAGGCTTAACTGTGGATGAAGCTCTTGAACTCTTTAGTTTTTCTCCTCTAATCAAGAGAGGATTCAGTTTCTTAAAAGAGATTGGCCTTGGGTACATAAAACTTGGACAACCAGCTACGACTCTGTCGGGTGGAGAAGCTCAAAGGGTGAAACTATCTTCCGAACTCCAGAGAAGAAATGGTCCTACATCTCTCTTTATGTTGGACGAACCTACTGTGGGACTTCATTATATGGATGTGGATAATCTTATCAAAGCACTGCATAAACTGGTTGACCAGGGGAACACAGTGGTGTTGGTGGAACATAATTTAGAGGTTATAAAAAATGCTGATTGCGTGATAGACCTTGGCCCAGAAGGCGGGGAAGAAGGCGGATATCTGATTGCAAAAGGAACGCCAGAAGAAGTAGCTGAGAATCAATCTTCCTATACGGGTGAATATCTTAAGAGGGTGTTATGGGAGAATTCTCTACCCTTGAAGAAAAGTTAAAACGTTTACCTGATGTAACAGGTGTTTATCTTCTCAAAGATAGGGAAGGTAGCGTTTTATATGTAGGTAAAGCCTTATCACTTAAAAAAAGAGTTCCCACGCATTTCAAAGCAACCCGAGTAGATGCAAGTAAAGCAGAGTTACTGCGTGAATCAATTATTGAAGTTGATTACATTGCAACTACTACTGAGATGGAAGCTCTTGTCCTTGAAGACAGTCTTGTTAAACAATATAACCCACGGTATAACATCCGTTTAAAAGATGATAAGCAATATCCCTTTATATTTATCTCAACGGAGGAAGAATATCCGAGAATTTTTCTCGTTAGAAGAAGAATTGATAAAAAAGGTCTCTATTTTGGACCATATACCAGTTCAAAGGCTGTAAAAGAGATTATCAAATTTACCGGAAGGACCTTTGGTCTGGCTAATTGTAAAAAGGTATTTAAAACCAAAGGAAAATCCTGTCTTGAATATCAATTAGGAAATTGTCTGGCTCCTTGTCTTGGAAAAGCATCCCGGGAGGAGTACCACAAGAACTTAAAAAACGCTATTGATTTTCTAAAAGGTGACATAGATTCTCTTCTGGAATGTTTAAAAAAAGAGATGATGGAAGAAGCGGAAAATTTATGTTATGAAAAAGCTGCCAGGATACGAGATAGGATTATTAAACTTGAACAGTTATTAATCAAACAAAAGATTTATTTCCCTGCTGATCGGTGTAATAAGGATTTTATTGTCTTGATAAAGATAAATGATGAAACGCTGGTAGAAAGACTTAGATTAAGGAGTGGAAGGTTAATCGGGGAAGACCATTTTTATTTAGAAAACACCGTTGAAGTGGAGCTATCTGAGATAACTCATTTCTTTTTAAAAGAAAAGTATCTGAATAATGCTGATACACCTCAAGAGATAATTCTCCAAATTGAACCTTCAGAAAAGAAGATTCTGGTAGAAGCTCTATCTTCAGGAAATGAAGGTGATAGAGTTGATATCAGGCTTCCTCTTTCAGAAGAGGAAGAGAACCTTTTAGAATTGGCTATGAAAAATGGGCAGATACGCCTGGAAGCAAAGAAAAGGAATATAGAAGGTGAAGAGCTCAAAAAGATTCTTTTCTTATCCGGGGCTATCCGTAGAATTGAAGGGTATGACATCTCCCATTTGCAGGGAGAGTATGCCGTAGGTTCTATGGTGACTTTCATTGATGGTAAAGCATGGAAGAATGGTTATAGAAGGTTCAAATTAAAAAAACTCCATGATGGTGATGATTACGGAGCTTTGAGAGAAGTAATTGTCAGAAGAATTGATCGGTTTCTAAGAGGGGATGCTAAGTTTTATCCTCTTCCGGATTTAATGTTGATTGATGGGGGTAAAGGGCAGTTAAATATAGCAATAGACGTATTAAATACTTATAAATTAAAAGTCCCTGTAGTTTCTTTAGCTAAAGAAGAAGAGTTGATTTATACTCCCCAAAAAGAAGAACCAATAAATTTACCATCTAACTCAAAGGCTCAACATCTTCTACAGAGAGTCAGAGACGAAGCCCACCGTTTCGGACTTCGCTATCACAAGACCCTCAAAGAACACCCGAAATCTTCGCTGGAATCTTTGCCAGGCATAGGTAAAAAAAGAACTGTCACGATATTAAAACAGGTAGGTTCACTGGATAGATTAAAATCTCTATCCATTGAAGATATTCATAAAATAAAAGGAGTACCTGTTAAGGTTTTGAAGGATTTATATGAAATACTACTCTCCTCCCAAGAAGGGAGGAGGTAGGAGGAGGGGAATGCATCAACAATAAAACAAAGGAGGTTATAATGGGTAAAGCTCAAAAGTATTGTAGTTATTTAGATTTCCCCTGGGGTAGAGGTCAGGCTTTTTTCACTCCAGAAGGTTTGCTTGCAGAGATTTCACTTGTAGAAAGAGACTTAAAGGAAGGAGAAGTTTATAAAACTGTGGATAATACCCTTCTCCTTCAAAGAGAAATAAAGGCTTATTTATCGGGAAAAGGAAAAGATTTCACAGTACCTCTGGATTTAGAAAGTGTTACACCCTACCGAAAAAAGGTGTATATCACCTTAAAGGAAAAAGTACCTTATGGAAAGGTTATAACTTACAAAGAGTTAAGCATATTCGCTGGAGGTTCTGCCCGCAGCGTCGGTCAGGCTATGGCTAATAATCCTTTCTCCATAATAATTCCCTGCCATAGGGTAGTAGGAGTGAACGGATTAGGTGGATTTGGAGGAGGTCTATCTGTTAAAGAGTACCTGCTCAACCTTGAAAATGGGGTCAGGTCTACGCATTTGACATTCTCAAACTTTCATATTTAAAAGACAATTCAAAAAACCGTAAGGCTGTCCCTAAATGTTATTATAAGATGATAGTTTATGAATTTCGTGCGGATAAATTATTGTAAAATTGAAAAATCTCAAATAGGTGTGGTGTTGCAAAGACAAATTGCAATTTACAGAAATTATGGGATAGCCTCCCGTCTCATTTATTTTTGAGTAATAATTTGGCGTTTCATTTTAATTGTGGTATATCCATAGTGGTACTATATAATTAAACCAAAAGGAGAACGATGTGAACTTCGGATACCATCATTTATGAATGCTTACGAACTAAAAGAATTAATAATAGGAGATTTGACAGCAAAACTTCCGATAATTCAAGGAGGAATGGGAGTTGGGATTTCCCTATCCAGACTGGCATCCGCAGTAGCTAACGAAGGTGGTGTCGGTGTTATTGCTACTGCAGGTATTGGCATGCTTGAACCTGATTTTGCAACGAAATGGTTGGAAGCAAATATTAGAGCATTAAAGACGGAAATCAGAAAAGCCCGAGAATTAACCCGAGGAATTCTTGGTGTTAATATAATGGTGGCTTTAACAAATTTTGCTGATATGGTAAGAACTGCTATTGAGGAGAAGATAGACATCATCTTTTCCGGAGCTGGGCTTCCACTCAACCTTCCAGAGTATTTAAAAGGAAGTACAAAGACGAAGTTGGTTCCCATTGTTTCTTCTGGACGGGCAGCAAGCATCGTGTCTAAAAGATGGTCAGAAAAATATAACTACCTTCCAGATGCTATAGTCGTAGAAGGACCACTAGCGGGAGGACACCTCGGTTTCAAAGTAGAGAATATTAACGATCCAGATTATTCTTTAGAAAAACTTATCCCCGAAGTGATTCAAACGGTAAAACCATTTGAGGAAAAGTATAAGAAGCCTATCCCGGTAATTGCCGCTGGAGGTATATATACAGGAGAAGATATTTATAATATCTTACAATTAGGTGCTTCTGGGGTGCAAGTGGCAACTCGTTTTGTTACCACTTATGAGTGTGATGCTTCAGTAAAGTTTAAGCAAACTTATATAGATTCAAAAAAAGAAGATATCGTGATTATCAAAAGCCCGGTTGGCATGCTAGGAAGGGCAATTAAAAATAAGTTTATTGATGATGTTAATAAAGGGGGGAAAAAACCATTTAAATGTCCTTATCATTGTATAATCACCTGTGATTATGTAAACAGCCCTTATTGCATCGCTCTCGCTTTACTAAATGCCATGAAAGGAAATTTAGAAGATGGATTTGCATTTGCTGGAGAGAATGCTTATAGAGCAGAGGGAATAATATCTGTTAAAGAATTGATGGAATCTTTGATAAAAGAGTATAAGAATGCATCAAATTGGGGACAGGCTACTTTTTCTTAAACATCATCTATCAAACTTATGCCCTTAAATGGCGTTGAAGGATAGCAAAAGAACTTAGTGTTGAACAACTATATCCAGATAGGTATGGATAGTAATATTGAGTTTAATCATATTGTGAACCTTGTAGAAACTTTCACAGTAGGGTAGAATATTACTGATGCACAGCAAGAAAAATATGATATATTACCCACCTTTCTGGAGATATGGATTTATATGCCAAGAGCATATTATATTAATAGCTTGAAAAATCATTTAAGTTTTGATATGGGTATTCTCAAGCACCTATCGTTATTTCTCATTAAGAAAATAACGATAGAGTTTCCCTCTTTTATGATCCCCCTCAACCCCCCTTTAAAAAAGGTGGAGTTACCACTTAATCCCCTTTTAGAAAAGGGGGAGATGAAAAGTGATCGGGGCTAGGGGAGATTATGAAAATAGTATTCGTAGCAGGTTTATCAGGAGCAGGTAAAACCACCTGCCTTAATACCTTAGAAGATCTGGGTTTTTACACAGCCAGCAGTATCCCTGTTTCTATAATGTTTCGTGTTATTAATACTCTTATGAAAGATGAACTCCTTAAGCGGATGGCCCTTTCTATAGATACAAGGGTAGGCTTTGATAGTAACCAGTTTCTACGAATCCTGCACGATATCAAGGATAAAGGGGGAACCTACGAGATTGTTTTCTTGGAAGCATCTACCCAAATTCTTTTGGAAAGGTTTGCTTTAAGCAGAAGAAGGCATCCCTTTGAAGAAGAAGGTGGATTGATGGAAGCCATAGAAGAAGAACGAAGAAGGCTTCAGCCTCTAAGAGAGATAGCCACCCTTATAGTTGACACTACCTTTCTTTCTGTTAAGGAATTCAAGGAGAAAATTAAAGATGCTCTTCAAAAAACAGGAGAAGCCCCTTTTGAGGTGAACATTCTAACCTTTGGTTTTAAATATGGCATTCCACAAGATGCTGATTTAGTTCTGGATGTTAGGTTTTTGCCCAACCCTTATTATGTTGACGAATTGGCTCCTCTTGATGGTAAAAACGATTTAGTCCAGACGTTTATTGAAGGAAGTGGAGAAACCGGTGATTTTCTGAACAGGACTATTGATTATCTGTCATATCTTCTTCCTATGTACAGAAAGGAAGGTAAAGCAGTACTTCACCTGGCTATCGGTTGTTCAGGTGGTATGCACAGAGCAGTTTTTGTTGGTGAAAGATTGAAGAGATTGCTGGATGAGAAAGATTATTTTACCCGTATCTTTCACAGGGACATAGGGAGAGGGAAGGCTTAGCCTCTAAAATAGAGGTGGGAACTAACTAAGTGTTTAATCAACGCAATGTCACAGAGTTTGCCAGGGAAGAGCTGGTTTCTAAAATTTGGGGTTCTCAAATATCAGAGAAAGAAAGCATGTGGGAGCTTAAAGCTTTTGTGAATTTTGGTAAAACTATTGAGCCTGGTGCAATTCTTTTTTCACAACGGGAAATTCTTAAGTTCAGGGGACTGGCTAATCTTTTTAAGAAGAAGGGAGTTGCTCTTAAAAGGAAACCAGAAGGTTACCTGGCTTTTATACCTCAGGAAGCTCTACCTCAGGAATATATGAATGAAGAAGAGGCAGGAGCTTATATGCGTGGTGCCTTTCTGGTATCAGGCTATCTCTCTCTTGGTAAGCAAGGTTATCATCTTGAAATCATTTCTTCTGATAAAAGTGATGATTTATTTCAAACTGCAACCAGATTGACTGGAGTGGATTTCAAGAGTTATGAACGGAGGGGGCGACAGGTATTTTACCTGAAGAATCTTGACACCATCATCCATTTTTTTGTGGTTATTGGTGCGGTGGACACCGCTTTATTCATCCATGACACTGCCTTGAGAAGGCAGGTTAGAAGCCAGACACAAGTTCTTGTAAACTACGATATAGCTAATACCTATCGTTCTTTTCAGGCAGCATCAAGACAAAGAGTTATATTTGAGAAGCTGGTAGAAGATGGTGAACTGTATAGATTGCCATTCGCCTTAAAAGAGATGGTAGAAGCAAGACTGAAGTATCCAGAATATACACTTGAGGAGTTAGCCAGAGAACTTAACCTCACCCGTTCAGCTGTTAATCACAGATTAAGGAGACTTATTCGGTGGAAGTCGGGTCAGGGTTAGAGAATCAGTTAAAAAAACAGATTTTGCTTACTCCAGAGGTGAGACTTTCTCTGGATATTCTAACTATGCCCATACTTGAACTGATAGCATTTTTGGAGAATGAATGCCTTGAAAACCCCTTTCTGGAAATGGTGGGTGAAGAAGGGGTAGAGGAATCCGAGGAGATAGAAGATGATATGAGAGAACCTTTAGAATCTCTGGAATCCACAGATTCTCTTGAGTGGGTAGCTACACCTCCACCATCTTATCCGGGGTATCTGGAAGATCAAATAAAAGCTGTTTTTAAAGGTGAAGATCAGGAGATAGCTTTATTAATTAGTAGAAACATCTCACCTCTGGGTTTTTTAGAGTCCACTCCTGCTGAGATAGCAAACTCATATTCTCTACCTCTAAATAAAGTTGAAGAGGTGAGGAGAGAGTTGATGTCCATAGATGGTCTTGGTTCAGCTTCTATAAATCTTGAGGAATACCTTCTTTTCCAACTATCATTCTTAGGAAAAGATTTAATAAGCAAGAATGAATTAGAAGAGGTTTTCCAGCTACTTGATAAAGATGCTGAGAAGGCTAAGATAGAATACAATCATATATTTTCTCTATTCAAAACTATTCCAGCCTATCCAGCTTACAATTTTGGAGGGTCTGCTCTTACCGGGGAAGTAATAGATGCTGTTGTACAAGTATTGGAAGAAAGGGGTTTGGAGGTTAGTTTAACTCGAGAATCCAGGACTATTATTTTAAGCAAAGAGTACATACCTGTTATGCAGGAAGCTAAGGGAGAAGCCCTTACTTACCTCAAAGGAAAATTTAACAGGGCAAAGGAGATTTTGAGAGCCCTTGATAAAAGAAGAAATACTTTAAGAAGGGTGATTTACTTTATAGTCCAAAAACAGAGTCCGTTCTTAATAGGGAAAAAGAGCTTCCCGGAACCTTTAACAGAAGGAGAGATTGGAGGTTCTCTCAATCTCCACCAGTCTACTGTTAGTAGAGCTGTGAAAAATAAGTTGATAAAGACTCCTCGGGGTTTGGTTTCTCTTCGCTCGCTTATCCAGACAAGTTTTGTGGGAGAAGATATGATTAAAGCTCAATTGATAGCTAACATTACCGGGATTTTAAAAGCCAATCCAGAACTCACAGATCTGGCGGTGTCTCAACTTCTAAAAGAAAAGGGAATCAAGGTAGCTCGTAGAACCGTAGCTAAATATAGAAAAGAAGCAGGCTTTCCAGTTAGAAGAAGAAGGCATACACCTTCGTGAAAATATTTATTATTTCAGTATTTGCCATCTTTAATTTATTCTTTCTTCTTCTTAAAGAGCCTTTATCAGGAGACGGATTATTTTCAGCATCTTTGACACGGTTACCCTGGTCTTCCATATGGAGTTATATAGTTGGTGATTTTCACCCTCCTCTTTACTATCTTATTCTCTCTTTATCAACTAAATTATTTGGTTATACTGATCTGGTAGTGAAATCCTTATCTGTCCTGTTTGGTTTTTTATCAATTCTTCTTCTTTTTAAACTGGGTAAGATGATTTATGAAGAAGAAACAGCTTTCTGGAGTAGCCTGGCTTTAGCTTTCCTGCCACTTCACATCTTCGTTTCCAGAGATGTACGCATGTATCCGTTCTTCACATTCTTAACCCTTCTTTCTTTTTACCTGTTCTTCAAGGTCTTGGAAGAAAAGAAATTTTTGTATCAACTTGGCTTAGGTGGTTCTCTCGCCATGGCTCTTTATACACATAACTGGGGAATTCTTCTCTGGGGATATATTCTAATTTCTTCAATACTATACAAAAAGATAAAACTTACCGTTCTACCTCTCGCTCTCTCGCTGTTGATTTATTTGCCCTGGATTTCTTTCTTTTGGTCACAATTGATTATAAAAACTAATCTTGGGAGAAACTGGGGTTTACCTTTTGTCAATTTCTGGCCACGGCTTTGGGGAGGAATACTCTGGAATTATAATCTTCTTCACCTACCAGCAGCATACTGGTGGTCTTCAGCAATAATAAGTTGTTTAGCTATAATTTTCCTTGTTGTTCCTCGTTCTTCAAGAAGATGGTCATTAATTCTGACTTTATTTTTACCCCTTAATCTTCTTTTATTTTATATTATGACTTATAGAGAACCCTTCTTAACATTTCCCCACATGGCTTTTCTGATTCCTTTTTATGCATTGGGTTTAGGAAGAGGTCTTTCTCTGATTAAGGGTAAATTTATAAGGGTTGGTATATTTACTCTTTTAGCTCTTACTCTATTTACATTTAACCTCTCTTACCATTACTATCCTGAATCTTCAGGTTCTCGTTCTGCCCAACTATATATTAAATCTCAACTTAAAGAAGGTAACCAGGTAGTAGTTTTAACTCCTTATGAAGCTCTAAGAATGTCCTGGTATTCTGAAATAACGGTTGACAATTTCGTAGTTCTTTCTCCTCCTGACCTTCCCTCTTTTGTTATGAAAGATGATAATCTTAAAAGAGCTTTAGTTATACTTGAGAGAATGAAAGGCAAAGTCAACTGGGTAATTTATACAGGTGTTGACCGTTATAGGAAAGATAAAGCTTCTATTTATGACCCGCAGGCGAAGATTAAAATATGGCTGAAATCTAATGCCAACCTGGAACTTCCTTTTGGTGAGAATACCCCTTATCCGGTATGGATTTACAGGTTTTAATAATCACAAATCACTGGTCTTGGCATCCTCCAACCCTGCTTAGCAACTAAATGGGGGAAAAAATGAATACATTACAAGGCTATTGGGTGTAAAATAATTTAGTTAATTTGGATTATGAATCTAAAAAAGAGAGGATTATAAAGGAATGATTATTGCAGTGGCAAACCAGAAAGGGGGCGTTGGTAAAACCACCACAGTGGTTAACCTTGGCGCCTATCTAACAAAGAAAGGTAAGAAAGTACTAATCATAGATACAGACCCGCAGGCTAATGCAACCAGTGGTTTGGGAGTAGATAAATTAAAGGTTGCTAAAAGCACCTACGATGTAATAATTAATGAATTTCCCATAAAAGATACAGTAATAGGCACTGATGTTCAAGGTTTAGATATTGTTCCATCCCACATTGACCTGGTGGCTGTTGAAATGGAACTGGTATCCGTACTGGCGAGAGAAAGTAGGTTAAAAGAAGCTGTTAAGAATGAGGTGGATGGATACGATTATGTTTTTATTGATTCGCCCCCAACTCTTGGCCTTTTAACTATTAATACTATGGTGGCAGCTGATAAGATACTTGTTCCCATTCAATGCGAATATTACGCTCTTGAAGGGGTTAGCCAGCTTATTACTACTTTAAAGAGGTTAAGAAAGTATCTTAACCCTAACATAGATATCTGGAAAATACTGTTGACGATGTTCGACTCCCGTACTTCTTTATCAAAGCAGGTAGCAGAAGAGGTAAGGGAATATTTTCCTGACAGGGTTTTTACAACTGTAATCCCCCGAAGTGTCAGGTTAAGTGAAGCTCCAAGCTTTGGGAAACCAATAATGTATTATGCTCCTGAATCCAGGGGTGCTGTAGCTTATGAAGCCCTGGCTGAAGAGGTGATTTCCATTGAAGAATAGATTAGGCAGAGGACTGAAACACCTTATCCCCACTGGAGTGGGCGAAATGATGGACCTTCCTTTTGAGAGCATAAAACCTTCCTCCTGGCAACCGAGAAGAAATTTTAATAAAGAGAAGCTTAATGAGCTTGTTCTTTCACTTAAAACAACCGGGTTAATACAACCAATTTTGGTCAGACCTATGGGTGATGACTATGAATTAATAGCCGGGGAAAGACGGCTTAGGGCGGTTCAATTAGCAGGCTTTAAAACAATTAAAGCCCTGGTTATGGGCATAACTGACGATATTGTACCAGAGGTATCTCTCATAGAGAATATTCAGAGAGAAGAACTGACACCTCTGGAAATGGCTGAATCTTTGAAAAGAATTCTTGAAGTGAAGAATCTAACACAGGATGAGGTGGCTGAGAGAATTGGAGTAAGCAGGCCACAGGTTACTAATCTTTTAAGGCTACTCTCCCTTCCTTCAGAAGTAAAAGAATTCATCCAAGAAGGTAAACTATCATTCGGGCATGCCAGAGCTCTCGTTTCTCTCCCTGATGAAGAGATAATAAAACTCGCCAATAAAATTGTTGAGAGAGAACTTAGTGTAAGAGAAACTGAGAAACTAGCCAAGATTTACAACAGTTTACCAAAAGAGAAGTCAAAGCTTTTAAAAGAAACAAGAGACGGTCTTCTGGAAGGCTTTCTCAGAGAAAGGTATTTCCCGCATGCCAGAGTTTTTCTTAAGAAAGATGGTCTTTATATCAAGGTATCCAGGGGAGAGAGTACTAAGTTAATTGAGTTCCTTAAGGAGGTTTTTGATAGGTATGTTAACATCCGCTGAACGCCAGCTTTTATTAGAAAAAGCCAGAAAAGCTAAGCTCAAAGCTTATGCACCCTATTCTCGTTACCTGGTAGGAGCTGCACTTTTGACCGAGGATGGAGAAGTATTTACTGGAGCAAATATTGAAAATGCTTCCTACGGATTGACTGTTTGTGCTGAAAGAACAGCTGTCTTTAGCGCTGTTCTTAAAGGAAAGAAGAAATTCAAAGGGATAGCTGTGTCTTCCAAAGAAGGGGATTTACCATATCCCTGTGGGGCTTGTCGTCAGGTATTAGAAGAATTCAGTCCAGATATGGAAGTCATTCTGGATATATCAGACGGGATGAAGGTTTACGCCCTCAATGAACTTCTTCCTTATGCTTTTCGTCTTACACTTTCAGAAGAAGGCTAAATAATTTGAAAAATAAGCTTATATATATAGCCAACTGGAAAATGAATTTTACTTCTAAGGAAGTTCAAAATTACTTAGAGACTTTTCTTCCCTCTATCAAAGCAATTCCAGAAGAAACTGAGATTGTTTTTATTCCGCCATTTACTCTTCTTCCTCTTTTAAGTGAAATGCTTAAGGGGAGCAAGTTAAAATGGGGAGCCCAGAACATGTTTTATGAAAAAAAGGGAGCTTTTACAGGTGAAATATCATCAACTATGATTAAAGATTATGGTGGTTCCTATGTAATTCTTGGCCATTCAGAGAGAAGAAAATACTTCAAAGAAAGCAACTCACTTGTGGCTAAAAAACTTTTAGCTGCACTTGAAGCTAACCTGATTCCCATAGTTTGTGTTGGCGAAAACCTTAAAGAGAGAGAAGCTGGAGAAACTTTCATAATCCTAAAAAAACAACTTCTATCCCTAAGTAAGGTTTGGAAAAATAGCACACCTGAAAACTCTATAATAATTGCTTATGAGCCGGTATGGGCTATAGGGACAGGTGTCAATGCCACTCCTCTTCAAGCACAAGAAGCTCATAAATTTATCAAGTCCTACCTTTATTCAAATGGAATTTCCGAGAGTATGACTATCGCCGTGCTTTATGGGGGAAGCGTGAATAGCAATAATGTATCTTCCCTAATAAAGCAACCAGATGTATCCGGATGCCTGGTAGGAGGTAGCAGTCTTGACCCTGAAGAGTTCAAGAAAATAGTTTTTACCAGAAAGGAGGTGAGAAGTATTGGATCCAGGTGAACTGGCGTTGTATTTTGACCACACCCTTCTGAGGACCAATGCCTCTAAGCAGGATGTAGACCAGCTATGTAAAGAGGCAGAGGTTTTTGGCTTTCATGCTGTTTGCGTTAATCCTTTTTATGTTCCTCAGGTAGTGGAAAGGCTTGAAGGTATCGGCATTAAGGTTTGCTCAGTTGTAGGCTTTCCTCTCGGAGCTAACCTTATGGAAACAAAAGCGGGAGAAGCATCACTTCTCAGGAATCTTGGTTGCGATGAAATAGATATGGTAGTGAATGTGTCAGCCCTAAAGAATAAAGACTATGATTATGTAAGAGAAGAAATCAAACTGGTCAGGAAGGCTGTTCCATTTGCCATTCTAAAGGTCATCATTGAAATGGCTTATCTGGATAAAAAAGAGGTTAACAAGGTACTTACCATACTCTCTGAAGAAAAGGTAGACTTTATTAAAACTTCTACAGGTTTTGGGCCCAGACCAACTATTTTTGAGGATGTTCAGTTTCTTGCTAAACATTCTCCGTCTGGTTTGAAAATTAAGGCTTCAGGTGGCATAAAAGACCTTCAAACAACCCTGTCTTTTATAAAAGCAGGGGTTCACAGGATAGGTTCAAGCTCTTCACATAAGATTCTTGAGGAGTTTATAGCAACTCGCAACCTTCATGAGACTGATCAAGATTGAGGCTATAGTCCTCAAATCAGAGCGCTCCGGTGAGAAGGATAGAAGTGCCTACCTTCTCACGCGTGAGCTTGGACTCATCAAAGCAGGGGCTAAAGGAAAGAAATGGGGAAGCCGCCTTGAGCCGGGTGTTGTTATTAATGGAATGATTTATATGGGAAAAGGCTACACCCTTACAGAGGCAGATCTTTTTAAAAGTTATCAGGTCTTACGAAAAGATTTAATTCTCTGGAGTTATGCTTCTCTTGTTCTGGAATCAACTTATAAAGCTATTCTTCCTGGAGATAAAGACTCTACTTTATATCTTTTGTTGAATAATACACTGGAACTTCTGGAGACTTCTCAAGCACCCTTAAAAATTACTCTCGCTTTCTTTTTGAGGCTTATCAAACTCTCTGGTTATATGCCTGACCTTGAAGCCTGCATAGCCTGTGAAGCTGAGAGAGGAGATGGTTATCTTAGCCATAAAGATGGTGGTTATCTGTGTCTTTCCTGTGGTCAAAACAAGGGCCTTTCATTACTTTCAAAAGATGATTTCAATTTAATAGGTGAACTCAAGACATTCCAGATAGAAGATATTTGTAATTACGAAGAAACATTGGGAGTAAGATTATCCCATGCACTATTTAGATATTTTGAAGGAGTATTTGAAGTAAAGCTTCAATCTGCAAGGGTTCTTGAGCAGTTATTAAATAATGCAAACCTAAAAAATCACCCTCCTTACTCCTCCCCCCTCGAGGGGGAGGGTGGGTGGGGGGAGGCTTCTGACTTATAAGTTTTGATTCTTCAAATAATGTTATAATCATTATAATATTAAAAATAAGAAGGTTATGGCATGAACTTTCAAGATATTATTAAGAAACTTAACGATTTCTGGTCTAAACAGGGCTGTTTATTGGAACAGCCTTATGATGTTGAGGTAGGGGCAGGCACCATGGCCCCCTCAACTTTTTTAAGGGTTCTGGGTCCCGAGCCATGGAAAGTTGCTTATGTCCAACCAAGCCGCAGACCTGCTGATGGTAGATACGGAGAGAACCCTAATAGGCTTTTTCAACATTATCAATATCAAGTAATAATTAAACCTCCCCCCTCTGACCCTCAGGGTTTATACCTGGAAAGCCTGGAGACACTGGGTATCAGTGGTAGGGAACACGACATCAGATTTGTGGAAGATGACTGGGAATCTCCAACGTTGGGTGCCTGGGGTATAGGCTGGGAAGTCTGGTTGAACGGGCAGGAAGTAACCCAATTCACCTATTTCCAGCAGGCAGGAGGAATGAGTCTTTTCCCTACCTCCTTAGAACTTACCTACGGGTTAGAAAGGCTGGTAATGGTTTTGACTAAAAAAGATTCTGTCTATGATATATCCTGGAATGACCGTGTAACTTATGGAGAAGTCAGGCATCAATTTGAAGTGGAACACTCCACCTATGCTTTTGAATTGTCAGATGTAACACATCTCAAGAATTGGTTTGAGGAGTTTGAAGCAGAAGCACGAAACATATTAAAAAAAGGCTCTATACTTCCTGCCTATGACCTTGTTCTTAAGAATTCGCACTTATTCAACCTTCTGGATGCCCGCAGAGCGATAAGTCCCACAGAAAGACAGAAATATATTTTGCGGGTAAGAGCTCTGGCTAAAGAATGTGCTATCCAATATCTTGCTCGTAGAGAAAAATTAGGTTTTCCACTGCTCAAAGGAGATAGTTAAGATGGACTTCCTTCTGGAAATAGGTGGGGAAGAACTACCTGCTACTTTTATTAGTTCAGCTACAGAGAGTATAAAAATAGGTTTTGAGCGATATCTTCTTGAGCGCTCAGTCCCCTATAGTTCTTTACAAATCTGGGGTACACCCAGAAGATTAACAGCTTTTATATCTGACATTTCTACTCAATCCTTACCAAGAAAAATAGAAGTAAAAGGTCCGCCCAAAAAGGTAGCTTATGATAATGAAGATAAACCCACCCCAGCTCTCTTAGGATTTTTGCAAGGGCAAAAAGGCAGGATAGAAGATGTGGATGTGAGGAATACGACTGAAGGAGACTATATCTTTCTTATTAAAGAGATTCCTCCAGTAAACACGAAGGATATACTAACTTCTTTCTTACCTTCCCTTATAAAAGGGATTAAACTACTCAAAGCCATGCGGTGGGACATAGAGGATTTTTATTTCAGCCGTCCAATAAGATGGATGACCAGTCTGCTTGGAGATACAATTGTATCTTTTCAGATAGGTAATCTAACCGCTGGAAGATTATCCAGAGGACATAGATTTTTTGGAAGCGAATTTACTCTGGAAAATGCTTCTTCTTACAAAGAAAAACTCAAGGAACAATATGTATTAGTTGACACATTTGAGAGAAAGGAAAAAATCCGGGAAGAGCTTGAAAGACTCAGCTATGAAGTAGGTGGCAAATGGGATTATGACGAGAATTTACTTAATGAGGTAACTTTTCTTGTAGAGTTCCCGCAGGTTTTGAGAGGAAATATACCCCTTGAACTTTTAAGCCTACCTTCACCACTTATTGCCACAGTTCTCAAACATCACTTGAAAGCCTTTCCTCTATTTTCTTCTGAAGGGAAATCACTTCCTTATTTCCTTTTTGTATCTAACAATCCTTCTATTGATTCAGTAAAAAAAATCATTGAAGGATATGAACATGTAGCGGTAGCACGCTTAAGAGACGCTCATTTCTTTTACAAGGAAGATATTAGTACTCCTTTAATTATTTTTTCAGACGCTCTTGAAGGCATTGCTTTCATGGAGGGATTAGGTTCTCTTAAAGATAAATCATTAAGATTATTCTCTGTAATAGAAAAATTACCACAACTGATGGAAAGTTCAGAGAGAAATCAACTTTTAAGAATCCTTTCTTTACTCAAATTTGACCAGGCTACTCAAGTAGTAAAAGAGTTCCCAGAATTGGAAGGGGTAATGGCAAAAGAATATTCTTTGATTCAGGGTGAAGACCTTATTGTTGCTGAGGCTCTCTATGAAGATTACCTTCCGAGAGGAAGTAATGATAAGATTCCTACTACTCAATTTGGAAAATGGGTATCTCTTCTGGACAGGTTAGACAGCTTAACAGGCTTATTCTCGCTGGGATATAAACCCACAGGCTCAGAAGACCCTTACGGGCTTCGGAGATATGCTATGGGTGTGGTACGAATTCTCCTATCCATGAATAAACTACCTCCTCCCTCCTCCTACCTCCTACCGCCAGGGGAGGAGAAGGAGATTTATAAGTGGGAGATTACACCAACCCCTCCTCCCCACTTGCGGGGGAGGATAGAGGTGGGGGGTCAAGAAGTTGATATAGACTTCCTTCTGGAGAACTTACTTAATGAGCTAAAACCATCACAGCCAATGCCCAAGGTTAAAAACGAGATTTTGAAGATTCTTCTTTCCCGTCTTGAAGCTCTGTGGTTGGAAGAAGGTTATCGCTACGATAACATTAGAGCAATCCTCGGAAATGGGTTTCCATTAAACCTTGTAGAAGCAGAGAACAGGTTAAAGCAGTTAGAAATATGGTACGAGCAGGAAGAGTTTATAGACTTAGTGTTGGTAGTAAAGAGAATTCAGAATATTATGAAGGGGCAGAAATTAAAAGAAGAATTCCCCGACCCATCCCTCTTTAAAGAACCTATGGAAGAAGAACTATACAGGGCAGATTTAGATGTTTCTAATTTTATTGAAGAAAAACCATTAAATGAATGGCTCGGAAAGTTATCTTCACTTGGTAAGACAGTGGATAGTTTTTTTGATAAGGTTCTGGTAATGACTCCTGATGAGGAGTTGAAGATAAATCGTTTGCTTCTTATTGGAAAGATACTTAAAACAATTAACATATTAGGTGATTTAAGCCAGATAACCGTTAGGAGGTAATAATGCTTAGAGAAGGCAACCCTTTTGGAAGTCACAGGGTAATAGAACCTATTGGTGTTCTCCCCCAGGCAGCTCGTCGGGTAGATAACGATGTAACCAAGCTTTACAGTAACGAGATTCTTATTAAAGTAGATAGGCTTAATATTGACTCTGCTTCCTTTACTCAGCTCAAAAACCAGGCAGAAGGTTATGTAGAGAAGATTAAAGAGCTCATCATGAGTATTGTGAAAGACAGGGGTAAAATGCATAATCCTGTCACCAACTCAGGGGGTATGCTTTTAGGTGAGATAGAAGCCATTGGTGAAACACTTCAGAGCAGAGGGGATATTAGAGTTGGCGATAGAATAGCTACTTTGGTTTCCCTTACCCTTACCCCATTGAATCTGGAACGAATAAAAGAAGTATATCCTGAGAAAGCTCAGGTTACGGTTGAGGGTAAAGCTATTCTCTTTGAGAGCGGTATCTTTGCCAACATACCTTCTGATTTCTCTGAAATATTAGCCTTAGCTATACTGGATGTGGCTGGAGCTCCCATACAGGTAGGGAGGTTAGTAAAGCCTGGTGACACAGTACTGGTTGTAGGAGGGGGAGGCAAGTCGGGTCTCCTATCTCTGGTTGAAGCCAGAAGAAAAATAGGTCCAAATGGAAAGTTGCTTGCTTTATGTGGTTCCCCCAAAAGTGCTGCCAGAGCAGAGAGACTTGGTATAGTTGATGAGATATGGGTTCAAGATGCTTCTCTGGCTTTGGAAACTTATGAGAAAATGAAAGAACTTACCAGGGGAAGGTTTGCTGATGTAGTGGTTAATGTAGTAAATGTTCCCTATACGGAAATGTCCAGTATTGTGGCTGCCCGGGAAGGTGGGATAGTATATTTTTTCAGTATGGCTACCAGTTTTACCACAGCTGCCTTAGGGGCAGAAGGGATAGGAAAAGATGTAACCATGATAATTGGGAACGGTTATGGTTACGGACATGCTGAATATGCCTTAGATTTAGTAAGGAAAGAAAAAATACTTAGAACTATTCTTGAGGAGATGTTTACTGAATAAGGAGGAGATCGTGCTGGATTATAAAGACATAAATCTATTCAAAGATGTAAAACTGGAGGAGTGGGAAGACTGGAGATGGCAGGTAAGGAATCGTCTTACTACGTTGAAGGAACTTGAGCAAGTATTCAATCTTACAGACGAAGAGAAGGAAGGAATCAGGGAAACACTGAAAATCTTCCGCATGGCAATAACACCGTATTGGGTATCTTTAATGGACCCCAAGGACCCACACTGCCCAATTAGAAAACAAGCCATCCCTACCCTTGAAGAGAGCATATTTTCAAAGGTAGACTTAAGAGACCCTTTAGCTGAAGACCTGGATTCACCAACTCCCGGGCTTACTCATCGTTACCCGGACAGAGTGCTCTTTCTCATCACAGATGTTTGTGGAATGTACTGCCGTCACTGTACCCGTCGCCGTTATGTCGGTAAAGTGGACAAAGCAGCAACCAAAATCTTTATAGATAAATCTCTGGATTATATAAGAAAAACAGAAACAGTAAGAGATGTTCTTCTTTCAGGTGGTGACCCTCTTTTAGTGGATGATGAACTTCTGGAATATGTTCTTAAAAATTTGAGGGCTATCCCTCATGTAGAGATAGTCAGGATTGGCTCCAGGGCTCCAGTAGTACTACCACAAAGAATAACCCCTGCTTTAGTTAATATGCTGGAGAAGTATCATCCACTGTGGATGAACATCCAGGTTAATCATCCCAAAGAGATTACACCCCGTATGACGGAAGGTATTAATCTTCTCCTTAAGGCGGGGATACCACTTGGTAATCAGAGCGTACTTCTAAAAGGAATAAACGATTGTCCGTACATTCAGGAAAAGCTTGTTCATGAGCTGGTAAAAATCAGAGTCAGGCCCTATTATCTTTATCAGTGTGACCTGTCTCAGGGCATTGAACATTTCAGAACTTCCGTGGGAACAGGTATTAAGATTATGGAATACTTAAGGGGACACACATCCGGTTTTGCCGTTCCTCAATACACCATAGATGCTCCTGGAGGAGGTGGAAAGATTCCAGTTTCGCCTCAATATATCATAGCTTTTACCGATGACAGGGTTATCCTTAGAAACTACGAAGGCGGGATTTTCTCTTATCCTGAACCCAGGGATAGATTAAGCACTTGCCCACCAAGAGTCAGGGTCAAGCCTCACGAAGGTGTAGCTTCTTTGATGGAGGGACAGGTACCAGCCTTAATGCCCAAACATAATATTAGAATGGAGAGAAGAAAGGAGTGGAAGAAAAAGGATGAATGACACTGCTCCTGATGATATAGAAATATTATCTCTTCCAATATCCTTAAAAGAAGAAGCTTTTTCTCTTGGGAAAGGGATTGCCGAAGAGGTCCATAATAAGGTTAAAACTTATTCTACTTTTGCTATTGAAAGAGCGTCTCTCCGCCTTTTAGGTGTAAAGGGAGCTAACGAAGAAGGTGTTCCCTGGGTCAACATTTTCATTGATAAATGTGCCAGAGAAGGGAAGCTTTCCAGAGGCGCTCTTTTTACTCTTGGTGAAGTTATTATTTCAAATGGTAAGACTTTGCAGGAAGCTGTGGAAGGTGTAGCTACAGGGGCAATTGATCTTGGCACTATTTTCCCACAGGATGAGAAAAAGGTTAAAGAACTTATGACTTCATTAGTAAGTAGAAGTATTGAAGACCTCCTGGGTATGAGAAGGAAGCGGCAGGAGATGATAGATAGCCTGACTCCCGGGGAGAAACCCTTACTATATGTCATCGTAGCTTCTGGGAACATCTATGAAGATGTCAAGCAAGCAAAGTCTGCTGCCATGATGGGAGCAGATATTATTGCTGTCATCAGAACTACTGCTCAAAGCCTGTTAGATTACATTCCCTACGGAATAACCACGGAAGGCTTTGGTGGCACAGTTGCCACACAGGAGAATTTTGCTCTTATGAGGAAAGCCCTTGATGAAGTATCTCTTAAACTGGGGCGTTATATCCGTCTGGTTAATTATTGTTCAGGGTTAGCTATGCCCGAGATAGCTACCCTGGGAGCACTGGAAGGTCTGGATATAATGGTGAACGATGCTATCTACGGTATCCTTTTCCGGGATATAAACAGCACGAGGACTCTTACTGACCAGGAATTTAGCCGACGTATACTGTCTCTGGCTGGAATCACTATAGTTACAGGTGAAGATAATCTTATAAAGACTGTGGATGCTAAAGAGATGGCTCATACTGTTACAGCTTCCCAGCTTATTAACCATCACTTAGCATTATTATCCGGCCTTCCACCCCGACTTATTGGGATGGGACACGCCTTTGAGATGGACCCATCAGAAGAAGACTCTTTCCTTAACGAATTAGCTCAGGCTTGGTTGGTAAGAGAACTCTTCCCCCAATCCCCCATAAAATATATGCCACCCACCCGATTTATGACCGGAGACATATTTAGAGGCATGGTTCTCAATGCTGCCTTTAACCTAATTGGAGTAATGACTAAGCAGGAAATCCTACTTCTGGGTATGCCTACTGAAGCCATGCATACTCCTTATGTTCAGGACCGTTTCCTCAGTTTAGAAAATGCTCTTTACTTCAGAAAAGCAGCAAAATCCCTTATGGGAGAATTTAGATTGAGAGAAGATTCGCTTATGAGGAAGAGGGCTATAGAAGTGCTGAATAATGGTGTTGAGGTATTAAGAGAGATTAAGGGAGTAGGTCTCTTTGAAGCTCTGGCTCAGGGTTCTTTTGCTGAAATCAAGAGACCGCTCAAGGGTGGTCGTGGGCTGGAAGGCGTATTTGCCAAAGCTCGCGACTATTTTAATCCCTTCTTAAATATCCTTCCCGGAACAATTATATCAAGAGGTACTAACTATGGAGATTAAACCCTATGGAGATACTTTAAACGATGGAGCTGTTCAGATCTCCTTCTCTTTACCACTTCCTCTTAGCACTCGTGGTAAAAAAGCAGCTCGTGAACTGGTAATAAAAATGGGCATAATGGACCCTCGGATTGTCTTTTCCCGAGACCTGGGGGAAGGCTTTTCTTTCTATATCGTTTATGGAAATCTCATCCACAGCGTAGAGTCAGAGATTCTGGGAGAGGATATTGAAGAAGAAGTAACCCTTGATTACTGGGAAATTAACCGACTAATTGAAGAGAAGATAGGTAGAAAGCTCGTGATTGTAGGTGCTACCATTGGCTCTGATGCTCACACGGTGGGAATAGATGCCATATTGAACGCTAAAGGATTCGCTGGAGATGTGGGTTTAGAGAGGTATCCCAGTTTTACCGTTCATAACTTGGGTTCTCAAGTTCCACCAGAAACTCTTCTTGAGAAAGTCATGGATTATAAGGCTGATGTCATTTTAGTATCTCAGGTGGTCACGCAGAAGAACAGTCATATTCACAACCTTACCCAACTGGTGGAGTTGGTGGAAGGATCTGCCTTGAGGGATAAAGTTATAATGATATGTGGTGGTCCTTATATCAGTAGGGAGCTTGCCCTGGAGATAGGTTATGATGCCGGTTTTGGTCCACATACCCTTCCTGCACAAGTGGCATCATTCATTGTGAAAAGGATAATGGAGGACTATCAAGAGGGGATAAAGGGGTGTGTTAGAGGGGAAAGAATGAAAGGTAGAACAAGGAGAGTAAAATGGAAAAACTGGTGATTACAGTTTCCCCTGTGGGAGCAGAGATATCTAAAGAGGAACACCCTTATTTACCTATTACCCCCGAAGAGGTAGCTCTGGAAGTTTTTAAGTCTCGCGAGGCAGGTGCTTCAATAGTACATCTCCATGTCAGAGATAAAGATGGCAGGCCAACCCAGAAAGCGGATAGGTTTAATGAGGTTATTGAGGAAATCAGAAAAACTGTTCCAGACATCATCATTCAGGCCTCTACCGGTGGGGCTGTGGGAATGACAGAAGAGGAAAGGTTAGAGCCTTTGACCTTAACTCCAGAGATGGCAACCCTTACCACAGGCACAGTCAACTTCGGAGATAGTGTTTTTTATAACTCACCAACTTTTATAGAGAAACTGGCCTCTTTTATGAAAGAGAAAGGCATCACTCCTGAGATTGAGATCTTTGAGGCTGGCTTTATACAGAACGCCCTCAGGCTGGTGGGTAAAGGATTACTCACACCACCTCTTCATTTTGACTTTGTCTTGGGAGTTCCTGGTGGTATGCCTGGAAGCTTCAAAAATCTCCTTTATCTGGTAGAACTTATACCACCGGATTCCACCTGGATGGCAGCAGGCATAGGACGATGGGAACTACCCCTGGCAACTATGGCAATTATGATGGGGGGTCATGTTCGGGTAGGTTTTGAGGATAATCTTTACCTCCGAAAAGGTGTAAAAGCCACCTCTAACGCTGAGCTGGTAGAAAGAGTAGCTAACATCAGCCGTGCCCTGGGTAGAGAAATCGCCACCCCCGAAGAAACCAGACAGATTTTGAATTTTAAAAAAAGGTAAACTTGATTTACGTCACTTTAGGCCCTGCCCTGATGTCACCCTGAACTTGCTTCAGGGTCTTGTCTTTAAAAAAGATAGATCCTGAACTAAATTCAGGAGGATAATATTAAAATAAATCATGAAAATACTCTGCATTTAAATAATACCCATAGATTACCCCCCTGGTAATGATTTTGACTACAAAAGTTCTGAAACTTATTGGGCTATAAACCTCAATAGCTACCATTTATCCAGGACCCTCAAAAGTCCAATAGGTTATGGACGCTTACAATTGCTTGACCTTACTCAAGCTTCAGTTTATAATAGAATAGGTTATGGATATTAACCTGAACAACTATAAAATACGACTATAAAACCTCTTAAACTGGAGAAATCCAGGTGGGAGGTTTTTAAATTTCAAAAAGGAGGTTTTTATGTTAAAGGTTGAGGAGTTTTTCTCCGAGCGGGCGAATAAAGGTCTTGTTTCTTCTGCTATTCGTGAACTTATGAAGTACAGTTCTGACCCATCCATTATTTCCCTGGGTGGTGGTTATCCTGACCCCAGGCTTTTCCCCACTGAAAAATTTAAAGAAGCTATGGATTATGCGCTGGAAGCCGTCCCTAGCAAAGCACTTCAATATGGCACCACGGAAGGTGTGAAAGAGCTCAGAGAGTGGTTGATAAATTATGAAAAGGTAGAAGAAAGTATTAACCTTGACCTGGAGCAAATGATTATCACCATAGGTTCACAGCAGAGCTTTGACCTTTTATGTAAAGTCCTTCTGGACCCAGGAGATACGATTCTAGTAGAGGAGCCATCTTATGTGGGAGCATTGACTGCTTTTAAAGCTTTTCATATTAATGTTGTACCAGTTTCTATGGATAGCGAAGGATTAATATTAGAAGCCCTGGAGAGTAAATGTGAAGAGTTAATAAAGATTAATAAAAAACCCAAGCTGGTTTATGTGATTCCCAATTTCCAGAATCCTGCTGGTGTCACCATGAGCCTGGAGCGCAGAAAAAGACTTCTGGATATTGCTGATAGGTTTAACCTGCTCGTAGTTGAGGATAACCCTTATGGTGACCTGATATTTGAAGGAGAGAAACTTCCTCCTGTTAAGTACTTTGATACCGAAAGTAGGGTCATTTATATTAGAACCTTTTCTAAGATTCTCTTCCCTGGCTTAAGACTTGGCTGGTTTATGGGAGATAAGACCCTGGTGAGAAAAGTCGTCATAGCCAAACAGTCTGCTGATTTGTGTACCACTTCTCTAGGACAATATGCGACCTATGAATACTGTCGTAGAGGTTATCTAAAACCCCATGTGGAGTATATGGCTAAGGAATATACCAAAAAGAGAAATGCTATGATAGATGCTATCAGAACTTATTTCCCTCCTGAAATCAAATATACTTATCCTCATGGTGGTTTTTTTGTATGGCTTACTCTTCCTATAGATATGAGTGCTGATGACATGTTTATGCGTGCAATAGAGAACAAGGTGGCTTATGTAGTAGGTTCTGCCTTTCATGTGGAAGGCAGGGGTAAGAATACCATCAGGTTGTCTTTCTCTCAGGTTAGTGAAGTAGAAATTAAGGAAGCCATAAGTAGACTGGGAGAGGTTCTCTATAGAGAAATAGAATTGAAGGCTTCCAGAAGAGCTGCTGTCGGTTCATAATCTTTTCTCCATGCAGTAGTATAATAATATTATGAAGGAAGAAAAGGCTTTAGAAGATTATTTAGAAGCTATATACGAGCTTTCTAATGAAGGTCCGGTAACAGTAACTAAAGTATCTGAAGTTCTGGAAGTGAGTAGGTCTGCCGTTTCACAGATGCTTACTCGCCTTAAGCACGAAGGCCTGGTAAGCCAGCCTTTCTATGGTGAAGTAACTCTTACCGAACAGGGAGAGGAACGGGGTCGTAAGGTTTCAGGGAAACATAAATTACTGGTTAGTTTTTTGACATATCTGGGAGTTTCTGAGGTAACAGCTGAGAAAGACGCCTGCTCAATAGAGCATGTCCTTCAGGAAGAAACAATAAAAAGACTGGTTGATTTTATTAAGGATGTGGCATGGAAGTAGCAAATAAGAATTTTATTAGTCCTACCTGGGGGTTGTTGAGTCAGAAGGAAGTATTTGAGAAGATAACCCATTTTATTGAAGAAGAAAAAGAAAGAAACTACACCTTCATCGTGGGTACAGATGGTTTCTCTGATACTTCACTTCACCTGGTGACTGCTATTATTATCCATAGAGTAGGTACTGGAGCCATATACTTTTATCAAAAGAGAGAGTTTCCCAAAGTAGTAAGGCTAAAGCAGCGTATTATGTATGAAACTTCCTTGAGCCTGGAAATGGCGGGTTTAGTTAACTCTTTCCTGACCAGCAATGGATTTTCGGAAACACCGGTAGAAGTTCATTTAGATGTTGGGGGTTCACCTCATACCAAAGAGCTTATAAAAGATGTTGTGGGTATGGTTTTAGGTAGTGGTTTTCACCCAGTGGTAAAACCAGATGCCTATGGAGCTTCCAAGGTGGCAGACCGCCATACCAAATAAAGACCGAATTGTTATTTTCTAAATTTACTGTTTATCTTAAAAAGTTAGAAGAAACCACTAAAAGAAACCAGATGGTGGAGATTCTCAGCTGTCTTTTCCAGGAAGTGTCCATTGAAGAAATGGATAAAACTATCTATCTTTTACAAGGTAGGCTTGTTCCATACTATCTTCCTCTGGAATTTGGAGTTTCAGAGAAATTATGTCTTAAATCAATATCTTCAGCAAGTGGTTTAAAAGATTGGAAAATTTATTCCAGATATAAGGAGGCAGGCGACCTTGGGGAGGTTTCCAGATACAGCATACCTCACGCTTCAAGTGAGCTTCCCATCCTTGAGGTATATGAGCGTCTTTATCAAATAGCAGTTTCCAGCGGAGAAGGCTCAGTAGGCAAAAAGGTTGAGATATTCAGCCAGCTTCTTAAAGATACTGGAAATGAAGAAGCAAAATATATTACCCGTATGATTCTGGGGAATCTCAGATTAGGAGTTGGAGACCCTACTATTCTTGATGCTATTTCTTTTACTTACCAGGGCAATAAAGGCTTGAGACCACTTCTGGAAAGGGCATATAGTCTTACATCAGATTTAGGTTATGTTGCTCAGACTTTTTTAAGGGAAGGCATACCCGGTATTGAAGGACTTAAGGTTAGTGTTGGGCGCCCTATCAGGATGGCTTTAGCAGAGCGCTTGAGTAGTGGAGAAGAGATAGTAAAAAAAATAGGTAAAAGTTCCATTGAGCCAAAATATGATGGTTTTAGGTGCCAGGTTCATCTTAAAGACGGCAAAGTTTCAATCTTCTCCCGGAACCTTGAGGATACTACAGTTATGTTTCCCGACTTAGTTGAAGGAATTTTTAAACAGATTAAAGCTGAGAGTGCTATTTTGGAAGGTGAAGCGGTAGCTTATAACCCTGATTCTGGTGAGTACTATCCTTTTCAGACTACTGCCCAGAGAAAAAGGAAATACGACATTGAAGAAATGGCAGTTAAATTCCCTCTTAAGCTCTTTGCCTTTGACCTTTTATATCTTAATGGTGAGGATGTGACAGAAAAACCTTATTATTTAAGGAGGAAGCTTCTTGAAGAATCTATTGGTAATGGAGATGTGATAGAGCCAACGCCTGTGGTTTTTACTGAAGACCCTCAGGAGATTGAGAATCTCCTTTATTCTCTAGTTGAACAGGGTCTTGAAGGTGTCATGGCTAAGAGGTTAGATGCACCATATAAGGCTGGAGGTCGTTATTTTAACTGGATTAAACTTAAAAGAGGTTATCAGGCTATTTTGAGTGATACTATTGATGCTGTACTTTTGGGGTATTTCAAGGGAAGAGGGCAGCGTACTAAGTTTGGGATAGGGGCTCTTCTGGTGGGAGTTTATGATGAGAAGGAAGACAGATTTAAAACTATTGGTAAGATTGGTACTGGACCTACAGAAGAGGAGTGGATTCGTTTTAATGAGATTTTAGAGAAAAGGGCTATACCTCACAAGCACGCTCGTGTAGATTCAGAGATTGAAGTAGATGCCTGGGTAGAACCAGGATTGGTAGTGGTTGTTCAAGCGGACGAGATAACTCGCAGTCCTGTTCACACCTGCGGTAAGGTTAACAATAATCCTGGTTATGCCCTTCGTTTTCCCAGAGTTGTAGGTTTTCTAAGAGATGATAAAACAGCCGAACAAGCTACCACAGTAACTGAGATTTTAGAGATGTATGAACTTCAGAGGAAAGTACCTTCTAAGTAGGATAAAAGGGCACTTTCCTTACCCCTGAATTTTTCCCAGGGTATTATCTTTCTGGCAATCCCTTCAGTTAGCTCAAAAAGATGTTGGTTTATTGGTGTATCTATACCCAATATCCTGCCATATCTGGCAACCTGTCCATAAAGGTATGGAGCCTCTGTCTTTTCTTTATGTTTTTTGAGGTCAATTCTAAGAGAAGCTTCCTTGCTACCTCTTCCGCTGGCAAACTTTTTGTAAAGTATTTTTCTCAGGAAACCTTCTCCTGAATATGTCAAAAGCTGAAATAGTTGGAGAGGATATCCCGGAAGGTTCATAAAAGGTAGCCTGAGGGCTCTCATTACCATGGTGGCCTCCTTATATGCTTTAAAATCTATGTGAAAAAGGCGTGGGTGTTTATATATCTCTTCTATATCCATATCCAGAATAGCAGAGATAGCGTTTCCCCAAATATTTAGAAGAAGTTTATTCCACTTAAGCGGTCTGTAGTCAGGATAAGTGTTTACTCTATAACCTGCTTTTGAAAATACATCCTTTATTTCTCTGTTATATGGAGCAATTCCTATTCCTCCGCTGGTTTCTTCAGTAATTTTGCCTTTCTCAAGATGACTTACCGAGGTAGTAATAATACCGCCAAGAATTTGATGTGAAGGGAAGTAACCAAGCAGTAGTTCTTCATTACCTACTCCATTCTGTAAAGAGAGAATTAAACCACGTGGTTTTAGGGCTTTGTTAAGGGCTTTAAGGGTGGTTTCTGTATCATAAGATTTAACAGCCAGAATAGCGAGGTCGTAGTTTCCTTTGAGGCTTCTACTCGTAATGAAAGAAGAGGGTGGGAGTGCTTCCCATTTGGTTTCACCATACAGCTTAATTTGCAGGTCATGCGAATCTTCGCTTTTAATAAGAAAAAAGGTCTGATATCCAGCTTTTATCAGCCTGAACCCAGTAGAACCACCTATGGCACCTGCTCCTACTATGAGAATTTTCTCTATAGGCATTAGTTTAGTTTACCATAAAACCACCACCTCATTGAATCTATTTAAATACTTGTTAAGCAACTCAATTTGTTAAGCTGAACTTATTATCCTTTCTGTGTCATCCTGATATGAATTCACAGCAGGGATGTTTTACTTTATAATAAATATAGGTTATAATATATGCTACTTGTGGCCGATGTAGCTCAGCTGGTAGAGCGGCTGATTTGTAATCAGCAGGTCGTGGGTTCGACCCCCTCCGTCGGCTCCAGTAAGTTATATTTAAGTGGGGAGATACCCAAGTGGTTAAAGGGGGCTGACTGTAAATCAGCTGGCTGACGCCTTCGGAGGTTCGAATCCTTCTCTCCCCACCATGCGGGTGTAGCTCAGCGGTAGAGCGCTAGCCTTCCAAGCTGGGGGTCGCGGGTTCGAATCCCGTTGCCCGCTCCAGAGCCCAGGTAGCTCAGCTGGTAGAGCGTATCCTTGGTAAGGATAAGGTCACCGGTTCAATCCCGGTCCTGGGCTCCAATGTTAATTTTTATAATAATAAGGTTACAGGAGGCATTATGAGCAAAGCAAAGTTTGTTAGAAAGAAACCCCATCTTAATGTGGGAACCAT
>JBBIUB010000013.1:33762-35827 GCA_037440465.1 Coprothermobacterota bacterium | reverse complement strand
TGCTTACCGGGTTTGGTGAACCTGAACTGGGCATAGAAGGTGGCGACGGCGTAAATCTCTGCTCTGGAAATGTTTAGTAAGTTAGAAACAATGTTAATTGCTTCTTCTGGAAGAAAACCATATTGACCTTGAATTTTCTGTAACATAGGGATTAGATTGCTTCTTTCCCCAGTATAATCTGATAAAATCTCATTTAGTTGATAATTCATATCTCATCCTCACAGTTCAATTTATGTCGCATTATTCGCAATTATTAATTATACTATTGAAAAAGGAACTGTCAAGGTTATAATCTTAGATTTTCTTTGTAACTCCTACTATATTAATAGAGTCAATATAACTGAATATTATTAAATATTATTTTTCCAGGAGAAGAAATGCGGAGTAAAATCTATGGTATTGGGTCATATGTTCCAGAGAAAATTCTGGATAATAAGTATTTCATTTCCTACCTTGATACCTCCGAGGAGTGGATAATCACCCGAACGGGTATCAGGGAGAGAAGAAAAGCCGGAGAGGGAGAAACCACCTCCAGTATGGCATATTCTGCTAGCCTCCAGGCTCTAGCCATGGCCGGTGAAGAGGCAGTAAATCTGGACTGGATCATATTCGCTACTGTAACTCCTGACTATTATTTTCCTTCAGCTTCCTGCCTTCTGCAAGCCAACATTGGGGCATCAAAAGCTGCGTGCATTGATGTGAACGCTGGTTGTTCAGGGTTTGTTTATGCCCTTTCTCTTGGTGATACCCTTATAAGGGCAGGAGAGGCTCGTAGGGTTCTGGTAGCTGGTGCAGATGCGTTAACCCGCATCACCGACTACGAAGACAGGCAAACAGCCATGCTTTTTGGAGATGGAGCAGGTTGCGTGCTTCTTGGACCCTGCCTGGGTGGAGAAGGAGGTTTTATAGCCTTTGACCTGGGAGCTGATGGTAGCAAGGGAGAGCTTATTATCCTCCCAGCTGGCGGATCTTCCTTGCCTCCCTCCAGGGATACGGTGGAAAAGGGACAGCACACCATAAAGTTGAAAGGGAGAGAGGTTTTTAGATTTGCCACTACGGAGGTTCCAGGGAGCATAAAGAGGGTTTTAGATAAAGCCGGGTTGAGAAAAGCTGACTGGCTCTTACTTCACCAGGCTAATAATAGGATAATAGAGGCCATAGCAGCATCCTCGGGATATCCGAAGGAAAGGGTTCCTTCTAATATAGACAGGTACGGCAACACTTCCGCTGCTTCCATCCCCATTCTTCTGGATGAGTTGTGGCGTTCTGGTGCCTTCCACAGCGGAGAATACTTAATTCTCTCCGGTTTCGGTTCAGGGCTAACCTGGGCTACAGCCTTATACCAGTTTTAACGATTTCTAACTATCCCTTTTCTATCGCAAAAAAAGATAATTGGACACTTACTACAAATGGGAGATACAGGCAGACAGAGGTTTTGGCCAAAAGTAACCAGGATGTTATTAATATCAATCCAGAACTCTTGAGGAAGATTTTTCTTTAGCTCTTTCTCTGTTTCTTCTGGGTTCCTGGTTGATACAAATCCCCAACGGTTAGTGATACGATGCACATGTGTGTCAACTGCAATACTTGGTTTGTGATAAGCCATTGTCAAAATTATATTAGCTGTTTTTCTGCCAACTCCAGGAAGTTTTAAAAGGTTTTCAAAATTATCAGGCACTATACCTTTATACTCTTTAAGAAGAATAGAGCTAATATTAAGAATGGTTTCAGCTTTTCGGTGGTAAAAACCAACAGGGTATATTGCATTTTCAATCTTTTCTACTGGAATCTTCAACATATCCTTCGGATTGTCAGCTAAAGAGAACAGTCTTTCTGTAGATGATTTGGTTACAGCATCTTTGGTCCGCAAGCTCAAAAGGCAAGAGATTAGTATTTTATACGGGTTCCTTGTTTCATCTGCTACTTGGGATACAGCAGGAGCATTATATCTTGAAGTAAAGTTTCTTAGTTGCTTCATTACTGTTTTAATATCTCTATCTTCCATAATGTTATTATATAATATTGTGTATTCTCCAAATTAGCTACTGAGTTGTAAGACTTGTGA
>JBBIUB010000013.1:22771-33662 GCA_037440465.1 Coprothermobacterota bacterium | reverse complement strand
ACAATTGATCTCAGGAGACCTGATTTAAGTGGATGTTATGATATTATTCAACTATATGGGGCAACACCATATTTTCTAACACCTCAGGCTTTTGTTCTTGGTACTACTCTTGAATGGGTTAAGATTCCTGAAGATTTAGTAGCAAGGGTAGATGGACGTTCTACGCTTGGCCGCCTGGGTATATTAATTCATGCTACCGCTGGTTATGTAGACCCAGGATTTGAAGGGAATATTACATTGGAACTAAGCAATGCTGGTACATCAACAGTAGCTCTTCATCCTGGAATGAGAATCTGTCAGATATCTTTTGAATTGTTGTCTGGAAAAGTTGATAAACCTTACGGCAAGAATCGTGGTTCTCATTATATGGGGCAAAAAGGGGTTACACCACCAGATTTCAGCGGTAAATTGTGATAAATGTTGTGAAGAGAGTTGGTGATTTACATCTTCACTCGATATATTCCGACGGAAGCCTTACATTAAAAGAGCTACTAGGAGAATCAAAAGGAGAAGGTTTATCTTTTATCTCAATAACCGATCACGATACTCTGAATCATCTTTTTCATATTGAAACATCAGTTTTGAATAATGATTCTAATATTGAGATAATACCTGGTATTGAACTTACAACTACCTGGAAAGATGTTGAATCTCATATCCTTGGTTATTATATAGATTGGGAAAATCCTATCTTAATTAATTTTATAGATAAAGTATCCAGGACTCGTGAAAAGAGAATGAAGTTAATGGTTGAAAAACTTTGTGCAATAGGCATAGATATTGATTTTGAAACCATAAAATCTAAAGCTAAAGGAGGATACCTTGCGCGTAATCACATTGCTGAAGTGCTGCTTGAAAGAGGGTATATTAAAACAATAAAAGAAGCTTTCAATCCTACTTTCCTGGGAAAGGGAGGAAAAATTTGGGTCGAAAGAGTTGAAGCATGTCCAGAAGATGTCATGAAGGTTATTCGCATTAGTGGCGGAGTATCTGTTTTAGCGCATCCAGGAAATACTCCTGGTTCCCTGGAGAGAATTACCATGAATACTATAAAATTATTAAAAGATTGGGGCCTTCAAGGAATTGAGGCATTTCAGCCTAAACATGGTTCTCAAGATACTAAACATTATGTGAAGATAGCTCGAGATTTAGACCTTATTCTAACAGGAGGTTCGGACTACCATGGGAAGTATTCTCCTGACATATCTTTAGGGGAGGTTAAACTTCCATACATCTTTCTGAATATTCTTAAATCTTACCTGTAAGTTTATATATGATTCTTTTCCATTTTCCACCATAGAAAGGTGGATATTTTTTCCAAAGACCTTTTATTAATTCTTCCTCTCTATCAGCCTTTATTTTTTCCTTTAGTAGTGATTCCCACTTTACTTCCTCCTCTTTAGGAAGATTATCTTTACCAGTTTTATTAGAATAAAATATTCTTACCTCTTCGCTACTAACAATTATTTCTCCTATCTCTCTTTTCGTAACCTCTTCTTTGGTAATGTTTGTTCTAACTGTCATTCTGTAGGTATCCTCACTCATTCCAACACTGGTTAAGCTTTTTAGAAATTCTTCTCTTGATGGAAATTTTTTTATTGTTACATTAATCTTCTTTTCAACTTGCTCGTCGGTTATAAAAATATTTAGTTCTCTAGCTCTTTCTATAAATAGTTTGTCTTCTATTAGTTTTTCCAGAGCAAGCTTTCTAATTTTTGATAGGCGCTCTTTTCCTTCTTCTCCGATTAAGCTGACCCCTAATTTTTCAAAGCTTTTCTTATATATCTCTACCATTTTCTCTACCTCTTGAACGGTTATTTCTTGACTACCAACAATTGCTACCACATTCTTTTCCAAATAAAGTAGAAAAGTTAGGGCAGCAGTACCAATAATAAGAATTATGGCTAAAGAAACTAAAGTTATTATAGGTGAAGACAATCTTTTTAGCATAAGCTATTATAACACTTCTAATTATTCCTGTTACCTATATTTTTTTGGATATGATTCTATTTAAAATTATTATGAGTTTCATTATGTGATATCATTTTTACTCTGGTAAAATGAATATGATGTTAAATTTTTCTGAATATAGGAGAAAGGAGGATTGAACCTTTTTATTTAAAATCTTTTTATTATAAGAGATGGTAAATTGTAAAAGGATATATGGAATAGAGAAGGAGGAATAGAATTATGGCTCGTTTTAAGAGATTAACTTTAAAAAGATCTATTCGGTTTCTGGTAGTTCTGAGTCTATTGGGGGTTATTATCCTTACCGGTTGCAAGACTACCAGTAAAATACCCCAAGTAGGAGATTTAGCTCCTGATTTTGCTCTTGTAGATAGTGAAAACAATAGTGTCAGCCTAAAAAGTTTCAGTGGAAAGGTGGTTTTATTAGAGTTCTGGGCAACTTACTGAGCACCTTGCATAGAAGGCGGTGCCTTCTTTTCATCTCTTTATTCAAGTTACAAAGAGCAGGGATTGGTAGTGATAGGTATCAACCTGGAGGGAGTTACCACCAGAGAAGGGAGGAAGGAGATAGAAGAGTTTAAGGCTTTACGTGGATTGTCTTTTCCTACCCTTTATGATACTAAGGATAGTAAAGTAGCAAATAGATATGGAGTAACTGCTATTCCAACAACTTTTCTTATAGACAGAAAGGGATACATCAGGAAGATATGGCTGGGTTATAGAGTCCAATGGCAACAAGAATTCCAGGAGGAGATACAAAAATACTTAAAAGAAGACGCATCCTGATAATATTACTCTTCGTTGTTGTCTTCAGTTTCTCTATCCTGTGGGGAATAAGAAGAGGTGAGGTCACTGTCGTTTTCAGGAATGCTTTTTTGATATGTCTATCTTGTATGGGTCTTAAATGAAAAGTTGGTACAACTTCAGGGGTATAATTCAACCTATAAGCACCATCTTTTTCAACCTGCCTTTCTTAGCCCCTTGTCTGAAACAGGTCCCGGTCCCTGTTTTGAACTGTTATGCCTGTCCTTTGGCTTCCGGAGCCTGTCCCATAGGTACCCTGCAGCACTTCGCTATTATAAAGAAGTTCCCGTTTTATACCATTGGTATTCTGGGGATAGTAGGGGCTATTTCCGGGAGATTTAGTTGCGGATTTCTTTGCCCTTTCGGTTATCTTCAGGATTGGCTTTATAAAATAAAGAGCATCAAAATAAAGTTTTCCTATAGACATCCATTTACCAGATTAAAATACTTGGTATTAATATTGCTTGTTTTTGTTATTCCCTACATTACAAACGAAAGTTGGTTCTCCAAGCTCTGTCCGGTAGGTATGCTCCAGGCCGGCATTCCACTGACTATTATTGATGCTTCTTTAAGGGCACTCATTAGTAGGCTCTTTTATATAAAAATCGCCATCATTTTAACAGTCCTGCTGGGGAGCGTATTTGTAGAGAGATTCTGGTGCAGGATACTTTGTCCTTTAGGGGCAATTTTCAGTATCTTTAACCCTGTCAGCCTCTTGAGACTTAAGGTTGATTGTCAGGTTTGTACAAGTTGTGAAGAGTGCAGTCAGGTCTGTCCCATAGGCATTGATGTTCATAATAATCCCAACTCACCTGAGTGCATAAGGTGTTTTAAGTGCCTTTCTAAGTGTGAAAATATATCGTTAGTTTCTCTGAAAAATTCTTGAAGTTTCTTACTTCTCCTCACCAAAAAACAACCCTATCTCCCTTTTTGCACTTTCGGGGGAATCGGGAGCATGAATGACATTATAGGGCAGGGAAGTGCCGTAGTCTCCCCGGATGGTTCCCGGTAAAGCTTTATTAGGGTCGGTAGCACCGCATATTTTCCTCAGGTTTTCTATGGCTTTTTCCCCTTTCAGGATTAAGAGCACTACCTGTCCGGAGCTCATAAATTCTATAAGGTCTTCCAGAAAGGACTTTCCCTCGTGCTCTATGTATAGCTCCCTCAAAATATTCTTACTAAGAGTAGCCATTTTTATGCAGAGTATCCGTAAGTCACTCTCTTCAATTCTAATGATAATCTGTCCTATGAGCTTTCTTTTTACTGCATCAGGTTTAATTATGGCTAAAGTTATCTCTTCCATTATAAAGCCTCCCTTTCAATTGTCGTGTTATACAAATATCTTTAGATTGAAATTCTACCATGAACACAACGCTTCCCTTTCTTAATTTTCAAGACATTTCAATTTCTGGACACGGTATTAGTAAATTGTAACTAAATGTTAATATAAAATAGAAATATTATGAAAAGAATTTCGTTGATATTGATTATTTTTACGCTTTTTCTTACTGCTTGTCTTAGGCAGAGTGAAGATATTTTAGTGGAGATATCTATTTTTCCTCGCTACCTTATTTCAAGGCAGGAAAAAATATTGGTGGCAGGGGAAGATAAAGTTGACCTTAAAACCTGGAAAATCTTTCTTATTGAAGAAGGGAATACCCAAAACCTTATGGCTTTTAGTTGGTTTCCTCAAGAATTTGGTTTAATATCAAACAATTTATATGTGATAGGTGAGGAGACCTTTCTTTTTGACCTGGAGAAAAGGAAAAAATTGGACCTTAAAATTCCAGAAGGAGTACCACTCAAGATAATCGTATTAGAAAATCAATTAGTACTTCAATATCCTGCCCTTTTACTGATTATTACTGAAGAAGGTATTGTAGAAGTTAAAATTCCTGAAGAATTGTTTCTTATAAACTATAACGAACAGGGGATGTTCTTTCAAGACTTGAGAGGGTCGGTATTTTTTGTTGAAAAAGATCTTAGTATTATTACTGAAATAAGCATTCCACCACAAAAAGATGAAAGGTTATATCTTCTTGGTTTACAACCTTTTTCTGGATTCGCCAGTACATCTAGGGGTAGAACCCATATTTATCTCTCTGATGGCGATAAACTTAAGAATATGGAATTAGATGATCAGATAAGTAAGATTGTCTACTTTGAAGGGAAGTTAATTCTTCTGGGTAACAAAATATCTTCATTGGAAAAAGATGGGACACTTAAACAGATCAGTTCAGTAAAACCCGATCATATATTGGTGGGCTTAAGCGTTGGAGAGTCAAGAATTGCTATTTTATATTCAGATAAACTTACAAGAGACTGTCTTATCCTCACTCTGGATACCTCTATGAAGGTTAGAATACGTTCTTTAAAGGATAAATACCTTTCAATCGCTATAAATAACAATAGAATATTACTTGGTAAAAATAACGGTATAATTGTTTCCATCCCTTAATATATTAATTATATAGTATAATGTAACATTAAAGTTCTTATAGCCTTAAAAAACAGAAATATTAGACAAGGAGATTAATCATATTTATGAAAATAGGAATTGCTACATTTGAGTATTTACCAATAAGAGTAGGAGGGTTAGCTGAAGCAGTTACTTCAATTGGAGAAGCACTTTTATCTCTGGGTCACGAAATAAAGGTTTATATGCCTTCACACAACCTTCACAACATCACAAAAGAGATAGACTTCGAAAAAATATCTGAATTTGAGATTCAAATTAAATCAGAAAAAGAACAGGTGGAAGTTTTCTGGGGAGAAAGAGGAGGTGTAACAATTATACTTCTTAGTTCTCCTACTCTGGATCACCCTAAAGTATACGATGAAGGACTACCAAATAAAGTTATTGCGTATGCTAAAGCATTAGTGGGTTACTTGAATCAAGAAGTTCGCAAAGAAAACGGTATGATAGAAGTACTTCATGCACATGACTGGCATACAGCCCTGGCTGCAGTTATGGTAAAGAGGTTTTTTGGTCTTTCATATACTTTCACCATACACAGAATAGTTGGCACCAACTTTAGTAGAAATGAATTTACAGAAAATGGAATTGGATTCCTCCTGGATAATTTAAATAATAATTGTGATGAATATATATCCCTTGAAAAATTAGCTTGTTATGAAGCTCAGGTCGTTACAACAGTGAGTTTTTCGTACCTTGAGGAAACCTGGGGGGAATTTTTTAATGCCTTTGTAGGAAAAACTACTTATGTTTGGAACGGTATTGATATTGGTTTCTGGGATATAGGGCTAATCAGTGAACCTGAACTTCCTCGCTCTGAGAGAAAAGGAGAGCTCCTTAAATCCTACGGGTTAAATAATGGATATCTTTTCTTCTTTGTCGGTCGCTTTGATATTGAGCAAAAGGGAGTAGATGTAATGTTTTCATCTATAAGGATGTTCTTAAATGAATCTATCTCTGAAGCAAAAACATTTATCCCAAAAACCCGATTTCTTATTGTCGGTTCAGGAGATAAGGGTTTAGAAGAAGAAGCTCAAAAATTAGCTTCTGAATTCCCCGAAAATGTAAAAGTAATTGTAGGTTACCTCAAGAGAGAAGAAATCCGTGAATGTTATGGATCTGCAGACTTTACTCTTATACCATCAAATTTTGAGCCTTTTGGCCTGGTTCCCCTCGAAGCTATGAATATGTCCTGCATCCCAATTGCCACCAGAGTAGGAGGAATGAGAGACACAATCCTCGATCTGGACACTCATGGTCAAGGAGCTACTGGTATTCTTGTGCAGCCAAGGGATCCTAAAGCCCTGGCTTTGGGTATTGTAAAAGCTCTGGATATCCATAGAAACGATGACCAACTCCTCCGAAAGCTAAGGGTGAATGGGATGAAAAGGGTTAGACAGGACTTTACCTGGTCTAAAGCAGCACTTAGATATCTCAAGGCTTATAAAGGTGAAATCAGTAAAAAGATACCATTCTCCTTTTACAATAAACCTTATTAGGTGAATAAGTATGAGTGAACTCAGAAAGAATTTTCTAAATGGTAACTGGGTAATTATTTCCTCAGAAAGAGCAAAACGACCTAAAGATTTCAAACCTCAGGTTGAGGAACGAGCAGGATCTTTGAATTGTCCTTTCTGTCCCGGTAATGAAAAACAGACTCCACCTGAGGAATATGCTATAAGGAATGATAACTCACAACCAGATACTTCTGGATGGCAGATCAGGGTTTTCCCAAATAAATTTCCTGCTTTAAACTATGAAGTTTCAAGTGTATACTTTAGTAAGCCTTTTTTAAGTGAATTGTATCCCGGGGTAGGAAAACATGAAGTAATAGTAGAAACTCCAGAACATGACACTGACCTGAAAAATTTGGGAGAAGACGACTTTCTTTCTATAATTCAAACCTACCTCTTGCGTTATAGAAATGCTCTCTATTTACCAGCAGTTAAGTATGTATCATTATTTAGAAACTATAAAAGAGAGGGGGGTGCTTCTCTTGAACATTCACATTCTCAAGTTTTAACCTTACCTTTTCTACCTCCGCAAATTGAATTGGAGTTAAGAAATATCAGAGAATACCAACAAACTAATAACCATTCCTTGTTTACTGACTATATTGAACAGGAATTAAAGGAAGGGTGCAGGATTATACACAAAGGAGAACAGTTTTTGGTCTTATCACCTTTTGCCCCAAGGTTTCCCTTTGAAACCTGGGTAATGCCTTTAAGGCATTTCAGCGGGTTTTCTCAAATTAACGAGGATGAAATTATCGAACTCAGTTATATACTCAAAAAAACACTAAAAGCATTATCAACTCTTGGTGACCCTGCGTATAATTATTATTTCCATTCTTTAGAAGGAGACATAGACTTTCGTTTTCACATAGAAATCTTGCCTCGAATGGCTAAGCCAGCAGGTTTTGAATGGGATACCGGTGTATTTATTAACTACACTGTGCCTGAGGAGGCTGCAGAGTATTTTAGAGTAAATTTTTAGGGGGTCAAAGATAGGGTGATTCGTTTTGGTACAGATGGGTGGAGGGGGATTATAGCTGAAGATTTTACATTTCCTAATGTTAGATTGGCATGTAAAGCCATAGCATTATATCTGGAAAAAGAAGGGCTGGAGAAAAAGCTTGTGGTGGGTTATGACAGCCGTTTTTTATCAGAGAAATTTGCATTAACAGCTGCACAGGTTTTTACAACTGAGGGATTCACTGTTTTCATTCCTCGTAGAGATATGCCTACTCCTGTCATCGCTTCTTCAGTTCTGGATATTAATACAAGCGGAGCTGTTATGTTCACAGCCAGTCACAACCCACCCGAGTATAATGGCATCAAGTATATTCCCTGGTATGGCGGGCCAGCCACAGATGATATAGTCCGTAAAATTGAAGAAAACATAAATCAAATGGAAGGAAGCATGATTATAGCTAACCTACAAGAAGAGCTACTCAATTTTTATGACCCATTACCAGCATATTTTTCCCGTCTCAATGATATTCTTGGTGATTTTAATACCGACGCTACTTTGATTTATGATCCACTTCATGGCACCGGTCGTGGTGTCCTGGATTTATACCTTAAAATTAGAGACTTCAATCTATATCTACTTCACGGAAATAGAGACCCGCTTTTTAGCGGTCTTTCGCCTGAACCAAAAGAAGAAAACCTGATGGAGCTTTTAGAACTTTCAAAAACTATGAACTGCCTGGGTTTTTCTACTGATGGTGATGCGGATCGCTTTTCTGTAGCAGAGGGAGGAAGACTTTTTTCTCCAAATGAAGCTATTGCATTAATAACCTACTTTTTATTGGAATATCTCGGATTACGAGGTAAAATTGTTCGTAGCTTATCTACAACCTCTTATATGGATAGACTTGCTTCTTACTATAATGCCCCTCTTGTTGAGACACCCGTAGGTTTTAAATTCATCGGTGAAGAAATTAGAAAAGGTGGGGTTCTTCTTGGAGGTGAAGAGAGTGGTGGAGTTAGTTTAGGGTGGCATATTCCTGAGAAAGACGGTATACTCGGTTGTCTTTTGGTTCTTAAAATGGTGGCAACTACGGGAAAGAGTTTAAACCAATTGTATTCAGAATTATGTGCAAAAATTCCCCCTGTTTTTAATATTAGAGAAGACATACATTTCAAACAAGAAGATCGTCCATACATGGATTTAGCTATCAAGAGAGAAGATCTTGCCAAGTATTTTTCTCGTGATATAGATAAAGACTTGACTGTTTCAGGTCGTTATATTACTTTTTTTGATGGTAGTTCAATAATCATACGTATATCAGGGACAGAGAATGTCGTAAGAATATATGGTGAAGATTTTTCCAGAGAAGGAGTTCTTTCTCTTATAAATGAAAGTAAAAACATATTCAGGAGATGAATAACAATAAAAGAACCCTTATATATTTCCTTCCTTTTTCATCAACACCAACCTGATTATTTAGACCCATTATCAGGACAGTTTGTTTTTCCCTGGGTTAGACTCCATGGAGCTAAGCATTATCATAGGTTAATTGATTTAATCTCAAGAGTGAAGGGAGCTAAAGCCACCATTAATTTTAGCCCTATTTTGTTACTGAGTATTAAAAGGTACCTGGAAGGAAGAATGGATAAGGCTTTATACTATAGTTTGCGCGATATCTGTTCTCTTTCTTACTCAGAAAAGGCCTATATCGTAAATTATTTTTTTGATTTAAATAACCATTCTTCCATCTTGAATCTTCCTGCTTATGAAGAGTTACTCAATAAAAGAAGAGGAAAGAGTTTAGAAGAGGCAGTCCTCAACTATACTACCCAGGATATTACAGACCTGATTTTTCTTTATAATCTCGCTTTTCTCCCGTCCGATATCCTTGAAAGTGATTCCTATTTTAACATCCTTTTGAAACAGGGTAAAAACTATACATCTTCTGATATTAGGAAAGTGATTGATTATCAGTTCAATATCTTAAAAGAAGTTTTACCTCTTCATTCAAAGCTCTCTCAGGAAGGTGTTCTGGAGCTAACTTCTTCACCAAATACTCATCCTATACTACCCCTTTTAATAAATTCAACTATTGCTAATATCCCGGAGCCCAACTTACCGCTACCTTCAAATCCCTTTAGATACCCTGAAGATGCCCTGGTACAGTTAAAAAAGGGTAGAGTTATTTTTGAAGAATATCTGGGTATTACTCCAAAAGGTCTCTGGCCTTCAGAAGGGGCAATCTGTCAGAATACTCTTGATTTAGTGAGAGAAGCTGGTTATGAGTGGGTAGCTACTGATGAGGGTATCCTGGAGAAATCTCTCTATTTGAAAATCAGGCTGGATGATAAAATGCCTGACCCAGAATTACTATACAGAGTCTATGAATTCAAAGGAGTTAAAATATTCTTCAGGGACAGGGCTCTTTCTGATAAAATAGGCTTTATTTATAGGAATATGACCCCTGATGAAGCAGTAAATGATTTTGTTAATTACCTAAAAGAAATATGCTTGAGCCTTAAAGAAGCTGGAAGGTACCACATTCTTGTGGCTTTAGATGGAGAAAACCCCTGGGATCACTATTCTGGAGATGGAAGCCTGTTTATCACAGCTCTCTTTTCAGCACTGACTAATTTACCCTGGATTAAGGTCACCACACCTTCAGCCTTTCTTGAACAAAGAGAGAGTGTTAAGAAATTAGAAGTGCTTCACCCTGGTTCCTGGATAGGAGCCAATTTTAGCACCTGGATAGGTGAAGAGGAAGAAAACTGTGCTTTTGAGCTTTTAAGAAGAACAAGAGAGTTTTTATTTGAATTCGAGAAGATGCATCCTAATGACCCCCGTTTGAAATCTGCTTATGACCATCTCTATTCAGCAGAAGGTTCTGACTGGTTTTGGTGGTTCGGGAAAGATTGGGATTCTGGTAGAGATGATTTATTTGATTTTATATTCAGAAGACATCTAATGGGTGTATACTTAACTTTGAATATTACTCCACCTACGTATCTGGAGGAACCCATCGTTTTACCAACAATAATATTATAAGGATCATCTCTATATTAGTTGCTGAACTGGTAAGCTATACATAGGATTTAAGGGTTCAATAATAATAGGATTCAAGTAAGAATCTTAAAAAACACTTGAACCCTCGAATCCTTGAACCCTGCT
>JBBIUB010000013.1:0-22671 GCA_037440465.1 Coprothermobacterota bacterium | reverse complement strand
CTTGAACCCTGCTAAGTAACTAAATTGAATATAAAAAGGTATATATATGTAAAGGAGGTTTAATAGAAAGTGGAAGACCAAGAGAATTTAATACCTGAAGAAGAAAAAAATATTCAGGAAGAAGAAACCAGTTCTAAGGAAGTAAGAGTCAGTAAAAAGAAAGTGTTGAAAACTAACTCTATATCCTGGAAATACTTATCTATAATATTTGTTGTGGCTTTAGTTGGTGTTATTGTAGGAGTGGCTGTTAGCAGTGCTTACTTGATTAAATTTAAGTCTGCCTATATCTTCGATTCACCTACTTATGAAATGAAAGGTAAAGTCTATGAAGAAGAATCAGCCATTATTAATGCTGTTTCTAAAGCCAAAGAAGCTGTAGTCAGCGTCCGTACTATACGTTTACAGGAGGGTTTTTTCTTTCGGGCTACACCCACCAGGGGTCTTGCCTCCGGAGCCATAGTAAGCCCTCAAGGGTTGGTAGTAACTAATAATCATGTTGTTGAAGGAGCTACAGATATAGAGGTAGCCACCCTGGATGGAAAAAGTTATAAAGCAGAAGTAGTAGGAACTGACCCTTCCTCTGACATAGCAATCCTCAGAATCACTTTTGATGATAATATAACCTTTCCCTATCTTGACTGGGGTGATTCAAGCAAGCTGAAGGTAGGCCAGAGGGTGATAGCCATAGGCAATCCATACGGACTTTCACATACTGTTACTGCTGGTGTGGTCAGTGCTACCGATCGTTCTATTGAAACAGATCTTGGCAGGATAATAGTTGGGCTGATTCAAACCGATGCAGCAATCAATCCAGGAAACAGTGGAGGCCCTCTATTAGACCTTGATAGTAATATAGTAGGTATCAATACAGCCATAGTTCAGGGAGCCCAGGGACTTGGATTTGCTGCTTCTGCCAATGTTGCTCGCAAGGTTTTAGAAGATATTCTAACTTTTGGAGAACCTGTTTGGCCATGGTTAGGAATTGCAGGTGAGGACCTGAATGAGGAACTGGCAAAAAAAGAAGGTTTTCCAGTTAATTTTGGGGTTGTCATAAGAAGAATTGAATCTGATACTCCTGCAATAAAAGCTGGGTTGAAGGTGGGGGATATCATTATAGCTATAAACGGAAGAAGAGTTGCCAATATGTACGAGCTGACTTCTATTATAAGGAACTACAGGGTAGGGGAGATGGTAAATATAGAGGTGCGAAGAAAAACAAGTGAGTCTCTGATATTAACAGCTACCCTGACGAAAAGAAAGAATTAGGAAAAGTTTAGACATATCAAGTTAACTTTCCTTCTTTTTTTGTCATTCTGAATTTATTTTTATATTGTCATCCTGAATTTATTTTGCTGTCTATGAACCTTCTTCTTCTTTCTGGGGTGGTGTTCATTAGCCTGGATGATGAGCTGCCTTAAAGACTCCTAACATAAGGGGATATTATAGTCTTCTGCTAACTTATCTTTGAAATGCAGAAGGTGTAAATCGTAGTAAAGACTTTGCCGTAGATTAAGGATATCATTACTTAAAGGTTCGGTTATCTTTTTATTGGGAGGTGTTGGAGTCTTGCAACACTTTATACCTCTGGATATCTTTCATTGTAACCAGAATCCTCTGCTCTTTCATCTCTGAAAGTCACCCTTCTTGACTTAGAAGCTATCAGAAATATTAACATTTCCAAAATAGTAATAATCCTTAACATTTGGAAATAGTAACATCAAATCTTTGAATAAATATTGACTTTTTTTAAAAAATAGTTTATATTAAAATGCTATAAAAGCTAAATCAGATTTAGCTTTTATTAAATAATAGTAATTATATATCTCTCTTAATTTTTTTTGAAAAAGGAAAGCCATGTCATAACAAACAATAGGCTTTTAACCTTTATACTAGTAATTAAATTAATAGGAGAGTGAAAAAAGTGTACCTTAAATGGTTGGGTCATGCTTGTTATCTTGTGGAGCTGGGAGGTCTAAGGGTAGTTATGGACCCCTATGATGAGAAAGTAGGCTACCTCTCTCTGGATGTAACCGCAGATTGTGTGACAATAAGTCATAGCCATTTTGACCATAATAATGTAAGTGCTGTTAAGGGTTCGCCCCTAATAATAAAATCGCCTGAAGAAGTAAAGATAGGATCAATCACCTGTCATGGTATTCCTGTTTTCCATGATTTAAATAAAGGTATCCAAAGAGGAACCAATATCATATTTCTGTTAGAAGGAGAAGGCATAAGGATAGCGCATCTGGGGGATCTGGGGCATACCTTATCCAGTGAAATCTTATCCCAAATGGGGGAGATAGACATACTTCTAATTCCTGTGGGTGGTGTTTTTACAGTTGATGCTGATTCCGCATACGAAATTGTAAAGTCAATGAATCCCCGCATAACCATCCCGATGCATTACAAGACCAGGTTCCTTAAATTCGATCTGGATAAAGTAGAAATGTTCACCAGACATTTCACTTCAGATAAAATTAAGTATCTGGATAAACCTAACCTTCATCTGGAGACAGGAGAGATAAAAAAACTAAGTGGAGAGGTCTGGGTTCTGAATCTATAGATGGATGTAATTATCCTGGGAGGAAGACGAGATTATCCCTGGCCTGGAGAAGGTGTTGAGAATAAGACCTTACTGAGAATCGGCTCCACTACCATTCTGGAAAGGGTAATATCAGCTTTTAAAGGTGTTGGTCCTAACAGAATTATTTTAACAGGAGACGACACCATTGGCCAGGATATCAGAAATCAGGTAGACATTTTTATAGAAGGAAACGAAATATGGGATAAGATAGAAAAGGCTATAAATTCCTCTAAATCAGATGAATTTCTTGTATGTTCAGGAGATATTCCTTTAATTGAGGGAGAAATGGTTGAATTATTATTTAAATATTGTAGAGAAAGTAAGGCTGATCTTATTGCTTTTTTTTCATTAAAAGATACAGTTGAAGAAAAATATCCTTTTTTCTCTAAAACATATTTTCCCATAAAGGATAGAAGGATTAAAATTGGTAACCTGCTTTTTATTAACAGGAGGGCTTACCAATCCATAAGAGAAATGATGGTTCCTTTGATAAAAGGTAGGAAATCCCGTTTTTTACCTCTCTTTTACTTTCAATTAGCTGGTTTTAAGTTGGCTTTTAAATATTTTACTCGCAGTCTTAGTATTAAAGATTTAGAAGTAAGATTTTTTGGTCTAACATCGTTAGAAGGAAAGGGGATTCTCTTCCCATACCCTGAAATTGCCCTGGATGTTGATAGAATGAAGGATCTTGTTGCAGTAAGAAGGGTTTTAGGTTTAAGTAATTAACTTGACAAAATTATGAAAGATATTTAAAATTTCTAGTTGTTTAATCTCAGGAGGTAGCTTAAAGTGAATGTAACAATAACTAAAACGACAGAGTTAGAAGAGTATAAAGAAAGGATAGAAGAAATAATTGAAGGATATAAGGGTAGAAGTGGGGCTATTATTGGTGTTCTATATGAGGTACAAAACTTGATTGGTTTCCTATCTAAGGAAGTGCAGTCTTTTATTGCTAAAAAATTGGGTCTTCCAGTAAAAGAGGTATATGGTATAGTAACATTTTATAACTTCTTTACTATGAAACCTAAAGGAAAACATCCTATATCTGTATGCCTGGGGACAGCTTGCTATGTACGAGGTGGTAGAGCAGTAATGGACACTATCAAAAAGTCCCTCGGTATTGAAATAGGAGATACTACTGAAGATAGAAAGTTTTCTCTGAATATCCTGAGATGTCTTGGTGCTTGTGGAATAGCTCCAGTCATGACTGTTGGTCATGATATCTACGGGCGTCTTACCCCTACGAAGGTTAAGAACATCGTTGAGTCGTACGATTGAAAGAACTCTCGTTAAACATACTTGACCTTATTGAGAATTCGGTAGCAGCAAAAGCCAGTAAAGTTTTTTTAAATATAGAAGAATCAGAGAAGTATTTTTATCTGGAATTGAATGACGATGGAGCTGGTATGCTGGAGGAAGAAGTGAGCCAGGTTTTAAATCCTTTTTTCTCTACTAAAGGGAAAAAAGTAGGTCTTGGTTTGCCATTCATTAAAGAAATAGCAGATATGTGTGGGGGCAAACTGGAGGTAAATAGCATTAAAGGGAAAGGAACAAATATCAAACTTCAACTTCCTAAAGGATGTATAGATTTACCTCCTTTAGGAAATATAACTTCTACCCTTGTTTCTATTGTAGCTCTTCATCCTGATCTTGATTTAATTTACAACCATTCTTTTGCTGGAAATGCTTTTACATTTTCTTTAAATGATTTTAAAGTAAGCTTAGAAGATGTTCCTGTTAATCATCCTCAAGTACTCAAATTTTTAGAAGAGTATTTGAAAGAACAACTAATAAAACTATCTGGAGGTATACCAAATGAAATCTTTGGAAGATTTAAAGAAGCTTAGGGAACAGATTAAAGAAGAAATGAAAATAAGAGAACACGGAGAACGGGTTAAGATTACCGTTGGTATGGGTACTACTGGAATTGCTTCTGGTGCCAGAGAAGTTCTGAAGGCGATTATCAATGAACTTGAGATAAGAAAATTTTCTGATGTTGAAATTCTTCAAACCGGTTCAATTGGTCTTGATGCTAAAGAACCTTTGGTAACAGTTGAACGGCCTGGGCTTCCTGTTGTTACTTATGGCTTGATTACACCAGAAATGGCAAGAAGGATTGTGGTAGAGCATGTAATTAATGGGCAGATCATTGGAGAGTGGGTTGTACGTTCATCATAGTAACTCAGGAGGATTTTTATTATAATGTATAGAATTCAAGCTTTAATTTGCGCAGGTAGCGGTTGTATCTCCTCCGGTTCTAAAAAAGTTGAAGAGAATCTGACAAAAACCCTTGTTGAATACAATCTTCAAAACGAGATTCAAATTATTGAAACTGGTTGTAGAGGAGCTTGTGAACAAGGACCGTTACTATTGGTTTATCCGGAAGGTGTAATTTATCGAAAACTGAAACCAGAAGACAGCAGGATTATAGTAGAAGAGCATTTCTTAAAAGGGCGTCTGGTAGAACAATTACTCTTTACCGAACCAGGTAAAGACTTGATTATTTCCAAACTTGAAGAAATACCGTTCTTTAAGAAACAGACTCGTTTTGTTCTTAGAAACTGTGGAACAACTGATCCTTTGAAAATTGAAGAGTACATCGCCCGAGATGGATATTTAGCTTTGGGTAAAGCTCTTCTAGAGATGACGCCAGAAGGTGTCATTGATGAGATGAAGACTTCTGGTATCAGGGGTCGTGGTGGTGCTGGATTTCCAACAGGCGTTAAGTGGGAATATTGTCGTAAAACTGAAAGTAATCAGAAATACATAATATGTAATGCTGATGAAGGTGACCCTGGCGCCTTCATGGATAGAAGTGTCCTGGAAGGTAGTTCCTATTCGGTTGTTGAAGGAATGACAATAGCTGCTTATGCTATAGGAGCTTCTCAGGGTTATGTTTATGTCAGAGCTGAATATCCTCTGGCTGTTGAAAGGTTGAGCTTGGCTATCAAGCGAGCCAGGGAGATAGGACTCCTTGGTAAAAACATACTGGGTAGTGGTTTTAACTTTGATATAGAAATAAGAATAGGGGCTGGAGCTTTTGTATGCGGAGAAGAAACTGCTCTACTGTCTTCTATAGAAGGTAAACGGGGAGAACCCAGACCTCGTCCCCCATATCCAGCTCAAAAGGGATTATGGGGAAAACCTACTGTTATTAACAATGTAGAGACATTAGCCAATGTACCTCTAATTATTCATCATGGTTCTTCCTGGTTCAGGAGCATGGGAACAGAAAAATCTCCTGGCACCAAGATATTTGCTCTGGCAGGTAAAATAAATAATAGTGGTCTCGTTGAAGTTCCAATGGGAATGCCTCTTAAGGAAGTTATATATGAAATCGGAGGTGGTATCCCTGAAGGTAAAACCTTTAAAGCAGCACTTACTGGAGGCCCTTCTGGTGGAGTTATCCCCGCTCAGCATATAAATACACCGCTGGATTTCGAGTCACTTGCTGACCTTGGTTCTATCATGGGTTCTGGTGGACTCATTGTATTAGATAATACTGCTTGTATGGTTGACATAGCTCAATTCTTCCTGACTTTTACAGCGGATGAGTCCTGTGGAAAATGTCCTCCTTGTAGAGCAGGTACCAAAGAACTATTAAAGATTTTAAATAGAATTACGCATGGTACAGGAACAATGGAGGATCTGGATAAGATAGAATCTCTGGCTCTTTTGATTAAGTCATCCTCACTTTGTGGTTTAGGTCAGACTGCTCCTAATCCTGTTCTTTCTACTCTAAGACATTTCAGGCATGAATACGAGGCTCATATTCTTGATAAGCGTTGCCCTGCAGGAGTTTGTTCCGATTTGATGGTGTCACCCTGCGAAAATGAATGTCCCATTAACATCAATGTACCTGGTTACCTTCAATTAGTTTTAGAAGATAAAGTATTTGATGCTTATGACCTTATTCTTGAATCAAATCCGTTACCAGCAGTTTGTGGTAGAGTCTGTCATCATCCTTGTGAAGAAGTATGTCGTAGAGCTCAGTTAGACCAGCCGGTGGCTATTGACAATGTAAAACGCTACATTGTGGATTATGTCTTCAGCCATTGGGAAGAATATAAAAAACAGAGCAAAGTAGGGAATCTTCCACCCATTCCAAAGAATAACCATCGCGTAGCAATAATTGGAGCAGGACCTGCAGGTTTAACTGCTGCTTACTTCCTGGCTAAACTTGGCTATAAGACAACCATCTTTGAAGCTAATCCTGAGCCAGGAGGAATGTTGAGATATGCCATTCCTGAATATCGTCTACCAAAAGCACTTTTAAATAGAGAGATTCAGAATATTCTTGACCTTGGAGTTGAACTTAAACTTAATACCATAGTGGGAGAAGATATCACCATTGAAGACCTAAAACATCAGGGCTTTGAGGTTATATTTATATCTACAGGTGCTCAGAAAGGTCAGCTTATTAAACTCACTGGTGATAACCTTGAGGGAGTATTATCTGGCTTGGATTTCCTCAAGAGAGTTAATAGTGGTGAAAAGGTTTTAGTTGGAGAAAAAGTGGTAGTAGTTGGTGGAGGTAATGTAGCCATAGATGCTTCCAGAACAGCTTTAAGGTTGGGTTCAAAAGAAGTCACTATCCTTTATAGGCGAGAGAAAGAAGATATGCCAGCTGAACCCCACGAGATAGAAGAAGCTGAACATGAAGGAGTTAAATTTATTTTCCTTGGTAGTCCTTCCGCTATTTTTGGTGAAGACAGTAAAGTTAATGGCATTCGCTATACAAGGATGACCCTAGGTGAATATGATGATGGCGGTCGTAGGAGACCTGTTTCCACTAATGAAGAATTAATCCTTGATTGTGACAATGTTATCCTGGCAGTAGGACAGATAACTGAAACAGCAGGTTTACTATCCGCTACTGGTCTTGAGCTTAGTAAAGGAGGCTTTGTATTGACAAACAAGCATACACTCGAGACTTCCATACCTATGATCTACTCTGGTGGAGATGTAGTAACAGGACCTGCTACAGTATCTGGTGCCATGGGACAGGGTAAAAGGTTTGCACGAACTATAGACTCTTACTTTAACGGTGAAGACAGACTTTCTCTTATTAAGGCTTCTTATGATTATGCTAAGGAAATTCCTCCTGACCAAGAGGAGCAGGAGAGAGAAAAACCAGAAACTATATCTCTTTCCAGAAGAACAAACAACTTTAGAGAGGTTGTAAAAACTTACTCAGCTGAACAAGCGAGGAAAGAGTGTAATAGATGTTTAAGATGTGATGTGAAAGAGGAGGTTCAAAATGAAATGTGAAGAAACTCTTTACTCAAAAGAGATTTTAGGACTTATTGAGAAGTACAAGGCTACTGGCGAGCCACTTTTAACTTTACTGCACGAGATTCAGGACCTTCATCCTGATAATCATCTTCCTGCTACTGCTCTTAAACTTATCAGTAAAGAACTAAAGATGCCTGTCAGTACCCTGTATAGTACAGTTAGTTTCTATTCCATGTTCTCTCTTAAGCCCCGCGGAAGACATATTGTTAGGGTATGTTCCAGTCCACCTTGTAAGTTGGATGGCACCGATGTTGTTCTGGAGGCTCTTGAGAAAAGGCTTGGTATTGGAGTAGGGGAAACTACACCTGATAGGAATTTCACCCTTGAGGAGCAATCCTGCCTGGGTGTCTGTAGTCTATCACCGGTAGTTATGATTGACGAGGATGTTTTTGGTAATGTAACTCCCCAGAGGTTACCTGTTATTCTGGAATCTTACGAGGAGGATTAGTTATGAAGATATATAGACTTCATGTTCTTATTAGCACAGATTCAAGAAGTATTCTACGTGGTGCTTTGGAAATTGAAGCTAAGCTTAAGGAAGAGATAAAAAAACAAGGATTAGAAAATGAGGTTCAGATATTAAGAACAGGTGGTTGGGGTGTTGAAGAAGGTGTTCAGGTTACAGTTTACCCTGGAGGTTTAATATATATTTTAAAGGATGAAGATGACATACCCTTTTTGGTCACAGAACATTTCCTTAAAGGACGTCCTGTTAAAAAACTCCTCTTTGAGATTGAAGCACCACCCAGAGTAGAGGCACCCCCTACGGTAGAAGAAGAAATATTAAGGAAACAGACGCGTCTGGTTTTGAGAAATGTAGGGCTAATCAATCCTGACGATATAAAGGAGTACATTGCTCAAGATGGTTACCAGGCTCTTGCAAAAGCGTTAACTTCTATGAAACCAGGAGAGATAATTCAGGTAGTAAAAGACGCAGAGCTCTGGGGAAGAGGAGGGGCAGGATTTCCTACGGGTTTTAAATGGGAACTTACGGCAAAATCACCCAATACCCCCAAATATATCATTTGTAATGCTGATGAAGGAGAACCCGGAACATTTAAAGACCGTGTGATAATGGAAGGTGATCCTCACTCTATCATTGAAGCTATGACAATATCAGGTTTTGCTACCGGAGCCACCAAAGGCTATATCTATGTCCGTGGTGAATACGACCTTTCTATTCTTCGCTTGAACAGAGCTATTGAACAAGCCAGAGAGTACGGTCTCCTTGGTGAGAACATACTTGGGTCTGGTTTTTCCTTTGACATAGAGGTTAGAAATGGTGCAGGTTCTTATGTATGCGGAGAAGAAACAGCTCTTATAGAATCACTGGAAGGTAAAAGAGGAGAACCACGGTTTAAACCACCCTATCCTTCAACTGTAGGATTATGGGGTAAACCCACAGTGGTTAATAATGTTGAAACACTGGCAAATATTCTCCTCATTGTACTCAAAGGAGCTGACTGGTACAAGAATCTTGGCGTGGAAGATTCCCGCGGAACCAAGGTTGCCACTCTTTTTGGTGATGTAAATGTGAAGGGTGTTATTGAAGTTCCATTTGGTTACTCTTTACGTGACCTGGTATATGAAATCGGTCACGGGGTTCCAGGTGGTAAAAGCCTCAAGATGGTTCAGCTGGGTGGAAGTTCGGGTAGTTTTATTCCAGCAGACCATCTGGATACACCCATTGACTGGAAATCACTAAGGCAGATTGGGGCTGGTCAGGGCTCAGGAGCCATCCTGGTTCTGGATGAAACCCGCTGCGTGGTAGACTTTCTCAAGAATCTTCTAAAATTCTTCAATCACGAATCCTGTGGAAAGTGCGTACCCTGCAGAGTTGGTATTGCCAAGGCCCTGGATCTGGTAGATAGGGTTTCTGAAGGAAATATCGCTGTAGAAGAGCTTGAATTCATGCAGAATCTTGCTCAAGTCATTAGAGGAACTTCTCTATGTGGCTTAGGACAGGCTGCTGCCAACCAGATTCTTGAAGCCCTCAAATATTTTAAACCTGAATTTATAAGCCATATAGAAACTGGCTATTGCCCAGCCCAAAAATGCGGAGGTTTTAAACATGTCTAAAGTAACTTTTAAAATTAATGGACAAGAAATAGAGGCAGATGCTGATTTAACAGTTTTAAAGGCAGCAAAGCAGGCAGGAGTTGACATCCCTACACTTTGTGACCATCCTTCTCTGACCCCTCTGGGTGCATGCAGAATCTGTGTGGTGGAAACCAAGAATGGTGCCCTGCAGACTGCCTGTACTTTACCTGTAACACCAGGACTTGAGGTAGAGACAGAGTCTCCAAAGGTGGTTGAAGCAAGGAAATTTATCCTTAATCTTCTCTTTTCTGAGAGAAACCACTATTGTATGTACTGCGAAGTCTCAGGAGACTGTGAACTGCAGAATCTCGGATACCGTTATGGCATTGACCATTTTGCCTTCTCGCCTTACATGAAGAAGTTTCCTACAGATTTTACTCATAAATATATAATGCTTGAGAATAACCGTTGTGTACTGTGCCGCCGGTGTGTGCGCGCCTGTTCTGATCTGGGCGGGCATTATGTCCTGGGTATCGTAAATCGTGGTTCAGACTCTCTATTATCACCTGATATGGAGAGCCCACTAAAGAGCTCCTCCTGTGTTTCCTGTGGAATCTGCGTCCAGGTTTGCCCCACGGGTGCCTTAGCTGATAAATTAGGTGTTTATCTTGGTAAGACTAAAGAAATGGAGCAAATTAGAACAGTTTGCGTCAACTGTGGTGTTGGTTGTGGTTTAGTTGCTTTCACCAAATCCGACCATGTTATAAAGATCTGGGGAGACTGGGAGTCACCAGTTAATCGTGGAATTCTTTGCGAGCAAGGAAGATATTCTCCTCTCCATGACAAAAGAAAAAGAGTGACTCATCCTATAATCCGTAAAGATGGCAAAAGAGAAGTAGTTTCATGGGATGAAGCTATAGCTACTGCTACAACTCAACTCAAATCAACCAAATCTAAAGGCGGACTTGTTTATCCTAAGGTTACTAACGAAGCAATAACTTACTTCCAAAAGCTGGTAGATGGTAATACAGCCATTCTTGAAAATGTTACACCTGAAGCCCTGAAGCTTAAGGAAAAAGCTACTCTTGGTGATATTCTTAGCGCTAAAGCCATTCTTCTTTACAAGGTAGACCCTTCAGAAAACCATGGCGTAATATCTTCCTGGATTAAGAGAGCAGCAAACTCTGGTACCGAACTTACCATAGTTGGTGATGAGAACCATAGTTTATCTTTCTTCGCAACCTCTCATTATAGCCCTGAAGATAAAGAAAAGGTAGTTGAATCCTTTATTGGTAAAGAAGGCTCTATAGTAATATATGATCCTGGTATCTGTTTAAAGAGCGTCAATCTTCTGTCAAAACTTCAAGGTATAGCTCGTTTCTTACCCCTCTTTAAAGCAGGGAATAGCATGGGAGCTGTAAATCTTGGTTTGAACGGGAAGCTGAATGATTCAGAAGTTGTATATATTTTAGCTTCAGAATATGGTGGAGATTCCGACTTGCTTGCTTCTTTGAAAGATGTTAAGTTTCTTATTGTGCAAGCTAACTATCTTTCCCCTCTAACTGAAAGAGCTGACCTAATTCTTCCTTCTACAACCTGGATAGAGACTAATGGAACAATTACCAATATGGAAGGTAAAATACTGAAGCTTACCCCGGTCGTGAAACCAACAGCAGAAGCTAAGACAGATGAAGAAATCCTTAAATTGATTTCTAAGGGTTTATAAAGGAGGATTAATGTGGCTAAAGTCAGGTTAGCATCAGATTGGTTAGACGGTTGTGCAGGATGTCATATGTCCATCCTTGATATGGATGAGCGGCTAGTAGAGCTGATTCTGGCAGGAGTAGAACTTAGCGCTACTCCTGTAACCGACCTCAAGGAACCTCCTGAGGAGGGTGTGGATATAGGCATAATTGAAGGAGCTGTAGCTACAAACCACCATGAAGAAGTGGCTAAGAAGATGAGAAAGAGATGTAAAATTCTCATCGCCATAGGTGACTGCGCAGTTTTTGGTGGGATTGTTACCATGCGTAATTATTTCTCCCTCGATGAACTTAAGAGAAGGGGTTACATCGAAACTGAAAGCACAGTTGATGGAAAGATTCCTACCTCTCCTGAAATTGGAAAACTTTTACCACGAGCCAAAGCCCTCAACGATGTTGTAAAAGTCGATGCTTATATCCCTGGATGTCCTCCCTCTGCGGATGCTATCTACTATGCACTTAAAGCTCTTCTTGAAGGCAAAAGTCCCGCCCTCATCGGAGAGCTATTAAAGTACGACTAAGGAGGTTTAAGTGAGCGAAAAGATAACCATTTCACCCGTAACTCGCATTGAAGGTCATGCCAAAGTGACTATATATGTTGATGATGACGGGAAAGTTGAAAAAACATATCTACATATTGACCAATTCAGGGGTTTTGAGAAGTTTTCAGAGGGTAGACCCTACTTTGAAATGCCCCAAATTACCCCTCGCATTTGTGGCATCTGCCCTATTAGTCATCACCTGGCTTCAGCTAAGGCTTGTGATGCCATAGCAGGGGCAACACCCCCCAGACCTGCCAAACTCTTAAGAGAAGCTATCCATATGGGGCAGTATATTCAATCTCATGCTATGCATTTTTTTCACTTAGCTGGACCGGACCTTCTTCTGGGATGGGATAGTGACCCCGCTTTAAGAAATGTAGTGGGTCTCGTTGTAGCTAATCCTGAGCTGGCTCTTAAGGCGGTTAAGATACGTAAATACGGTCAAGAAGTTATTGCTAATATATCTGGGAGGCGTATACACCCCACTTTTGCTATTCCAGGTGGAGTAAATACTGCTCTCACTCTGGAAAAGAGAGACCTTATGTTATCCGAGCTGGACGAGATGATTTCTATTATCCAGACAGGTATTTCAATAGCTAAGGGTTGGGTTGGCGCTAATCTTGATCTTATGGCAAAATTTGGTACTTTCTCTACTGGTTATATGGGCTTGGTAAAGAAAGGTGATGGCCTTGAACTCTATGATGGTACTCTAAAACTCACAGACCCTGATGGAAAACTCTGGGAAAGGTTTGACCCTTCTACTTACCTCAACTTTATAGGAGAAAGAGTAGAAGATTGGTCCTACCTCAAGTGGCCCTATTACAAAAAGGCTGGCTGGCCTCAGGGAGTTTACCGAGTTGGACCTCTCGGACGACTTAATGTTTCCGAAAAGATTACAACTCCCATGGCTAATGAGGAGTTTAAGGCTTTTAAGTCACTAAATAACGGTAAACCCGTAGAAGGTTCTCTCTTCTACCATTATGCTCGTTTGATAGAACTCCTTTACTCCGCTGAAAGGTTGGGCGAGATACTTAATGACCACGATATTCTTTCCACAGATATCTTAGCTACTGGTGAACTTCAACCTCAAGGTGTGGGAGTCGTAGAGGCTCCTCGAGGAACCTTAATTCACCATTACCAGGTTAACGAAGATGGTGTTCTAACTAAAGTTAACCTTATAGTCTCCACAGGTCATAACAACTGGGCTATGAGTGAGGCAGTAGATCAGGTTGCTAAAATGTTTGTGGATGGCAAAAAACTCAAAGAAGGAATGCTCAACAGAGTAGAAGGCGCCATCCGTTGTTATGACCCCTGTTATTCCTGCTCTACCCATGCCATAGGTAAGATGCCACTCATCCTGGAGTTAAAATCTACAAACGATGAGTTACTTGATACTTTAAGGAGGGACGGATAACAAACAATCTATCTCTCAAATGCCTCATCATAGGCTATGGTAATACTAACCGCAAAGATGATGGAGCAGGTATTATTACGGTAGAACTCCTCCAGCATGAGGGAAAAGTAGAAGCAGACTTTCTAATAGAACAAGAGTTAGGGTTAGAGCTTATAGAAGCAGTAAGTGCTTATGATAAGGTCATCTTTGTAGATGCCAGTGTTGGTGAAGAGATACCTGAAATTCACTTTGAAGAGATAAAGACAGATGGGAGAGGCTCAACTCTCACCCATCTATTAGGTCCAGCTACCATCCTGGATTTCAGCAAAAAGCTTTATGGCAGGTGCCCGGTGGGTTATCTGGTCTCCATCAGGGGGTATGACTTTGATTTTGGTACCGAATTAAGTCCAAAGACCAGCAAACTCATCACAATCGCTACAGAACTGATTATTGAATTAGTTGCTGAAACCCTCGAACCCTACTTAAATGCACGAACTATCTCTGGCTCAGAAAGTAATTGAAATAGCTCTTGAGGCTGCTTCGGGTCGAAAGATTAAAGGGATTAACCTGATTATAGGTAATTATTCTTCAGTATCACCGGAATCCCTTTTCTTTTATTTAGAGACCCTTACTACTGGAACTATTTTAGAAGGAGCTCAGTTTTCCTATGAGAAGGTGGAGGCAGAATTCCGCTGCAGTAAATGTGGAAATTATTTTATTGGTTCAATAGAGCTTATATGCCCTTACTGTGGAGCCACAGAAGGGGAATATATAAAAGGTAGAGAATTTTATCTTGAAAGTATTGAAGTGGAGGATGAAGATTGCGGGTAAGAGTAGAAAGTGATGTTTTAAAGAAAAACAAAGAGATTGCTTTATTGAACCGAAGTTTTTTAAAAGAGAAAGGCGTTCTAACAATTAATCTTATGGCCTCACCTGGTGCAGGAAAGACCAGTCTAATTCTAAATACACTTACTACGCTGGATGTACCATTTGCAGTAATAGAAGGGGATATAGCTTCTTCCATTGATACAGATACGCTGAAATCTCATGGTATTCCTGCAGTACAGATAAACACTGGTGGTAGCTGCCATCTAAATGCTTCCATGGTCAAAAGAGCATTGGAGCAGGTAACTTTTGGAAGATGTAAGATTCTATTCATAGAGAATGTGGGAAATCTTGTCTGCCCGGCTCCTTTTGACCTTGGAGAAGACCTTAAAATTGTACTTTCCAGTATACCTGAGGGAGACGACAAACCCTATAAATATCCCCAGATATTTACTGTGGCTCAAGCTATTATTATTAACAAGATTGACCTTATCCCTTTTGTGGACTTTAATATGGAAAAGTATGAAAGGGGCGTGAGAGCTATAAATATGAAAGTACCAATATTTAAAGTCTCCTGTAAAACAGGAGAAGGGATAGAAGAATGGATGGTGTGGTTACGGAAGTACCTGTCCTGAAAAAGATAAACATCAAAGGTATCGTTCAGGGTGTTGGTTTTCGTCCATTTATTTACCGCCTGGCAACTAAATATCAACTTAAAGGCTGGATAATAAACACTTCCAGTGGTGTGGAGTTAGAAGTGGAAGGTACTCCCTCTAACCTAAAGAAATTTCTTGCAAGCCTCAGATTGGAAGCTCCACCTATTTCCCGCATTGAATCTTTAGTTACTGAAGACGGAGAAGCCAGAGGATATCATGCCTTTGAAATAAGGGAGAGTAGAAAAGATTATGGGTACCAGCTTATATCTCCTGACATTGCTCTATGCTCGGACTGTCTCAGGGAACTCTTTGACCCAATTGACCGCCGTTACCGTTACCCCTTTATAAACTGCACCAACTGTGGTCCCCGATTCACCATCATTAAGGATATACCCTATGATAGAGCCAGTACCACTATGTCTTCCTTTCCTATGTGTCCCACCTGTCAGGAAGAGTTTGACAATCCATTGAATCGTCGATTCCATGCCCAACCCAATGCCTGCCCTACCTGTGGACCACACCTTTTTCTAACCACAACCGATGGAAAGAAGATAAATACAGAAGAACCAGTAATTGAAACAAGCAACTTTTTGAAGAAAGGATATATTGTGGCTATCAAAGGTCTTGGTGGCTTTCACCTGGCTTGCGATGCTCAAAATGGAAAGACAGTAAAATTATTGAGAGAAAGAAAGAGACGGCCTTATAAGCCATTTGCATTGATGATGATAGATTTACCTCAGGTAGAAAAACACTGCTATGTCAATGAAGAAGAAAGAAAGTTATTAACTACACCTCAGGTTCCTATCGTCCTTTTAAGAAAAAGGGAAAACTCACCAGTTGCTCAATCAGTTACCCCTAATAACAACTACCTTGGTGTTATGCTGCCTTATACACCTATACACCATCTTCTTATGAGTGAATTTGAAGAACCCCTAATAATGACCAGTGGAAATCTCTCTGAGGAGCCCATTGCCTACGAAAACGAAGAAGCTCTTGAAAGACTCAAAGATTTAGCCGACTTCTTCCTTTTTCATAATAGAGATATCTATACCTGTTATGACGATAGTGTCTATACGGTCTTTGAAGACCAGCCATACCCGGTAAGACGAGCCAGAAGCTATGCACCCTCACCTGTAAAAGTTAATCTAAAAGAAGATAAGATAGTATTAGCTTGTGGAGCTGACCTTAAAAACACCTTCTGTTTTATAAAGGATGGTTACGCTTTCTTAAGCCAGCATAATGGTGACCTGGAAGATTACAGGACCTTCACCCACTTTAAAAATAATGTGGAGATTTACCAGAGGCTCTTTCGTTTGAAACCAGAAGTAATTGCCTATGACCTCCATCCTGACTATTTTTCTACACAATATGCACTAAGATTTAAAGATGAACTCCCCCTTATAGGAATCCAGCACCATCACGCTCACATTGCTTCCTGTATGGCTGAACATGATCTGGATGAAACTGTAATAGGTGTAGCTCTGGATGGCCTGGGTTATGGTACAGATGGTCAACTATGGGGTGGTGAGTTCATGCTGGTAGACTATAAAGGTTATGAGAGAATAGGTCATTTAGAATATTTATCTGTACCTGGGGGAGACCTGGCTGGTAGAAAGCCTTACCGTTTAGCTTATTCTTATATGAAAAAGCTTCTGGGTTTTATCCCCGACGATTTGCCAGTTTTTAACAGGATATCTCCTGAAGAAACTCAGTTATTAAAGATTCAAATAGAGATGGGAATTAATACGCCCCTAACTTCTTCCTGCGGTAGGCTTTTTGATGCAGTGTCTAGCCTTCTTGATATTTGCCAGGAAGTTACCTACGAAAGTCAGGCAGCAGTGGAATTAGAAATGATTTCAGAGAAGGGAAATGTAGATGACAACACATCTTACCCCTTCACAATCAATCCATCTCCTCCCACCTTATCGGTAAGTACACCGTATTCTACTCCTTCCCCCATGCGGGGGAGAGAAGTGTTGGGGGATGAACCCAAATATCTCTTCAACCTGAAAGACCTCTTCCAAGCCATCTACGACGATATAGAAAATGGAGTACCCCCAAGCGATATCGGTCTTAAATTCCACAACACCTTAGCCTTTATGATTCTAAGTATGTCCCGGCTAATAAGAAAGGAAACGGGTATAAATAAAGTTGTTTTAAGTGGTGGTTGTTTTCAAAATAGACTTTTACTCCAAAAAAGCTTAAACCTCTTAAGAAAAGATAGATTTGAACCCTTCTTCCACAGACAGGTACCTACCAATGATGGAGGATTATCCTTAGGACAGGCGGTGATAGCCAATGTGCTTAGCAATTCCAGCTTGTATTAAAAATATAAATGGTGAAGAAGGAGAAGTTGACTTTGGCAGTGTAAGCCGCACAGTCAGCCTAATTTTCACACCCGAAGCTAGAGTAGGGGATTATGTATTAATCCACGCAGGTTACTCCATGAGTGTTCTAAGCCTAAAAGAAGCAGAGGATACTCTTGCCCTCTTTGCCTCCATGGAAGAAAATGGAAATACTTAGCTCTTTCAGAGACCCTGCCTTATCTCGAAGGTTAGTTAAAATAATCAGAAGTTATGAGGGAAAACCTCTTAACTTCATGGAGTTTTGTGGAACGCATACCCATGCTGTTTTTAAATACGGCATAAGACAACTTTTACCAGAGGATATAAAGATGCTGTCTGGTCCTGGCTGTCCTGTTTGTGTAACTGACAGTAGAGATATAAACCTTTCTCTTTCTTTAGCCAGAATTTCGGGTGTAATAATAACCACTTTTGGCGACCTCCTCAAAGTGCCTGGAAGTGGTGGGAAAAGTCTCCAGACAGCAAAAGCAGAAGGAGCAGATATAAGGATTGTTTACTCTACTCTGGATGCATTAAAGATAGCTCGTGAAAATAAAGAACGACCTATTATCTTCCTGGGAATTGGGTTTGAAACCACCACACCCACTGTTTCTGCAGCTATTCTTCAAGCTGAAAAAGAAGGTCTTGAGAATTTCTTTATTTTTTCAATGCACAAGTTGACCCCACCTGCTACCAGAGCCATTCTCAATCTGGGAGAAGTACATCTTGACGGGATTATAGGGCCTGGGCATGTAAGCACCGTGATAGGAAGCAAAGCCTGGGAATTTCTACCTCTGGAATATGGCGTACCCTTTGTGGTTGCTGGTTTTGAGCCTTTTGATATTCTACTAGGAATAGAAAAACTGGTTGAGCAGTGTATTGAAGGTAGACCCCGGGGGGCTAACGCTTATATGAGAAGCGTTAAAAAAGAAGGAAATCCTTCAGCTATAAAAATAATGTATGATGTTTTTGAGACATCTCCAGCCTTATGGCGGGGATTAGGAGAAATACCAGGAAGTGGCCTAAAGCTTAAAGATAAATATAGTCATTATGATGCTTTTCTTAAATTTATGCCAACCTTCAAAGCTGAAATTGAAGATAATCTCAACTGTCGTTGTGGGGAAGTTTTGAGGGGAGTTATAGACCCACCACAATGCCAGCTGTTTAAAAAAGTCTGTTCTCCAGATAATCCTTTAGGTCCTTGCATGGTATCTTCTGAAGGAGCTTGCTCAGCTTATTATCTTTACGGGAATTACGACCTTCCAACATTCCCTCCCCACACTCCCCTCTAATGTCTACTATTCATAATAAAGACATCATTCTTTTAGCCCACGGAAGCGGTGGAAGATTAAGTCACGAACTTATCCAGGAGCTCTTCCTTAAATACTTTAATGACCCTGTACTTAAAGGCCTTGAAGATGCCAGCCTCATAGAGAATATTTATGTTGGAAAACTGGCTTTCAGTACCGATAGCTATGTTGTTAAGCCAATTTTCTTCCCAGGTGGAGATATCGGTAAGCTGGCAATTTGCGGAACCATAAATGACCTTTCCATGAGGGGAGCCCGACCTCTATACCTGAGCGTAGGCTTCATCATAGAAGAAGGTCTTTCTATTAGAGAACTGGAGCAAATTGTTGCCTCCATGGCAAGAGTAGCCAAAGAAACAGGGGTAAGAATCATAACTGGTGATACTAAAGTTGTGGAAAAAGGTGCAGCAGACAAACTTTTCATTAACACTTCAGGTATAGGGGTGGTTCCACCAGGAGTGGACATATCTAATAAAAATGGCAGGGAAGGAGATATTATACTTATAAACGGTACCATTGGTGACCATGGAATGGCTATCATAAGCCAGAGAGAAGGTTTAAATTTTTCAACTTCCATAGAAAGCGACTGTGCTCCTCTAAACGGTCTGGTGGAAGAGCTTCTTAAGGCCTCCTCTAATATTCATATTCTGAGAGACCCCACCAGAGGTGGCCTGGGTACTACATTAAATGAGATTTCTTTAGCTTCTGGTGTAGGTGTTAAGATTTATGAAACTTCTATACCTGTAAGAGAACCTGTCAGGATTGGCTGTGAAATGCTGGGTTTAGACCCTCTCTACCTTGCTAACGAAGGAAAGCTTATTGTTGTAGTAGCCATGGAAGATTCTCAAAAGGTCCTGGAAACCCTGACTAACCATCACCAGGGTAGGGAAGCCCGAATTATAGGTACACTTACTTCAAATCACTCGGGGCTGGTAGTAATGCATACAAACCTGGGTACCCAACGGGTTGTCAGTATGCCTGCTGGGGAACTTCTCCCCCGCATCTGTTAAAAAACCTACTCTCACTTCGCGTAAGGGGTTTATGCCTTGATAATTTCCTCTCCCCTCGCAGGAGAGGGTAGGGTGAGGGGGCCTATACTCTCGAGTTTAACCTAAAGATTCTATGGATAGAAAAAAGTCCCTTTTTCTAATCAATAATTTCATCATTTTTCACGTGAAACCCCTCTATTTTTTATTAATTTGTATTATATTAAAGAAGTACATCATAAGCATCATTTTGTGAGTTAAAACGGCGAATTAAAGCCATTTTACATTATGTAAATTTTGTACATTTTGGATTTGATTATCATATCCTTGAAAATACTATGTCATTAATTTATTGTAACACTTAAACTATTTACTTATTAACATATGTTAATAAGTTGTTAGTAACCTTATAACCATTTAAATAACTTGTCATTAATTTGTTGTAATATTGATATTTCTTATTATTTTTATTGTCATTAAATTATTGTAAAATATGGTATACTTTGAATAGGGAAAGGATATTCAGGAGTATAAAAATATGGAAGAATTAGATTTAAACAAGTATTCTTGCGATAATAAAGATTGCAGTGACTTTGGCTTGAAGAGTCGGGGCAATATTGTTATTACTACTTACTACGGAAAAAACAAAACCCCTCTTTTAAGATGTAAAACCTGCGGTAAAAGGTTTAGTTCCAGCAGAGGAACCCCGTTTTTTCACCTTCATTTGGATTCAAAAACACTTGGAAGTGTTATTACTACTTTAGCAAAAGGAAAGAGCATTAGAGACGTAGCTGTGGCAACTGGGGTTAGTAAGGATACAGCCTGGAGGGTACTTGACAGGGCATCAAAGCACTGCAAGTCAACTGTTGACGAGCTGCTTATAGAGTTGAACCTGGAAGACCATCAGTTAGAAGACCTCTGGAGTTTTATTATGAAAAGCAAGGGTATTCAGCGACCGATTATGAATCAAATAAAAGAGAAAAAGAAGAAACCCATTCCGAAGAATTTAACCTTGCCCCTCTTTCCTGTAAAATCTAAGGGTAAATCCACTAAAACTGATTAAATACCAAGATGTTAGAAACGATTCAAAAGTAGGCTGTTTTTCTTGAAAAGTGTACTCCCGTGGTACCCAATTTTTTTATTCTGAACCATACCCTGAACTTGCTATTTTATTGTCATCCTTCTGAATCTCGTGTTGAACTTTGTTCAGCATTATTTCAGGATCTCTCTTTTTCACTTATTCTCTATGATTTCATTAAATGAATATCCCGGAGTCCACTAATGAATCGTAAAGGAGTCAATTTATTTTAATTTCTAACACAATTCAATACCCAGGTTTAAAAAACCCATTTTATAATAAGAGTGATATAATCAGAAAGACTGCATCTTAGGAATAATTTAAACGAATAAGATTTTACCAGGAAAGGAGGTAGAGAAGTTTTATGGAATACAAAAGCTTACCTATAAGAGAGATCAAGAAAATCGCTCTTGTAGCCCACGACAATAAAAAGCTTGATTTGTTGGAATGGGTGAAGTTTAACAAAGATGCCCTTTTTAAACACAAACTGTATGCAACGGGAAATACAGGAAAATTAATAGAACAAGAACTCAGTATAGAGATAAATAAATTAAAGAGCGGTCCCTTAGGTGGTGACCAACAGATAGGAGCGAAGATTGCCGAAGGAGAAATAGATTTTCTGATATTTTTTTGGGATCCACTTGAATCCCTCTCTCATGATCCTGATGTTAAAGCCCTCCTGCGAATTGCTGTGGTTTGGAATACTCCTGTTGCCTGCAATAGAGCTACAGCTGATTTTATGATTTCATCAACTTTAATGTCTGGTGATTATCACCGCCTCATTCCAGATTATGAAAATTACAGAGGACACTATAAGTAAAATAGAGGTTATCTTGACACCTTTTGAAACGAATCGTTTACTCACCAGGAAAAACGAGCTGGTTATAGTTGAATTGCGAATTTATCGATAACCTACAGCCCTCTTTTTGGGAAAACTTATTTTAGGGAACCAGTCATTTTACCAGAAAATTATTTTTTATAGAAGGTCAGGATTCGTGCTTTCAGTGCAAGAGTGGTATAATTTTAAAAGATATATAGAGGGAGGTTAAATGATACCAATGAAGCTGAGTGAAAACACTTTGAAAAATATTATGGTTTTGCTTGTAATAGCTATAGTTTCTATTGTAGTTGTAGTTGCCTTTAATTATTTTTTAAGTCACAGGCAAAACCAGAATCAAGCAGATGTTTATCATCCCAACTGGTCTAAGGTTAACCCCATTGATTTTCTCAACATCCTTAAAAAACATCCCGATAAACCGTTCACTATTGAAAACTACCCTCCACAGGGTTGGATAAAGGGAGAACATGTCAATAAGCTTATAGAACTGATAGACTCTCAAGAACCAGCTGCATCTGTAGTCTCAATAATCAGCTCCTATTATCCCTTCAACCAAACATCCACCGTAGGAAACGAAGCCATGTTTCTTATTGAAGGCTTCAAAGCAGGCCAATACCCACCTACTCTTTGCTCTACTTATTACTTTAAAGGCGACCCAGAAGAGTATAGAAAATGGTGGGATGAACAAAAAAATTAAAATTGTCTTTGTTTTAATTCAGCATCCCTAATCTTGTCATCCTGAATTTGCTATCCTTTCAGTCATCCTGAAGCAAATAAATCCTGTCACCCTAAACCATGCCTTGAACTTGATTCAGGGTCGTTTCAGGGTCTCATTACTACTTTTTTTCATTGAGAGCCTTATATTTTTTTGTCATTGTAAACGAAGCGCAACAATCCAGTTTCTTTTATCAAACTCCTAAATTTTTTTCTACCATATCAACCCCCTCCTCCAGCCTCACCCCGCCAAGGGAGGAGAGTAACAAAGAGGAATTCCTTCACTTGTCACCCGTCACTCGTCACAT
>JBBIUB010000012.1:0-38968 GCA_037440465.1 Coprothermobacterota bacterium | reverse complement strand
GAAATCTACCATGAAAGGTTAAAGAAGATCAGTAGTCTATCTCTCCTTTAGTGAACTCGCCCTTAAATTTTTTTCTAAGAAACTCTTCTATCCTCCTTCCGTCCTCCCCTAGAACCACAATCACTTCTCCTAGTTGGAGAGACAGAAGTAGCCGGATGTTTCTCTCCAATAACCTCCTGCTGAGAAATGTTTCTAAATAAATTATTTTTGATTTAATTTTAGTATTTATTAGAGTGTCATATGAGTTCATCTACTGTTGTTGATATCTATACAATAATCTTCATCATTGTTAATTATTATATACAACATCTTTCAATCCTCTCAAGTTTTATCCCAAATATTATTAACGAGTAGTCATATTTCCACACTAAGCCTAAAAAAAGAGTACTAATTGGTCATATATATAATAGTGTTTGATAAAACATTTTTTTGAACATGCAAAAGCTGGCACTAAAACAGTATATCTTTAATGGAAAAGGCAGTGATTAGTTAATCACCCTCAATCCCCTTTTAGAAAAGGGGGAGAATTGAATGTAGGTTACCCATTAGGAAAGGGGGGAGTAGAGGGGTTTTTTATGAGGGGACAAAGGGGGGTGTTAGAGGGGACAGGGGAGATTACAGGTACTTTTTATAAACTACAGCTGCGTTGTGACCACCGAAACCAAAGGCGTTTTTGAGGGCTACCTTTATCCCTCTTTCCCCTTCCAATGGTGACCATAGCGTGTTAGGCACATAATTTAAATTGCACTCAGGGTCTGGGTTTTCATAATTTATCGTGGGGTGGATAACACCTTTATAAAGTGACATTATGGTTGCTACACTCTCCACTGCACCTGCTCCACCAAGTAGATGACCTATCATGGATTTGGTAGAGCTTATTTTAAGTTTATAAGCATGAGGACCAAAGACCTTCTTTATTGCCAGGGACTCAATCTTATCATTTAGGGGAGTGGAAGTCCCATGAGCATTTATATAATCTACATCCTCCGGTAGAAGTCCAGCATCTTTTAGAGAAAGCTCCATAGCTCCAGCTGCTCCTTCTCCCTCAGGATGAGGGGCAGTAATGTGATAAGCGTCGCTGTTTGTGCCATACCCTTTAACCTCTGCATAGATGGTGGCTCCCCTCTCCAGAGCTTGATTAAGCTCTTCCAGTATCAGAACCCCTCCTCCTTCTCCCATGACAAAACCGTCACGATCCCGGTCAAAGGGACGAGAAGCTTTCTGAGGTTCTTCTTTATAGGTTGAGAGTGCCCTCATATTATTAAAAGCCGAGATAACAAAAGGTGTAATGGATGCTTCTACACCTCCAGCTAAAACTATATCAAGACTACCCTCTCTTATAAGCTTAAAGGCTTCACCAATGGCATTTAGAGAAGCAGCACAGGCGGTGGTGGTTATTAGAGAGGGTCCCTTTATACTGTACTTAATGGAGATCTGGGCAGAACTCATATTGGGTATGAGCATGGGAATGGTAAAGGGTGAGACCCTGGTGGTTCCATCTTTTAAATACCGACTGTACTGTTCTTCCAGAGTCATAATACCGCCCAACCCCACACCCATATAGACTCCCACCCGGCATGGGTCTTTCTTACTCAAATCAATACTGGAATCTCTTAAAGCCAGCTCCGCACAGGCAAGGGCAAACTGGGTGAAACGGTCGTTTCTACCAACTTCCTTCTTTTCCATGAATTCCAGAGGGTCAAAATCAAAAACAGGAGAGGCTATAAAAACAGAGCAACCTGCTTCCCTGAGATGAGGAACCTCTCTTATTCCTGATTTACCTTCAAGAAGAGATGTGAAAAATTCATCCTTATCCTTCCCCAGGGAGGTTATAACACCTATACCAGTAACAACTACCCTTCGTTTCATAAAGCACACCTTATAAAGAAGGGTTCGAGGGTTCTACGATTTTTAATTTACTAGTCACTCGTCACAATTCTAATTGCAATGTAATCTACAGCATCCTTAACTGTTCTTATTTTGGGTAAATCCTCATCTTCTATTCTGAGATTGAACTCTTTAAACCTGTCTTCTAACTCCATCACTATCTCTACGAGATACAATGAATCAGCTCCCAAACCAGGTGGGGTACCTTTCACATCTCCTATGAATAAAGCGTCTTCAATTACGATATCTTCATCAACACCGAGTTTCTCAACTACTACCTCTTTAATAATTCCAAAAACATCTTCGCGATTCATTTTTCTAATTCCTCCTATAATATTTTAAGCGGTTAGTCCGCCATCAATAACAATCACCTGTCCGTTAATATAACTGGCTGCTGGTGAAGACAAAAACTTAACAACTTGCGCCACTTCCTCAGGCAAGCCATATCTCCTTAAAGGAATCTTTTTTAAGTATTCCTTTTTGGTTTCCTCAGATAGTTTATCAGTTAATTCTGTTTTGATATAACCAGGGGCTACAGCATTTACTGTAATACCGTATGCTCCTACCTCTTTAGCCAAAGATCTTGTAAGACCAATCAAGGCTGCTTTGGAAGAAGCATAGTTGGTCTGTCCAACATTACCTATCATTCCTACCACTGAAGCTATATTGATAATTCTACCGAAGCGTGCTTTAACCATAAAAGGTAAAACTTCTTTAGTCAAAAAATAAGACCCCAAGAAGTTGATATTAATAACCTGAAGAAAGTCCTCCTCCCTCATACGAAGAAAAAGGTTGTCCCGGGTTATGCCTGCATTATTAACAAGAACATCAATACGCCCGTACCTGTCCTTAACCAGTGAAACCAACCTGGATACTTCTTCTTTTATTGTGACGTCGGCTTTAATAGCCAGATAGTCCGTCCCTATTTTTTGAGCTTCTTTCTCAAATTCCTTTCGCGCCTCTTCATCTTCTCTGTACACAGCCACTACTTTCACACCTTCTTTAAGAAAAAGAAGGCTTATTGCTTTGCCAATTCCTCTGGTACCCCCTGTTATTAATGCTATTTCAAGCGACATTTCCTTCTCCTTTCAATACTTTATCCTCTTCTAAATCAACAGAAACAACCTGTGCATCGGGGTGAATCTTTCTCATTAGTCTTGTAAGCACATCTTTGGGTCCTACTTCCATAAAAGAGGTAGCTCCAAGTTCTCTGGCTTTCTTTACTGCCTTCACAAAATTTACAGGAGCAACAAGTTCTTCTGCCAGGACATCCTTGATAACCTCGCCATCTTCTAACCTTTCACCCAGACTGGGTGAAAGGTAGTGGACAATAGGTTTTTTAAAGGAAAAGACAGATATATATTTTCTGAAAACAGGTACAGCCTTCTTTAAATACCTCGTATGGAAGGGGTGAGAAACTGCCAGTTTATAAGCTTTTACCTTTTTATCTTTTAACTCAAGAATTAAAGGCTCCAGGTCTTTCTCTTTTCCTCCCACTACTATCTGGTCATGGGTATTAATATTGGTTATATCCAGTTCAGGGTGGTTTCTAAATGCTTCCCTGACCTCATCTTCCGTTAATCCTATTATTGCTACAAGACCCCCTTTAAAATCTCGCCCGAGATACTCTTCTACCAACTCACCTCTTTTACGGGTTATCTTAAGTCCATCTTCAAATAAGATAACTCCTGAAGCTACCAGAGCTGAATATGAACCCAGACTATGTCCCAGAACCACCTTTCCCTTATAACCCCTATCTTCCATCACCCGGCAAATACCTGTGCTAACTGTTAAAATCAGTGGTTGGGTTATGGAGGTTTGTTTTAACTCCTCCTCCGAACCATTTTTTAGAAGGGATAAAAAATCAATATTCAAGCAATGAGAAGCTTCAGAGATGGTATCTTTAAAAATATTAAATTCCATCCATTTATTATGCATTCCTGAGTACTGCGAACCCTGACCTGGGAAAAGAAGGGTTAACATAGTCATCTCCTCCTCAAGGGAAAAAGTGGTTTCTCTTCACAACGCCAGAGCCTCAGGATATTATCTTTATGTCTTGTAAGGGCGAGAAGAAAAAGAAAAATACTTAAATAAATTATATAAGTTGGAAACTTGAAAAAGAACAAGACAAAAGGAACAAATAATAGAGCAAACAAGGAAGCAAGAGATGAAAAACCAGTTAAAACAAGAGTTAACACATATACTATGACTACCCAGGGGAGAATAGGTAGAGCCAGGGCAAAATAAACACCCATAGTGGTGGCTACTCCCTTCCCCCCTTTAAACATCAAGAAAGGTGAAAAGTTATGACCAAAAACCAGGAAAATAGCAAAGAGAGAAATTAACAAAGGTGATGTGAAACAGCTTTTGACAATTAATAAAGGAACAAAACTTTTAAGAAGGTCTAACAACAAAACCAGAGCACCCCACTTAATACCCAGATTTCTAATCACATTAGCTGCCCCGATATTTCCGCTTCCCATTGTTCTCACATCTACCTTACAGAAAACCTTTCCTACCCAATAACCAAAAGGTAACCCACCGGTAATAAAAGCAAATGGTAAAAGAAGATATAGAAAAGGGGGAATTTAAACCTCCACCTGATCTTTAAGGGAAGAAATTATGCTCAGAGCCTCTTCTTCTAATCTTAATAGAAGTTCTGAAACATAAGGTATATCCTTGATTAAACCGGCTATTTCTCCAGACATAACCGAGCCACCTTCAATATCACCATCCAGAACAGCTCTTCTCAGAGAACCTACCCCTATCTCCTCCAATTCTTCTATTGAAGCATTCTTTTTCTCAAGTTCCATAAACTTGTTAGCTAATTTATTTCGAATAACCCTAACTGGATGAGCTATAGATTCACCGGTAACGATAGTACTCAAGTCTCCAGCCTTAATTATAGCCTCTTTATAGGATTGATGTACTTTAGATTCTTTAGTGCAAATAAATCTCGTACCCATCTGAATTCCTGCTGCACCAAGAGAAAGAGCTGCTACAAACCCTCTGCCATCAGCTATACCTCCTGCTGCTACCACTGGCAAACTCACAGCATCTACCACTTGAGGAATGAAGGGAAGGGTAGCTGTTTTACCTACATGACCGCCTGACTCTCTCCCTTCGGCAATTACTCCGTCCACCCCAGTTCTCTGAAGTCTTATAGCCAGAGCCACAGAACTTATAACAGGAAATACCAGAATACCTTTATCTTTTAAGGCAGGGACAAAAGAAGAAGGATTACCTGCTCCTGTAGTAACCATGGTAGGTTTCTCTTCCAGAATTACCCTTACAATATCTTGAGCATAAATAGATTGAAGCATAACATTTACTCCAAATGGTCGGGAAGTAAGTTTCTTGACTTCTCTTATGGCTTTCAGGCTATCTTCGCTGTTAAGGTGACCGGTTCCAAGAATTCCAAAGGCGCCCGACTCAGAAACTGCTGCAACAAGTTCAGGGGTAGCTACCCATGCCATACCCCCCTGCAAAATAGGATATCTTAAACCTAACATCTGTGTTAGTTTTGTTTTAATCATTAGAGCACCTTAAAGATTATCCTTCCTTCTGCTACCTTAGTACCTCTTACAAAGGCTTCCCCAATACCTTCGCCAAAGCCTCCTTTAAGGTAACGAACTATTGTGTTAAAATGCACTTCATCCTCAGGACACACCATCTTTAGAAACTTCGCCTCCTGTATCTTAACCAGAAAAACCTTCTTATTTTTATGTCTTTCTTCACTTAATACAGATGCAGCTCCAACCTGTCCCATAGCTTCTATAATTAGTACTCCTGGAACCACGGGATCTCCCGGGAAGTGCCCTTCAAATATTGGGTCTTCCTTTTTCCATCTTTTAACACCAATAGCTTTAACACCTGTCTCCACTTCCAAGAGTTCATCCACCATCAGAAATGGAGGTCGGTGAGGTATGAATTCCTCAGGTTTCATGCTGCATTTTTACGCTTGAGAAGAAAAACCCCCAGGCCAACAAGTAAAACAGGAATTACTGCCAGCGCTCCAATTATAGAATGATTCACCTTCTTTTCAGCTAATCTTTTCATTAAAAGTTCCCTATAGCCAGAAGGGACCGAGTATTCTTTCTCTTTCAAACCATCAAGTTTAGTCAAAGCATGCTTCCATTCAGCTGCTTTTCGTGCAAAGTGATCATTTGTATTAATGAGATTCTTTACTTTCTGGCAAGCTAAAGTACCCAGTTCCCCTTTAAGGTAGGCTACAATGGCATAATCTAACTCCACTCTTCCACCTCCTCAAATTCATATCCTTCCAATTTACCTTTTAACTTCTTTCTACCTCTATGAACTAAAATCTTGGCAGAACTTAATGATATATGCATAAGAGTTTTTATCTCTTCGTAAGGATATCCGTAAATATCTCTCAAAGTAACAGCAACCCGGTACTTTTCGGGAAGGTTCAAAAGGGCTTCTTCCAACTCACTGTAATCAACAGGTAGAGATTTAAGTACTGCCTCATCCAAAGGTAAAGTATTAGAGCGTCTCTTACGCTTTAACTCTGTTAAGGATGTATTAACTGCTATACGATAAATCCAGGTTTTCAGAGTTGATTCTTCTCTGAAATTTTTGAGATTCCTATATATCTTGAACCAAGTTTCTTGAGAAGCATCCAGGGCATCTTCAGAATTACCCATAATCCTCAAGCTAATTGTATAGACAGTCTTTTCGTACATATCGAGAAAACGGAAAAAAACTCCTTCTTCTCCCTTTTTAAATCTATCAATAAGTTCCTTTTCTTCCATGTCAATAAATTTGACTAAAAAAACAACTGTATGGTTACATACCTGAGGTTGATAAAGCCATCAGGAAAGTTTAGCTATAGGAGGAAGACAACTTTTGAATCTATTTTGAAGAATACGCTTTTTCAGTCTTTGCACCAACTCCATATTGAAACCGGATTGTTTCAATTTCGTTAAGGATTCCTTTAGTTCAACAAGGTGAAAAAGAATCTTATCCATTTCTGCATAGGTAGCACCAAGGTCACCTTCGTCAGTCTGGCCAGGATAAAGGTCTGCTGTAGGAACTTTCTTAAGTATGTTTTGTTTAACTCCCAAATATTGAGCCAGCTCATAGACTTGCGTTTTGTATAGGTCACCCAGAGGTTGAAGAGATACGCCCAGATCCCCATATATGGTTCCATATCCCAAAAGGAGTTCTGTTTTATTGGAGGTGCCCAGAACCAAAGCCCGATATATCACAGACTGGTCATAGAGAACCGCCATCCGCATTCGTGCCATAAAGTTGCCTTTTCGTAGATAGAGCTCTTTAACATCAGAAGGTAGATAAGCTTCTACCATAGGGGTTATATCTATAGTAGTGTATTTTATACCTAAATCACGACCTACCCCTTCAGCATCATTGATTGTTTCTGGTCTTACAGTCCTGTAAGGAAGAACAATCCCCACAACTCCTTCTCTACCAAGAGCCTTGACTGCGAGGTGGGCAACCACGGTAGAGTCCAGCCCACCCGAGAGACCCATGACAATTCTGCCAAAGCCTGCCTTCAAAACCTTTTCTCGGATGAAGGAGGTTATCATCTTCGTAGTTAACTCAGGGTTAATATTAAGTGCTTTTTTCAATCACTTTTTCTCCTGATAACTCTGCCTTTAAGAGCTTTCGTATGTTCTCCCTTTTCTACTGTCACCACACCATTTACAATAACATAGTTAATGCCCTGAGGATACTGGTGGGGTTGAATATAAGTAGCTTTATCAATTACCGTAGCTGGGTCAAATATGGTAATATCAGCATAGTTACCTACCGATAATATACCCCTTCTGGAGAGACCAAGGGTTTTCGCAGGAAACCCGGTCATTTTATAAACAGCTTCTACTAAATTTATTATTTTGAGTTCTCGGCTATAGTACCCGAGAACCCTGGGAAAGGTGCCATAACTTCTCGGGTGGGGTTTTCCTTCAGACAAAGGACCATAAGTTGCCTTAGCTCCTGCATCTGAGCCAATCATTACAAAGGGAGATTTCATAACCCTCCCTATATCTTCCTCGCACATCCCAAAACTTACAATATCCACCAGTCCATTGTTATTAATGAGAAGTTTAAATATAACCTCTACTGGTGGTATACTCCACTTCCTGGCTATATCCAGTAGAGTAAGTCCTTCCAGGGAAATATCACTCCGACAACCTGCTATAAGAACTGCTTCATAGCTGGAATCATCAGGCATACGGGTCTTGATTTCCTCTTTGATTCGGCTGGATGTTTCATGAGCCTTCAATCTCTCCACCATTTTATCTAACCCTCCTTCATGTGCCCAGTCCGGAACACGGCTTGTAAGGCTGGTGGCGGCAGCAATATAAGGGTATTGGTCGCAGGTAATTGACAACCCTGAATTACGGGCTTTATCTATCAGTGCTAAACTCTCTACTGTCTTACCCCAGTTGTTCTTTCCTACAGCCTTATGATGGGAAATCTCCACTCTTACTCCCGCTTTACGAGCCACGTCTATAGATTCTTCAACTGACTCTAAAAGCATATCCCCTTCATTACGCATATGGGTAGTGTAAATACCATCGTGTTTGGCTACTACTTTAGCAAGCTCTATTATCTCCTCTGGTTGGGCATAGCTGGATGGTGGATATATAAGTCCGGTGGAAAAACCGAGTGCTCCTTCTTCAAGTGCTGATGCTAACATATATTTCATTGAGTAAAGTTCTTTTTCCGTTGGTTTACGCATATCGTAACCCATAACACCCGCTCTGATTGTGCCATGACCTACCTGGGCTATGGCATTTGTAGAAATGCTTTTCTCTTCAATCATTGCCAGGTATTCACCCATACTCTGCCACTTTAAAGGATAATCATAACGAGCAAGATATTTTTCAGCCTGGTTTATAGCTTCACCTGCCAGAGGTGCATACGAATGCCCACAATTTCCAGCTACTTCAGTAGTAACCCCCTGACGAATTTTACTTTCCATAAATGGGTTCAAAAGAAAAGAATCATCAGAATGAGTATGAATATCTATAAAACCTGGTGTGACACAAAGACCGTTTGCGTTTATTCTCTTATTGCTTTCCATCAAAGAAATTCTACCTATGGCCACAATTTTATCTCCAATTATTCCTAAATCAGCCTTAAAAGGTTCTTTATTCAATCCATCAATGATTGTGCCGTTGTATATCAGAAGGTCAAACATTTTTTCTCCTTTATCCTAATTGAAATCTTAGATTTAATATAGCATAAAATATTTATTAGTAAATTTTCCTGTTTTAATTTCCACTTGTTTTTTATACGATTTTTAAACAAAATCTTTGCCCTCGTTATTACCTTGGAAATATCTGGATGCAGTTAACCGGACAGACATCCACGCAAAGACTACAATCAAATAACCGCAGCAGTCGTCGTAACCACAATTAGAAACAAAGACTTACTCTTTACTTTCTATATTCTTTTGTGCTTCTTTATTTGTACAGACATAATGTATGTGAATTTCATCGCTATTCATATGAAACCTCCTGCTTTCATCATTTTTAATAAAAAATACTACTTAAGCTTCTTCCCATATTAATTTACTTCATAAATATCATTCTTAAAGAAATAAGTAAAAAACCTACTCCACATATTTTCTTGAGGACAGGACTAGGTACCATATGGGCAAGCTTAGCACCCATAAGACCACCTAGAAAAACTCCGATACATAAAAGGGCTGCTACCCTCAAGTCCACATTTCCCTGCTTGTAATATGTTAAGGCCGCCAGTAAACCCACAGGTAGAACAAAGATGGCAAGAGAAGTGCCCTGTGCCAGATGTTGGGGGAAACCAAAGAGAAAAACCAAAGCAGGCACAATAATGACACCTCCTCCTACACCAATCATTCCTCCAAAGGAACCCGCCCCAAAACCCAATAGAAAATATAACATACTGCTTATTAATGGAAGGCTTAACATTTCAATCTAACCTCACTTTTTGATTACTGAAACGTTTCGTCTCAAAGATAATTTTACTACACAACCACCGCTTACTGGTCAGGGTTCGAGATTACTAAGTCAATAAGCATTCCCCAAAAGGTGGATATTCTCTAAACGGGCATATACAGGAAGCCATCTCAAGTAAATGGGACTACCTCTCCTTTCTTCATCCACTCCTTTAAAAGCATATGTGTGAAGTGCTCCAGTCTCAGCCTTTCCACTTCACTCTCCACCATATTGCCTTCTAACCAAGCCTTGGAGTTATCAGACTCTGCAGGAAACAGAAGGATGGCTACCGGCATATATTCAGACTCACAGTATTTTGGTATCACTGTATAAAAGGCTTTATCGCCACCTTGGATACTTCCAATCACTATAAACCCTCTAACTTTATCTGCGAGATGCCTTTTATAATCCACCAAACCCCTCATCACTGCTTGACCCCTTTTCAGTCCAGGCTTTTTATAAACCGGAAACAGTAAAGCCTCCCTTCTCCTTTAACCTGTCCAGAACAAACTCGGCGCAGCTCAGGCAGTACCTTGGCATTTATTGAAACACTCTTTTAAAAAAATATTTAAAATAGAGTATTGAGAAGATTCAAAAGGTCTTCTTTTGAAGCATTTTGGTAATTTATGGCTTCGTAAGGGTCTCTTCCCATATCTACAACTGCTTTTAAGGCATCTTTTCTATCAAAACCCCTACCATGCACCAGCCATGCTGAAAGAATGTGTCCTGTCCTGCCAAGACCACCGGAACAGTGGACAACCACAGGTTTTCCGAGAAGGTCGGACTCCTTCAGGAATTCAATTATCCTTCTCAGAGTATCTCTATCAACTAAGTGATAGTCTTCAACAGGGGTGTGAAGAATATTATCTTCACAGAAAGTTTCGCAGTATTTACCGAGAAGACCTGAAGGTAGAGAGTTGTAGTAAGAAAGTTGATAATCGGGGAGAAGACAGACAACACGCTTTATACCATTCACTTTCACGAAATTTATCCATTCTTCAACTGCTACCTCAGATACCACCCTGTCGGGATACCCGGGTCTCTGTGCACCAAAGACCATTTTCTCTTCCTGTGATGCTGGACTAAAATTGTAAGGGCCTATCTTTTTTAACCTCCAGTTACTTCCTAATCCCCCTCAATCCCCCTTTAGAAAAGGGGGAGGCTTTTTCTACTTTAACAAAAGGCTTATAAGTTCAACTACCTGGGATGGTAATTCAGCTACCAGTGCGCCAGCAGAGGTGAGAGCCTTAACCTTACTATCAAAGGCACCTTTACCTCTCTCAATTATTGCTCCAGCATGACCCATCCTCTTGCCTGGAGGAGAACTCTTACCTGCAATATAAGCCACCACATGCTTTTTCATTCCCTTAATAAACTCAGCTGCTTCCTCTTCCTGGCTACCTCCTATCTCTCCAATCATGACTACAGCTTTTGTTGCTTCATCAGCCTCAAAGAGTTTTAATATATCTACGAAACTCAAACCTACTACCCTATCTCCACCCAGTCCCAGGCAAGTGGTCTGCCCTATACCTCTGGTGGTAAGCGAAGAAACAATCTCATAAGTAAGAGTTCCACTACGGCTAACCACCCCCACATTTCCGGGTTTAAATATAGCATTGGGAGGAATTCCAATCTTACACTGACCGGCAGTACATATACCAAAAGTGTTAGGTCCCAGAACAATGGTTCCTTTTCTCCTGGCAAATGGGATTATCTCCATAGCATCATGAACAGGCACTCGCTCGGTGATGATGATTAGGACTTTTATCCCAGACTCAATGGTTTCAAAAGCAGCTTCTTTGGCAAAAGGTCCGGGAACAAAGATTACAGAAGCATTGGCACCGGTTTTTTCTATTGCCTCTTCAACTGTATCAAAAACAGGAACCCCTTCTACTTTAAGTCCACCCTTGCCCGGGGAAGTTCCAGCCACAACATCTGTTCCAAATTCAAGCATTTCTTTAGTGTGAAAACTCCCCTGTTTACCGGTCACTCCCTGAACTAATACACGAGTATCTTTATTAATGAGTATCGCCATTTTATCCTCCTTAACTCAAAATACCATTGGCAAGTGTTACTGCTTTCAAGACAGCTTCTTCCATGGACTTAAAAGCGGATAAATTATGTTCTTTAAGTAATACTAAAGCCTCTTCTTCCCGTGTTCCTGTAAGACGGATAACCAAAGGGAGATTAATTCCTAATAATTCTTTAACCTGAAGGATGGCCCTTGCCACATCATCACACCTGGTAATACCACCAAAGATGTTTATAAAGATAACCCGGGGTTTGGTGTTAAGAAGAAGTTCTATGGCTTTAGCCATTGGTTCTACAGCTGCTCCCCCACCAGCATCCAGAAAGTTAGCCGGCTTACCACCAAAGTGAGCCAGCATATCCAGTGTAGCCATAGTTATGCCTGCCCCGTTAGCCATCACCGCGATGTTGCCATCGAGCTGGACATAATTTAATCCGAGCTCCTTTGCCTTGAGTTCCCATTCATCACCCTCTAATACGCTCGGGATTACTTTTTGTCTGAAGAGGGCATCATCGTCTATGTTAAGCTTAGCATCAAGGGCTATCATTCGACCATCCGAAACAATGAGAGGATTTATTTCCACTAATTCTGCGTCTTTCTCTCTGAATATTTTATAAAGTGTTTCCACAATTTTGGAACATTCTTCTCTTAACTTCCCTTCTAAGTCAAGTCTTCTCCCCACCTCCATACCAGTATAGGAGTGTAACCCTATTCCAATGTCCAAAGGTCTTTTGTATATATGTTCTTCGGGAACATTTTCTATGTCAACTCCTCCATTAGGAGATGCAATAATAATGGGGCTTTTAAGATTTCCATCAATCGCAATACTTAGGTATAACTCCTTATCAATTTTCAGTTTTTCTTCCACTAAAATCCTATCTACTTTAAGACCTTTTAGTTGAGAACCCAGGATTTTATAAGCTTCCTTTTCGACTTCTTCAGGGTTGTTTGCAAAGGTTATGCCACCTGCCTTACCCCTTCCACCAGCCAAGATTTGGGATTTTATCGCCACAGGAAAGCCTATCTCCTGGGCTATTTCTATGGCTTCTGATAGAGTAAAAGCCACTTTTCCCCGTGGAAGAGGAATCCCTTCATTTCGGAAAATCTCTTTCGCTAAATATTCATAAAGTTTCATACTACTCTCCTTACTCCTGGCCGCCTCCCTGCCTTATTGAAGCAGAGTAGTTGGGGAGAAGCATAGGAGATACCTTTTCACTCAGGAGTCCTTCTTTCTTCAATTCTTCTTCAAAAGCCACCACATGTTCCAGGTTGGGTTTTCCGAGGGTAACATCTTTCATTTTTTCAGCAGCTTTTTTTCCTGCTCTTTTCCCAAAAACCAGAACATCCAAAAGTGAGTTCCCCATCAACCTGTTCCTCCCATGTACACCACCTGAGACTTCACCTGCAGCAAAAAGATTAGGAATAACAGTTTCTCCCCAGCTGTTTATCTCAACACCACCGTTTTGATAATGAAGGGTTGGATAAATTAATATGGGGTCTTTGGACATGTCAATTCCGAATCTTTCATACATCCGGTACATAGCAGGAAGTTCATTTATCACTGTTCCAGGTCCCTTTATCATGTCAATAATGGGTGAATCCAACCAAACTCCTTTTATACCAGAAAGTGTGGTAATTCCTTTGTTTCTATCATAACATTCCCGAATTACAGCAGAAGAAACAACATCTCTCGTTTCCAGGGCATAGATGAACTGCTCACCGAGGGAGTTTACAAGTTGAGCTCCTACACCACGCACCTTCTCAGTTACCAGTAACCCTACAATCTGTTCGGGATAAGCTGCTCCAGTTGGGTGAAATTGCGTAGCTTCCAGAAATATAAGTTTGGCTCCAGCTCTATAAGCCAAAACTAAACCATCAGCGGTGGCACCATAATGGTTAGAGGTTGGAAAACCACCAACATGGAGTCTGCCAAAACCACCGGTTGTCAAAATGGTAGTTTTTGCCTTAACTACCTCGTAGGTATTTCTTTCAAGATTAAAGAGCACTGCTCCACTGCACTGTCCATTATTATCCATTATAAGTTCCACTGCAGCAGCAAACTCCACCACGTTTATTCCTCTGTTAATAACCTCGTCTCTAAGGGTTCTCATAATTTCAGCACCTGTATAATCCCTGGCAAAGTGCATCCTTTTACGACTGGTACCACCACCATGGATGGTCATTAGATTCCCTTCTGAGTCCTTGTCAAACATGCAACCTAATGTTTCAAGCCAGGTAATTATAGAAGGTGCTTCTATTACCAGAGTTCTTGCCAGTTCAGTTTTATTTGAAAAACCTCCACCACCCATAACATCCAGATAGTGAGAAGAAGGAGAATCGTTATCCTTGGTGGCTGCTTGTATCCCACCCTGAGCCATCATAGTATTGGCATCACCCATACGAAGTTTAGTCACCAGTAAAACTGAAGCCCCTGATTCCTGAGCAGTCAGGGCAGCTGCAGCTCCAGCTCCACCACCACCTATTATTAGTACATCTACCTCGTAATCTGGTGTATCTAAATTAACATCACCTGGCTTTATTCTACTTTTTGCTTCCAGGATATCAGCCACTTCGTGAGGAACTTTCATACCCTTGCTGGGACCAACCTTGAGAAGTCTTAAGGTATCTTCGCGAAAATCAGGATGGAAACTTTTAAGAAGGTTTTGCCTTTCATCCATAGACAAAGAAGGAAATCTTTCTTTCATTCGATCTTTTCTGGTATTTTCAACCAGCTTCATTGACTCTAACATTTCAGGCGTATAGCTCATCTTTTTCCTCCCTTAAGGCTCTATATCTCTGGTAGCGTAAAGGCTTTTTAACCCATCCAGATCCTTATTCATAAGCTCTTCAAGCTCAGCATCATATTTTCCTTCTTTTACTTCTTCCAGTCTACGAGCCAGATGTATGGACGGTGGTGCAATATAACGACCATATAATCTTCGGGTCAATAGAGACACATTATATTGCACAATTTCTGCTGGACAACGGGAAGCGCACAAACCACACATAATACAATCAAAGGAAAGGTCTGCTGCCTTTGCTATATCACCACGCATGGCTGCTGCCATAGTATCCATTACTCTAAGGTTCTGAGGACAAACTTTATCACAGGTTTTACAGGATAAACAACGGCTGAGTTCAGGATAGTGACGAATAAGAATATTGAGAGAAGGTTTGAGTTTTTCAATATTATATCGGGCCTTGTTAGCTGGATAAAAAGGTATTTGAGTAAGATACATTTCACTTTCAACTACTGTCTGGCAGGCAAGCCCCACTTTAATACGGTAGTCACCGGGTGTACGATAAACAGTTCCACAAGCTCCACAAAATCCACCACGACAGCCACATCCACGAATAAATTGATAACCAGTGTACTCCATTGCTTTCATAATGGTTAGACCCTTTGGAACTTCATAGGGTTTACCCATGATGTAGATAGTAATCATCTCTTGATTCATAAATTATTACCTCCTCAAAACTCCTGGGGAAGATCCTTTAACTCCTTAAGAGTAAAGACAGGTCCATCCAGGCAAACATATTTATCTCCGATATTACATCTTCCACATTTACCAATGCCACACTTCATCTTCATTTCAAGAGTGGTAATGATATCTTCATCTGGAAAACCTAATTCTTCTAAGGTTTCCAGTGTGTATTTAATCATTATAGGGGGACCACAAGTAAAAGCAACAGTATTAATCGGTTTTAGCTTGAGCTCCTTCAGTATCTTAGGTACTACCCCCACTCTCCCTTTCCAATCATCATTCCCCATATCTAAGGTGGTATGCACTTGAGTATCTTTCTTTTGGGGCCACTGATTAAATAGTTCGTCTTTGAAAACCAGGTCCTGGAATGTTCTGGCACCATACAGGATGGTAACTCTTCCAAAGTCTTCTCTATTGCTGAATATATAATGAATAAGAGACCTTAAGGGAGCCAGCCCTATACCACCACCCACAAAAAGAAGGTCTTTCCTTTTAATCCATTCGATGTGGAAAGAGTTGCCATATGGTCCACGAACTCCAATTTTGTCTCCAAACCTGAGGTCGTGAAGAGCTGAAGTTACCATACCCATTTTTTTGATACTCAGTTCAATATATCCTGCCTTCCCAGCATAAGATGATATGGATATGGGGGCTTCTCCCACACCAAATACTGAAACCTCCATAAATTGTCCGGGAAGGTGCTCAAAACTCCCCTCTGTTTTTAACAGCCTGAAGGTTTTAATATCCGGGGTTTCTGTGGTTACCCTTTCAATCAGAACTACTTCAGGTAGATAAGGGTTCTTATATAAGTTATTTTCCTTCATCTTTGAAAACTCCTATTACACGAGTTATATCAATATCTACCGGACAGTATTTTAAACACCTCCCACAACCCACACAAGCAATCTCTGAAAACCTGTTGTAGAAATAACTGAGTTTGTGCATAAATCTTTGCCTTACTCTTTCTTTTTTGTTAATTCGAGGGTTGTGGCCTGAAGTCATCAAGGTAAAATCTGAGAACATGCAGGAATCCCAACACCTGAAACGCTGACCTTCTTCTAACCACCGCTTATCTGAGATATCAAAACAGTGACAGGTAGGACAAAGATAGGTACAGATACCACAACCTAAACAGGTTTCAGCTAACTTTTGCCATTCAGGACTTTCAAAATATTTTTCAAGATTTAGGGGTTTAGCTTCACTTTCAAGCCTGGAAGGCATCAGTTCACGGGTTTTAGACTGAATATTTTTACCTCTTAAAAAATCTCTTTCTTCAGCTTTTGAGAAAATCGAAGAGCAATAATTTACTAAGCTCTCCCCCTTTAAAGATAATATTTCTACAAGATAATTTTCACCTAAATCGGTGAGTGATATATCCGCTCCAATTACTTTCCCTGGCTCAACACCAAAAGATGTACAGAAACAACTTTCCTGTGGAGCGACACATCCTAAACCTATGATAATAGATTTATCACGTTTGTTAAGATAATAAGAATCTTTCTTCTCAGATTCAAAAACCAGATCCAGAAGAGACAAGCTAAGAATATCACAAGGGCGAACTCCGAATATAACCCTTTCTCTGGAAAGCATTTCTTTTTCTTCAAGGTTGTAATTTTCTTTCAAAGAAAATTTAAATAAAATCTCTTCTTGAGGGAAGAAGAGATTCCTTATAGGAAGCGAAACATTAAAATAGTTTTCAGATAATTTATCTCCACTGGAATACTCCCTAATTAGAGTTACTCCGTCTTCTTCACTAGGAATATATAGCTCATATTTATCTTTAATTGCTTCAAGAAAACCCTGAAAATATTCTTTTTTCAATATAAGTGGTGGAATATTTATAGATAAATTATTTGAATTCATCGTAGTCATCCTTACCATACTCCTTAAGCGGAGAAATGGATTGTAAATCTACCCCAGCTTTGTAATGATATAACTCATCTACTTCTTTTATTAGCTTTAGATTAAGTTCCATAAGAGGCAATTTCATAGGACAAACTCTTTCACACTCTCCACAACCCGTGCATAGAGTTGCTACGTGAAGGGCACGTGTCAGATGAAAAATATTGTTCTCTTCAGGCTTCACCCCTTTGGAAATCCAACTGGTATCTTTCTGGTCAAAAACACAGGTTGGACAATAACATACAGGACATACATTTCTACAAGCAAAACATCTAATACATCGTGAAAATTGCTTCTCCCAGTAGATTGACCGTTTTTCAGGATTCATCTCCTCAATAATTCTAAGTTCTTCATAGAGGTCAGGATTATCTATTGAAGGTTGGTTTTTTTCTAATCTTTCCTCATCAAGATATCTATCTACCAGGGGAGATGGTGCAAAATCACATTTATAGCATTTTGAGAAAAATACTTCTTCTTTATTAACAGAAACCCTGCCTTCTTTTGTGATAAATTCAAGCCCATTACCAGTTTCTTCAAAGCCTGTAACCTTTAATTTAGAAATCCATACCAGATTTTCTACTTTTCCAGGGTCAACTGTGCCATCGCAGGGAACCTGTAAGAGAAAAAGATTTTCTCTGTCTATTTGATTACCCTTAATAAGCTCAACTACGCTTTTCACATCACAACCCTTTACCACAACACCTATTTTATCCTGACTTCTTGATGAGTCCTTTAGATAAGTAGTAAGGTTAGGATAACAAAATCTATTCCATTCTAAATTCTTTAATTCAACAGGTTCTCTTATAATCAAAGGCCTGACTTTAAACCAGAAACTCCCTTTTCCATAGGCTAAAAAGTAATTTACGGTACCGTTTTTTAATAATTCTTTAATTATTGGGGACAGGCTATTTTTTTTCATATCTTATCTCCCCTTCAATGGAAGACATTGGATTCTTTTCAAGTTTACCAACCTTTTCCACAACTTCTTTTACTGCTTCAGCAAACTTCGTTCCTTCTGAAGCTGATATCCAGTAGAGATGGACTCTATCAGGATTCACTCCAGTAAATTCCAGGAGCCTTTTCATCAATAAGAGCCTTCGCCTGGTAAAATAGTTGCCAGTTGTATAGTGGCAATCTCCAGGATGACACCCAGAAACCATTACTCCATCTGCTCCGTTTGCCAGAGCTTTGAGTATAAAAGTTGGGTTTACCCTACTGGAACAAGGAACTCGGATAACCTTAATGTTTGCTGGATATTTAAATCGGCTGGTTCCCGCCAGGTCTGCCCCTGCATAACTACACCAGTTACATAAAAAGGCTACTATTTCCATAAAAGCGCTTCCACTTCTGCTAATATCTGCTTGTTGCTAAATCCCATAAGGTCAACTACACCTGCTCTACAAGCAACCGTACAGGAACCACAGCCCTGACAGAGGGCAGCATTCACAAAAGCTACCTGACGACCTTTATATTCTTCATGCTCTATAGCGCCATAAGGACAGGCTATTTCGCAAGCGAAACAACCCGAACAATCTTCTTTCTTTACCAACGAAACTACAGGTTCTACTTTAATGGTGTCATTAGAAAACATCGCCATAACCTTGGAAGCTGCAGCGCTCCCTTGAGCCACAGTATCAGTTATATCTTTTGGTGATTGGCTACAACCAGCAAGAAATACCCCCCTGGTCAAACTCTCAATCGGTCTTAACTTAGGATGAGCTTCCTGGAAAAATCCGTGCTCGTCGGTTCCAACCTTAAGTATGCTGGCAAGAAGTTTACTTCCCTGAGAAGGTATCATAGCATTGGCAAGAACTACCATATCTGCAGCAATCTCAATCTTTTTGCTGCTTAAAGTATCCATACCCCAGACCATGAGTTTCCCGTCTTCTTCAAATACCTTAGATACCTGGCCTCTGAGGTATAGGATATTTCCTTCATCAACACTCCTGTATATAAACTCTTCATAACCCTTACCACCAGCTCTGATATCCATATAAAAGATGTAAGCTTGTCCATCTGGAACTTTCTGCTTGTATAGTCGGGCATGTTTAGCTGTATACATACAACAGATTCTGGAGCAATAGGGTACCCCTTTTTCTCTATCTCTGGAACCAGCACATTGGATAAACACCAATTCCTTTGGTTCCTTGCCATCAGAAGGACGAAGAATTTTTCCACTGGTAGGACCTGATGATGAGTTCAATCTTTCAAATTGCATTCCATCAAGGATATCCTTATATTTACCATAACCATATTCAGCTAAATCGTCTCCTTCCAGAAGTTCAAAACCGGTAGCTACAACAATGGCACCAAACTTTTCTTCAATGATAGTATCTTGTTGCTGAAAATCTACCGCTTCAGCCGGGCAGATTTTTGCACATACTCCACACTTATTTTTTTTCAGATAAATACAACTTTCTTTATCTATGGTAACCTTAAAGGGTACCGCCTGAGGAAAGGGTATATCAATTGATTTCCTTTCCTTTAGTCCTCTTTCAAATTCTGAATAGGTTTTCTGGGGACATTTTTCTACACATATCCCACAACCTGTGCATTTATCCCAATCCACATAGGTAGCTTTTCTTTTTATTTTTGCTTCAAAATTTCCTACATAACCCTTAATTTCTACAACTTCGCTATAAGGTAATATTTTAATGTTTGGATGACGAGCCACCTCTGCTGTCTTAGGAGTAAGAATACACTGAGCACAATCCAAAGTTGGAAAAGTTTCTGAAAGTTGAGTCATGTGACCACCAATATAGGGTCTTTTATCCACCAATGAAACTTCATAACCAGCATTAGCTATATCCAGAGCTGACTCCATGCCACTTATCCCTGCTCCAATTACCAGTGCTTTTTTAGTAAGAGGCACGGTTGAAGAGTATAGAGGATCACTTCTAAGCACTTTCTCAACAGTCATAATAATTAAATCAATAGCTTTGTGGGTAGCTTCTTCCCTATCATCATGAACCCAGCTACATTGTTCACGTATGTTTGTCATTTCACAAAGATAGGGGTTGATACCACAACGCTGAGCCACACTTCTAAAGGTTAACTCATGCATATTTGGTGAGCAAGCAGCTACCACCAATCCTCCCAATTCGTTTTCTTCCACATATTTTTGAATGAGGTTTTGACCTGGTTCGGAACAGAGATATTTATAATCTGTAGAAACAACAACCTGTGGATGCCTGGAAACTTCTTTTATAACTCTTTCTATATCCACCGTACGGGAGATATTTAAACCACACCAACATACAAAAACACCTATTTTCTTCATTTAATTACTCCAAGAAATGGTAGGGGGTCAATACGATGTTCTTCAAAATGACATACTTCTGTGCTTAGTCCTAAAGCTAAAGCTAAAAGCTGAGTAAAATAAAAGATAGGTATTGGTGTGAGTTCGCTTTTTTCTTTCATTAATTCACCCTGATAAAAATCAAGATTGTAATGACATAGAGGACAGCTCACAATCAATGCTCCAATCTTTCTTTTCTGAGCACCATGTAGAATATTATAAACAGTTTGAGATACTACATCTTTAGCTGTAGCCCCCAGGTAAGCACCGCAACATTCTGTTTTGTAGGGAAAATCAGGAACATCACAACCCAGGCTCTTTAGAAAATCTTCAAAAATGGTGGGGTTTTCAGGATGGTCAAAAGTCATTTCTTTAGCAGGTCTTAAAAGAAGGCAACCATAATAGGGTGCTACTTTAAGTCCGGATAGGGGATGACTAACCTTTTCTCTTAAACCCAACCAGCCCAGGTTATCTCTTAAAACTTCTAAAAGGTGAAGAACTTTAACATCACCTTTATAATCTTCCTCCAGATAGTTATTTATCTTCTCCCGTTTCTCTCTATCTTCCAAAATAAGATAGTTTGTTCTCTTGAGAACCTGATAACAGGCTGCACATAGGGTAACCAGGTCTTTTCCCTCTTTTTTTGCTCCAATTAGAGTTCTTACGGGAGATAGAAGAGACATAATATCATCAGCTCTAAGAGGAAAAACAGCACCACAACAATACCAGTCTTTGAGTTCTTCTAACTCAATACCCAGAGCACTACTTGAAGCAAGAGTAGATTGATTAAAACTTTTACTTTGTTCGTGAAGGGTACAACCGGGAAAATAAGAATATTTCAACCTAAACTCCTTTTAAGTACTCTTTTTCCACAAACTTACCAGTGCTTGCTGGGGTGTATCTTTTTCCAGTTCTTCATCAAGCATATCCTGGCTAAGGGGAGTAATTCCTTTTCTGTATAGAAGGAATCTTAATGCCTCCATCACCTTTGATATATCAATGGAACGAGGACAACGAGAAGCACAAGTAAAACAGGAGGAACAAAACCAGAAGCTGTTGGCTCTCAGGACTTCTTCGTTGCTTCCAATTTGAAGAAGTCTTAAAACCTGGTGAGGTGGAAGACTCATGAAAGCCACAGCTGGACAGCCAGCAGAACATTTACCGCACTGATAACAGTTTAATATCTTCTGGTCGCTTCTCTCCTCTATCTCCTTATATAATTCATCTCTTATGAGAGTAGCCTTAATTTCCATTTATTAGACTTTGCCACCTCCACTAACCCCTCATGACACACCCCCCACCCCAACCTCCCCCGCTTCTAATTCTCCTTCTCCTCCCCTTGCGGGAGGAGGTAGGAGGAGGGTAGAGGAAGTGTCTGTGCTTGTAAAAAAGGAATAAAGGGGGGTTAGAAAAGAGGGTATCATTATTCAGAAACTACAACCCTTCAGGAGCTTGAGGAATGATACCTTCTCTCATAAGAAGATTGGTCATTTCCTGAGAGGTCTTGATAACAGTAGCAGCACGGTTGAATAATTCTTCTTTGCTGAGTTCAATTCTGTGTAAGCTTTGTTCAATAGCTTTGAGAGCCACTGCTACTGCCACCCGAGGAAAGACTTCCCACTCGTCCATACGGGGTAGAATATACTCATCATTAAGCCCTTTATCTTCGGCGCACTTTGCAAGTTCTCTGGAAGCAGCAATACACATCTCATCGCTTATTGTTTTTGCCCTGACATCCAGAGCACCTCTGAAAATAGCCGGGAAACCGAGAGAGTTATTAACCTGGTTGGGGAAGTCAGACCTTCCTGTAGCCATAATCCTAACACCCCCTTCTTTAGCTTCCCAGGGCCATATCTCCGGAATAGGGTTAGCACAAGCAAAAATGATACCATCCTTAGCCATTTCGGAAACCCATTCTGTTTTAATAACACCTGGGCCTGGACGGGAAAGACCTACCACAACATCTGTACCCTTCATAGCTTCAGGTATGGTACCGGTTCTTCCTTCTTTATTGCTCTTCAGGCACATCTCCCACTTCTCTTTGAAATCATTCTGAAGATCAGTTCTTCCTTTATGAAGGATTCCCTGGCTATCACATAAGATGATATTACCAGGGTTAGCTCCTGCCAGGATAAGAACTCGAGCTGTGCAGATACCTGATGCACCTGCTCCCAATATGGTAATGTTCGCTTTAGACATTTCTTTATTCACTACCTTAAGGGCGTTTATTATACCGGCTACCACTACGGTGGCTGTGCCCTGCTGGTCATCATGCCAAACTGGTATATCCATCTCCTGGCGTAATCTTTCCAGGATATAGAAGCATTTGGGCTGGGAGATATCTTCTAAGTTTATTCCTCCAAAGTTAGGCTGAAGCCATTTAACAGCTTTTATGATTTCTTCAGGGTCTTTAGTATCAAGGCAGATAGATACAGCATCTACACCGCCTAAATATTTAAATAGAAGTGCTTTGCCTTCCATAACTGGCATAGCAGCCAGAGGACCGATGTCACCCAAACCAAGAACTCTGGTTCCATCAGAGACTACTGCAATGGTGTTGGCTTTATTGGTATGCTCGTAAGCTTGCTCCTTATCAGCTTTGATAGCCTTACAAGGTTCTGCCACGCCTGGAGTGTACCAGATGGCAAAATCGTTAAAACTCCTTACAGCACATTTTAAGGCTGTTTGAACCTTTCCCTGATAGAAGGGATGAAGTATCATAGCATCATGAGCTGGCTTTTTTGCCTTAGCCAGTAATTCCTCAACATTAACCTTATCCACTTAATGCCTCCTTTTTATTTATAACGCCTTAGCGTTGATATTCTTTTATTCCCTGTTCGTAAAGGTCACCACCATATATATCATTTATAACAATGGCAGGAAAATCTTCTACCTGAAATTCTCTTATAGCTTCAGGTCCCAGCTCTTCATAGGCAATTACTCTGGACGTTTTTATAACCTTAGCCAATAAAGCCCCTGCTCCACCTGTTGTGGCAAAGTAGACCGCTTTCTCTACCATAATGGATTTCTTAACTTCAGTTGACCTATAGCCCTTACCGATCATACCTTTAAGACCTTGCTTCAATAGAATTGGTGTGTAAGCATCCATTCTTTCGCTGGTGGTTGGTCCAGCAGCACCTATGACATTTCCAGGTTTAGCTGGAGAAGGTCCAACATAATAGACAATCTGCCCTTTAATATCAAAAGGAAAGGGCTTCCCTTCATCAATAAGATCTACCAGTTTCTTGTGAGCAGCATCTCTTGCTGCATAGATGGTACCTGTAATAAATACCTTATCTCCTGCCCTGAGCAGAGATATTACATCTTCAGTAAGGGGTGTATTTATCCTGTGTTCAGCCATTAGCCTATTACCTCCTTTTTTAATTTTGATTCTTAATAAAATTCGAGGGTTCAAGAGGTCAAGGGGTCAAGGATTCAAGTAAAAGATTTGACCAGCCAAGAATTTATTTTTTATGATTTTCACTCGAACCCTCGAATCCTGGAATCCTCGAATCCTTAAATTTTTCTATTATCCTATATAACAATTTCTTTATGCCGGCAGGCATGACAATTTATATTCACTGCTACCGGCAAAGAAGCAATATGGGCAGGATAGGTTTCCACATTGACCCAGAGAGCAGTGATTCTACCACCCAGACCCTGCGGACCAATGCCTGTATTGTTGATGCTTTCCAGAAGTTCTGCTTCCAGCTTGGCATTATCAGGGTCTGAACTGTGCTGAGCGATGGGTCTTAAAAGAGCTTTCTTGGCAAGGAGAGCAACTTGTTCAAAGGTTCCTCCTATACCAACTCCAACCACTATGGGAGGACAGGGGTTTGAACCAGCCAGTTTAACTTGGTCAAGAACAAAATCCTTAACACCCTGAACACCATCGGAGGGTTTTAACATCTTCAAAGCACTCATATTCTCGCTTCCACCACCCTTAGGGACTATGGTAATTTTTATCTTATCACCGGGAACTACTTCTGTATATATAATTGCAGGGGTGTTATTACCTGTGTTTTTGCGTTTAAGGGGATGGCTAACCATGGATGCCCTGAGATATCCTTCTGTGTAACCTTTTGCCACCCCTGCATCAATGGCCTCTCTTAAGCCACCACCTACAATGTGAACATCCTGACCTAATTCAACAAATATTACTGCCGTGCCGGTGTCCTGACAGATAGGTATCTTCTCTTCTTTAGCCAGACGAGCATTCTCCAGAAGTTGAAGAAAAACATCTTTCCCCAAGGGTGATTCTTCTTTTAATAAAGACTCTTCAAATGAACAGAGAACATCTTCTCCTAAATAGAAATTTGCTTCCTGACAGAGACTGGCGACTACTTCTGTAATAGTTACTGCTCCTATTTCCCGCATAACCTCAAGCCTCCTTAGTTTCACTTTAATTTATTATTCAATCAATCCTGAAATTGATTTTAACCATTATATGAATTAAAACAGCGATAAAATATTACCCTTTATCCTTCTTAGTGTCAATAGAAATGGCAATAATATAGATTTGATTAATTCTTAAAAATATAAATATTTAAATGATAAAATAAACCACGTATATTATGTTACCCTACCCCAGATATACTCTCCTCCCCTAACGGGATGAGGTAGGAGGAGGGGGTGAAATAAAACTTACTGACGGGGATGATAGAAGATGAATGCTCCTAAGAACAGGAATTTGATTAATATCGTTAGCTCTTTAAGGCTTAAGCAGTGGATAAAGAATCTTCTCATCTTTACTCCACTTTTTTTCTCTGGACAGGTAGATAATCCTGAACTTCTAATAATAAGTATCCAGGGTTTTTTAGCTTTCTCTTTTGTTGCCAGTAGTACTTATCTAATAAATGACCTTATAGATAGAGAGGTAGATAAAAATCATCCCAGGAAAAGAAACAGACCCATAGCAAAGGGAGAACTTACTCCTTCTAAGGTGATAACAGTAGCTACTTTATTAAGTATATTTGGATCCGCATGGGCTTTTTTTCTAAACATACTCTTCTTTCTTATTCTTCTAAGTTATTTCCTGATAACTCTGTCATATCATCTATGGTTAAAGAATATTGCTGTTTTAGATGTCCTAACAGTAACCATCGGTTATCTCCTGCGTATTGGAGCTGGTAGCATACTGGTGAAGGTAGAGCCCTCTCCCTGGCTTCTCCTGGTAACCTTTTCTCTGGCTATGTTTATTGTAGTTGCAAAAAGGAAAGGAGAATTAAAACAGGTTAAAGAAAAATCCAGAAGACTATCTCTCAAGTCTTATTCAGAAGGTGTAATAAACAGTATGCTTTATACTTCAGCAACCCTTACCATAACATCATATGCTCTTTATGCTTTTACTTCTACCAGTAATCCTGTAACAAATAGATTTATTCTATGGTTAAGTATCGTTCCGGTAATTTTTGGTGCATTCAGATATCTTTACATTGTAGAACAAGAAAACAAAGGAGAAGAGCCCGAAGAAGAATTATTCAAAGATATTCCTCTCCTGGTATCTGTTATCATCTGGGTTATCATCATGGGGTTGGCTTTCTATCTTCCCCCTTTAATCTAAATAATTAGGGACGCTTCTGAATTATTTTACTCTTCTAAAAGGTCTTCCAAACGCATCTTGCGGGTTCTCGTACGCAATTTGCGTAATGCCTTGGTTTCTATCTGTCTTATCCTCTCGCGAGTCACGCCAAAAAACTGCCCAACCTCTTCCAGAGTCCTCTGCCTACCATCAGCCAAGCCAAACCTGTATTCAATAACTTCTCTCTCTCTGTCGCTTAGGGTCCTGAGTATTTCCTGCAATCCCTCTCGGATTGCTACCCTGTAAGATTCCAGTTCCGGAGATGGAATAGAAGGGTCTTCAATAAAATCTCCCAGCCTATTATCTTCTTCTCCTCCTATGGGAGTCTCCATGGAAATGGGTTCCTGAGCTATTCTCGGTATCCCTTCTACCTTAGTAATCGGTAGACTCATTTCTCCAGCAATTTCCTGGGATTCAGGTGTTCTTCCTTTTTCCTGGAGAAGATGTTGGGATATTTTTAGATATCTATTTATGGTTTCTACCATATGAACGGGTATTCGGATGGTTCGCCCCTGGTCAGCAAGTGCTCGGGTAATAGCCTGCCTTATCCACCAGGTGGCATAAGTACTAAATTTATATCCTCTACGATGGTCGAATTTAGTTGAAGCCTTGATAAGACCGAGATTACCTTCTTCAATTAAATCCAGGAAAAGCAAACCTCTTCCTACATAACGCTTAGCTATACTCACCACCAGTCTAAGATTTGCTTCGACTAATTTTTTTCGTGAATTTTCATCTCCCTCTGCAATACTGGCTGCCAGGATTCGTTCTTCTTCTGGAGTCAACAGGGATACTGTACCAATTTCGCCAAGATACATTTTTACAGGATCGCTCTGTTCAAACCCTTCATACGAATAAACTTCTTTTTTAACTATTTCTTCTACATCAATAACACTTGGTTCAATATCAGGGTATTCTTCTTCTAATCTTACTCCGGCTTCAAGTAAAAGGTCATATATCTCTTCTATCTCCTCTGCATCCAACTCTGATGATTCAAAAGCATCCATAAAATCATTATAAGTGAGATGGCCATCTTTCTCTTTGGCTCTCTCCAGTAATTGAGCTACCTTTAAGTCAATATCTGCCTTATCCATAGATACCTGCCATTATTTCTTCAGCTCTCTGTTTAATTCCATTAAGTATCTTAAATCAACAAGAAGCTTCCGCTGTTCTTCAAAATCACTTTTAACCTCAGTTTGTTTAATCTGGGTTTTCAGATTTTCTATATCAACCTCATTCTTTAGCTGCCTAAATTTTCTTATCATATTCTTTACTTCTACAAAGTCTAAATCAAACTTATCATCAATAAGTAGGCGAGAGGTTAGTGCAATCTCCTCTTCTGTAAATACTTTATTCATACTACTTAAAGGTAGTATACCCTCTTCCTTAACAATCTTTAACACCTTTTCAAAAATACCTTTGAGTTGATGATTTGTTATCTCTTCTGGAGATAAACCTTCACTGATTTTTAAAAAACTTTCCGTATCTTTTAAAAGAAAAGATAGAAGATACAATTCAATCTCTTGCCTTAGTTTCTCTTTTCCGCTAATCTTCCCAATAAGTTGTGTAATTGATTCAACAGTGGAACTCCCCTTTCTTTTAATTCTTTCCAACTCCCTTAAGAGAAGCTCCTCTTTAACTCTGGTAATTTCAGACATCCTCCTGATATATTCAGAAACCAGTGTAGGATTTTTACTATCAGCGAGATAATTTGATACCATTCTTATAAAAGAAGACTTACCCTCAATACTTCCTAAATCGCTTTGAGCAATAAAATTCTTCCAGATGAATTCATAAGCTGGCACAGTTTGGTTTAGCATTTCTTTTAGAATGTCATTGCCGCGAGCTCTTAAAAGTTCGTCAGGATCTTTCTCTCCGTAATCTGAAAGCACTTTAACTTTTATATCTAAGCCTTTGAGCAAATCTATACTTCTCATAGTGGCTGCTTTTCCTCCTTCATCCAGGTCAAACATAAGAATAACTTCATCAACCCATCTTTTTAGAAGGTCTACTTGTTCTAAAGTCAAACTCGTTCCCATAGTGGAGACAGCATATGAAAATCCACTTTGATGGAGAGATATAACATCAAAATATCCCTCAACGAGGATTGCCTTTTTGTTTTTAGATATACTGTTTTTCCCCTGGGAGAGGCCATAAAGAATTTTGCTTTTTTTAAAAAGAGCTGTTTCACCAATATTCAAATATTTGGGCATTAAATCTTCTCTGAGGCTTCTACCAGCAAAACCCACTATCCTTCCCATATGGTCGTATATAGGGATGACTAATCTGTCCCGTAGAACATCTTCCAACCCGGTATCTCTCTGTACCACCAACCCCAACTTCAGCAAAGTATCCAGTTCTAACTCATGAGCAGTGTATTTTTTAGCCAGAATAGAGTCAGGGGGGCTGTACCCAAGATGGAATTTTTCGACACTTTCATCTTTTATTCCCCTTCCACTAAGGTAATCCAGCACAGCCTTTCCTTGAGAGTGTTTTTTCAGCATCTCGTTATAAAATGATGCAATTTTTAAATTTGCCTGGAAGAGCTTTTCAAATTTATTAGTAGAGGGTACTGATGAAGGAAAGGTAATGTTGAAGCGACGAGCCAACATCCTGGCAGCATCGTTAAAAGCTATTTTTTCCATCTCCATTACAAAAGTGAAAACATTTCCACCTACTCCACAACCAAAGCAGTGATAAAGACCACGGTCTTTACTCACTGTAAAAGAAGGGGTTCTTTCATTATGGAAAGGACAGAGTCCTACATAATTTTTGCCAGATTTCCTTAATTTCAAATAAGAACTTATGACTTCTACTATATCTGCTTTTTGCCTGAGTTTTTCCAGATAATTCCTGTCAACATTCATTATTAACAACTTAACCTTTCCAGGGAGATGGTAAGAAATGTTCTGAATAGTAGGAAAGAGCATAACGGTCAGTCATTCCTGCAATAAAATCTACAACAGCCTGACTTCTTTCATCTTCAGCAAAATTCACAAACCTTTCTGCTTCCATAAGAAAATCATAGAGACTCAAAATCATACCCCTGGCTTTTTCCTCCTCCTTTTTAGCAAGAGAAGTAGGTTGATATAGACAGTTTTTCAGAAAATCTTTAAGTGTATCCATGGGTTCTCTTACAGAATGAGAAAATATTATTTCTCCTTTGTCTTTGGAGTTAAAAACTACATCTTCTACCAGTGTCTTTATTCTTGCAGTAGTGGTATTTCCAAGAGCCTTTTTTACTATCATAGGAATATCTTTTTCTACAACTACCTGGGCTCTTATAGCATCGTCGAGGTCGTGATTAAGGTAAGCTATCTGGTCTGCAACCTTCACCACTTCACCTTCCAGTGTAGAAGCCTTGCTGAAGCCTTCAATCGGTCCAAGACCTTTTGAATGACTAAGGATGCCATCTCTAACCTCTAAAGTTAGGTTAAGCCCTGATATCTTATCTCCTTCACTGGAGAACCTCTTCTCAATTAAATCAACAATTCTTAAACTTTGTTCATTGTGCCTAAACCAGCCGCCAATTCTTTTTCCCACTGCTTCATTTAGAGCCTCTTCCCCGGCATGACCGAAGGGGGGGTGGCCAAGGTCATGAGCCAGAGCAATAGCTTCTGTCAGATCTTCATTGAGCCTAAGTGAGCGGCTTATGGTTCTTCCAATCTGCATCACCTCAAAGGTATGGGTGAGTCTGGTACGATAATGATCTCCTTCAGGTGCTAAAAAGACCTGGGTTTTATGTTTAAGTCTCCGGAAAGATTTACTATGAATAATTCTGTCTCTATCCCTCTGGTAAGCGGTTCGGAGCACACATTCTTCTTCAGGAAAAAGTCTCTTAGCTTGACGACTCCTCGCCGCCCAAGGAGATAAAATCTTATCTTCCAAAGACTCCCACTCTTCTCTTAAGTTTATCCTAACACACCCCTAACCCCTCTTATTAGAGGGGAAATAACTTCTAATGAATCCCACTCTTCCCTTAAATTAATTCTTAAACTCCTTAAACACTTGTTGATACTTCTATGATCTTTTCCCGCAAAACAGCCTGTGCTGCTGATAAACGGGCTATAGGAAGCCTGAAGGGTGAACAGCTTACATAATTGAGCCCCAGATGGTGACAGAACTCAATGGAAGCTGGGTCACCACCGTGCTCTCCACAAATACCGATTTTAATGTCAGGCCTGGTTTTACGACCTAAAGTTACGGCTATATCCATTAGTTTGCCTACACCTTCCTGATCAAGAGACATAAATGGATTAATTTGAAGAATTCCTTTTTCAATATAATAAGGAAGGAATTTTCTTTCAGCATCGTCTCGAGAGAACCCAAAGGTCATCTGGGTTAGGTCGTTGGTACCAAAAGAGAAAAATTCAGCTTTCTGGGCAATTATATCTGCCACAAGGGCAGCACGGGGTATTTCAATCATAGTCCCAACTTTATAGTTAAGTTTAACCCTCTCTTTTTCCATTGTCTGAATGGCAATCCTGTGGGTTAACTCTGCAAGGCTCTCCATTTCTTTATACATACCTACCAGGGGATGCATCACCTCAACTATGGGATTAAGACCTCTTCTTGCAAGGTTAGCTGCTGCTTCAAAGATTGCTCTTACCTGCATCTCATAGATTTCTGGGAGAACTATACCCAATCTACAACCACGCCATCCCAGCATAGGGTTGAATTCTTTCAGGTCTACAGCCTTACGAAGTAAGAGCTCCTTTTCTTTGATTTTTCCGTCACCTGCTCCTTTTTCTCTCATAGTTCGTAGTTCTTCTACTAACTCTTCCGGAGCAGGTAAGAATTCGTGCAAAGGTGGGTCCAAAAGACGAATAGTTACAGGTAACCCATCCATAGCTTCCAGAATTCCAACAAAATCTTCGCGCTGAACTTCTAAAAGCTCTTTTAAGGCTTCACTTCTCTCGTCAGTAGTATCTGCCATTATCATCTTCTGGACAATAGACACCCTGTCAGGGCCCAGGAACATGTGTTCAGTACGAGCAAGTCCTATCCCCTGGGCACCAAATTCTCGTGCTTTACGGGCATCCAGAGGAGTATCAGCATTAGCATGAACACTTAACCTTCTTACCTCATCTGCATACTCTAAAAGTTTCTTGAACTCTACGGTAAAAGAAGGCAAAACGAGAGGAACTATACCAGGCATAACTTCCCCAGCTCCACCATCCAGGGTAATAAAATCACCTTCCTTTATCGTTGTACCACTGGCAAGGAACACTCTTTTCTGGAGGTTTATTTTAATTTCTTCACATCCTACTATACAGGGTTTACCCATACCCCTGGCTACCACAGCAGCATGGCTGGTCATGCCCCCACGACTGGTAAGAATCCCTTGTGCAGCATACATGCCATGTACATCATCCGGAGTGGTTTCAGGTCTGACAAGAATAATATTATGACCTTCTTCTTTTAGTTTAACAGCCAGGTCAGCATCAAATACAACCTCTCCTACTGCTGCTCCAGGAGAAGCTGGTAAGCCTTTGGCGATTACAGTATTTTTATGTTTAAGGTCTATAGATGGATGCATAACCCTTTCAATTTCGTCACAGGAGACTCTCATCAAAGCCTCTTCTTTGCTTATGAGACCTTCTTCAACCATATCAATCGCCATCTTTATAGCAGCTTGAGGTGTCCTTTTTCCGGTTCTCGTCTGAAGCATGTAAAGTTTGCCTTTTTCTATTGTGAACTCAATATCTTGCATATCCCGATTGTGTTTTTCCAGAATGTTCGCCACCCTGAGTAATTCTTGGTAAGCCTGTGGTAGTTCTTGAGCAAGATTTTCTATGTCTTTAGGCGTCCTGGCTCCTGATACCACATCTTCTCCCTGGGCATTGGGAAGATATTCACCAAAAAACTTTTTTTCTCCTGTTGAAGGATTACGAGTAAAAGCCACCCCAGTGGCAGAATCCCAGCCCAGATTACCAAAAACCATTACCATTATGTTGACTGCAGTTCCAAGATTGTCTGAGATTTTATAAATCTTTCTATATTCTTGAGCCCTGCGATTATTCCAGGATTCAAAAACTGCTTTAATGCTGGCAATAAGCTGTTTATATGGGTCCTGTTCAAACGGTGAGCCGGAGTGATTCATAATTATGTTTTTAAAATCTGCTACTAAACCCTTAAGATCATCGGTGGACAGCTCTGTATCGTCCGAAACACCTTTTATTTTTTTCCTGTTAGTTATGACTTCTTCAAACTTCTCTCCTTCAACATTTATAACAACCTTTCCAAAGGATTGAAGAAACCTTCTATAGGCATCCCAGGCAAACCGCTCATTTTGGCTTAATTTCGCTAAAACCTGTACAGTTTTATCATTGAGTCCCAGATTCAAGATTGTATCCATCATGCCTGGCATAGAGAGAGGTGCACCAGACCTGACAGATAGAAGAAGGGGATTATCGTCTCCACCAAACTTCTTTTGAAGTTTCTCTTCAAGAACCTTTATTTCCTCAAGAACCTGCTTTTGAACATCTAAAGGAATCTTTTCTCCCTCTTCGTAATACTCCCGACAGACTTCAGTTGTGATGGTAAAGCCAGGAGGCACGGGAAGACCCATGTTAGTCATACCAGCTAAACCAGCCCCTTTTCCTCCCAGAAGACTCTTCTGTTTTGCATTACCTTCTTCAAATCTATAAATCTTTTTCTGCATAATCATTTATAATTCCTCCAATAAATAGATTCCTAATTTTAAATAATACCCTATTTTTAGCTTTGTTCTGCAAAAAAGAGGCTATAAGAAACTAAAGCTGTGATGATTAAAGGTAAGTAATAAAACAGTATTCTCCACACAAAAACAAATGACCACAGGAAATTAAAAGGAACTAATGTCTTAAAAATGGTAGCAATACTTAATTCCTGAACACCTATCGAGCCAGGGATAGGAAGAAAGTCTGTTAATGCACGAGAGATTATTGTGAGTATGAATATTAAAGGGAAAGATGTGGCAATATTTATACTCTTAAGAAGAAAATATGGAATAAGTGCAGTTAACATCCAACCTCCAAAAATAAGGAAAAAAGCAGATATAATATTTAATAAGTCTATCTGGTTCCATTCTTTGGAAAGATTCTGAAAATCATCTATAAAAATCTTAATAAAATCAAGATACATCTTCGTTCTTTTTATAGTTAAAATACGAATTGTAAATCGTCGTGAGAGAAGGTAATTACCTATCAGGATTATTATCTGAGGATGAAAAAGAATGTATAAAAGAATGCCCAGCACAACTATACCGATAATTAAAGCTAAAAAGAGAGATTCAGATACTAAGTTTAACTTGACATCAGGTATTGAATAAAGCATTAAAAGAAAAGGTATCATCAGAAGTAAAATTACCCTCATGGTTACACTTAATATCGCATTGACAAATATCATAGCTGTTCCTTCTCCTGTATTTACGCCTTTCTTACTCATTAGATACAATTGAAATGGTTCCCCTCCAGCACCCCCTGGCGTTACCCTGGCCCAGAAAACACCTGCAAAAGAGATGGCAAGAGCCTCTCTAAAGGATAGGTTCTTCCCCTTCAGAATCTTGCTCACAGAAAAGAAACGTAGGGCTTCGCAGAGGAGAATAAGAAGAGCAGAAATGAAAGAAAATACCAGATATTGTGGCTTTAGCTCAGAGGGTGAAAATGAATCAGTGAATTTTAAAGCAAGGAATAAGAGAATGAAAAAAACTAATCCTGCCAGGAGTAACCCTCTTTTTAGGGTTCCATTTACTTTCATAAACCATTCCTCCTGGATTGAGCAGGACATATACCAATGAAATCACACCAACGACAGAAAACATTAATTTTCGGGCTGAACATTTCTTTTTTTATTCCCTCAGATATCTCTCTGTAAAAATTAAGTGTTTTTTCTTCTTGCTCATAACTCACTTTAATTCTAAATATTTTACCGCTTTTAATATTATGATAAACCACAGATTCTGGAGGAAACCCATATACCGATTTAAAAGCCACATGGTAAGTAATTATTTGAAGGTCATTAGAGGCTTCTTCCAGACTCAAGCCATTCTGAGAAGTCTTATACTCAACTACCTCATAGGTGTCACCAAACTTATTAACCTGGTCTAAATAACCGTTAATAATAATATCGTTGAGATGTATTTCAAAATACTGTTCAGTTTTGTAAGCTTTGAGATAATGAAAAATATTTCTCTTATAAAAATCAGTAAGCATTTTCACAGCCTTACTTTTATTGAGAGCTTCTTCACTACTTGAAGAATAACCATCACTTACCCAGCATATATCAAGATAACTTAGAAGGTCTTCTATAGTAGGAATTGGTTTGGTAGAAGTGTAAAACATCTGAAGCGTTTTGTGAACGGAACTACCCAATGAAAGTGGTGGCCGTGGCTTTTCTTTCATTTTATCTATATAGCGATACTTATACCTAAGGGGGCACTGACGATATGTATCCATACGGGAATAGTTAAGTTTCATCGTTTCTCCTGATAAAAATAATATTTGACCTGATTTAAGGTATCTTCCAGAGAACCGTTATTATCAATCTCAATTAAGGGTGCGCCGGTAGATTGTCTCCTGGCGCTTATTTGAGCCTCTAACCTATCTTTCACTTCATCAGGTTGATACCCTTTTCCTTTGACAGACCTTGATAGACAATTCTCATAGGAGGCTTTTATTTCCCAGACTTCAGAAACAAAGCTTAACCAGGGACTCTCAAGTAAAATAGCTGCTTCAAGAACAGCCTCTTTATAACCTTCCTTTAGAGCATTATTTAGCTCTTCTTCTATAAGTTCTTTTATGGTAGGGTGGGTAAGAGAATTAAGAAGGAGTCTTTTCTTTTCTTTACCAAAAACAATATTTGCCAAAATTTTTCTGTCTATATCACCGCTTTCCTTAAGGATGGAAGGACCGAAGGCTTTTAGCACCCTTTTATAAACTGGACTTCCCTTCTCCAGAACCTTATGACCCAATTTATCAGCATCTATTATATATGCCCCCAGTGATCCGAGATAAGAAGCAACCACGGATTTGCCACTTCCTATAACACCTGTAAGCCCTATGACCCTCAGGCTTCCCACGGTTTAAGGTCTCTCCAATTAGGTCCAAAGGTTATGTTCGCTTCTATGGGTACATTCAAAGAAATTACCTTTTCCATGGTGTTCTTAAGAAAACCTGCCCAAAAATCAAGATTATTTTCTTCTGCTTCTACCACAAGTTCATCGTGCACCTGCAGGATAAGGTTTCCATCATCCCGCTTCATCTCCATTGACAATCTCCAGAAATCAACCATTGCTTTCTTAATGATATCCGCAGCAGAACCCTGAATGGGTGTATTAATAGCCACTCTCACAGCTTGATCTTTCAAAATTCTGTTTGAACTGGTTAGGTCTGGAATAAACCTTCGACGACCAAGGATAGTCTCAGTTAATCCTTTCTCAACACTGTCCTTGAGTGTTTCTTCCAGATATTCTTTAACCCTCGGCATACGTTCAAAATACTTAATAATAAATTCTCTGGCTTCTGCTCTGGATATACCCAGTTCCTGAGCAAGACCATATTCTGACATTCCGTAAATTAGACCAAAATTGACGGTTTTTGCTCTTCTTCTTTCCTCTCTACTCACCTGTGATATTAGACTGCCAAAAAGAATAGAAGCAGTGTAGGAATGAATGTCTTCTTCTTCTTCAAAAGCCTTTATAAGCACAGGTTCTTCACTAAGATGCGCGAGTACTCTCAATTCAATCTGAGAATAATCTCCGCTAATAAACACTTTTCCAGGAGGAGCAATAAAAGCACTACGGATAAGGCTTCCAAGCGGTGTTCTTGTGGGAATATTTTGTAGATTGGGGTCTCTTGAAGAAAGTCTTCCAGTGGTTGTTCCCCTCATAGAATAAGTAGTATGAATTCTTCCAGTTTCAGCATTCACAAACTTTGGCAAAGCTTCCAGGTAAGTAGAAATAAGTTTAGAAACTTCTCTATACTCCATGATTAGAGGAACAACAGGGTGCTTACTCTCAAGAACCTTGAGAACTTCCACATTAGTTGAGTAGCCGTTTTTACCCTTTTTGAGAGGTTGAAGTTTAAGTTTCTCAAAAAGAACCTCCGCTACCTGCTGAGGAGAGCCAAGATTAAAAGGAAAACCTACAATCTCTACCGCTTTTCTGGAAATTTCCCTGACTCTCTCGCTTGCCTCCTTCTTTGATTTTTCTAATAAAGCAGGATCCAGATAAATTCCTTTATTCTCCATTGAAGCCAGTACATGGGAGAGAGGAAGTTCAACTTCTTCATAAAGTTTTAAAAGATTAGAGTTAAGTCTTTCTGTTGTTAAACCCTTTAAGAGTTCGCTGTAGTCTATATCAGGAGAAAACTGAACTCCCCCGCTCTGGTCAGGGTCTTCCAGATAAAGAAGTAGACTTAAATCGTCTACTCTAACAGGTAAAGGAAGGTTATGATTATTCAAGAAGTTAATCAATGTCTTTAAGTCATTGGTTAATACCTTAATTTCTTCTCTGTTTAATATCTCTTTGAGCCTATTAATCGTCTGGGGTTTAAGTAAAGTTCTCTGATCTATCGCCAGTGGTTTTCGAGGGTTCCCAACCAGTGCTCGGGATATATTTACTTTTGAAGGATTAAAGGACTCAAAATCCATTAGAATGAGAAATTCATCTTCAGTATTCCAGCTGATACTATTCGCATCAACAACAGTGATTCTTTCAGACTGAGATTGTAGAAGTTTCTCTTCCTCTTCAGGCATCTCTTTTAAAAGACTCTTAAACTCCAGCCTTTCAAAAAAATCTCTTACAGAATTAAGACTATAAGGTGAATACGTCAAATCAGAAATTGTTGTATCTATATTCAGCTCTTTATTTAAACTGATTACGTCCCTTAATAAGAATAATCTATCTTTTGAGTTAATTAATGATTCTTTAAGCCTTGGAATCAACTTATCGAGGTTATCGTAAATGCCTTCCAGGTTTCCAAATTTTCTTATAAGTTCCAGGGCAGTTTTTTCTCCTACACCTTCCAGTCCCCTGATGTTGTCGGAGGGGTCTCCGCTCAGAGCTTTAAAGTCCCGCACAGAAGAAGGTTCAATTCCCCATTCCAGAAGAAACCTCTGAGGAGTGTACTCTTCTAACTCTGTTATTCCTTTCTTGATAACGAAAATAGTGACTCCTGGTTGAATAAGTTGGAGGAAGTCCTTATCTCCTGAGAAAAGACCAACTCTGAGATTTTCGTTCAAGGCCCTAGTTGAAAGAGTGGCCACTACATCATCAGCTTCCTGTCCTTCCATCTCTACCCAGGGTACATTGAAGGCTTTCATTAATCCTTTCATCAACAACCTTTGGGAGATGAAATCTGAAGGGGTAGGTGGACGTTGGGCTTTGTATTCTGGAAAAATAGAGTAACGAATATTGGGTTTCGGGCTATCCCAGACTACCGCCCAGTAGCCTGGTGGCTTCTTTAGAAGCCTTAAGAGCATTCGAGCAAAACCAAAAACTGCACCCACTCTCTCTCCTCTGGATGTAATAAATGGTGGAAGGGCATAGTAAAAACGATAAAGAAGATTGCTCCCGTCAATAATATAAAGGTTGTTGGCTTTGTTCATTATTACTGTTTTATTTGCAGGAATGCCGCCTTTTTTGCCAGGCGATCAGCTTCTATTGACCTTTCCCTATGAAGTTCAAAATATTCAAATCTTGAAAGAAGCTCAATTACAAGTTGAAATTTTGGTAAAAGGTTGGGGGCTTTTACTCTATATTCTCCCATTAGTTGATAATAAAGAAGTTCCGAGTCTACATGTATTGAAACTCTCTTAAGGTGGAGCTCCAGAGCCAGATTAAGACCATATATAAGTGCTTCGTACTCAGCCTCATTATTGGTAACAACACCCAGAGGCTTAGAAAAAATTCTGGTTTTAGTTTTAGAATCGGGTATTTTTATTATGACTCCAGCACCCCCCATACCTGGATTTCCAATTGAACTCCCATCAGTAAATAAATATGCTTCAATTAAGAACGGTAAAGAAGGCGATGACAACTTTCGCACCTAACCAATTCTCCTTTTTGGGCAATTTTTTGCTGTTTAACAGGAATAGCTACCCCACAGCCACCACAATGTAATCCTTCTACAAGAGAAGCCACAGCTACTCCTCCTTTGGTCTTGAAAAGCTGATAAAACTCAGCTAATAAATCTGGAGGTAGAAGCAATTTCAGAGCTTCAATAGAAGCTTCATCTTCATCTTTCCAGACAGGTATGGAATCTTCCTGCTCTTTAATTTGATTTAATTTGTTCTTTACCTTTTCTTCCATTCCCAGAATCTTCTTAGTCTCTAATTCCATAGTTTCCATAACCAGAAGTTCTTTATCTTCTAAATCAATTACCTGTTTTTTTAGGATGTCTAACTCATGGTCCAAATTTAAGATCTCTTTTGAAGAAGTTATTTTTCCAGAAAATAGCAAGTCTTTTGTAGATTTAATTTTATCTTTAAGCGCATCAATATGGAGTTCAAAGTCTTTTAGTTCTGTTTCAAGTTTATGAAATTCGTGTAATTTTTTTTCTTTATCCTTCAAGATTTGCCCATATTGCAAACTCATTTCGCGAAGGGTAGTCAGTGTTTCCTCCCTTCTTTTAAGTGTGTCATATTTTTTTCCTTCAATAAATTGTAGACGTGTTAAGGTTTCGATTATGCTCATTAGAATATTATAAACTATAGTTTAAATAAATAAAAATGGTGGTGTCTGCTGGACGATGTCAGAACTTTCTTTGAGCAAAATCCAGACGCCAATTGACGCAAAATTGTTTCGCAATATAGTTTTAAAACTATAATTTCTTAATTTTA
>JBBIUB010000011.1:0-39181 GCA_037440465.1 Coprothermobacterota bacterium | reverse complement strand
AGATAAAAGAACTAATGATTATGTTACAGGAAGGTTTGGTTAAACAGGAGGTGAAGAAATAATGGGCAGAGAGACATTTTCAAGAAGACTTCAAAGTCTTGAGAGAGACTTGCTTATTCTCGGGAATGAGGTAGATAAGGCTATCAATAAATCCATAGAAGCTCTTAAAATAAGAGATAAAAGGCTTGCTATGGAAATTATTGAAGTGGATGATTATATTGATAAGCTATCACTTGAACTTGAGATGGAGACAGCAAATTTACTTGCTACCCAGCAGCCTACCGGTAGCGATCTCAGGTTAATATTAGCTATCCTATTTATGAATGTTGACCTGGAAAGAATGGCTGACCATGCAGTAGACATATCTGAAATTACTATGGATATTGCAGATGAACCTTTACTTAAACCATTAATTGATGTTCCCAGAATGAGAGATACCTGCTCTGAGATGCTAAATGAGGCGTTAAAGGCTTTTACCGAAAGAAGTGCTCAGTTAGCTCTGAATTTGATAGAGAAAGATGATCTACTGGATGGTTTAAATAATCAAATTTTCCGGGAACTTCTTTCTTATATGCTGGAAGACTCAAAGAACATCAGGAGAGCAAACGCTCTTTTAATGGTTTCACAACATCTCGAAAGGATAGGAGACCACGCTACAAATATGGGGGAACGGGTTTATTATCTGGTAACAGGTGAGCTAATAAAAACCAACCCTCACAAACCGAGGTATTAGTTTTTGAACTTAATTTTGTTATTAAGTAGGGCTCGAAGATTCGAGGATTCGAGGACCAGTGACGAGTGATATGTGACATTTGGCGTGTGACGAGTTTTAAATCATAAAATCTCAAATCTTTCACTGGAATCCTATGCCCCTTGAATCCTTGTTTCCTTTTGTTAATATCTTTCACTTGACCCCTGGATCCCTTGATTTCTATTGTACAACTTACCAGTTCAGCAACTACTTTAAATATAATTTTTTAATTTCTTCATGATTTTTTGTTATATAATAAATTGGCGCTCTTTTTTTAGGAGGAGCCAGAAAATATTATTATGGAGGTAATACTATGAAGAATTGGGTTTGGATTCTTGTAGTAGTAATTGTGGTTGCAGGTATCGTGTATTATGCAACCAGACCGAAGGAAGTGGAAGAGGTTGAACAACCTTTCAAAATTGGAATTGTAACAGGAACTGTTGCTCAAGGAGAAGATGAATACAGAGGTGCAGAAAGAGTCATTGCTAAATATGGTTCTGAAAGAGTTATACATCTCACTTATCCTGATAACTTCATGGCTGAGCAGGAGACAACAATATCTCAGATTACCAGTCTGGCAGCAAATCCGGATGTAAAAGTAATCGTTATCAGTCAGGCTGTACCTGGCGCACTGCCAGCTTTAAGGAAGGTATTAGAAACCAGGCCTGATATACTGGTAGGTTTTGTGACCCCCCATGAAGATCCGGACACTGTTAATCAGGAAGTTTTTTATTCCATTCAACCAGATGAGCTATTCAGAGGAAAATCTATTATCCGACAAGCTAAAACGATGGGTGCGAAAACATTTATTCATTATTCTTTCCCTAGGCATATGTCTTATGTTCTCCTGGCTGAAAGAAGAAATCTGATGGAAGAAGAATGCAGAGCTCAGGGTTTGCAGTTTGTATTCGTAACCGCTCCTGACCCCACGGGAGAAGGCGGTTTGGCAGGAGCCCAGCAGTTTATTCTGGAAGATGTTCCCAGACAAATAAGTAAGTATGGTAAAGATACTTGTTTTTTCAGTACTAACTGTGGTATGCAAGAGCCATTAATTAAAGCTACCATGGAGGGTGGAGGCATTTTTGCAGAACAATGCTGCCCAAGCCCTACTCACGGTTATCCAGGAGCTCTTGGGATTCAGATTCCTCCAGACAAAGCTGGTGATATGGTTTACATCTGTGAACAGATAAAATTAGAAATTGAGAAGAAGGGTGGAGCTGGACGTTTTGCTACCTGGCCTGCTCCTGTTAACCTGGTTTGCACTGTGGCTGCGGTTGACTATCTCGTTTCTATAGTGGAAGGTAAGGCAGTAAAAGGTGACATTACGGCAATTAAGAAATCACTTGAAGATGTAGCCGGTGTCCCAGTAACCCTGAATAAATACAAAGAAGATACTGGGCAAATGTATCTAATTGTTCTGGGGTCCATTGTTTTTTAGTCAATTTAGTGGTTAATATTTAGTGATTAGCCAGGGCTGGATGAAAAATATATTTAACTCCAAGCCCTGGCTCTTTTTTAAATAGTGGGAGTAATGAATGATTGAATTTAAAAATATTACAAAAGAATATTATGGCAATACTGTTCTAAAAGATGTCTCTCTTGTTGTGAAAAAAGGAGAGATTCACGGAGTAGTAGGAGAAAATGGCGCTGGGAAAACGACTCTTATGAATATTCTTTTTGGAATGCCTGTAATACAAGAAACAGGTGGTTATGAAGGAGAAATGCTTATTGATGGTAAGAAGATAAATGTTAAAAGTCCTAAAGGCGCCATGGATCTTGGTATTGGCATGATACACCAGGAGTTCATGCTCATACCTGGTTTTAATATTACCGAGAATGTAAAACTAAATCGTGAGATTACACATCCCAACCTTTTGTCAAGGACTGTAAGCCAGAAAATGGAAACTCTTAATATTCCACCTATGAGAAAAGATACGAGGGAAGCTCTTAAGGAGGCTGGATTAGGAATAGATGAATTACTCCCTGTAATTGGCCTTCCTGTTGGTTATAAGCAATTTATTGAGGTCGCCAGAGAAATAGACAAAGCAGGAACTGATAATCTAAAACTTCTGGTTTTTGATGAGCCAACTGCTGTTTTAACAGAATCTGAAGCTGAGAAACTACTGGACATAATAAGGCTTCTTGCCCAGAAAGGATTAGCTATCCTTTTTATAAGTCACAGGCTGGATGAGGTTATAAAAGTATCCAACAGAGTAACCATACTTAGAGATGGCGAAAAAATAGGGGAGAAAGATAGCAAAGAAACGAACATTATGGAACTGGCTGAATTAATGGTTGGGAGAAAGCTAAAGAAGCTGGAAATTGGATTTAAAGATAAGAGTGCTCCAATGAACCAGTCAGTTTTAAAGATTAGAAATCTCGAGGTAGACATGCCTGGTGAGTTAGTTAAAGGCATAGACTTGGATGTCAAAAAAGGAGAAATTCTGGGTATAGGTGGTTTAGCTGGGCATGGGAAAATTGGTATTACTAATGGAGTAGCTGGTCTTTTTCCTGCCAGAGGAGAGGTATTCTATAACGATATTCCACTTCCACTAAATAATCCTTTCACTTTCTTACAAAGAAAAATCGCTTTTCTTTCTGAAGATAGACGAGGAGTAGGTCTTCTTCTGATGGAATCAATTGATACAAATATAGGTTTGACAGCATTTTATGTAAATAGCCGGTTTTCCAGAACTCATCTTGGTATAAAATATCTCAATGCCAGAGAATTAAGAAATTGGTCATTAAAAATGATAAATGAGCTGGATATCAGGTGTGTTGGCCCTCATCAAGTTGTAATGAGCCTTAGTGGAGGAAACCAGCAAAAGATATGTATAGCCAGAGCACTTACTATGGAACCTGAACTTCTCTTTGTATCAGAACCAACAAGGGGAATTGATGTAGGAGCAAAACAGAAAATACTTGAATTAATAGTAAAATTGAATAAGGATATGGGTATGACAGTTGTTTTAACTTCTTCTGAACTTCAAGAACTTAGAACTATATCAGACAGGATTGCTATAGTTCATCATGGAAAAATAGTAGATATTCTTGAACCAGATACTTCAGATGTGGACTTTGGTTTAGCAATGGCAGGTATAAGGAGAGTAGAACAATGAAAGAACAAATAAGATCACTTGTAAAAACAGTTGGAATACCTCGTTTGATCATCCTGAGTTTTCTACTTTTACTTTTAGTACTTGCTCTGGTTACCGGCATGGATGTTAAAAGACTCCTGACTGATTCTATGGTAAGGGTAGGGAGAAATGGTCTTTTCGTTCTGGCTTTATTACTACCATTAAAAGCAGGATTAGGGCTTAACTTTGGTTTACCGGTTGGTATTATCTGCGGTTTGATTGGGCTGGTTCTGGGTCTGGAATGGCGCTTAACAGGACTTAATTATATCCTTTTTGCTTCTGTTGTAGGCACAGGACTCGCAGTTATTGCGGGATACTTTTATGGGGTTCTTCTAAATAAGACAAAAGGGCAGGAAATGATGGTGGGGACTTATACAGGATTTGCTATGGTGTCTTTGATGTGCATTTTCTGGCTCCTTATTCCTTTTAAAAATTATGCACTTATATGGGCTATAGGTGGAAAGGGCCTTAGAACTACACTCGTTCTTCCTGCTCAGACAGCCCAATTTCTTGATAATATTTTATCTTTTAAACTTGTTGGAGTTGGAATACCCACCGGAACTTTTTTGATATTTGCTATATTTTGTCTTTTTATTTATGTATTTTTGAGAACAAAAGTTGGCCTATCAATAATAGCTGTTGGTGCTAACCCACTTTTTGCTTTAGCCTCTGGAATTAAGGAGAATAAAGCAAGGATGCAAGCAACATTACTTTCTACAGTTTTGGCTGCTCTTGGTATAGTTATTTTTGCTCAGAGTTTTGGATTTATTCAACTTTATTTAGCTCCGCTGATGATGGCTTTTCCAGCTATAGCTTGCATTCTAATAGGTGGAGCCACTCTAAGAAAGGCATCTTTAATTCATGTGATTATTGGTACAATTCTTTTTCATACTTTACTTACAATAACTTTACCCGTGGTTACTCAGGCTGTTGCTATCACAGGAGAAGCAGGAGATATTACTGAAGTTTTAAGAGTAATAATAAGTCATGGGATGATTCTTTACGCCCTTACCAGGAAAGGTGGTGATTAAAGATGAAGAAATTAACCAGCTTGTTTTTATCCAATCCAGTTCCTTTTATTTTCGCTTTTTTGTGTATAGTTGGTCTCTGGATAGCAAAAATTCCCCTACCTGTTTTTATTAATGATATGGTTACCAGAATGTCGAGGAACTCTTTCTTAACCCTTTCTCTCATTATACCAATAGTGGTTGGCTTAGGCTTAAACTTTGCTATTGTAACAGGTGCCATGGCAGGTCAAATTGCTGCTATTGTAGTAATGGAATTGGGTTTAAAAGGTTTACCTGGCTTTATTGTAGCTTGCGTAATAGCCATTCCCCTGGCTTTATTTTTTGGCTTTTCAGTTGGTAAACTTTTTAATATTGCCAAAGGGAAAGAAATGGTAACAGGCTTTATAGCTTCATTTTTTGCAAATGGGTTCTATCAATTGGTTTTTTTATTTATAATTGGTACCAGCATTATTCCTTTCAAAAACACGACCATACTTTTACCACAGGGTTGGGGTGTGAGGAGTATGGTGGACTTGATTAATATTCAATATGCTTTAGATTCAATTTTTAGAATTAAAATTCCCTTTGGGCGTTTTTTTATTAATATCCCTGTGATTACTTTTCTGGTTATAGCTGGACTATGCGTAGCTATAAACTTCTTCTTAAAAACAAAAATGGGGCAGGAATTTAAAGCCATAGGGCAAGAACCACATGTTTCACATATTTATGGCATCAATGTTGATAGAAACAGGATAATTGCTACCATGATATCTATTGTCCTGGCTTCTTTTGGCCAATTGATATTTCTACAAAACCTGGGTACTGTCAATACTTATGCCAGCCACGAACAGGTGGCTCTCTTTGCTATTGCAGCTCTTCTTGTGGGTGGAGCCACCGTAAAAAAGGCTACAGTTTTTAATGCCCTTTTAGGTGTTCTTTTGTTTCATACTCTCTTTGTTGTCTCACCTCAAGCAGGACAGAAATTATTTGGTCAACCTCAAGTAGGTGAGTATTTCAGAGTATTTATAGCATATGGAGTAGTTGCTCTTACACTGGCTCTCCATGCTATGAAAGCAAAATATTCCTCATCTTCATGAAAATACCTTATAATGTTTTCAAATTTAAGTGAGTATGCTTATGAAAGATGAAATATATTCTAATATGTATGGATTTTGGTCCTACAAGGATTTAGATTACGCAAGATTATATAATTACAATAGGGAGCTAATAAAAATTCATGAAGGGAAAGTGCTTGATGATGTTTTGAATGGTGAGTACCTGGAAAATGATGTAGGAGTTTGTTATCAGATAGTCAGCGAAGAGTTTTTTGATTTTACTATCCCGCCCCTTGATTTAGCAAAAAAAATTATTTCTTCCCAATTTCAATTAGTTGAGGGTATAGGTAAACTTACTGCTGATGATTTACGGAAAGAAGGTTATTATACCCTTTATGATCTTAAAGAACACCCACGTTGGGCAGAGAAAGTAAGCGATGTGCTCAATAGGATAGATAATTCTGATGGTTCTGATTTATTCGAATTAATATATCGATGGTTTCCAAGGAACCATCCGTTATCTTTACTAACTGCCCGATTTCATAATATGGAAGAGATATTATATCTTGATATTGAAACACTTGGCTTGAATAATCAGCCTGTAATATTGATTGGGCTTGCAGAGCATTCAGATAGAAAATTGAAAGTATATCAATATCTGTTATCTTCAAAAAGTAGAGAGCATGCTATATTAAAAGCAATGCTTAATCATTTTATGAACAAGAAAGCCTTGGTAACCTATAATGGTATAAGTTTTGATATCCCATACTTACAACGAAGATTGGATTATTATGGAATAGAAGCAAACTTAAAAAAGTGTCATTACGACCTTTTACCCTTTTCTCGTCAAGCGTGGAAAAACAAGCTACCTAACTGTAAACTTGGTACTATTGAAAAGTATATTCTGGGTCTTAATAGAGGAATAGACATACCTGGTGCAATGGTACCCTATTTTTACGAGACATACATAATAACAGGTAATGTTGGGCCTTTAACTGCCATAGTAGAACATAATAGACAGGATCTTTTATCTCTTTCCCAGATTATCGTCAAGCTTTGGAAAGAATCATAAGTAAGATAGTATAAACCTTTTAACTAATTAATAAATAATTATATAAAAAAGGAGGGAAAAGAAAAACCTCCCCCCTTTTTTATTTTTTTTGTTATTGTTTAAAATCTATTCCTGTTGGCTCTTCCAGAAATCTTTTGTAGGAGTTATTCCTAATGCTCTGGCACTTCTGTTGGAAAGATAGTTGAGTGCAATCCAGAGTACCACAAATCCTACTACCCAGGAGATGCCCCAGTACCAGAAATTGAACCCTGTAAAAGCCATTAAAAGATAACCAATAGCAGCAGTTACTCCAGCCAATATGGCATACGGAATCTGGGTGTTTACATGGTCCATATGGTCAGAACCAGAGAACATTGATGACATTACAGTAGTGTCTGAAATTGGGGAGCAGTGGTCACCAAATATGGCACCAGTTAGTACAGTAGAAGTCATGATTGCTGGATGAATACCCAATGCTATTCCAAGAGGAACAGCTATAGGAATACCGATTGCCATAGTTCCCCAGGATGTACCCATGGCGAAGGAGACAAGGCAGGAGGCAAGAAACATCCCTACTGGGATAATAAATAGGGGAGCACCTTCAACCAGGTTTACAACAAAGGGGCCAGCTTCCATAGACTTGGTAATGTCACCCATAGACCAGGCAGAAAGAAGAATAAGGTTTGCCAGGACCATCATCTTAGCACCTTCCAGGAATGAATCCATCATCTCGCCCAGATTAGCTAATCGTTGGAGTGCAAAGTATATAATGGTTATCAAGACAGCACCCATGGAGCCCCACAGGAGAGAGGTGGCTGCGTCGGCATTTTGAATGGCTTTGCCGAATGGTACCTCAGCGCCACCACCGGTATACCAGATACTGAATAAGGTTATGCCAATCAAGGAGACCATAGGTACTACCATATTGGAGATTTTGTAGCTAATTCCTTCTTTTACCCGAAGGACAATACCTCCAGAGAGAGGTCGGGCTCCATCAGCAAAGACCTTACCAGTGGTTCTGGCACGACGCTCAGCTATGAGCATTGGTCCAAAGTCACGGCCAGAAAAGACTATCATAGCCATAAGTACTAAGGCAAAGATACTGTAGAACTTAAGGGGAAGAGATTCAAGGAAGACCGTATAGGGAGCCAGGGTAGAACCAGCCGCCTTCAAGGCATCCTTAATCAACCCTACTTCATACCCTACCCAGGTGCTTACGAGAGCTAAAGTAGCAACTGGAGCAGCAGTAGCATCTACTATGTAGGAAAACTTTTCTCTTGAAATACGGAGCTTGTCGGTTACAGGGCGGAAAGAATTGCCAACTGTGGCTGTGTTTGCATAGTCATCAAAAAAGATAACCGCACCAAGTATGTAAGCAGCCACCTGTCCCCATTTGGCATTGTGTAATTTTTTCATCATCGCTTCTGCAAAAGCATACACCCCACCACCGAGGAAGAGAAGGCCAATAAGCCCCCCAATAACGAAGTCAAAAAGAATAATTGTTGCATTCCAACTGTCTGTAAGGTTCTCAACAAGAATACCGAGAGTATGAGTGAAACCCACTAAGGGATTCCAACCTTGAGTAATTGTAGCACCAACAAAGACACCTATGATGAGTGATGGAAGAACCTGTTTGGTAAGAAAACATAGACCAATGGCTACTAAAGCAGGTAGAAGTGATAGCCATCCATAGTATATAGGTGCTTCATCAGGTGCTGCAAAAACATTAGTGGAAGAAAAGATGAATAAAGCGATAAAAATGGGAATAAAAACTATCCACAATAAACTTTTTCCTTTTAACATATATTAACCTCTCTTTAATTTCGTACTGTCTATTGAAGACAGCGCTATAATTATATAATCATAATTTGCTTATAATTGTCAACTATTTAAATATAAAAAACTATGTGGAAATCTTTTTCTTCGTAGTACGGAACATCCTCAATTGTTAACAGAGTGGACCAAACTCCTTTTTGAAGACCTCTCCCAGTTTTTCGTCCCAGTTACCCACAGCTTCTAACTTACCGAAGAAGAATCTTAGCACGGGTGGCTCTGTGATAAATCTTAACCTTCCAATAAGGTCTCTGTGGTTGTAAAGCCAGCTCAATCTGTCAGCTATGTATTCTATATGAGATAGGGTATAAACCCTTCGCGGGAAGGCTATTCTTACTAACTCCAGGTCAGCAAATACCTCTCCCCCGCTTTTATCTCTATCAGTAGAGATGGTACCCCTTTCCATGCTCCTCACACCCGACGCTATATAGAGAGCCACCGCTAACGAACCCGCAGGATACCCGTTCTGGGGGATGTGGGGCAGGAACAGTTTTGCATCAAGGTGACAGCCCAGACCACCAGGAGGTGTGAGTACCGGAACACCGCTTTCTATGAGCTTTTCTGCCAGATATCTTATCTGTTCTATGGAACAACCTGCCACATTAGGATCGGTCATCTCTCTTACTCCTACAGCCATAGCCTCTATCTCCTTTGTGGACATCCCACCATAAGTGAGAAATCCCTCGTAAAAAGGAAGCCAGACCTTTATCATGTTGTAGTATTCCTTATTGTTGGTGGCAATGAAGCCGCCTCTTACTGAGGTGTTTTTCCTTCCTGAGAGGTAGAATATGTCGCACAGGTTAACCATTTCTCTAACTATTTCTTCAATGCTTTTATCCTCATAACCCATCTCACGTTGTTTTATTAAGTAAGCGTTTTCTGAGATTAAGCTTCCGTCTATTATCAAGGGTATTTTGTACTCTGAGCAGACCTCCCTTACAGCCATTAAATTCTCCATAGAAAAGGGCTGACCACCCAGAAGATTGGTAGTTGCTTCCATTCGGACAAAGGAGATTTTCTCCTTGCCGTAGTCTTTTATTGCCTTTTTAAGTTTTTTCAGGTCAATATTGCCTTTGAAGGGGTGTGTGCTGCGGGTGTTTAGAGCCTCATCAGCGTAGATTTCCAGGCAGACTCCCTTGCCAGTTTCTTCTATATGAGCTCTGGTAGTAGTGAAGTGATAATTGGTCAATATAATATCATCGGGTTTCATCAGGACCTTGCATATCAGATGTTCAGCGGCTCTCCCCTGATGAACTGGAAGTACATAATTGAACCCGAGGACCTCTTTTATGGCATCTGTTAGTTTGTAGAAACTTACGCTGCCAGCGTAGCTATCATCTGCAACCATCGTAGCAGCTAACTGATTATCGCTCATGGCATTAGTACCGCTGTCTGTAAGCATATCCAGGAATATGTCGCTGGTCTTCAAGAGAAAAGTATTGTATCCTGCTTCTTTAATAGCTGATAGGCGTTCTTCTATAAGAACCCACCAGGTTTTCTGCACAATTCTTATTTTATGCATCTCAATAGGTATCTCTTTCCCTGTTGATAACTTTACAAACATACTGACCTCCTTTTTTGTATATTAAGTAACTCTTCATTTTAGCATAAAAGGACTTTTACTCCTTGAGGGACAAAGCTCTAAGCTCCGAATTTCTAAGAAAGGTCAACTGTCTCCTAAGCAATCTCCCCTCTAAAAAGATCTTATCATTACCCGCAAATTCAGGGTGACACCTTCCCACCTCCATCTCTTCCTCCTAAAAAGGTTGTTAAAGTAATTAGAATCCTTAGCTGTAGAATAACAAGCTGCTAAAGGAGGCCAGCCAAGGGTTTGTCATTGTCACCATAGGGATCGACACCGAGATTCAGAAAATCTGTGACGGATGATGAGTAATGAGTAATGGAAAACCGTGATGAGTGAAGAGTAATAAGTGACATGTTATTAGTGATGAATGATAATTATAATATACATTTCATAAATTTCTCATTACTTATTGTCTATTACCAGTTACATGTCACACTTCAGTGGTAGTTTCCCTGGGGCTTCTTATGGGATTACCTGTTGCCACCAGGATAATATCTTTGTCGCTTTTCTTGAGGATATCTATGATTTCTTTCTTGAACCATAGCTTTATAGGCATCATTGGAAAAGACTATCAACACCTTTTCTGACAAGAGTGGAAATATCTCAGTGGGCTGTGAAAAAGTCTTCAATTTCAAGATGGAAAAATCTTCTCTATAAGGTACACCTACTTTGTTCACAAATAGTGTCAGAGATTTGGAGATATTTTTTTCTTCAGGTGTGAGCTTTTCCCCTGTAGGCAGACGAAAAACAGTGAGCCAATGACTTCTCGCAGATCCATCTTCAAGATTCTCCTTCCAGAATCTTTTTATTTATTTTATACTATAATATAAAATGGGTTTGACAAAGGTAGTCGGATTATTTAAAAGGCCCGAGAGGTGAAGGTAGTGGCTGAAGAGGTAGTAAAGGAAGAATTAGAATTGATTCCAGGTAAAACCAGAGTTCTCAAGGGTACGAAGCTCTGGACTAAGGGCTGGCCTCAAGAAGCAGCACTGAGGATGTTTTTGAATGTGTTAGACCCTGAAGTTGCTGAGAGACCCGGAGATCTTGTAGTTTATGGAGGTCGGGGTAAAGCAGCAAGGAATTACGAATCTTATTTAAGTATAGTTAAGTCATTGCGTGAATTAGATGGTGATGAAACTCTCCTAATACAATCAGGTAAACCTGTTGGGGTTTTTAAGACTCATTCTTTTGCACCCCGGGTGCTTATAGCTAATTCTCATCTTGTTCCAGCCTGGGCTAACCTTGAGTACTTCTGGGAACTGGAAGAGAAAGGTTTGATTATGTATGGGCAGATGACTGCAGGTTCCTGGATATATATTGGCACTCAAGGTATTCTTCAAGGTACTTTTGAAACATTCGGTCAAGCTGGAAGGACTCACTATGGAGGTTCTCTTAAAGGTAAATGGGTACTAACTGCTGGTCTGGGTGGGATGGGTGGAGCTCAGCCTCTAGCTGTGACTATGAATGAAGGAGTGATTCTGGCAGTAGAAGTAGACCCTTCCAGAGTTAAAAGAAGATTGGATACAGGTTATGTAGAAATGGTAACCAGTGATCTTGGGGAAGCTATTAGGTGGATGGACGAGGCAGTAAAGAAGAGAATACCCCGTTCTATAGCCTTGATAGGCAATGCTTCTGAAACCCATCTGGAGTTGGTAAGGCGTGGGATAACTCCTGACCTGGTTACTGACCAGACCTCTGCTCATGACCCACTCAATGGCTATATTCCTGCTGGACTTAAATTGGAAGAAGCTATTGCTTTAAGAAAAGCTAATCCTCAGGACTATTTAAAAAAGTCTTATTTTTCTATGGCAAGACAGGTTGAATCTATGCTGGAGATGCAAAAAAAGGGAGCAGTTGTATTTGATTATGGCAATAATTTAAGGACTCAAGCCTTCAAAGAAGGCGTAAAAGATGCTTATAGTTATCCTGGTTTTGTACCAGCATACATAAGGCCACTCTTCTGTGAAGGCAAGGGTCCATTCAGGTGGGTTGCTCTTTCTGGAGACCCAGAAGATATATACGAGACTGACAGAGCCATTTTAAAACTTTTCCCTAAAGATGAACATCTAAAAAGATGGATAAAAATGGCTCAGAGAAAGGTTCATTTTCAGGGTCTTCCCGCCAGGATATGCTGGCTTGGTTATGGCGAACGAGATAAGGCAGGCTCAGAGTTTAACCATCTTGTTAAGAAAGGAAGAATTAAAGCGCCTATCGTTATCGGAAGAGACCATCTTGATTCTGGTTCTGTAGCGAGCCCCTATCGTGAGACAGAAAATATGAAAGATGGTTCTGATGCTATAGCTGACTGGCCAGTTTTGAATGCTCTTTTAAATACAGCTTCCGGGGCCCATTGGGTGTCTCTTCATCATGGTGGTGGAGTGGGTATAGGTTATTCTATTCATGCAGGCATGGTAGTGGTAGCAGATGGGAGTGAGGAAAGCGAGAGGCGTTTACAGCTGGTTCTGACAAATGACCCAGGTACAGGGGTAATGAGACATGTAGATGCTGGTTATCAAGAAGCAATAAAGGTTGCTAAAGATAAAGGTATAAAAATACCATTTTTAAATAAAAAGGAGGTTTAAATAATGTTTGGTTATCTGTTATTTTTTGTATTAGGAGTACTTCTTATTGGAGTATTTCTTTACAACCGTCTGGTTGTATTGAGAGTAAGGGTTGATAACAGCTGGAGGCAGATTGATGTGCAGTTAAAAAGAAGGGCGGATATGATTCCTAACCTCGTGGAAGTGGTAAAAGGCTACGCAACTCATGAAAGGGAGCTTTTTGCAAAGGTTACTGAATTAAGAGCCAAGACAACTAGTGGAGGATCTGTTAAAGAAGTAAGTGATGCGAGCAATGTTCTATCAGGTGTTCTAAAATCACTCTTTGCAGTAGCGGAAGCTTACCCCGACCTAAAGGCTAATCAAAATTTTCTTATGCTTCAGGAAGAATTATCAGGAACAGAGAGTAAAATTGCCTTTGCACGCCAATTTTATAATGATACAGTAATGAATTATAATACCACTACTCATGTATTTCCTACGAACTTAGTTGCTTCAATCTTTGGTTATAAAGCAGCAGAATTTTTCTCTATTCCTGAAGAAGAAAAGGAGGTTCCAAGAGTAAGTTTTTCATGAGTTTAAGCAGTCAGATCAGGCAAAATGTAATAATTAGCCTTATCCTAATATTTTTTATGTTCCTGCTGATAGTAGGGGTTGGCTATTTTCTGGATGTAGGAGGGGAGTTTCATGGAGTTATTACAACTATCTCTCTGGGTATGGCTATCTTTTTTAGTTTGGGAAGTTACTTGTATTCAGATAAGATTGCCTTATCTATAACAGGTGCCAGGGAGGCTTCTTATGAGGAGTTCCGCTACCTTCACAATGCGACAGAAGGAGTAGCTATTGCTGCTGGTATCCCCAAGCCCAGAGTATATGTTATTGATGATTTATCACCTAACGCCTTTGCTACCGGAAGGGATCCTAAACGTAGTGCTATTGCAGTAACCACCGGTTTACTAAAGATACTTGACCGGCAGGAGTTGGAAGGGGTTATTGCTCACGAGATATCGCATATCAGGAATTATGATATCCTTCTGGCTACTATAGCTGCAGTACTGGTTGGTGCAGTTGTGATAATGAGAGATATTGTCTTAAGGATGAGCTTCAGAGGGAGTAGCAGAAGAAGGGGAAAAGGAGGAGGAAATGCTGTCGTACTTATTGTTGGGTTGATTCTTCTCATTCTTGCTCCTATATTTATGACACTTATAAGGTTAGCGATTTCCCGGCAAAGAGAGTTTCTGGCAGATTCTACGAGTGCACTGCTAACTCGTTATCCTGAAGGTCTTGTGCAGGCTCTTGAGAAGCTTGAGGAGCATAAACAACCGATGCGTTCGTCAACTGAAGCTATGGCTCATATGTTTATTGTTAACCCTTTTAGTAAAGGAATTGATTTAGAAGGTCTTTTTAGTACACATCCCTCTATCGCATCAAGAATACTGCGTTTACGTTCTATTCGTGGTTTATAAAAGTGCAAGCAGGTATTGTAGGTCTTCCAAATGTAGGAAAAACTACACTCTTCAATGCTCTCACTTTTCATGAGGGCGAAGTTGGACCTTATCCTTTCACCACAATAGAACCAAATATAGCAGAAGTTTTTATTCCCGATGAAAGATTGGTAAAACTAAAAGACCTTCTGACTCCCCGCGAATCAAGATTGGCCAGATTGAAGTTTCTGGATATAGCTGGTTTAGTTAAAGGCGCTCATAAAGGAGCTGGTTTGGGGAATCAATTTCTTTCGCATATTCGCAATGTAGATGTAATCGTTCATGTAGTTAGATGCTATAGCGATGGCGATATAGCTCATGTGGAAGGTTCTTTAGACCCTGTAAGAGATGTAGAAATTGTTGAGCTGGAGCTCATGTTAAGTGATATAGCTTTACTTGAGAAGTCATTTGATAAACTGAAAAAGAGTTTGAAGCTCGGGCACAAAGAAGATGCTGAAGAAGCAGCAGTTCTTGAAAAAATGCTATTTCATCTTGACAAAGGGGAACCCCTTAGAAGATGTGAAGATATTTCCCAGTCTTATATCAAGAAATATTCCCTTTTAAGCGTGAAGCCAACACTTTTTGTATTAAACATTTCTGAAAAAGAAGAGAGCACTTCACAAGAAGAAACATTAAGGATATTGGAGTTTCTTAAAGGTAGAGGTGATGAGTGGGTAATTTCACCAGCAAAACTTGAAACTGAGCTTAGTGTTTTATCTCAAAATGAAATAAATGAATATCTAAACTCCATAGGATTATCAAGCAGGACTCTTGATAATCTCGTCAAAAAAACCTTCTCTTTACTTAACTGTGTTATTTTTTATACAACTGCTTCAGATATTTTGCAGAATTGGATAATTAAAAAGGGAGCAACTTTGAGAGAAGCAGCAAGTACAATACATTCAGTGATGGATGAAGGTTTTATTAAAGCAGAAGTAGTCCGATATGAAGATTTGGTCAGGATGGGTTCAGTACAAAAAGTGAAAGAATCTGGTTTGATGAGATTTGAGGGTAAAGATTCTCTAATAGAAGATGGGGATATTGTGTACATCCGCTTTAGAGGGTAAAAAAGGATTGAAGCAAAGTCAAGATGAAATATAGACTTTTTGATACCGAAGACATAGAAAAAATTCTTTCTCTGTTTAAACTTGTTTGGCCCCAAAGAATGATGAACGAAAGGATATGGAAATGGAAGTTTGAAGATGTACCCTTTGCTAAACCCGTGATTGCTCTGGCTGAAGAAGATGAAAAAATAGTAGGCCATGAAGCAGTCTGGCCATTACCTATTCTTGTTGATAGTAAACGGTTTCTTGCTGGACAGTCAGTTGAAAGCATGGTACACCCTTCATATCGTGGTAAAGGTATTTTTAACGCCCTTATCTCTTTAACGATGAAGGAAGGCTCACAAGTTGGATATAAGCTATTTTTTGGTTTCCCCAACAGAAATTCTGTTTCTGCTTATCTAAAACAAGGATGGGAAGAAAAAGGAAAATTAATTAGGTATGTAAAAATAATTAGTTGGAAAGAGGTCTTGAGAAGTCGTAGTTATCTAAGGTATTTCTCGTGGTTGTCTCCTATAATAGAGATTTTTGTAGGTCTTATTTTACCCTCAAATAAAATCTCTCACTCAGATGTAAAAATAGTTGAAGAAAAAAACCTTCCTTTTGTGTATGAAACTCTCTGGCAGGAGTATTACAGCAAGATGAAAAATACTATAGCAGTAGACAGAAGTAGTGCTTATCTTAGTTGGCGTTATAGTATAAAACCTGATTCAGACTATTTGTATTATACTTTTATTATTAATAATATGCCCTTTGGTTTTATTATCCTCAAAAGGGATGAAAGAGGAATATTAAAAAGGTTTAAAGTAGGAGAGTTTGTAATCTTAAAAGAAGAATTACTTTCTTCAGTTATTTCAGGCTTAGAGAAGTCTGCTAAAGAAAAGAATGCTTCCACTCTGGAGTTCCAGGTATTAAATGATTCTTTTTTAACAGGTATATTGAAAAGAAGAGGTTATTTTAAAAGACCTGACAAGATTCCTTTTTTGGTTAAAGAGTTTGACAAAACTTTAATTGGTAAAAATCAGTGGTATCTAACCTGCGGGGATTTTGATATTTTTTAGAAAAGGAGGAAAAACAATTATGACCTGGGTTAGAATTGAAGATTTAAAAGATTATATTGGAAAAATAGTTGAAATTAAAGGATGGTTATATAGCCGAACTTCTAAAGGGAAATTAGTTTTTATTTTAATTAGAGATGGAACAGGTATCGTACAGGGATTAATATCCAAAGATAGGGTAAAGGATTCACAGTTTGTTGAAGCTGATAAGTTAACCCAGGAAAGCTCTCTTTCAATTATAGGAATTGTTAAGGAAGACAAACGAGCAATCGGTGGTGTTGAAATAGAAGTAGAGGAACTTAATATATATCAAATTAGCCAGGATTACCCCATTTCACCTAAAGAGCATGGAGTTGAGTTTTTGACAGCTCATCAACATCTCTGGCTTAGGTCTCAGCACATATCATCTATTTTAAGAATTAGAGCAGAAATAATTTCATCTATAAGAGATTTTTTGAATTATCGTGGATTCATACAGATTGATACACCCATACTAACTCCAGCTGCCTGCGAAGGAACTTCTACACTCTTTAAAGTAGATTACTATGGTGAATCGGTTTACTTAACCCAGAGTGGCCAGCTTTATAACGAAGCTACTGCAATGGCTTTGGGAAAGGTTTACACCTTCGGTCCAACCTTCAGAGCTGAAAAATCCCGTACAAGGCGGCATCTGATGGAATTCTGGATGCTGGAACCAGAAATGGCTTTTGTTGAGCAAGATGAGAATATGGCAATACAAGAAGAACTGGTTTCGTTTATGGTTAAAAGGGTTCTTGAGAAAAGATCTCACGAGCTTTCTACTCTAAATAGAGATATAGCTCCCTTAACAAAAGTAGAACCTCTATTTCCTAAAATCACTTACGATAGAGCGTTGGAGTTATTAAGAGATAATGGCTTACCTATTGAGTGGGGCGATGATCTGGGCTCTCCTCACGAAACATTTATCTCCAACCTTTATGAAAAACCAGTTTTTATTACTCATTATCCAGCAAAGGTTAAAGCTTTCTATATGCAACCCAACCCTGACAACCCAGAAGTTGCATTATGTGCTGACCTTCTGGCTCCTGAGGGTTATGGAGAAATCATAGGTGGTTCTCAGAGAATAGATGATTATAACCTTCTTTTAAAAAGGATTGAAGAGCACAATCTCCCAGTTGAGGCTTATCAATGGTACCTGGATTTGAGGAGGTACGGGTCTGTTCCTCATTCTGGATTTGGTTTGGGTTTGGAAAGGACAGTAGCCTGGGTTTGTGGACTTTCTCATATACGTGAAACCATCGCATTTCCAAGGATGTTAGATAAAATATATCCTTGACCCTTCATCTGCTTCTGCCTTATAATTAATGGAGTGGGGAGTCGCCAAGTGGTAAGGCAGCGGACTTTGGATCCGCCATTCGGGGGTTCAAATCCTCCCTCCCCAGCCAGTATGTTATCTTTAGTGAATATCTTTTGAGTTATAAAAAGGAGATTTGTAGTTGTGAGTATTGCTTTTAAGATGATTCACCAGATATTTAATTTCATAAATACAGGTCTCTATAAACATTTTCTTAAAGTAACTAACTATGGATAAGATAACTGGAATATTACTGGCTGCGGGGCAAGGCAAAAGGATGAAATCAAGATTACCTAAAGTTTTACATCCTTTATTAGGTCAACCTCTAATCTCCTATCCTATCAAAGCCATAGAAGAATTGGGAATAAAGGATATTCTTATTATTATCGGCACTAATGGTCAGCAAATTAAAGATATTTTTGGTGACAGATTTCATTATGTTCTCCAGGACCCTCCACTGGGTACGGGTGATGCCTTAATAAAAGCAATCCCTTATATATCTGAAAGTAAAGCAGAACAGGTTCTTGTGGTTCCAGGGGATGCTCCATTTATTACAGGAGAAGTGTTAAAGTTGCTTCTGGACCATCATTTGAACTCTGATGCTTCTGCTACTATATTTACCACTTTGGTGGAAAATCCTACAGGATATGGACGGGTAGTCCGCGATAAGAAGGGCGAGTTTTCTTCAATCATTGAAGAAAGCGATGCTTCTCCTGAAGAAGCTTTAATTAAGGAAATTAATGCTTCTGTCTATGTTTTTAAGGGAAAGTTATTAGAAAGTACCCTTCCTCTTTTGAAGCCAAATAATAACCAGGGGGAGTATTATCTAACTGATGTTCTCAAACTTCTTAAAAACTCTGGACACAAAGTAGAAATTATGTTATATCTTGATGACCCTTCAGTTTGCCAGGGAATTAATTCCCGAAAAGAACTTGCTCGGATGCATACAATTCTAAGGGAAAGACTATTAAATACCTTTATGGATAGAGGAGTGACAGTTATAGACCCTTGTTCAACCTTTGTAGAGATTGGGGTTTCAATAGAACCAGATGTCACAATTAACCCCTTTACTTTTCTTTTGGGTAAGACTGAAATAAAGAAAGGTTCAGTAATTGGCCCCATGGCTATGATAAAAGATTCTATGATTGGCGAGAACTGCCTGGTTTACCTCTCTGAGCTTGAGAGTGCTGTTTTAGAAGAAGGTGTCCGTGTGGGACCATTCTCACATCTTAGACCAGATACTCTAATAAAAAAAGGCGCTAAAATTGGAAACTTTGCTGAGATTAAAAAAAGTACAATTGGAAAAGGAACTAAGGTACCTCATTTAAGCTATCTGGGAGACGCAACGTTAGGCGAGAGTGTTAATATTGGCGCAGGAACGATTATCTGCAACTATGATGGCGAAAGGAAACATCCAACCACAATAGATGATGGCGTTTTTGTCGGAAGTAATTCCACACTGATAGCCCCTCTTAAAATAGGGAAAGATGCATATATTGGTGCTGGTTCGGTTATAAATCAGGATGTTCCACCAGAGGCGTTGGCCCTTGGTAGAGAAAAACAGGTTAATAAGGAAAAATGGGTCTCTAAAAGGAGAGAAAGGAGGAAAAGAAATGGTTAACTTTGAGGAAGTTAAAATTTTTTCTGGTAGTTCCCACCCGGAGCTTGCTGATAAGGTTGCTCGTTATGTTGACCTTTCTCTGGGCAAAATAATCATCAGTCGTTTTGCAGACGGAGAAACTAATGTTCAAATTAAGGAAAGTGTAAGGGGGCTGGACATTTTCCTGATTCAATCCACCTGCTATCCTGTTAATGAAAGCTATATGGAACTACTGATAACAGTAGATGCTTTCGTGAGAGCTTCAGCTCGGTCTATCAATATAATTACTCCATACTTTGGTTATGCTCGCCAGGATAGAAAGGCTAAAGGTAGAGAACCTATTACTGCAAAACTTGTCGCTAATCTTTTAACTGCTGCTGGAGCTTCAAGAGTAGTTGCAGTGGATTTACATAGCGGGCAGATTCAAGGCTTCTTTGATATACCCCTGGATAACCTTACTCCCCTTTTCATCTTTAATCATTATTTAAAAAAGAAAAAACTTTACGATCCGGTAGTAGTTAGCCCTGATTTAGGAAGCCTTGTACGGTCTCGTTCTTTAGCAGAGGAACTCCAGGCGTCTATAGCGGTTATAGATAAGAGGAGACCAAGACCAAATGCTCTTGAAATAATGAATGTAATAGGTGAAGTTGAAGGAAAAACTGCAATTATTTTTGATGATATTATTGACACAGCAGGAACTGTCACAGATGCAGCAATGGAACTTAAAAAACGGAGCGCTAAAGATGTTTATATCTGTGCAACTCACCCTGTTTTTTCAGAAAATGCCTCTAAGCGACTAACGGACTGTGGAGTTACAGAAGTTGTAGTGACTGATACTATACCTATTCCAGATGAAAAAATGTTTCCGAATCTGACTGTTCTAAGTGTAACTTCATTAATAGGAGAAGCAATAGTCAGGATTGTTAGACATAGTTCAATAAGTGAGTTATTTGAAAAGAAAATTGGTGGCTTGGATAAATATTAATTTTCAAGGGTACAAGTGGTCAAGGAGTCAAGGATTCCAGTGACAAGTGATGAGTAATGAGTAATGCGTAATGAGTAAAGGATTACATATCACATGTCACAAGTTACACATCACTGGTCTTCGAACCCTCGAACCCCCGATTCCTTGAATCCTTCTTTGATACCATGCGATTATTAATTGGCCTGGGAAACCCGGGTTTAACATATCTTTTAACCCGACACAACATAGGTTTTATGGTGCTTGACTCTTTTGCCCTGAAATATAATTTAAAATGGCAAAAAAAATATCGGAGCCAATATTCACATATGATTTATAGAGAAAAGGAAATAGAACTCATCAAGCCCATGACTTATATGAATCTTAGTGGATTATCTTTGGATTCTTACATAGCTAAAACCGGAAAGGAAGCTCTTGATATAGTTAGAATAATGTTAGTGATTCATGATGATCTTGATCTTCCTTCAGGTAAAATCAGGTTTAAATCAAATAGTAGCTCGGGAGGACATAAGGGTATTGAATCTATAATAAAAGTTATCGGCACTTCTCAGTTTGATAGGTTAAAGATAGGCATTGGAAGGCCTATTCGGGAATGTGAAATTGAAGAATATGTCCTGACAGAATATTCTCGTGAAGAAGAAGAGCAGCTCAGGGAGACTATAGAAAATACTGTATCAGCTGTTGAGTTTTATCTGGAAGAAGGGATGGCAGCTGCTATGTCTAAATTTAATTGAAGATAGAGTCAAATTCTTTAGTTAATTTCCTTAAATCAACCTTTTTTAAGTCTGTTAATAGAGAGCTTCAAGAAGAAGGGAAGGTTAATGTCTGGGCTCCAAAACAAGCTACATGGCCCTGGTTGTTAACTGCCTTGGCTTCTAAGGAACCGCTTCTGGTGATTCTTCCAGCCAGAGAATCCTATCTCTTAAGCATTGAACTTTCATCGTGGGGTAACCGGGTAAAAATATTATCTTCTGATAGTGAAGACTTAGAAAGTGACCTCTTAAATTTCCTTTCCTTAAATAAGAGGGAAAGAGAAATTTATCTTGCTACACCAGATATTCTTTTGCTACCTCTAATAAGTGAAAACCTGCCTTCACCATTGATAGTTAAGGGTATGCAATTTCCTCGAGATGAACTTGTGCGCTTTCTGCAGGAAAAGGGTTTTACTAAAACTTTTGTTGTAACTCAACCTAAAGAGTTTGCTGTAAGAGGTTACATTTTAGACATATACAACCCTGTTGACAGGAATATTCTGCGATTGGAATACGATGAGAAAAATATCATTCAAGATATTCGTAAAGTAGATTCAGAAACCCAGATGACAATTGAGAGAATCTCTTCTTCTAAACTCAAAGTTGGTGTGGTGGGTGGACCCAGAGATTCATTTTTTCCGTTTTATAAATTGATTCCCCAGGAATATAGAATTATCTTGTTAGAAGATAATGATATACAAGATGAGCTAAGTTTAAGTATTGATGATTTGAAGTTGAACTGGTCTATAAGAATATCTTCTAATAAAACTAATATACCTTATATTTATCTGGAAGCAGTAGAGCCGTTAAATCTTTCGCAAGCAAAAGGGGAGGTCGTAGTGATAACTGAGTATGTGAACCGCCTTCCCGAATTTGATAATAAAAGAGTTACAGTTCTTAGGGGAAGGTTGAGATCTGGCTTCAGGTTAATTGATCCGGATGTTAATGTATTAAGTGATAATGAGTTATTTGATATTAAATTAAGTCCTTATCCTCCTCCTTCAAAAGTATCTCTATTTCCAAGAGAATTACTTGAAGGGTTTGAAAGAGGTAAACCTGTAGTTCATCTTAACTATGGTATCGGAGTTTTTAAGGGTTTAAAGCCTGTAGAAATAGCAGGTGAATTGGGTGAGTATATTGAGCTTGAATACAAGAATAATGATAGATTATATATTCCTTTTAGCCAGTTGCATCTTATCAAGAGGTATTCTGGTTCTGATACTTACAATCTTTCTCCTCTTGATAAGACTGAATGGGTTAAAATTCGAGAAAAAGCGGTTGAGAAAGCTGGTGAGGTTGCCTCAAAACTTCTTGAGCTTTATGCTTCAAGAAAACTCAAAGAGGGATATGTTTTTCCTGAAAACCCTATTGGAGAAGACGAGTTCATCCAGGGTTTTCCTTACGAGGAAACACCTGACCAGTTAAAAGTTATAGAAGAAGTAAAAAAAGATATGGCTTCAAATAAAATGATGGATAGGCTAATTTGCGGAGATGTTGGTTATGGAAAAACAGAGATTGCTCTTCGTGCAAGTTATCAAGCTGTGATGTCTGGAAAACAAGCAGCTGTTCTTGTCCCTACTACAATTCTTGCTCACCAGCACTATCATTTATTTAAAGAACGCTTTTCCCCGTTCCCTATAAATATTGGAATACTATCGCGATTTGTTTCACAGAAAGAGCAAAATACTACCCTTGAAAATCTAAAAAAAGGCACTCTTGATATTATAATTGGAACCCATCGGCTCCTTCAAAAAGATGTTATATTCAAAGATTTAGGACTTCTTATAATAGATGAAGAACACAGGTTTGGGGTTTGGCAGAAAGAAAAGATAAAAGAAATTAAAGCTAATTTAGACACATTATCTATGTCTGCTACACCTATTCCAAGGACATTACAGTTAGCTTTTAAGGGGATTAAGGATGTCAGTCTTCTTTTTACACCTCCATTAGGAAGATTAGACGCAAAAATTTATTGTTCTCCTTTTAACCCATCTATTGTTAAAGAAGCAATTGAAAGGGAGCTAAAACGAGGAGGTCAGGTATTTTATGTTCATAACAGGGTTAAATCTATTTATAAAGTAGGTGATATGCTCAAATCTTTAATCGGTTCAGTAAATATCGGAATTGCACATGGTCAGATGAATGATAAAGAACTTGAAGAAATATTATGGAAGTTTTACCGGGGAGACCTTCAGGTTCTTCTATCTACAACTATAATAGAATCAGGGATTGATATACCGAGAGCCAATACCTTAATTATTGATGAAGCACAAAATCTTGGTTTATCAGAGCTTTATCAGTTAAGGGGAAGGGTAGGACGCTCAAATCTAAAGAGCTATGTGTATCTGTTTTATTCAAAAGCCAGCATGACCTATGAGGGTGAAGAGAGATTACAAGCTATCGTTGAGAATTCAAACCTGGGTTCTGGTTTCAGGTTGGCAATGCGGGATTTAGAAATTCGCGGAGCTGGAAATTTATATGGGCACGAACAGCATGGTCACATAATCAGAGTTGGCCTTGATCTTTTTACAGAAATGGTTGTTGAGAAAATGAAAGGAGTTACTGATAAGGATGGTAAGAAAGAGGAAGATGTTTTTGTCTCTTCAGATCGTCCTGCGTACTTGCCGGGTTACTATATTGAGGACGAAGCCTTAAGGTTATTTTTCTATAAGAAACTGAGCTTGTGCTTATCTGGTGAAGACCTTGTTTTGATTAAGGATGAATTAAAAGACCGTTTTGGTTTACTTCCATCGGAGGTCATTAATCTTCTCGCCATCTTAAAATTAAAAATTATTGCAAGAGAAGTAGGAGCAAAGGGTCTTATAATAAAAGGAAAAGATGTTAAGCTAATATTTAATAGACTTATAAAAAAGGAGGACATTTTTCTTCTAACGGGATGCAAGTTGATCAAAGGTGATAGTGCCTATTATTCCTGGGAAGATCTGGTATAATAATATATGGAATACGAGAAGACTTTAAACCTACCAAAAACAAATTTTTCAATGCGCGCTAACCTCCCGCAAAAAGAACCTACCTGGATTGATTATTGGGATGAAATGAATATTTATGAAAAGATTTTAGATAAGAACAACAAAGGTCCTGTTTTTATCCTTCATGATGGACCTCCTTATGCCAATGGTGACATTCATCTGGGAACTGCTCTTAATAAGATATTAAAAGATGTAACAGTTCGTTATAAGTCAATGACTGGCTTCTATGCACCATATGTTCCCGGCTGGGATTGTCACGGACTACCAACAGAACAGGAAGTTGCCAAGAAGTTAAAGCTTGACAGAAAGACCGTATCTGTAGTTGATTGGCGTAACAAATGCCGTGAAGTAGCATCCCATTATGTTGATAGACAGAGGAACCAGTTTAGAAGGTTAGGAGTTTTTGGTGATTGGTTCAAACCTTACATTACCATGAACACCCAATATGAAGTTAAAGAAATTAGAGTATTTGCTGAACTATTCTATAAGGGTTTCTTATACCGTGATTTCAAATCTGTCCTCTGGTGTCCTAATTGTGAAACCTCTTTAGCAGATGCTGAGATAGAATATGAAGAAAAGCAATCACATTCAATCTATGTAGAGTTTCCAGTATTTAATAGACCTGAAACTTATATATTAATTTGGACTACTACACCCTGGACTTTACCAGGTAATAGAGCTGTTGCTGTACATCCCACCGGGGAGTATGCCTTTGTAAAAGATAATGATAAAACCCGAATTATTCTTAAAGACCTTATTAAATCTGTAGAAAATGTTACTGGGAAAAATGTAGGGAACATAACTAATATTGTAATTGGCTCAGAACTTCATGGCTTATCCTATAGTCATCCTCTTAACCAAAAAACCTTTTCAGTTGTAGCTGAAGAGTGGGTATCGCTTGAAGAAGGCACTGGATGTGTTCATGTAGCTCCAGGGCATGGAGATATTGACCACATAACTGGTAAAAAGTACGGTCTCGACCTTACTTCTCCAGTTGATGAAAAAGGTCTATTTACAAATGAAGCAGGTCCTTATGAAGGAGTATCTTATAAAGTATCTGAAGAATTAATCCTCGCCCACTTAAGAGAAAAAGGTTTAATTTTCGAGTCAGGAAAAATCCTCCATCAGTATCCTCATTGTTGGAGATGTCATAAGCCGGTGATTTACCGCGCTGCCAGGCAATGGTTTGTAGATGTAGATAAATTTAGGGAGAAGGCAATTGAAGGCATCAAAGAAGTAAACTGGTTACCGTCTGGAAGTATAAATAGAATAGAATCTATGGTAAAGGCCAGGCCTGACTGGTGCCTTTCCCGTCAAAGAGTCTGGGGAGTTCCCATACCTGTTTTTTATTGTGATGATTGTGAAGAAACTATTTTGAACGAAGAAACGATTAATAACCTATCTAAAATTGCTCTTGAAAATAGTTTTGATGTATGGTACGAGTGGGAACCATCCAAGCTTCTTCCAGAAGGATTTAGTTGTCCCACCTGTGGTAGTAAAAACTTTAACAAGGAAACAGATATTATGGATGTATGGTTTGACTCTGGGACATCTCACTATGCTGTGTTAGAAGAGAGAAAAGAGTTAAGCTGGCCAGCAGATCTATATCTGGAAGGTTCTGACCAACACCGTGGCTGGTTCCAGACTTCCCTCCTTACCTCCATTCCGCTAAAAAATAAGGCTCCCTATAAAAATGTGGTAACCAGCGGTTGGATTGTTGATGATAAAGGTAGAACTATGCATAAATCACTGGGTAATGTTATTAGTCCAGATGATATTATATCTAAATATGGAGCTGATGTTTTAAGATTAGCTTTAACAGGTTCTGATTTTAGTAAGGATGTATCTATATCAAAGGATATACTTGAGCAATTCTCTGATATATATCGGAAAATCAGAAATACCTTAAGATTTATCATAAGCAATCTATATGACTTTAACGAGAGCGATGCTATCCCTTACGAAGAAATTGGCGAACTTAATCAGTGGGTTTTACATCGTATGAATAATCTTATTAAGGATGTAAATCAGTCATTTGAAGAATATAGATATCACAGATTCCACCATCTGCTTCACGATTTCTGTGTTCGTGATTTAAGCGCTTTTTACCTGGATATAGTGAAAGACAGGTTGTATGTTTTACACGATAATCACCCCAGAAGAAAAGCAACTCAGACTACTCTTTATACACTTTTAAAAAACCTGTCTTCCTTAATAGCACCCATTCTAACATTTACTTCTGAGGAAGTATTTGTAGAGCTAAAGAGCATATCCGGTGATTCAACGCTTAGCATACATCTAATGCCATTCCCTGATTATAAAGATGTATTAAACAAACCTGAGCTGGAAGAAAAATTAACCTACCTTCTTGATATAAGAGAAGCAGTTAATAAGGAGCTGGAAAGTGCGAGAAGAGAAGGCTTTATTGGAAGTTCTCTTGAAGCTTCTGTAACCATAAAAAGCAGTGAAAATACCATAAACTTTTTAAGGTCTTTTGGTAATGATGATTTAGAAGATCTGTTTATTATCTCCGGAATTAACCTGGAAAATATAGATGAAGAAGGAATTCATATTGAAATACAGCATGCATCAGGTCAAAAATGTGAGCGCTGTTGGAAGTGGAGTTCATCTGTGGGAGAAAATAAAGAGCATCTTACTCTTTGTTCAAGATGTGCTGAGGAAGTTAAGAGAATTATAGGCTGTGATATTAATAACGAATGATGATGGTATTCAATCTGATGGCATATTCCACCTGGTGGAAGCTATTAAAACCCTTGATGAAGTAGTCGTAGTTGCTCCTGAGAGGGAGAGAAGTGCCGTTTCACATGCTCTTACACTTCATAAACCTCTTAGACTAAAAGAGGTTGAGTTTAGAAGCAAGGGAGTAAAAGCCTACATGGTTAATGGTACTCCAGCTGATTGTGTTGTGTTGGGCTTACACAGAGCTTGTAAAGAGAAACCTTCTCTTCTTCTGTCAGGCATCAATCGTGGTCCTAATATGGGGAGTGATCTCTATTATTCAGGTACTCTTTCTGCAGCTGTAGAAGGCTCTCTCGCCATGATTCCTTCAATTGCGTTTTCTGTAGCTGCTTTTTTTAATCTTAAATGGCAGGCAGCTTCTAAAGTAGCTCGGCTAATTACAGAAGGGGCAATCAAAAATACACTTGAACCTGATGTTGTTTTAAATGTAAATGTTCCCAACCTCCACTTTGATGAAATTAAAGGAATACGGTATACGGTTCAAGGTAAATGGCAGTATAAAAATCAGCTTGAAGAGAGAGTTGATCCACGGGAAGAGACTTATTTCTGGCTGTCAAATCACCTGGTACATATTCTTGGAGATGAAAGAAGCGATGTGGAATCAGTTAGAAATGGATATGTTTCTATAACTCCACTGGACTATTCTTTAACCCGGGAGGATTATTTGTCAAAAATTACTTCCTGGGGGTTATCTCTCTGAGGAGGTAAGCTTAACTTAATGAATCATCTCCAAAGTTGTTTAACATTAAGGATTCAAAGAGTCAAGGATTCAACTGAAACCCTCGGACTCTCAAATATTGGAGTCCTCGAACCCTACTTAGTAATTGAATGAGAGAATAACAATTTTTATAGATAAGGCAGACATTATAGTTAGAGGGGGGAGAGGAGGTAGGGGAATAATAAGCTTTGATAGGAAAAAATTCTTACCTTTTGGTGGACCAGATGGAGGAGACGGTGGTAACGGAGGGAAAGTAATACTTAGAGCTACAAACCGATTATTTGACCTGTCATCATTTGTTCATAACCCCTTATATGCTGCAGAAAATGGTTATGGTGGTCAGGGAGGAAAAAAAGCAGGAAGGGCAGGAGAGAACCTCATTATTGAAGTTCCCATAGGAACTATAGTTATAGATAAGTTTAGAAATGAACAGATAATAGAGCTGTTAAATGATAGACAAGAAATTGTTTTAGCACGGGGTGGTAAAGGTGGAAGGGGAAATGTCCACTTTAAGAGTTCTACAAATAGAGCTCCTCGGTATGCTGAATGGGGTGAAATTGGCGAATCCAGAGAATTGACCCTGGATTTTACTATGGTAATTGATATAGCTTTTATAGGTTCTCCTAATTCCGGAAAATCTTTGCTTTTAAATGTACTTACAGGTTCAAAAGCAGAAGTAGCTCAATATCCTTATACAACCACTATTCCTGTATTAGGAGTTTTGAAAACTGACCCCCCATTGACTATTTGCGAGATTCCTTCTCTTAGAGATTCTGAAGGTAATTTGAGGTTCTGGAAACAAACTAAGAGAGCGAAAGTACTGGTATTAGTTGTAGATCTTAGCGTTTCTAACCTTGATAGAGAAATTGAAACTTTCTTTTCAGAGAACATCAAAGATAAACAACTTCTAATTGTTGGAAATAAAAAAGACCTTTTGTTAAAAACGATCAGGAGGCTATCAAAGAAAAAGGGTATTCCTATGATGCAAGTTTCAGCAGTTTCGGGTGAGGGGTTAAAGGAACTGGAAGAAATATTACTGAAGTTGGCAACCAAAAAGATTATCGTTGAAAGAAAAGAGAAAGAGGAGGTAACTCTATTTAGCACACAAGCTCCAATAGTTAGAAAAATTAGCGATGGTGTCTTTGAAATCAAGAGTTATGAAGTAGAACTTGCGCTATCATCAATTAATCTGGATACGCCAAAAGGGATTCAGATTCTTAGAAAAAAGATTAAGGAGTTAGGCTTGGAAACTCTTCTTATAAAAGCAGGCATAGAACCATACCAACAGGTAAAAATAGGGGAAACCTGGTTTACTTATTTGCCGGAGAAGTAAGATGCGTTACGGTATAATGGGTGGAACTTTTGATCCTGTACACAACGGTCACCTCATAAGCGCAGAAGATGCTATTCAACTTCTTGGATTATCAGATTTTTATTTTATACCTGCGTTTAATCCTCCTCATAAAAGAGATAAGTATATAACACCTTTTGAACATAGATTTGAAATGCTTAAGCTTGCCACAATGCACAGTTCCCGACTCAAAGTTCTGGAAATTGAACAAGTACGGGGTGGGGTTTCTTACACAATAGAAACTCTTCGTGAGTTAAGAGATATGTGGGGTTATGATTGTGAAATATTCTTTTTGTTGGGTGCTGATTCATTCCTGGAACTGCCTACCTGGAGAGAGCCAGATAAGATATCTGAGCTATCTAAGTTAGTAATAATCCCCAGGGTTGGTATTTCTCTTGATAGCTCAAAGGCATTGGAAGTGCTTTCATTACTTAAAGAAGGATCTGTAATCAGGTTAAACAACAGGATTATAGAGGTTTCTTCAGCAGAAATCAGAAAAAGAGTATTACTGGGGTTTCCCATAACCTATATGGTTCCCAGTCAGGTAGAAGAATACATTATTTCTAATAACCTATATAAGAAAGGAGGTTAATAATCTGGAAAAAGAAAAAGGAATCATAGTTGATCGTTTAATGTTTAATGTTTTCAATATCCTGGAGGAGTCTAAAGTAGAGTCGCTGGTAGTGCTTGATATAAGGGAATGGGCGGCTTTTTCAGACTTCTTTATTATTGGTACTATACTTTCACCGACCCACGCGGATAGAGTAATCAAAACACTATCTGAAAATGTTGAAACAAAAAACAAAATTCGTGGTGTAGAAGGTGATGAAAAAAGTAGCTGGGTACTCATAGATTTAGGTTATTTTATTCTTCATCTAATGGATATCTCAGCAAGAGATTATTATAGATTGGAATATCTATGGCATAAGGCTTCTGTGGTAAAATTAAATAGGACACCTGAGTGAGCGGTTGCAGTCGCGAAGGTTCACCATAAAAGTGAGCCTTTGAGGAAAGTCCGGACTCCGTAGGGTAAAAGGCTGGGTAATACCCAGCGAGGGCGACCTCGGGAAAGTGCCACAGAAACGAGACCGCCCCGCATTCGCTTGATATTAACTTTCCTAAGTGTGTGTGGGGTAAGGGTGCAAGGGTGGGGTAAGAGCTCACCGTGCCTGAGGTGACAAAGGTAGCATGGTAAACCCCCTTTGGAGCAAGGCCAAATAGGAAGGCGATGACAGGACCCCTTGAGCCTTCGGGTAGGCTGCATGAGGTATCGAGCAATCGATATCCGTAGATAAATGACTGCACTATGACAGAACCCGGCTTACAGCTCACTCGGGTGTTTTTTATAATAAATATGTAGTTGAAAAGAGAGGCTCGTTCTTATGTTTTATATAACTACTCCTATTTATTATGTCAATGCAAGACCACATCTGGGAACTACATATACCACTGTTCTGGCAGATGTTCTATCCCGTTATCATCGTTTAAAAGGTGAAAAAACATTTTTCTTAACAGGTACTGATGAACATGGTGTAAACATAGAACGCCTGGTTTTAGCTAAAGGAATTTCTCCCCAACAGCATTGTGATGAACTTGCTTCTGAATTTATTAAGACCTGGGGTTCTCTCCACATCTCCTATGATGACTTTATCAGAACAACTGAAAAACGACACGAAGAGATTGTACAAAAAGTATTTGAAAAGTTACTGGAAAATGGTGATCTCTATAAAGGTTTTTATAAAGGTTGGTATTGCTCTCGCTGCGAGTCATACTATACTCCTGAGGAACTAATAGAAAGTAAATGTCCAACACACCAGATCACTGTGGAGTTTATTGAGGAAGAGACTTACTTTTTTTCCTGGGGTAGATATCAGGATAGACTTCTTGATTATTATAAAGGGCATCCAGATTTTGTTGTACCGGAAGGAAGGTTTAGAGAGATAATTTCATTTGTTGAACAAGGGCTTAAAGATATTTCTGTTAGCCGTTCAGAAGTATCCTGGGGCATACCTGTTCTGTCAAACCCTTCTCATTCTATCTATGTTTGGCTGGATGCACTTCTCAATTATGTTAGTGCTATAGGTTATTTAAAAGATGACATCATCTTCACAACTTGGTGGCCACCAACTGTGCAGGTCATGGCAAAGGATATTTTAAGACATCATGCAGCTCTGTGGCCTGCTATTTTAATGGCACTTGACTTGCCTTTGCCTCACCATATAATGGTTCATGAGTATTTGCTTGTAGTTGGCTCCAAGATGTCTAAGTCGGGTGGGAATATATTTGACCCTATCGTTATTATGGAAGAATTAGAGAAAGTTTCGGGTATAAGTAAGGAAGTAGCAGCAGATGCCCTTAGGTATTATCTTGTCATGGATGGACCAGAAAGGAGCGATACCGATTTTAATCTTGAAGGGGTTTTTAAAAGATATAACTCTGATTTATCAAACGATTGGGGGAACTTAATTCATCGTACTTTTGGGTTTATGAATAAGATATCTCTGAATCAAATACCTAATACCATTGGTTCTCTTGACCGGGAATTCATTGATAATATTATTGGATTTTTTGATTCCTATAAACAATCTTTTGCTTCTTTCTCTCCTAAAGAAGCTTTGAAAACTGTAAATAACATCGTTCGTTTTTTGAATACTTATATTGATAAAAAAAGACCCTGGAGTGCTTCATCTGAAGACAGAGAGAACACGCTTTACTATGTATTAGAAGGAATCAGGATTGGAGCTTTACTCATGAGCCCGGTGATGCCTTTTACTTCTGAGAAGGTTTTAGGGGCGCTCAATTACAAAGTTGAACAAACTCTTGAAGAGGAATTGTCACTCTTTAAACTAAAGCCACATACACCTATAAATATCAGTCTCTCTGCTCTTTTTCCGAGGTTGCAGTAATTGAATGAACTAATTGATACGCACGCTCACCTGAATTCTCCAAGATTTTATAAAAGAGTAGATGAGATACTCAAGAGAAGCGAAGAAGTAGGAGTAGGGAGAATTCTGGTTGTGGGTTATGATTTAAAAAACAGTCAGGAAGCAGTACAATTAGCTAAACAGTATCCAAATCTCTATGCTGCCGTAGGCCTTCACCCCAGCGATGTTCATGATGGTAAAGGGTTTAATTTAGAGGATTATAAAAAAATCTTGTCTCCCGAGAACAAAGTCATCGCTATAGGAGAAGTGGGTTTAGATTATTACCGTTCACCAAAAAACAAAAAAGAACAGATAATGGCTCTGGAAGCCTTCCTCAATCTATCAAAAGAAGTAAAATTACCTTTGATTTTACATATAAGGGATGCTTACAAGGATGCTTTTATGGTTCTGGAGCAAGAAAAAGACCTACCTGACTTGATTTTTCACTGTTTTTCAGGTAATGTAAATGAAGCAAAAAGAGCACTGGATCTTGGTGGTTACATATCTTTTGCAGGTAACATTACCTATCCAAAAGCCCAGGGTTTAAGAGATGCTTTACGTTTTATACCAATGGATAAACTTCTTCTGGAAACCGATGCTCCCTATCTTTCTCCTCAGAGCAAGAGGGGAACGCTTTGCGAACCTGCTTTTATAGTTGAAACCTATGACATAGCAGCGCAAATAAAGAGTGTTTCCAGAAGAGAGTTAAGCAGAAGAATAAATTTAAACTGGAATAAATTAACAGGAGATGGAAATGCCGGAAAAAGCAATTAGTATTGAGATTAATCAGGAGTGGTGTAAAAAATGTGGAATATGTGTTGCTTTTTGCCCAACAAATGTGCTGGAAGAAGACCAGAATAATAGTGTTATTGTGAAAGATTTATCTGCTTGTATTAGCTGTAAGCTTTGTGAATTAAGATGTCCTGACTTTGCAATTGAAGTAGTACTGCCTATCTCAGAAAAAGATGGAACAGATTCTGGTTGTTAAAAGGAAAGACCTTTTTAAGTCGGGTTTCTTTCTTGGTTTTATACCTTACAAGGAAGCCTTGCCATATCTGGAGCAGATTGCCAACTCGGGTTTTTCAATTGGTCGTAATCAAGCTGAAGAAGACTCAAATCTCAAACAGGTTATTTCCTACGCCCTCTTAAGACATAACAATTCAATATATGCCTACCAGAGAAAACATGGAAGTGAAAAAAGGCTTAGAGACCTCTGGTCTATTGGAGTTGGGGGTCACATCCGGATTTCTGAAGGTAAAACTATACCTGAGGCTATCAAGAAAGGGGCTTTAAGGGAATTGAAAGAAGAGCTAAACTTAATTCCTTCCAAGATGACTTTTCATGGTCTTTTGAACCTGGAAGAGCGAAGGGTGGACCAGGTCCATATAGGAGCGGTGTTTCTGGTAGAAACTGAGCCCCCTCTTAAGAATGGAAGTTTTTTTAAACTTGAAGAACTAAAAAATTTAACACTGGAAAATTGGTCTCTGGCTCTGCTCGGAGTGGTGGAGGAACTTGTAAAGGATTGTGGTAGTTGACCTTCTTATAAAAAATGCCACCATCCCGATGATGGAGGGAAATAAAACTCTAACCAGAGACATTCTGGTGGTTGGAGAAAAGATAGTTGGTATAAGCAAAGGAGTTGAGTTAGAAGCAGGGAAGGTGGTTGATGCTGAAGGTCTTCTACTTTTACCCGGTGCCATAGACCCTCATGTTCATTTTAACGACCCCGGTTATACATTTAGAGAAGATTTTTTCCATGGTTCACTAAGCGCGCTTTATGGTGGTGTTACTATGGTTATGGACATACCCTCCACTTCTATCCCGGAAGTTACCAGCCCGGAGAATCTGAAAATAAAACTTGAAGAAATAATTAATAAATCCTTTATAGATTTTGGTCTTTATGGTGGTATAAGTGGCTCCACAATTAAAAAGGAGACCTTCAAAAAAGATATAGATGGCTTGGTAGAAAAAGGCGTTCTTGGTTTCAAGGTTAGAACAATATCCGGAGGAATTAATTACCCTGGACTGAGTTATCAAGATATATATCAGGTGCTTAAGATGTTAAGGCATACTAATATTCCAATGCTGGTGCATGCTGAAGATGAAGCCCTGGTGGAACTTTCTACAAAGAAGGTTTTAGAAGAAAAAGATTTTTCACCACTATCCTGGAACAAGGCAAGACCGATTGAAGCAGAGATAATGGCAGTAATGAATATTTTGAATGTTCAAGGGACGACAGATGGTAGAGTTCATTTTGTCCATATTTCATCGGGAGTATCTGTAGAAGAGATATCTCTGGCTAAAGAAAGAGGACAACTGGTTACTGCTGAGACAGCACCACATTACCTGTTTTTCACTCAAGATGATTTTAACTCACTGGGAAGCATCCTCAAGACAGCACCTCCTGTACGGACCCCTGAAGACAGGGAGATTTTATGGGAAGGTTTGAAGAAAGGGGTAATAGACTATATAGCAACCGACCATGCACCTGCTGAGTATCCCCGAGAAAAAAGCACCGGTTCTATTTTCTCTGACTATGGAGGTATTCCAGGTGTTCAGCTTATGCTTCCATTTATGTTCAGTGAAGGTTATCTAAAGGGTAGAATTAACCTTGAAACTCTTGTCAATATTACTTCTACTAATGCTGCAAAAGTTTGGGGTCTTTACCCACATAATGGCTCTCTTTCTTCTGGAGCAGATGCTAATTTCGTTTTAATAAATCCTGAAGAAATCTGGAGTGTAACTCCTGATATATTAAAGTGTAAGAATAAATACACCCCCTTTAACGGCCTTAAGATAAAAGGGAAGGTAAAAATGGTGTTTCTACGAGGCAAAGAAGTCTTTAATGATGATATGGTAATTGGGAAGCCCGGTGATGGAAGGTTCATAAGGAGGCAATGACAATGAGCTATCTCCTAATAGGGAAGGGAATAGTGGTTACCGACCCTGGAGAAGGCAGAATTCTCCTTGATGGGGGCGTGGTTATAAAGAACGGTTTTATAGAAGAAGTAGGTGATTTCAGCTGCTTAAAGACAAAACACCCTGAAGCCATTCTGGTGAATGCACAGGATAGAGTTATAATGCCTGCCTTTATAAACCTTCACATGCATCTTTATTCCACCTTCGCTCTCGGTATCTCTCTACCTTCTGCCCCTGAAAACTTTCTGGGAGTCTTAAAGAATTTGTGGTGGAGGCTTGATAAAGCCTTAGACCCGGAAGACATTTACTATAGTGCCCTGGTGGTTTTGATAGAAGCAGCTAAATGTGGAACTACCACCATCTTTGACCATCACGCCAGCCCGTGGGCTATTCCTGGTTCTCTGGATTATTTAACCCAGGCTTTCAATGAAGTTGGCTTGAGAGGTGCACTATGTTATGAAGTATCTGATAGAGATGGAAAAGAGATTGCCCGAGCTGGAATCAAAGAAAATCTTCGTTATCTTCAATCTGTAAAGGGTGATTTAAAAGCACTATTTGGACTTCATGCTTCCTTTACTATTTCTGATGCGACGCTTAAGGAGTGTGTAGAAGTTGGTTCTTCTTATGGCGCAGGATTTCATCTTCATGCAGCAGAAGACCAGCAAGACCAGGTATTGACCGAGGAAAAATACGGGCAATCAGTAATAGAAAGATTTTATAAAGCAGGAGTTATGGGTCCCAAAACCATTCTGGCTCATGGTATTCATCTCACCCCTTCTGAATGGGATTTTATTAGAGAGACAGACTCTATTCTGGTACATAACCCTGAATCAAATATGAAAAATGCTGTGGGTTATCTACCTGTTGAAAAGTTGATGGAGCGGGATGTATTGCCTGGCCTGGGTACTGATGGTATGTCTCCAGATATGCTCAGAGAGGTTCGTCTCGCCTTTCTTTTAAGCCGGGATAAATCAGGAAATCCAAAGGCAGGTTTTTCCACTATTCCATCCCTTCTCCTCAAGAATAACCCTGTTTATGCTTCCCGATTCTTTTCATATCCTTTTGGTAAGATTGAGAAAGGTGCCATTGGCGACCTCATTGTTATGGACTATTTACCCCCTACACCTCTTAATGAAAATAATTGGTTGGGACATTTTATTTATGGTATAACTAAAAGCAAAGTGAATACTACAATAGCGAAGGGTATAATTCTATTGAGAAATGGTGAAATAAAGGGAATTGATGAGGATAAAATCCGAAAAGAAGCATCTTTTCGCGCTAAAAGGTTGTGGGAAAGATGGTAGCGACAATATCCATCCAGATAAAACCATATTCCATAGTTAAAAATTACGTTCAAGCTGGTCGTATAACAGTATCTGGAGGCACCACAATAAAAGACTTACTGGATTCCTTTGGAATATCAAAAAATCCACCGCTGGTGGTCAGAGTGAATGGAAGAATCTCTTCGCTGGAAGATATCCTGACAGAGGGTGATATGGTGGAACTGATTCCCCCGATTCTGGGAGGGTAGGAGGTGAAAGGGGAATATGATTAAGGAGTATTTAGGAAAAATTAACGAACATATCCAAATAACCATTCTTCCAAAGGAGACTTTTCTCTTCCGAAAATCTATGATGCGAAATCTCTGGCAGTGGAGTTGGCAAAAAGGCACCCGGAAGCTACATCCTTTTTTACTTAATCTGCTTCTGGAAATGGCTGAGGAAACTGGCTTGAAGAATATTGAGAATATTAAGAGGACAAAGAATTAATGAAAAATAATAATCCTCTTCATCCAAATTCAATCGCAAAAGGCAACATCCTCCCAGAGCCATTGCGAATAGTACTGGTTCAGCCTTTAGGTAATCAATGGAAGATAGGCGGAGTCGGTTTACATACAGGTCAATACCATGAACGAGTACTTAATGAATCTCAAATTAATACCCTCCAGATTCCTCCAATAGATGAACCCATGGATGGCAATCCTGACAGATTTCGTTTGGGCATTGAAGCCTATCGTTTAGCTCTGGCTCATGAATATGACCCCTTCTTTTCCCTTTCAATTGCCAGAGTTGATCCTCTACCCCACCAGTTAGAAGCTGTTTATGACAATATCCTGCCTTTACCCAGAATCCGTTTTCTTTTAGCCGATGATGCTGGTGCAGGAAAAACCATTATGGCAGGGCTTCTTTTGAAAGAGCTAAAAATTCGTGGGCTTGTGCAGAGAACCTTAATTATCACACCCGCCAATCTTGCCTTTCAATGGCAGCGGGAGATGCTGGATAAGTTCAGAGAGAAGTTTGATATATTGCGAGGGATAGATTTAAGGAATGCCTACGGAACGAATCCGTGGCAGGACAAGAATCAAGTTTTAACCTCAATGGACTGGGCTAAAAGAGGAGAAGTTCAAGACAGTTTGCAAAAAGCCTCATGGGACTTAGTTATCGTAGATGAGGCTCACAAGATGAGCGCCAGTGATCCTGAGCATAAGAGTCAGCGTTATAGATTAGGTGAAATCCTTTCCCTAAAAACTGACCATTATCTTTTGCTTACAGCTACTCCTCATAAAGGAGACCCTCAAAACTTTTGTTTATTCCTGCAACTTCTTGATAGAGATGTTTACGGAGATGTGAAAAGCCTTGAAGATGCAATTGAAAGAAACTATGCACCGTTCTATCTTCGCCGAATTAAAGAAGCATTGGTTACTTTTCCTAACCCGGAATCAGGAGAAGTTAAGAAGATATTTACCAAACGCGAGGTTCGCACTGCACAATTTGATCTGGATGGAAATGAATACGATTTTTATGATGCCTTAACCCGGTATGTTGAAGATCAGTCAATAAAAGCAGCCGAAGATGAATCACCACGAGGTAGAGCGCTTGGATTTACCATGGCTATGCTTCAGCGCCGGTTTGCTTCCAGCATGTATGCCCTCCGTCGTAGTCTTGAGAGAAGAAAAGAGAAACTGGAAGAGCAACTAAAGATTCCTCACCTTCCACCTAGTTTTGATGAAAGTAAGTTAGAAGACCTTGATGAACTTCCAGAAGAGGAAAGAGAGTTGCTCATCGAACAGATTGAAGCCGCATCCTTATCACAGGACAGAGAAAGCATCCGGGAAGAAATTGGAGAGTTAGACAGTCTTATTACCCAAGCCAAAGTATTGGAGAAAAGAGAAATAGAATCTAAGCTTAAGAAACTAAAAGAGGTTTTACAGGACCAGAATATATTCGGAAATCCCAAAACCAAACTACTCCTGTTTACCGAACACAGAGAGACCCTCGATTATCTTGCTGGAAACGAGTCTTTAGGTATAAAAGGAAAACTTCAAGAATGGGGTCTTACCGTAACAAGAATCCATGGTGGAATGAGAATTGGCGACCGGGATTCCAAAGGAACAAGAATTTATGCTGAACGGGAATTCAGAGAAGAATCCCAAGTGCTTGTAGCTACAGAAGCCGCAGGTGAAGGAATAAACCTCCAATTCTGCTGGTTGATGATAAATTACGATATTCCCTGGAACCCTTTGCGACTTGAACAGCGTATGGGACGTATTCATCGTTACGGTCAAGAACATGACTGTTTGATATTTAATTTTGTAGCTCGTAATACAAGGGAGGGAAGAGTCCTTGATAAACTCCTTGAGCGTCTGAGGGAAATTCGGAGTGCCCTCGGGACAGATCAAGTATTTGATGTAGTAGGAGATGTTTTCCCTGCCAATATGCTCGAAAGGCTGATTCGTGATCTTTATGCCAGAAAAACCACATTGCAAAATGTATTGGATAGAGTGGTAGAGGAAGTTGACATAGAACGATTCAAAAGAATTTGCCGGTCTACTTTAGAAGGGCTCGCTAAAAAGGAATTAAACCTGAGCGCTATTGTTGGTAAATCTACTGAAGCAAAAGAAAGACGACTTGTCCCGGAAATAGTCCAGAAATTCTTTCTGGGAGCAGCGCCTCTTACCGGGATCCATCCTACTAAGAGCAAAAACGAATCTTATCGTATCGGAAGAGTACCACGAACCTTGTTTCCTATTGCTGAAAGATTGCAGGGTAGATTCGGCCCTTTAGGAAAAGACTATAAGTATGTTGTCTTTGATAAAAAGGAATTAACTGAAGACCCGACTCTGGAATGGGTAACGCCAGGTCATCCTTTATTTGAAGTAGTCAGAGAGGATGTCTGGGATAAGGTTCAGGATGACCTTCACAGAGGAGCTGTATTCTATGACCTGCATCACAAAGAACCTTATCGCTTAGATGTGTTCGCTGCCTCTATTAA
>JBBIUB010000010.1:1918-41972 GCA_037440465.1 Coprothermobacterota bacterium | reverse complement strand
GAACCTGTGAAGAAATTCAGGGAGCAGAAGCCATTGACTTTTCCTTCCGGGGATTTGACACCATGGTGAGTACTTTTGGCAACAGACCCATTCTGGAATCACGGTGCGAGTCCTGCGGAGAATGCGTGGCGAGATGCCCGGTGGGTGCCCTTCTACCTAAAAATGAACAGGTGCCATCTCGAGAAGTTAAAACGGTCTGTCCTTACTGTGGAGTTGGTTGTGGAATTGTCCTGGGGGTCAGGGGAAATACTCTCGTTGGGGTAAAAGGTGATAGAAATAACTTTGTCAACAAGGGTCAACTATGTGTAAAAGGTCGTTACGGTTACGAGTTTGTTCACAGCCAGGACCGTATCAAGAACCCCCTCATTAGGAAGGGCGATGGGTTGGTAGAAGTCTCCTGGGAAGAAGCCCTGGACTATATTGCAAAGAAACTCTCCTCTTATAATGGCGACGAGGTAGCTTTTCTAACCTCTGCTAAGGTCACTAACGAAGAAGCTTATATCCTTCAGAAGTTTGCTAGAACCGTCATAAAAACCAACCATATAGACCACTGTGCTCGTCTCTGACATGCTCCCTCAGTGGCCGGTCTGGCTACTGTTTTTGGAAGCGGAGCAATGACAAACACAATTGAAGAGATAGGAAAAGCTAACTGTATTCTTGTAATAGGCTCCAACACCACCGAAGGTCACCCTATTATTGGTAGTAAAATAAGAGAGGCTGTCAGAAAAGGGTCTACTCTAATTGTAGCTGACCCTCTCAAGATTAAACTCTGCGAATCAGCTCACCTCTGGCTCAATCATAGACCTGGAACGGATGTAGCTCTTTTTATGGGCATGGCCAGGGTAATCGTAGAAGAAGGTCTTGCAGACTCCTCTTTTATTGAAGAAAGAACAGAAAACTTTGAAGAGTTTAAAAAATCACTGAACTTCTTTGATCTTCAAAGAGTGGAAGAAATAACCGGTGTAGATAGAGAGAAGATAAGAAATGCTGCCAGGATTTATGCTACCCATAAACCAGGGACTATACTCTATGCTATGGGTATCACCCAGCACTCCCATGGTACTGACAATGTCTTTGCCCTGGCAAACCTGGTTCTTATTACGGGTAATATAGGGAAGCCATCCACTGGGCTTAATCCCCTCAGGGGACAGAATAATGTACAGGGCGCCTGTGATATGGGAAACCTTCCCAATGTTTATCCTGGCTATCAAAGAATAGTTGACCCACAGGTCAGAGAAAAGTTTTCCAGTGCCTGGGGTGCAGAGCTTAATGAAACACCTGGTCTAACCATGCCTGAAATTCTACCAGCGGTAACAGAAGGTAGAATCAAAGCTTTGTACCTGGTTGGTTCAGACCCTGCTCTTAATATGGCCTGCAGCAAAGTTGTGCGTAGCAGTCTGGCCAGTGCAGAGTTTATTATCCTTCAAGACCTGTTCTTTAACGAGTCTTCTAAATATGCTCATGTTATTCTCCCTGCTGTGAGTTTTGCTGAAAAAGAAGGTACCTTCACCAACACTGAAAGAAGGGTCCAAAAAGTGAATAAAGTTATCCCGCCTGTAGGCAATGCCCGTACTGACCTGGAAATTATCTGTGAGTTAGCTAATGAAATGGGGGCTAATGGTTTTGATTATAAAGACTTTGAAGAAGTGCTGAAAGAAGCAAGCTCACTTGTACCCAGCTACGGTGGAATAACCTATGAAAGATTAGAAAAGGGTGGAATTCAATGGCCCTGTCCAACTCCAGAACATCCTGGAACACCATATCTTTATAAGGAGAAATTTCTTACTCCCAGCGGAAAGGGTAAACTTACACCTTTAGACTATAAACCTTCAGCAGAACATGTAACTACTGACTACCCCTTCATCCTTACTACAAAAAGGAGTCTTTACCACTACCACGCCACCTTAACCTGCAAAGTAGAGGGGCTCAATACTCTTATGAAGGAAGAGCTTCTGGAGATAAATCCACAGGATGCAGAGACTCATGGTATTAAGAATGGAGAGCTGGTAAGGGTAATCTCTCGCCGGGGTGAAGTGGTTGTTAAGACAAAAATAACTGGGATTTCCCCTCCAGGACTGGTATCCATGACCTTCCATTTTACCGAGACACCCACCAATATTCTCACCAATCTGGCTTTAGACCCTACAGCCAAAACACCTGAGACTAAAGTCACTGCGGTACGAATAGAAAAATACGAAAAGGGAGAAATGCACGGCAGCACCTGCTAATTCTTGTCATCCTGAATTCACCCTTCTTTTGTCATCCTGAATTTATTTTAAGGATCTCTCTTTTCATTTCTTTCAACATCTCCTATTTTTTTAGATTCCCATACAACATATAAACCTTGTTCAGGACAATAATAGGAATAAATTAACAGAGAGCTCGTAGCCTTAAATTTAGTTCATTATCCTGTAATGAAATTTTAAACCAATTTCGGAATGACCACATGTTTAATATCCTCTTAAAATCGTTTCAATATCTTATTTTTATTTTTTTACCATCTTATATTCAATTGAAATTTCCAAACAGCCTATAAACCATGTTCAGGACAATAATAGGATTATATTAACAGAGAGCCCATAAATTTGAATTTTTGTATCTTCAACACCCCTTGACAAATAATTATATCTATGTTATATTACGACAATTATGTTAGTTTTAGCGGTTGTAAGGTGCTTTCATGGAGACTCTCTAAATGGACGCCATGGGGGCCCTGGAACAGATGGAGGAAGTGAGTAGATATGTTTAAAGCTAATAGAACTAGTCGAGGGAAAATAACCGGTGGTTTTACACTGGTAGAAATTATTGTATCAGTAACTATCTTCTTTGTGATTTTCACTGGTATTGCTTCTATCTATACTGTTGGTATTGCTCTTGAAACCAGAACTGAACTTGGAACTTCAGCTGAATACATAGCCCAGTTCCTCTTGGAATATTTCATGGCTGCTGGACCTCATAATATTTTATATAAGCCAGGTACCCCTGATCCACAGGGCGGAATATACAAACCCATGGTCCCAAATTTACCTCCTCCTGAAGGAGGGTATAAAGTTCTTGAATTAAACGGAGCAACTTATGAAGAGATTCAGGATCATATTGATGAGATTTATGACTACGCTGCTAATGCAAGTAATTTCCCAGATAATCAACCCCGATTTAAAATGGGTGAGCTTTTTATCAGTGAAGTTGCCCCTTATGGAGCACTGTTCCCCAATATTTTCACCATTGAAGGGTTTGATAGTCTCCCTGCAGGCTTAGCAGGAGAAAACGCTGACGAAAAATTGTTAAATTTGAACAATCTCTTTCCTGCAACCATTAATTTTTCTGAGACTTCCGATGGAAGTGGTATCTACAGAGTAATTATCAATTCATTTCCTCCTTTCAGGATTATGGAATCACCGGATTTGAATTACCAACTTGTTGTTACAGGAACACAATTATCAGTCAATATTTACGAGTACAATGTGACAATAATAGTAAACTGGAGAATCAAAGGAAATCAGCAAACTTATGAAGTAAAGGGAACTACTACCTATAGAAGGTAATGAAGAGATGAAAAATACCAGTAAAGGTTTTACTCTCTTAGAAGTTATAATATCCCTGGGCTTGATTTTGTTGGTAGTGTTAGCGGTTGCTACCCTGGCTATAAATTTTACTAAATACCAGGCAAAAAGATTGGAGAAAGTCCAAGTTCAGGAAAACTTCAGAAACACTATTCAGATTATAACCAATGAGCTAAACGGTATTCGATTCACAAACTTACTGGAACCATCTGTAGATAAGATGTCATTTGAACTATTCTTTACACCCGATAACGGAACTACTGTAGTGAGATATCATATTGTATCAACCGGGCGTGAATCACAAGTATTCAGGAAAGTGTACAGTGCAGCAGGAATTAACTGGTTAAATAGCTGGCAGGATACGAACAGAGCTGAAATCCTCGGAAGAACACCCACAGATAATGAGCCGGTATCTGACCGTATAAAGGCTTTATCCTATCTTTTATTTACCTATCGTGAAGGTATGACCATTTTCATGGTAGGAGAATTAGTAAGTAAAGCAAAAGTAAGTTATGTAAGCTTAGCTTATCCAAGAAATTAAAAGGAGGTGAAAAAAGTGAACAATAAAGGTATATCTTATCTATTGATTTTAATCCTGGGTGGGATTCTGGTAACAGCATCAGGTGTGTACTACGCTTCTACCATTGTAGAATCAAGAGTAAGCACTAACGCCAGGGTGGCAAGAGAGGTTTTTTATCACACAGAGAGCGCTATTTATAAAACTACCACTGATTTTAGAAATAAGGGTGGCTCTCTTTTAACACCAGTTAATTATACCGCCTTATTAGCATTAACAGATGGTTCATCTCATACCATATCAAATCCTTATGTAAGAACTCGTGCTCCAGGGACGCTCTCTGCTACTGTGATTTATACATGCGACAGCACTGAAACCCATACTGAAACTGAATTGATTGATGGATTCAACTATACTTTAACAACAACTGAAAAAACATACACTATCTCCTCAAGAGGAGCATTTTACAAAGATGGGAGAAGGCTTCTACCTAGAGAAATAACGATGCGAGCAAAAACTACACATTTAACCGGCACAGCTCCATCTATTCCGGGATTAAGGTGGGATGGTTTTGGTTATGGGATGGCAGGGGGAGCCAAGTTGAATTTCTCCGGTAATGCCAAGGTTATTGGCGGTGGAGCTTTCTCCAATAGCACTTTAAACCTTGGAAATGCTAAAAACCAGCTCCGTATTGATGGAGGAGAGGCTTACAGTGCAGCTAACATTACTGGAGTGGGTAAAATAGTGCCAAGAGCCGGAAAGACCGCCCAAAACCCAGGCCAACCCTCCATTACTTTCCCTGGAATTGACTTTCCATACTACAGATCTATTGCTGATATGGTCTTACCAGGTAACCAGACTTTCCCATCCTACAACGGAACCTGGACAGACAGTAACAAAGATGGCCAGATAATAATATTTGTAGATGGAAACGTTAAAATAACCGGGAACTTCGTAAACACCCAGAAAATGTTACTGGTAGTTACAGGAAGTGTAACTATTAGTGGTTGTTCCCAGATGGGGTCTGCTACAACTCCCTTCGGAATTTTAGCTGGAGGAGATATAAATAATAAAGCTACAGGAACAGCTGACATGAATGGCTTTTTTTATACTACTGGCAGTCTTGCTTTATCAGGAACTTTCAGAATTAATGGTGCCTTGGCCAGCAGGCAGGATATAAACCTTAGTGGTACTGTTGATGTAAATTACAGACCAGCTTTATCAGAAGGGTTAGACTTGAGAATTGATAACCCAGATAGTGATGCTGAAGATATTGATGACATATCTGTAGAGATATTAATGAATACCTGGCAAGAGGTTACACCACCGAGAGCTCCCTGACGATATCTACTTTTATTTATAAGAACACTGGTAAATAAGGAAAGCTCTCCGGGTTTCTTATAGTTGAAAGACCATAAGAGGGTACAATCTTTTTAAAGAAGAGGGTAAAATTATATTGTTATGAGAACAAGACAGGATAAAGGATTTACTTTAATTGAAATTGTAGTGGTTACCGTTATTTCTCTAACAATAATGGCATCCTTCTTCTGGAATTTTAACATCAGAGACCGCCGAGTGGTGGAATCTTCAGCACAAACTCTGGCTTCTGCCTTAAGAGAAGCTCGGGATAGAGGAGCGTTTTATGGTACTGATGTCTCCTTCTCTGTTTATCAAAAATCATGTACATTCACTATTAACATCACCCCGAGTGTAACTATTAAGAGAGATTTTCCCTTTCCAGTAAAAGAAGTCAGAGTTTTCGGTCGAATAGGAGACCCACCAACTGGTACACCATTACTCTTACCTGTGACTGTAAGCCTCCCTCCCTTTGGCACTTTAGATGGTCGCTATGAATTCTCTTTCGTAAAAGGGATGTACGAGGTTTCGGTAAGGCTTAATAAATTTTCTGCTTTAGTGCAGGTAATTAAACCCCAGTAAGCTTTTCTGACTCCTGACTTTTATGCTCCTTTTGTCATCCTGAATTTATTCTTTTTCCTGTCATGCTGAATTTACAAACACGTACACTTCCCCACCCCTTGCGGGGGAAGGTGGGGTAGGAGGAGTTTCTGCTATAATAACCTTGTGAATAAACCAACATGGAGTAGAATATAACCATGAATACAGAAAAGGTATATCCTGAAGCTTTACAAGAGTTGGTTCAAAAGCTTTCAAAAGAGGAAGGCGTAGTAGCTATATATGGTTACGGTGCCTATTTCGGTAGTGACCTTCAGGCAAGAGACCTCTATCTTATGGTCTTAACCGCGAATGATGCCTTTGCCTGGGGAGTTAAAGGAAAATGGTACTGGGATACTTCTATCAGGATAGAAGGAAGGAAGGTCTACATCCGCGCTGAAGCAGATGACCCGCTTATTTATGAAACAGCAGAGCCCCGAGCTGTTAAACTCTGGCCCTAAAGCACAGGTGTTAGAGGAGAGATAATTCAGAAATAAAATATAATTTCATATAATTAATAATATTAAAAGGAGGAATTTATGGCTTATAAGATTACAGAAGATTGTGTATTGTGTGGTGTTTGTGTTACAGTCTGCCCCAATGAGGCTATCACTGAAGGTGACCCAATTTATATTTTAGACCCGGAAAAATGTACTGAGTGTGTACCGGTTCATCCCGTTTCTCAGTGCGAGGATGTTTGTCCAACAATGGCTTGCGTAAAAGACCCTGATAGAAAAGAATCCAAAGAAGAGCTGGAAGCCAAGTACAAGAAACTCAAAGGGTAAAGAAACCACCGAAAATTGTTACCCAATAGCGGGGCTGATATCTTCCTTTTTAGAAGCAATATCGCCCCGCTTTAATTTTCACACAATATGACATTAGCCTGATATCTTAAATTCTCTAAGGGCTTCCTTAAATCCCAGAAGGGCGTCGGTCAATTTTTCGAGTTTTGCTTCCAATCTTATTAGAAGGTAAGCAGTAACCACAATAGGAAAACCCACATTAGAAACTAAGGTAACAAAACTATCCAGAAGTGTAGGTGTGGTAGTCTCCATTTTATACCTCCGTTAAAGAAGCCCCGATTCTAAATCCAGAGATCTTCATATTAGACTTCTCCTGTAAATCATTTATCAAATTTAGGAAATCTTTTTTTGGAAAGAATTTTCCAGGACACAGAGTCCTGGCGCCTGGAACTTCCCTGTGTAGTTCAATATCTTCTATTTTCTTCATTTTAAAAAGTGTCATCAATTTTTCTGTTAATTTTGCCGTACTAATAAGCTGATTGTAGGGTACTTGTTGAAGCTCAAAATTTCCTACCAGGGCTATTCCTATGCTAATAATGTTTCGTCGTGAAGCATAACAGTGGGCTCCTATAATATTTAGAGGTCTCCCCACTTCTACTGTTCCTGTCTTCAGGACCAGAAAATGATATCCAATGCCGGCAAATCCTCTATTCTTATGCCACTCATCAACCATTACTCTGTTAACAGGGACCCATTTTCCTGCCCTTATTACCTCTGTAGGTGAAGCAGTATGGTGAATAACAATCTTCTGCCACATAAAATCTCCTCCTCATCTTAAAGAGAGGAAGGGTTGGAACAGCCATAGTTAGCTGTTTTAGGTCCAAACCCTTCCTCTTATTGTTAAAAGCCGCTAAATAATATCGCGTCTAATCCAGGACAGGTAAAACCCTGGACCTATGGTAATATGGGTGTTTTCTCCTTGTCTAATATGTAAGCTTCCACTATATCAATAAGACCACCAGAGTTGGTCATAATTACATCCTTCTCTATTACTGTACTCATCGCTTCTTCCACCTGGACCCTGGTTAAGGTATCCTTAGGATTATTTAAAGATATGGTATGTTTCTTTCCGCCTTCAGTTTCGAAAACCATTTTCAATTCTTGATAAGTAGGCATATTCTCTTAAACCTCCTTTTCTTAAATACTCTCTGCGTAAACGAAAAAAGCATTCCTTCTTTTTTCGTAGAGAGGGTACTCTACCAGGTTGGCTAAAGTATCTGCCACCTCATTTACATCTTCGTCAGAAACATCTGGACGAACATTCTCTGTTTTTCTTTTGAGAAGAACCTTACCGTCATGGTTAGTACCCAGCTCAAAACTTAATACCAACTTATTCCTTAACTCTACAACTTCTAAAGCCATTTACAAATACCTCCTTATAATTTAAGCTATATATGAGATACTGTGCTATTATTAACCAACCTTATGGCTAATAAATGATAGCATACAGCAATCATATACGCACATATAGTATAACCCAGAGTGAATTATTTTAAACCTGACTATTATGTATAATTAAAGAGCAGTCTTGATTATGAAAGGAGAAAATATATGAAAGCCTTGATAGTCCACGGTGGTGCAGGAAGAATACTCAGGAACCCTGAGGGAAGTAAAGCAGGTATAAAAGACGCACTGGATAAGGGTTATGAGGTCTTAACCCGAAAACATTCATCTGTGGAAGCAGTTGTGGAAGCCGTGAAAGCTATGGAAGATAATCCTGTTTTCAATTGTGGAACTGGCTCAGTTTTGAACCTTATGGGAGAAGTTGAAATGGACGCTTCTCTTATGTTCATTCCTCACCCCGGTGGAGAGGCATTCTTTGGAGCTGTGGGAGCTATTAAGTCTATTAAGAATCCAATTTTAGTTGCCAGGAAAATTCTGGAAGAAACCGACCATCTACTAATTGTTGGCGATGGAGCAACCAGATTTGCTCGAAGAATGGGCTTTGAACTATACAATCCAGTTACTGAGGAAAGGATAAAACAACTTGAAGACTTTAAAACCAAAGGAGAGTTTGGTTACTTCCAGAAGCTCTCCCTTTATCTAAACTGGGAAACAGTTGGGGCAGTAGCTCTGGACAATAAAGGAGGTTTAGCTGTGGCAACTTCCACAGGAGGTATCCTGGGGAAACTTCCAGGCAGGGTGGGAGACACCGCCATCATAGGTGGTGGAACTTATGTCACTCCTTACGGAGGAGCTTCAGCCACTGGACACGGTGAAGGCATAATGAGATTATTCCTGACAAAGGTTTCAGCTGAGCTTATGGAGAAGAATATTGCAGAAGAAGCAATTAAGATTGCTATAGAGCGTGCCACAGAGAAAAACTATCGATGCGGACTAATCGGGATTGATTCTAAGGGAAACATAGGTTTGGGTTACAATACTGATTTTATGGCCTGGGGGTGGGTTAAAGAGGGGGAGAGTAAGGTTTTTTAGATAGAATACAAAAATTACAAATATCATATATAATATTTATACTTTCGTGGGGCTGTGGCGCAGCGGGAGCGCGCTTCCTTGGCATGGAAGAGGTCACGGGTTCAAATCCCGTCAGCTCCACCATTTTAATAATTGGGGTGAAAAAGAAAAAGCCATGAAAGTTTATGATTTTAAGCACATAGAAAATAAATGGAAGAAAATCTGGGAAAACAAGAAGGTCTTTGAAGCGGAACCATCTGCTACCAAACCCAAGTGTTATGTTCTGGAAATGTTCCCCTATCCATCAGGATACTTACATGTTGGCCACCTCAAAAACTACACTTTAGGTGATGTAGTTGCTCGATACAAAAGAATGCAGGGCTTCAATGTGCTCCATCCTATGGGTTTTGATTCCTTTGGACTTCCCGCAGAAAATGCTGCCATAGAAAAGGGTATTCATCCCAAAAAATGGACCTATGACAGCATTGATTACATCCGAAATCAAATGAAATCAGTAGGTTTAAGTTACGATTTCCGCCGTGAGTTTGCCACTTCTGATCCTACCTATTATAAGTGGACTCAGTGGCTTTTTCTCTATCTTTATAATAGAAACCTGGCTTATCAGAAAGAAGCACTGGTTAATTTCTGCCCACGCTGCCGGACAGTTCTCGCTAACGAACAGGTGATTGATGGTGGTTGCTGGCGGTGCTACTCTAAAGTAACCAAAAAGAGCTTCAGGCAATGGTTCCTACGGATTACTGACTACGCTGAAGAACTCTTAAACGACCTTGATGAGCTCAAAAACTGGCCCGAGCATGTGAAAACCATGCAGAGAAACTGGATAGGGAAAAGCTACGGCACCCTCGTTAAATTCCCTGTTGAAGGCGGTGGTGATATTGAAATATTCACCACTCGCCTGGATACAATTTTCGGCGCTACTTTCCTGGTCCTTTCTCCCGAACACCCCTTAACGATGGAACTCCCGGCAACTCCCATCATAAAAGAAGAAATATCTTCTTTTGTGGAAAAGACCCTTATGACTCCTGAAATAGAAAGAGAAGCTGCAGAAATCCCCAAAGAAGGAGTTTTCCTTGGAAGATACGCCATTAACCCCTTTACTCAGGAAAAAATACCCATATATGTAGCAAACTATGTCCTTTTTGAATATGGCACTGGTGCCATTATGGGTGTTCCAGCTCATGATAGTAGGGATTTTGATTTTGCTAATAAATATTCACTAAATATAAGAGAAGTTGTTGTTCCAGAGACACCTGATGAATTTAAAGACGAGCTATTTGATGGTTATGGTGTCCTCAAGGATTCGGGTTCTTTCAGTGGGCTAACCAGCTCGGAAGCTCAGGTGAAAATGAGTGAATTCTTGAAAGAAAGGGGCCTGGGAGAACTACAAGTAAGGTACAAGCTTAGAGACTGGCTTCTTTCCCGACAGAGATACTGGGGAGCTCCTATTCCCATGATTTACTGCGATAAATGTGGAGTGGTATCTGTAAAGGAAGATGACCTCCCTATCATGCTTCCAGAGGAAGTAGATTTCGTGCCTAAAGGTTCTTTAAGCCCTCTGGCAACTTCACCAGATTTTCTTAACACTTCCTGTCCGGTATGTGGTGGTCACGCTCAAAGAGAGACCGACACAATGGACACCTTTATGTGTTCTTCCTGGTATTACCTGAGGTTTGCCAGCCCTTTTACCAACAAAGAACCTTTTAAAAAAGAAGATATAGATTACTTCCTTCCAGTAGACCACTATATCGGTGGAGTAGAACATGCTATCTTACACCTTCTCTATTCCCGCTTCATAGTAAAGGCACTAAATGATGGAGGATTACTGAACTTTAGAGAACCCTTTCTGAGACTGTTTACTCAAGGAATGGTATTGAAGGATGGATCTGCTATGTCTACATCCCGGGGTAACGTGGTAATGCCCGAGACCATTTCAAAAAAATATGGAATTGACACGGGAAGAATGTATATCCTCTTTGCTGCTCCTCCTGAAAGGGAGTTTGAGTGGAAGGAAGAAGGAGTTATGGGAATATTTCGTTTTCTCAACAGGGTCTGGAGGCTTGTTTCTCCTTATAAAGACTTCTCTTTGCAGAATATTACCTCCGTATCGCAGAACAAAGAAGATGAAAAAATTAAAAGACTTACTCATAAGACTGTAAAAAAAGTAACCGAGGACATAGAAAATAATTTCAGATTCAACACTGCCATCGCTGCTTTGATGGAAATGGTGAACGGTCTTAATAAATCTCTGGAAAAAGAGGGGGTAGTAAGTCCTGGAGTTTTGAGAGAAGCTTTGGAGAGTCTGGTTCTTCTAATATCTCCCTTCACCCCCCATCTGGCTGAGGAACTTTGGGAAATCCTAAAACACCAAAAACTCATCGTGGAAGAAAAGTGGCCTTCTTATGATGAGACGTGGATCAAAGAAGAAATGGTGGAGATTCCAGTGCAGATAGATGGAAAAATCAGAAGCAAACTTACTTTGATAGCAGGTACATCAGAAGAAAAGGTTAAAGAATTAGCCCTGAGAGAAGAAAGGGTTAATAAATTCTTAGAGGGTAGGATAATAAAAGGAATAGTAGTGGTACCCGATAAGATTATCAGTATCCATACTGAAATATGAATTTCTCCCTGAAATCACCTCTCTTTATTGCTGGTACTATACTTTTTCTTCTGAGCTCAGGAGTTTTAGGTTACCACCTTCTCACTAGAGAATCCACCCCTGACATTGTATTGGAAGAGCCTAGCAAAGAAGATAATAACTCTGAACACCCTAAAGAAATCGCTGAAATAGTTGTCTATCTTTCTGGGGAGATTAATGTACCTGGTGTCTATAAATTAAAGTCAGATTCCCGCCTTCACGAGGCTGTAGATATGGCTGGAGGTCTCACCAATAAAGCTGACACTGTTGCCATAAATCTGGCACGGATTCTACAGGATGAAGACCATGTCCACATACCTGGCAAAGGGGAAGTAGTTACTGATCCATATAATCCCTCTCAAAATCCTTCTTCAGGTTCTAATTCTGGAAAAATCAACATCAACACAGCAAGCCAGAAAGAGTTGGAATCTCTTCCGGGCATTGGTCCTGTTCTGGCTTCCAAAATAATAGACTATAGAAAGGCAAATGGCAACTTCAAGGTCATAGAAGATGTGAAGAAGGTTTCTGGGATTGCTGAGAAACGCTTTGAGGCTATAAAAGATCTGATAACGGTTAGGTGATATTATGCCACCCTCCCTATATCTTTTCTTAGGAGTAATGGGTGGAGTTTATCTGGCTTACTTAAAAATCCCCGTATTATTGCTTTTTTCTCTCATAATCGGTCTTCTTATGATAAAACTAAACCTTCGTTCCATTCTTATAATTTTATTCGTCATTTTAGCCTTTTTCAGGGCATATCCCTCATTCCCATCTGAAATCAACTTCAAAGATACTGAAACTTCCTTTACTATTAGACTGACGGATGTAGAGAAGGTAAAGGGAGAAAGTCTGTACCCAGGATATTCAGGTAGTGGTGGAGTAAGGGGTATAGGGAGAGTTATTTCAGGTCCATCTTTCTACAAAGCCCCTTATCTCAGATTTTTCATACCTGAGAAGGCGTATGTTGCTGACAGGGAGCCAGTAGAAGGAGATGTTTATTGTACCAGTGGTAACCTCAGACCTTTAAGACCCCGCCTTAACCCATATGGATTCAGTGAAAAAGAGTTCTATCAGAGAAGGGGTATATCAGGAGTCTTAAGTGTGGAAAAACTGGAAGTGGTTACCATCTCCCAGAACAAGGGATGCTTGTATGAATGGCAATTTTTCAAATTATTGCCTAACCTCAGAAAATATCTTTTTTCAATTTTCCAGGACTTTCCATCACCAGCTAAAGAAATACTTCCTGCCTTAACTCTGGGTATCAAACCTGATGGTGAAATAAAAGAGACTTTCAGGGCTACTGGAACCAGTCACCTACTGGTAGTCTCTGGACTTCATTTTGCCCTTTTATTCTCTTTTCTATTTTCAATTTTAAAGGGGATAAACTACTCTAAATTTCTGATATTTCTTATACTATTAATTTATCTTCTTCTGGTAGGAGCTTCTCCCAGTAGTCTCAGGGCTATCATCATGGTTGGTCTTCCTTTACTTTTATTCCCAGGCTTCCTTAGGAAAAGAAGTTTTTACTCCTTCCCACTTCTTTTTTCTGCAGGTGCCCTGGTTCTATTAATTCTCCCTTATTCTATCTTTGACCTGGGCTTTTACCTTTCTTTTGGAGCCACGGCAGGAATAATACTGATATCCCCACATCTGAAAGAATCCAGGCCTCTTAAAATCCTGCCTGGCTTTCTGAGAGACAGCCTGAGTATAACGCTGGGAGCGAATCTGGTCATACTTCCACTTCTACTCTATAATTTCCTTGAATTTCCAACATACATTATACCCTCTAACCTCCTGGGGACTATAATAATCTCCTTTCTCTTACCCCTCGGGTTTTTATATCTTCTCCTGCATCCCCTACCAGTCTTGAGCCTTATTTTAAAAAGTATTCTTACAGGATTATCTTTCTTCTTATACGAAGGATTTCAGTTTATAGCCCGGCTTCCCTACTCAAATATATTCATTCCCTTTCCTTTACTGGTAGGTATTCTATTATCCAGCTTTACCTTTTTTGTTCTATATTATTTTTTAAGGGTGAAAACTTTATCCGGGAGAAATATTTCAAGGATTTCAAGTGATGGAAATACTTTGATGGTTGGAAACATTTTTATCTTATCTATCTTAGTGTTAATAATCACTACAAAACTTTTAACTCCGTCAGGTTTTGAACTGACATTTCTCTATGCTGGACAGGGAGATGGAGCCATGTTACGCACACCTGCTGGGCAGGTCTATATTCTGGATGCTGGAAGCCGAAAAGAGGATGGCACCAACTATCTTCGCCTTCTCTCCCGGTGGGGTAAAACCTCTATTGACGGGCTAATAATCACACATCCTCATAGTGACCACTATAAGGGAGCCGAGGAATTAATCCAGAAAGGGTATGTAAAAAAGATTTACTCAAGTTCTCCTTCTCTCTCCAACCCTGTTTTTAACAAGTTCCTTATGGATTCTTTGGGAAAAAAGACGGCTATTTTAGGAAAAAAGATAGTTATATATAAAATAGAAAAAAATACACTGATTAAAGAAGGAAATCTGATTATAAAACTTATCCCACCTTCTGAAATAAATACAGATGACCTCAACACTTTCTCAATTTTAATTGAAGTCTCTTTTAAGGATTTTGATTTCCTTTTACCAGGAGATGCCCCAATTTCTCACTTTCAAAAATATTCTAAAGATATAGAGGTTCTAAGAGTACCTCACCATGGTGCCAGAAATTCTCTGTCTTCAGAACTGCTGGGAAGAATAAAACCAGAAACTGCTGTTATTTCTGCTGGCATTAAAAATCCATTTGGTCACCCTCACCTGGAAACTGTGAAACTTCTTGAAGAATCAGGAATTGATTATTTTTTAACTTCCAAGGATGGTGCCATCACCTTTCGTCTAAAAAGAAACCAACTAACCATCCACCCCCAAATAAAATAAATCGGGGACGCTTCTTAATTATTTATTAAATAAATCGGGGACGTTTCTTAATTATTTAGATAAAAAAATTTATATGGGGTTAAAACTATTTTTTCTGGGTCTACCCTTTGGCTTAACAACCTTTTCTGTATAGTGCTTCTTAAGCTCTTCTTCCACAAATTCCGTATTTCCATAGATTATTCCATTCTCTATTTCGCTTTCATAGGGTTTATCTTTCTCAAGCATTTCTTTAACAAATTTCCTGTAATTACGTTTACTCTCTTCTTCATCTCTACCCATTTCGTCATAAACAGGATGTTTATCAACAAGTAAATCCTTTTCCCCATAAGCATAGACCAAATAACTACTCCAGGTATAGTCTTCTGGATTCTCGCATATTCTTGCCCTTACTGGATTTAACTCAACATAGCTCCCACAAGCAAGTAAGTACTCATCTTTTGACACTATAATGCTTTTATATCTACCCTGCCAGAGATGACCCGTATAACCATATTTAATCTGGTAATACAAGGTATAAGATAGATTTATACTCTTCATTATTTCTGATAAAGACCCTCCTTCCTCAGTAGTTTCAAGTATCAAATGTGTATGATTACTCATTAACACATAATGATATAATTTGAAGAAATATTTCTCTTTATACTTTTCAATAATTTTTAAATACTTCCGGAAATCTCTTTCGTCCTCAAAAACAGATTGACTATTATTCCCCCTGGAAATAATATGATATAAATAACCTTGAGGTGCTATTCTCCCATTTCTTGGCATACTAAACTTTATCATATTTAAATTGTATTTAAAAAATAAATCAAGAAGCGTCCCTGATTAATTAAAATAAATTGAGAAGCGTCCCCGATTTATTGATTATTGGAAAAAAGAGGAAAAGGGTATAATAATACTACTATGGTAGACAGCATTCAGGCACTCCAGCTTATCAAAGAAAAGAAGATGCGTTTCCCCCTCCTTATCTGGGGAGAAGAAGTATATCTCAGAGATAGGATAAAAAAAGACATCATAAACTCCTACCTGGAAAAACGGCTTTTAGCTTTCAACTACCAAGAAATAAAAGAAGATGGTCAAGGTATAAATGAAGTTCTTGAGCTTTTAATAAATCCTCCCATTCTATCTCCTTATAGAATCCTCTATGTACATCTGGATATCTACTCTGCAAGCGAAATCAACCAGTTGGCTTTTAAACTTTCTTCTATTCCGCCTTCACCTTCTCTTTTTATAGGTTATTCCGTGGAGATGCCTCCCAAAGAACTTCTTAAAGTGGTTTCCGATAAAGGCGGGATGGCGATAAAAGTCGCCAAACCACCACTTGAAACCTTACGCTCTCTTCTTAAAACCATATTCACTAACAGAGGAAAAACAGTAAGTCCAGAAGCATTGGAGCTACTAACTCAAGATAAAAGAGACTTGCAGTACATAAGAATGGAAATTGAAAAGATTCTTCTGAATTCTTTTGATAAAAATGAAGTAACATTGGAAGATATGCTTCAAGTATATACTCCACCTGTTGAAGAAGAAATATTCCCACTTCTGGACAGCCTTTTTGAGGGTAAGGTAGCAAAAAGCCTCAGGATTCTTGGTAATATCCTTAGCATGGGGGAATCTCCCTCTTTTCTACTCTCGCGTTTAGCATCTCAGGTTAGAAATACCTATAAAACCACCTATCTTGATGAAAAAGAGACAGGATTTCACCCTTATATGTATAGAAAATTGAAGAATTTTTCCAGAAAAATTAGACCTTCACATCTGGAAAGTGCTCTTCTCATCCTCGCCCTGACTGATGAAAAGCTGAAGAGTGGAAAAGGAGACCCTATGTTACTTGTCAACCAGGCATTTTTGAAAATTGGGTTATTATGGCAGAGTAAATGAAATCCTCGAACCTTATTTAATGGATCCTCGAAACCTGATTATAATAGGGAAGGAGCATAATGAAGAACAAATTAGAATTACTAAAACTCCATAACGGCATAACTTTAATTCTCGACCCTCAACCCTGGTACACTTCGGTTAGTGTTGTGGCTTATGTGGGAATAGGAGCCAAACATGAAGAAGATTCATTAGCAGGAATATCACATCTACTGGAACACCTGGTTTTTAAGGGAACTACAAGCTTCCCCACCTCCAGAGAGGTTTCTGACCAGATAGAGAGTGTAGGCGGGAGGCTGGATGCTTTCACAGCTTACGATTATAGCGGATACTTTGCCAAAGTCCCCCGAAGCCAGGTGGAGATTGCTCTTAAGGTTCTTCTTGAACTTATTTACCAACCTCTCCTTCGTAATGATGATATGTTGAGAGAAAAAGAGATTATTTTTGATGAATTGCGACTAAGAAGAGACAGCCCCGAAGACCTATCTGACCTTATTCTAGTAGAAACTCTTTGGTCAAATGGTTATCTAAGTAGGGACCTGGGAGGAACCCCTGAATCTGTGGCTTCTTTAACTCTCCAAGAACTTTCGGATTTTCATCAAAGATACTATAGAACTTCCAACCTAACTATTGTTATCTCAGGTTCATTCCCTAAAAAAAAGGTTACGGGAATTCTTGAGAAACTACCCTTTCAAGACTTTTCTCCTATGAAAAAGGATTTTTCCTGTGAGTTCTCAGTTCCGAGTAGAAAGACAATCCAAAAGGAAACTTCAGAAGCCTATCTTCGTATTGGCTATCCTTTATTTGGCAGAGACTCCTCGTTAAGATATACAGCCTCTATCTTTAATGTTCTACTGGGAGGAGGTGGAGGAAGCCGTCTTTTTGAAGAAATACGAGAGAAATATTCTTTAGCCTATGATGTCCAGTCATCTTTAGCCCTTTTTAAAGAAGCAGGAGAACTTCTAATATCTTTAAATACTCACCCTGATAAAGTTGAGCAAGCATTAGAAATAACTCTCAAAGAAGTTGATAACCTCAGGGAAGGTAGAGTAACTACTGGCGAGATAAGAAGAAGCAAAGAATATCTTAAAGGAAGTCTTCTTATTAGCCTGGAAGATTCTTTAAGGAGGGCTTTCTTCTGGGGAGAAGGATACCTTCTTGACAGTAAAATAAAAGATGTGGATGAAACAATAAAACGAATTGAAGAAGTTGACTTCCTAAACGAACTCCCTCAGCTTAGCCCTTATTTTACTCCAGATAAAAACTGCATTGTTTCAGTGGTTCCTAAACTTTAGAACTCTACTTTTTGTTCCTTATTTCAGGAACCCATCTGTAAACACCGCCAGCGGTGCCAACATAGATAATGTCAGGATTTTCCGGATTCAAGGTAAGTGCAAGGACTAGGGTATTCCTTAAACCTGTATTCATCTCTCTCCAGGTAGAGCCTCCATCTGTGGACTTAAAAACACCACCAGCAGTGCCAACATAAAGAACCTGAGGATTCACTGGATTAATGACGATAGCATATATGTTGGTATTAGTAAGACCACTGCTGATAGAAGACCAGCTCACACCACCATCAATGGTCTTAAACAGGCCATCTTTAGCGCCAGCATAAAGAATTTTTGAATTAACCGGGTCAACAACTATAGCTTTCACAGTAGATTTTGTTCCCTGGATGGACACAGACTCCCAGCTTGTACCATCATCTATAGATTTATAAACAATGCCACCAATTGAGCCAGCATACACTATATCAGGATTTATTGAATCAACAGTAAGAGAAGTAATATCGGGAAGTGTAGAAACACCCATTATAGAGCCACTCAAAACATTCCAGGATGAAGCACCATCGGTAGTTTTATAAACACCACTATAAGTTCCAGCATAGATGACCTCTGGGTTCTTTGGGTTGATGGTTAAAACTTGCACTCCCAGATTGGTTAGCCCTGAGTTGGACTCACTCCAGCTCATTCCTCCATTGGTGGACTTCAAAACTCCCATACCCAACTTGTTGAAGGTTCTTCTATCCTCAACTCCAGCATAGAGGTTAGCGGAGGTCACGGGGTCAACAACCAAGACAAGCACCACGGGATTGACTAACCCAGAGTCCATCACACTCCATGAAGAGCCACCATCGGTAGATTTAAACAAACCACCAGCGGTCCCGGCATAAAAGGTCGCTGGGCTTTGCGGATTAAAGGAAACTGTATATGTAGTAGCTGTCTCAAGAGGGGTTGAAGACCAGGACGACCCCCCGTCTATGGATTTATATACACCACCACCTAAAGTTCCTGCGTAGATAATGTAGGTATTATCAGGATGAATAACCAAAGCTGAGACCACTTTAGTGGTCAAACCTGTGTTTACTTGAACCCATGAATTACCTCCATCTGAAGTCTTAAAAATTCCTCCACCATCAACGCCAACATAAACAACGAAGGGTTTTGAAGGGTCTATAGCCAGAGCAGGAGATCCTCCGCTCTGCTTAAATCCATCACTTTTTTCAGAGACATCTGTGTCTTTCATATACACCCAGTTAGTTCCACCATCTGTAGATTTAAAAACTCCAGCGCCTGTTCCAGCATAAATTGTGGTAGTACTAACAGGATCAATAACCAGGGAAGCAATTACTGTGTTCCACATGCCACCCTCATATACATTTATCATTGTCCAATTTTCTCCACCATCAAGGGACTTAAAAAAAGCTCCAAATGCTCCAGCATAGACAACCTGGGTATTTGCTGGGTCTACTGCAATACTTAGTATAGGAGGAGTAAAAGGTTCAGAAGAATATTCATCAGGTTCCTGGGAAAGACCTTTATTTATGGAAACCCAGTTTGAACCTCCATTTAAAGTCTTGAAAACACCTTCAAAGGTCCCTGCATAAAGTATCTTCGGGTTTGCAGTATCCAGTGTTAAGGTGATTATGTTAGGATTATCCAGCCCTTCACCAGTAGGAGTCCAGGACAAACCACCATCGGTAGACTTAAAAACTCCTTTGCCTCGCGTTCCTGCATAAACCGTAGTTGGATTAGTATTATCAACAACCAAAGTATTGACCATCGGACTTGTTAGACCTTTATTAATAGGACCCCAGGAGGAACCCCCATCTGAGGACTTAAATACTCCATCACTCTCAACTCCTGCATATATAATAGCAGGGTCTGATGGGTCTATAGCCAGTGTTGTTACTGAAGCAGAATTTAATCCTTTGTTTATTTCCTCCCAATAGCCACCTTTTACAACTTCAAGTAAAGGCTCGCGAGCTCTCCTCCATATCTGAAGACCCCCAAAGACTACCACCACTACTAAGAGAAGACTGACCAATAATAATCTCCCCTGACCCCTCTTTAGAAAAGAGGGGAGTCCGATAATAGGTTTTCTTGCTCCTTTCATAATCTGAAAACTCCTCACAAAAATAGAATTTAAAAGTAATAATTCCTCATATGTAATCTTAAATAATTTCCAGTAACCTAATACCATTTTACATTACATCTTTTATCTTTCTCCCTTTTAAGCTGAATTTCTTTTATTATTGTCATCCCGAGTTAATTTCAGGATCTCTCCCTTTATGTTAGGCTAAATCAAGTGCTGAACCAACCCCGACCCTGAAACGAGTTCAAGGTGACAACCTTATATATTTGATATTTTTAAAACTGTAAAAGTTAAAAATTCAATGTTTCTCTAATGATATAATTAAAAGCAAAAGCCTAAAAAATGGAGGAATGATAATGAATAAAATTAAAGTGATTTTTAAGAAGGCTCTTACACGAGTCCATAAAGATAAATTTAAAGTATCCTGCCAGTCTGCCTGTAAGACTTCCTGCACAGTAGCCAACCAGACCATCTTTATTAAATCTGAGAAGAAGGCTTAATTTATTAAAAAGGATTCAAGGGGTCAAGGAGTCAAGGTATGTAGCCAGTGACGAGTAACATCCTTAAACCCTCGAATCCTCGAACCCTATAAAAATAATTGGGGACAGGCTGCTTTTTCATCGCAAATCACTGTCACTTCAATAAATAAGGAAAAACAGTTTTGACCGATAATCCAACAATAAAGAAAGGTAAGGGCGAGGTTCACCTTTTCACCTATGAGGATGATGTCCTGGCGCTCGATGTTTATTCAGATACTCTCCTTCTTTTGAATAAGGATGGTCTAAATCTTCTCAACCATATAGAAGAAAGAGAGAAACTTTCGTTTTCTGATTTATCTGAACTTCCAGAAAGTGATAAAACATCAGAAATAAAAGAGACTTTTTTAGAACTCTACTCTCTTTATAAAGAAGAAGCTCTCTACGCCCCACCCTTTGAATCCGATATGGAATTCTCTCCAGGACTCAAGGGTATGTGCCTTTTTATTGATGGAAGATGTAATCTCAATTGTAGCTACTGTTTTGTGAAAAGTAAGACTCCTGTTGATTACCTGGCTCCTATGTCCTTTAAGATAGCTCAGAAGGCACTGGAGCTACTTCTTAAAAACTCCACCCACGACAAAGTTGAAGTAGATTTCTTTGGCGGTGAACCCCTTCTCAATTTTGAGACCTTGAAAAATACTCTCATTTTCGGAAAATCTTTAGCAAAAAATAATGGAATAAAAATTGACTTCACCCTCACTACCAACGCTACCCTTCTTACTTCTGAAGTACAGGATTTTCTTATAGAACACGACATAGAAACAGTCCTTTCTTTAGATGGACCTCCTGAGACCAACGACCTTTTCCGGTTAGACAACAGTGGAAAGGGAACTCACGATAAAGCCATAAAGAGGATAAAGGAATACAGTTCTAAAAACCCACCGCCCTACTACATAAGAGGAACTTACACTCACGATACTCTCAACTTCTCCGATGCTACCCGCTACCTCTTTGAGGAGGGCTTTAGAGTGGTTTCTATGGAACCAGTGGTAGGGGACCCGAGAGAGCCCTTTACCCTTAAAGAAGAGGACCTGCCCCGGGTATTTTCCGAGTATAAAACCTTATCCCTCTGGTTTCTTGATGAACTCAATAAAGGCAAAGACCTCATCTTCTTCCACTTCCTTATTGACCCTTTAAGAGGTCCTGATATTAACCGCCGAGTAGGAGGTTGTGGTGCAGGAAGAGAGTATATATCTATTTCACCACAGGGTTATATCTACCCCTGCCACCAGTTTGTTAGAGAAGAAAAATTCATAATGGGTAATTTAGAGGAGGGTTTCACAAATTCTCCTCTCAGAGAAGAGTTTATTGCCTTGAGTTTTCTTAAAAAAGATACCTGCAAAAAATGCTGGGCTCGCTTCTACTGTAGTGGTGGCTGTCATGCCAATCACTACTTCACCTCCGGCTCCCTCTACACCCCCCATAAAATTGAATGTGCCATCCTCCAGAAAAGACTGGAATGGTCACTCTGGCTCAAGGTTAGAAGGCTGGAAGAAGATAGGACAACCCAAAGGATTAGTACGGGGGAGTAATAGCGCTCTCTACAATCCTGGTATTTGCAAATATATCGGGCTACCATTATAATTTATTTAGAACATAAAGAAAGCAATAAAAGAGTGTCTGAAGGTGCGGGTTGAAAGAGGGATGCCTCTGACAATAACAACCCATCAGGTAGAGGTAACACAGAAATTGATGTTAATGTATTGCAAGGAAAGGGAGAAGTAGTGAATAAAAGGAGGAATTCAGCGATGTTAATTCCGACCATAATTATGGGTGTTCTGGCGGTAATTCTTCTTACTGTTGGTTATCTTAAAGGAGAAGGACAGCATATTATAGGCTTTAATACAGCTCTGAAGATGCTGATAGATGTCTTACCTCTTCTGTTTCTGGCTTTTACAGTGGCGGGGATGGTACAAATCCTGATACCTAAAGAGGTGCTCTCTAAGTGGGTAGGCACTGAGTCAGGATTAAGGGGAATAATTGTCGGGACAATCGCTGGTGGTTTAGCTCCTGGAGGACCTTATGTCAACCTTCCGGTAGCAGCTACCCTTCTTAAATCTGGCGCTAGCATAGGTACTACCGTGGCTTTTCTTACGGGATGGTCCCTATGGGCTTTCAGCCGTCTTCCCATGGAGGTAGGCATCATGGGCTGGAGATTTGTCCTCATCCGCTTGGCCTCGACCTTCTTCTTCCCACCTATTGCTGGATTAATTGCTCAAATGTTAGTTAGAGGAGGCAAGTAATTAGTCTCGGGGGAGGGTAGAGCCTACCCCGTACTTGATACGAGGTGGGGGAGATGAAAGAGATTGTCTAATAAACAAATTAAAAGGTGATTAACTAATGGATGAAAAAGAAAGTAAAAAAACTATAAATACCTTTGCTTTAGCTTCATTTCTTAATGATATGGGTTCTGACATCATCTACCCTATCTGGCCTCTCTTTCTCACCTCCGTGCTGGGTGCCAACATGGCTGTCCTGGGTTTCATAGATGGGCTGGGTGACGCTGTTGTTTCAGTCTCCCAGGCAATTTCTGGTTACGTCTCAGACAGAATAAGGAAGAGAAAAATCTTTATATGGATAGGTTATTTACTTGCTTCTCTTTCAAGATTAGGATACGCCATTTCACCTTCCTGGCAGCTACTTATTCCTTTCAGAATCCTGGATAGGGCTGGTAAGATAAGGAGTGCTCCCCGGGACGCTGTTGTGGCTGACCTTTCCACTCGAGAAAACAGGGGAAGAAACTTCGGACTTCTAAGAGCTGCTGACCACCTGGGTGCGGTGTGCGGTATCTTGATATGTATCATCTTTATTAATCTAATTGGATTTAGAAATCTCATTATATTAGCCGCCATACCTTCAGCCATTGGAGCGGTTCTCATCCTTTCTCTTATAAAGGAGAAAAAGTCAGTAGAAAGTAAAATCTTCAAAGGACTTTCTTTCAAAGGCTTAGACAAAAACTTCAGACTGTTTCTATTTTTAAGTGCTCTCTTTGCCCTGGGTTCATTCAGCTACTCCTTCCTTCTTATCTACGCTAAAGAGTTTGGTTTTAAGGTGACATTTGTCCCTGTTCTATATCTTGTTTTTACAGTAATATCCGCACTTTTCTCTCTACCTTTTGGAAAGCTTGCTGACAGGATAGGCAGGAAAAGAGTATTGATTATATCTTTCGCCTTATGGGGGTTGTTGTGCTTAAGCTTCATCTTTTTCCCCAGCTACCTCACTATCGTCGGAGGTTTTATTCTTTATGGACTTCACAAGGGGGCTTTAGACCCTGTTCAAAAGACGCTGGTATCTGAGTTGTCGCCAGCCAACTACAGAGCCAGCAGCCTGGGTGGTTTTCAGATGGTAATTGGCCTCTGTGCCTTACCTGCTTCCCTCTTAGCAGGACTTCTATGGGATAGGATTAGCATATATACTCCTTTTTGCCTGTCCCTTGGATTAACAGTACTGGCTATCACACTACTCTTCTTTGTTAAGGAAAAGTAAGTCTTTTCGGTTAATAATACAATTTAGACATTTTTTCTAGGAGGTGTACTAAAAAATGAAAAAGATTATTGAAAGTAAAAATGCCCCTAAAGCTATAGGGCCATATTCACCGGGCATTATGGTGAAAGGGATAAAGAAGATGCTTATTCTTGCAGGTCAAATTCCACTGGACCCTCAAAGTGGCGAGATGGTGGGAGGGGGAATTCAAGAACAAACAAGAAGAGTAATGCTAAATATTAAAGGGCTTCTGGAAGAAGCTGGGATGGGCTTCAATAATGTTGTGAAGACAACAGTTTTTCTTACAGACCTGGGTAATTTTGCTTCTTTTAATGAAGTTTATAAGGAATATTTTGATTCTGATTATCCCGCCAGAACAACCATAGAAGTCAAAGGATTACCCAGGGGTGCAATGATAGAGATAGAGGTAATCGCAGTGGAAACCTAAGAATAAATAATCACCCTCCCCTTAGTCCCCTCCCATCCAGGAGGGGATAAAAAGGTGCGTAAAAGGGTCAGGGGGGTGAAATGAAACTTTAGGAAAGTGGGAGATTCTTTCTTAATCTTGGATTTTGACTTCTGATTTACTTACGGTATTATCAGCGCTGACCTTATGGCTGAAAGTAGCACTTGCCTGACATCTTCTCCGTAGGGTGAATATCTTCTAAAAAACTCTTGAGGTGGGAGTCTTAGAATCTCGTTCGCTACCTCCATTAGTTTGTCATTGAAAGAATCCATAAATATGGCATTACCTTCATAAGACATTGGACGAATTCCACTAAGTCTGTTTTCTTTTACGGTAACTTCCAATTCTACACTCCCTTGAGAAGAAGAAGCATTACCTTTATAAACGCCATCAGGCACCACCTTTATTAGAATTATATCTATAAAAGCCTGCCCAACATCTGTTACTGAAGGAAGAGTTCTAATTTCTGTGTAATACCCGTCCTTTTCAATTCTTAAATACTTTTCATCTTCTTTAACTATAAGCCTGAATTTGCCTTCCTCATCACTCAAAGTTTGGATTGACCCTGATGTTAATCTCGCCCTCACTACTGGCTGACCTCTTAGATCAATCACTCTTCCCGATATGGTCACTTCCAAAGGCACCCTCTCCAGGTGAACCTCGAGCTGAAGGATTCTGTTGGCTTCTACAGTTATTTCTCTCATAGTTGGCGTATAACTCTTAAGGTTGAAGGAGAGGGTAATTTTTCCGGGTTCCAGGTTTGTAAAAACAAATCTACCATCATCACCGGTCAAAAGCCTTGTACTTTTAATTTCCACTGCAACACCTTTGAGAGGTATATTTGTTGTTTTGTCCCTGACAATCCCTGCTACACCACCTCGGTTAGCCAATCCACCAAATAACCTGACTTCTAAAAGAAGTGTCTCATCAGCTTTTATAGACACTACTTCCCTAAACAATAGGTAGTTAGGAGCGGTAATCACGACTTCCAAACTCTGAGCTGGAAGCTCTTCTAAGAGAAGATATCCTTCTTTATTAGTCTGACCGATTTTCTCGCCTACCTGGATAGATGCTCCTGCTACTGGTCTGCCTGTGGTAGCATCAAATATTTTAATCTCCAACTTACCAACGGTACCAGGTACAGGTTCTTCTTTAGTCAAATCTACTTCAAGATTAGTTACTTTGCCCAGGAATATTTCTACTCCCGGAAGCCTATAGGGTTTATACCCCCCAGCTTTCACTTCTACCGAGTGTAACCCTGCATTAATGGGAATACTGGCTAAACCACCTTCATCTGTATACCATACCGTCTCTCCTACCGTAACAACTGCTCCTTTAAGGGGAGCTTTGGTCTGTTCATCCCTCACTTTAACTCTTAATATAGCTTCTTCCCTACCAATAGGTATAAGTAGAATAAGAAGATGCACCTTGTTTCCACCAGTTGCATTAAACTCTTCCTCTCCTGGATGAAAGCCTTCTTTTTCTACCCGCAGCTTAATCCTGCCTGGTTTTAGAGAGGTAAAGGTAAATTTACCCCTTTCATCGGTTTCTGTCTCCAGGTCTCTATCAACAAGGATAACTTTAGAACCTCCTAATGGTGTCCCATCTTCAGCTATTACTTGACCGTTTAGAATAAAAGTTACCGGTCTACGACAACCATAGGGAAGCAGACTTAAGGTAATAAAAGCAAAAATCCAGAGAGAGGTTAGTACCTTTTTCATTTTTTAAATAAATACACTCTTGAACCCGAGATCGCTACAAGTAAACTTCCATCCTGACTAAAAACTGTTTTATTTACGCCACCTTCAATCAGAATTTCTCCTTTTCTTCTTCCTTTATTATTTGTAAATTCTAAGCCATTAACAGTACCTGCTACAATCTGGCTTCCATCAGGTGTCATATTTAAAGTAAGGATGGTTGATTTTGTATCGTAGCGCCAGATGGTTTGGCCAGACATGTCTGTCATATAAATAAAACCTTCTTCTACGCCTGCAATAATATTAAAACCATTTACTAACATGTATACAGCATTGATGGAAGACCAAGTAGGAAATTCTATTTCTCTCTCCTTTCCATCACTCTTACTAACCAGTAAAACCTTTCCAGCATCCATTCCAACAAGTAGGTAGTTATCATCAGGACTGAAAGTTAGACTTCTAACAGCCCCTTTTACCTCGCGCGACCAGAGTTCTTTTCCATCTTTATCAATTAGGTGGACGGAACCCCACCCTCCATATATAACCTCACCTTTATTATTTACTGTTAAACTCTCAGTTCTGGCCCTGACTTCTTGTCTCCATAATTCATTTCCGTCAATAGAAAAAAGATGTACAGTTGCGTTGCCTATCCCTTCTCTTTCTCCAGCCGCGATATACTTACCATCTTTGGATATAACTACCAGAGATATGGCATTTTGCATTTTTTGTTCCCATACCACATTTCCGTTTCTACCAAAAAGATGAAGCCTGCCCATTTCATCACCAACAGCAAAATATCTACCTACTGAATCTACTGCGATACTGTGAACAGAAGTATCAACAACATTCTCCCAGACCATTTTACCAAATTCATTTAAAAGTATTACTCCACCTTTCATGCCTTCTACACCAACTGCTATATATTTCCCATCATTAGACATAGCTAAGGCATAAGCAGGGCTATCAAGTTTGTATTCCCAAGCTTTCTGATATTCCAACTTGGCTGAAGTACAACCAAAAATAAATAAACTAATTACGAAAAATAATGATAAAGCCTTTTTCATATTCTCCTCCTTATTTAGTAGTATTTTATCATTATATCGGTTTTTCCCCTAATATATTACTAAATTAGAGGCTGTAGGCTATCCCATAATATCGAAAATTCACCCTTTGTCATTGCGACCCCGCACCTATTGTGTAATTGCCAATGGAACTATAATACTCTAAGAAGCGTCTAAAGAGTGTAACCTATCAAAGGCAGGATAAATGATTATCCTATTCCTGCCAATAATTTGATATTAAGAAAGGAGGAAAAGAATCTTATGTTAAAGTTAAAAAACAAAAAATGGCTGCTAATAAGCCTTGTGGTAGCCCTTTTTCTTGGTTGGTCCCTATATCTTATTCCTGGGGGACCCCTGGGAGGAGTAACCTATGCTGTTACCATACCCAGCATCCTTCCACGAGGCGAAGAAGTTTCCCTCCCGGTACTCTTAATTAACAGTAAAGGTTTTGTGCGGGATACAGTGAAAGTATCTTTATGGGATAAAGGTAAACTTCTAACAGAAAAGGCAGAGGTTGTGGAGGGTAGAGGCGAGATAAACATTGATATTCCCGATGTTCCGCCTGGTACTTATGAGATAAAGATTGAAGGAAGGGATTTTTTGGATAAAGCTCCGGTAGAAGTAAAAGAAAACTTCCTTATTCTTCTGGAAACAGATAAGCCTATTTACAAACCAGGTCAGGATGTTCATTTCAGAATCCTCACTCTCAATACTTCCCTAAAACCCGTAACCAAAGAGATAACTCTTGAGATTCAGGATGGTAAGGGAATAAAGATTTTTAAGAAAACAATTACCACTGATGACTTTGGTTTTGGTACAATCACCCTTCCATTATCTTCCGAACCCAACCTTGGCGTATTCAAAGCAAACGCCAGCTCAGATAATCTGAAGACCCAGTTTGATTTCCGTGTGGAAGAGTATGTTTTACCCAAATACGAAGTAAAAGTGGAATTCATCAAGGATTGGTTCATGGTAAATGAACCAATAAAAGGCAAGGTCATCGCCACTTACAGCTTCGGAAAACCAGTCAAAGGAAGCCTGGTCATTGAAGCCCAACGATATGTGGGTGTATGGGAAGTTTATACAACTCTTGTCAAAGATATAAGTGGTAATGTTGAGTTTGAGCTTCCTCCTGTGGGTTATGTGGCAGGTGTACCCGAAGTAAAAGGAATGGGGAACCTCCTTTTAGATATTAAAGTAATTGAGTCGGAGACTAATTATGAAGAGAAAACCAGTAAACTTATAACAGTGGCTGCAACCCCGCTTAACATAGTTCTCATCCCTGAGAGTTCAACCTACAAAAGTGGTCTTCCTTTTAACTTACTGGTGGTAACCGAATCTCCTGATGGAAAACCTATTGAAGCAAAAGTTAATCTAAATATCAATTACATTAATGAGAAATTTGAATCAGTTAAACAGGAAGAAAAGGTCATTGAGACCAAAAAAGGTAAGGAATGGGTGAAACTTTCCCCACCCGAAAGTGTTTCTATGCAAATTAACGCTCAGAGTGGTGAAGCCTATGCCTATAAAAACATAACTTCCTATTATTCTCCCAGTGGTAATTTCATCAAGGTTGAACAGGTAAGTGATGGGGTACCCAGGGTAGGAGAAGAAATCAAATTTATGATTTACTCCACCAAAGAAGCGTCCAATTTCTACTATGAAGTGGTTGGGCGTGGAAGAATCCTTTATTCCAGCTTCACCAAGTCAAAGGAGATTGTCATCAAAACTACCCATCTCATGGCTCCCCAGGCTAAACTTCTAATCTGGCAAATACTGCCCAATGCTGAAGTAGCTGCTGATGAGATACCCTTTAAGGTTACAGCTGATTTTTCTCACCAGATGAGCGTGAACTTCAGTGAGGGTGAAGTTGGTCCTGGTGCTGAAGTAGGTATAAATATTACTACCCAGGGACAGTCCAAGGTAGGTTTAACAGTAGTTGATAAGTCCGTTTACATACTGGCTGAAAAGAAATTAAACCTTAAGCAGGTCTTTGATGAGCTGGAAAGGCTGTATATGGTGCCACAGATAGAACTTCACGAAGGCTGGTTCACTCCTGAAGTCAAAACTAAAAGTGCATTAGATACCTTTAAAGATACCGGAGTAATAATGCTGACTAATAAAAAGGTCCCGGTAGGTAAAAAATATGAATTGAAAGGTAGGAATGGATTATTCTTTGGACTAGGCGAAGAACTTGTTAGGCAGCCAGAGAAGACAGCCTTAGATGCCAATATATCACCTCAACCGCCACAAGCTACTGGGTCATTTGTAGAGCCCACAAGGATAAGACAGTTCTTTCCTGAAACCTGGCTCTTTGAACATTTAGTTACCTCTGCTGATGGAAAAGGATACTTAAAAGTGGTTGCTCCTGATTCTATCACTACTTGGAAACTATCTGCTGTGGGAATCTCTAAGACGGCAGGATTAGGTGTGGCAGAAGATGAACTGGTTGTATTCCAACCCTTCTTTATCACCTTAGATATGCCCTATTCAGCCATTAGAGGAGAGGAGTTCACACTCAAGGTTGCTGTATATAACTACCTTAATAACCCTCAGGAAGTACTGGTAGAACTGGAAGAAAAGGGTTGGTTTGACCTGCTGGATAATAAGGCAAAAACCTTGAAAATTAGTGCTCAAGCTCTTGGCTCAGCTACCTTCAAAATAAGACCTAAACTTGTTGGCTTCAATGATTTTAAGGTTACTGCTAAAACCCGAGAAATGGCGGATGTAGTAATCCAGAAGATTCTCATAGAACCAGAAGGAGTAAAACGAGAAGAAGTAATAAACTTCATTTTAGATGGTGGCAAAGATAAAATTCTAAGCTCACTACTTCCTGCTGGTATTGTTAAGGACTCCGATAGAGTGTATTTAGCCATAACTTCCAACTACCTGGGGCAAACCATTCAAGGTCTGGAAGGACTTCTACAGATGCCTTTTGGTTGTGGTGAGCAAAATATGATTCTATTAGCTCCCAATATTTTCATTACCAAGTACCTTAAAGAGTCCGGTGAGCTCAAGGCGGAAATTATGGCTAAGGCTGAAAAACTTATGCTTACCGGTTATCAGCGGCAGTTGACTTACAGAAGGAGTGATGGTAGTTTTTCTGCTTTTGGAGAAACCGACTCTGAAGGAAGTTTATGGCTTACTGCCTTTGTTCTCAAGACCTTCGCTCAGGCTAAAGACCTTATCTATATTGACGAAGGTGTTCTCAAAGAAGCTGCTGATTGGATAGGTGCCAAACAGGAAGCTGATGGTTCCTTCAAAATGATAGGATTTGTCCACCACAAAGAAATGATGGGTGGTGTGGAAGGAAAAGAAGCCCTAACTGCTTATGTAGCAACAAGCCTGCTGGAGAGTGGGTTCCTGAAAGACAACGCTATTAGAGCTGTAAAATACCTGGAGGGAAGACTTTCTGAAATTAAAGATTCTTACACCTTAGCGCAGGTCTCCTACATTCTTGAACTGGCTAAATCACCTATGAAAGACGAAGCATATAACAAGTTGATGAAGTTGGTTAAAGAAGATGAAAATGGTATCTACTGGGGGGAAGAAGTATCTAAACTTCCATCAACAGGACAAGAAGGAATTGATTTAGGCGCTACGCTGAGAATTGAAAATACAGCCTATGCTCTCCTAGCACTGGCAGAAAGAGGAGATTTGGTGAACGCATCAAGGGCTGCTGGTTATTTAACTTCTCAGAGAAACTCGCTCGGTGGATATGGCTCAACTCAGGATACAGTTGTCACTCTTCAAGCCCTCACAACCTTAGCTATAAAGGTCAAAACAGATGTAAATCTTAAGATAGATATAGAAGCCAGTAATTTCAGAAAAACATTGACCATTGACAATAGGAATTCTGATGTACTTCAAATTGTAGATGTGCCAATCGGTAAGGAAATAAAGATCAAGGCTATTGGAAATGGCAAGGCCATGGTTCAGCTGGTAAAAAGATTTAATGTGCCCCAAGCCATTGAAGATCAAAAGATTTTCAATATCAATGTATCTTATGACACCACAGTAGTAGCAGTGAACGACACGGTTGGAGTGAAGGTTGATGTTGCCTTCAACCCACCAGTGCCTATGGTAGCTGAAATGAGCGTTCTGGATATCTCAGTTCCCACAGGATTTGCTCCTGTAAGAGATAGTATTGAAGACTTATTGAAATCTGAAAAGCGGATTAAACGCTATGAAGTTGCTGGAAGAAAGGTTATTTTTTACCTCGCTGAGCTTAAACAAGGTGATTCACTAAGCCTATCTTTTAAGGTCAAGGCACTATTTCCTGTAAAAGCACTGGGTGTGGTATCAAAAGCTTATTCCTACTACAAGCCTGATATGAAGGGTGAAACCTTAAGTAAGGGAATAGTAATTAAGTAAAAAAGAACACAGGAGTCAGAAAACAGAAGACAGAAGATAAAATATAAAACCTACAAGTTTCAAAGAACACCCCTCGAGGAAAAAGATAAACTTCCCACCTCTTCAAGGGGTGTTCAGTTTTATATAATTATGATGGATTCAATATAAATAATTAGGGACGTTTCTGAATTAATAAAAGTATCCCTTGCTAAATAAGAAGATTTCAAAAACTCACAACTGGCTAATTTTTCGTTTTATCGTAACTGGTTTTTTATTATTTTAGAAAATTCTTAATGTTAAAAACTCTTTATCAGTTCCAGAAATCTTGAATAAAAATAGTTTAATAGAATCTCCAGAATCTTAAGATTAGACAGCCTTTTCAAGAACCCGAAAATCATAGACTCATCAATATGAGTAAAAATAGAAACAGGCAAAAGATATGAAAGAGAACTTTCTAAAATTCCCACTAAAAAAACCACAATGAGTAACCAAATTGATAGGTTAATAACACCTCCCAGCAGGTGGTTAAGAAAGCCTAATGGTTGTAAAAACTTTAAGGCCTTAGTTAATAGGTTTGCTGTAAAACCCAACAGATAACGGGTTATAAGAAAAAGAACAACAAATGCCAGGGCGCTGAGAAGGGTAAGGCTGAAAAATCTACCCAAAACTCCCCCCAGTGTAAGAGGATAAAGACCACGAGACAATTCTCCAATCTTACCTACAATAACATCGCTGATGTTGGCTGGTAGAGGCAGATTGGTAATAACTTTCTCTATCCCTTCCTGATTGATACCTTCTCCGAGAGAGGGATTTATTCTATAGAGATATCTTTCCAGATATACTGAGAACTTTCTAACAAGGCCAAAAGTATTATCTAAAAACCTGAGAAAATGATGCTGGTAAGTGATAGCTACATACCACCCTGCTACCAGTGCTAAAATCCCGGCAAGAAGTTTTATCAGTCCTTTCTTAAGACCAAGATAGAAAATATAAATAAAGATGAAAGAAAATATTACATCAAAAATCAAGTATTCTTATAACCTCCGTTTTAATCTAATCAGTATTTATTTCTAATATCTTACTATTTTATATCTCTCCCAATCCATCCTCAATTACTTTGACTAGAGACTGAAAGGCAAATTCTTCGTCTTTACCCTCTACTTCTATCTCTATCTCCTGCCCCTGCTCCACACCCAGGGTCAGAACTGAGAGAATGCTTTTACCATCCACTATTTTATTGTCCTTCTTAACTCGAATCTGACTCTCAAACTGGTTGGCTTTTTCCACAAATACCGCTGCTGGTCGAGCGTGTAGACCTGTTGGATTGTTAACTGCAACTACTACCTGTTTCATGCCTATATTAAGCCTCCTTATTACTGATATTCTCTATAACCTTACTACCATATCCAGATGGGCGGGTGTGTCTGGATTCAAGCCATTTGCTAAAGCTTTGTGGTAAGCCAGGAGGTGTAAGACGGGAAGGTAGAGGATGGCTCTTGCGAAATCTAAAAGACCCGAGCTAAGCGATACAGGATAGTCAACTTCCAGGTTTTCTTCTTTCTCTTCAGCTAAAACCAAGGCCTTTGCCCCCAGACCTCTCATCTCACTAATCACAGCCAGCTCCTCCCTCCTTGCTGGCGTTGATAAAAGTCCTATGACCAGAGATTCCGAATCTATCAAAGCTTTGGGACCGTGGCGAAACTCCAGAAAATGAAAAGCCTCGGAATATGAAAGGGACATTTCCTTCATCTTGAGCATGGCTTCGCAAGCCAGCCCGTAAAGATGTCCTGAACCTAAAAAAAAGAATTTCTTAAACACTTTATTCCTACCTAATTTCTCAGGTAACTTGCCATATTTCTTTATCAATCCATCTCCAATGGCTGGTAGTCTCTTTAACTGTTGACTATAATCTACACCATCTACAAATATCTCCGCTAATGCCATAACTATCAACAGCATGCTACTTAAGGAGCGGGTCTGGGCAATACTAACCTCTTTTCCCTCCCTGCTCACCAGGATTAGTGAAGCATCTCCAGTAAGAGAGCTATTTTCATAGCAAGTGATAACCAGGACATTCTTCCCCCCATGTTTTTTGAAGACCTTAACAGCTTGAATAGTCTCCGTAGTTTCTCCGGAACGGGAGATGGCTACCAATAAAGATGGCTTCCCAGCTACTATAGACGAACGAGGGAAAAGAACCATATCAGATGCAGGGAAGGCCAGGGCTCTTACACCGGTCATTTCCTGCCACATAGCCGCTGCTGTTTTTGATAGATAATGAGCAGAACCACAACCTGTGAATATAATTTCTTCATAATTATTATAAAAAAATAATCTCTCTATCTCTTCTCTTCGAAAGAATACCTCATCCAGGGCTGTTTTCCAGGCATCTGTTTGGGTCATAATCTCCCTAAAAGTATGTTCTCCTCTTCCCAATAATAACCTCCTTTACTTAATTCTTATCTACTTGTTTATTTGATTGTTTTTTAAAGATAAATAATACGGTCTTTGTATTTCTCAAGCATTTTCCTATTGTAGTCGTCTCCTCCCTCCACATTGGCAGCAAGATAGACAGGTGGTGTAAAACCTTTAACCGATAACTTCTCTATAACTTCAGCCATCAAAGCATGAAGAATGGCAGAGTTTGTAACCCCCGAAGCAGGGCAGAATTTCTGAGGAACTCCCTCCAACTCCAGAAGAGCGTCTCCTGGTGGGACGGGGTTATCAATAATTACATCTACCAGTTCATACATTTTTTTTCCACTGGAGTGTCGCGAACTAAAACTAAGGGTATATTCCATAGAAGTGAGCCCAATCACCTTCAATCCCCTTTCCCTTGCTGCCATGGCCATATCCACTGGCACAGCATTACGTCCAGAGACGGAAACAAGAATCAATACATCACCAGCCTCGACTGGAACCTTCTCCAACAGAAGCCTTCCATACCCCTCCAGCCTTTCCATCTTTGAAGTGAAGGTGGGTGGAAATACCTCCAGAGATAAGCCAGGTCCGAAAATAGGGTTAACCAGCATGAGACCCCCCGATCTGTAGAAGATTTCTTGCACAGGCAAAGAAGAGTGGCTACATCCAAAAGCGAATAGTTTATGCCCTTCAATGATGGCTTGAGTAATAATCTCCGCCGCTTCGTTAATCTTTCCTGATTGAGTTTCCTCAATTCTTTTAAGGATCTCCGAAACCTTTTTTAGATATTCACTAGCTAACATCTATGTCTTTCCTCCTTTATTTTATATTCACCTCTGTTCAACTAACAGGTGATATTTACAAAAGTTGATATTTTCATCATAAAATTGAAAACCTTAAAATAACGATCAACTACAACTTAGGTAAATTATTTTATCAATAAAATTGTCCATATTATCACTTAATTTCCTGAATTAATAAGAGTAATAAATATAATTCTCCTCTGATATAATAAGAAAGTGAAATTATCAGACGCCCTTAAAGAAGATAATATCCTTCTGGATGTAGAAACCGAAGACTGGCAGGAAGCAATAAGGAAGGCTGGAGAACTGATGGTGAAATTAGACCTAATCGTCCCTTCTTATACTGAAGGTATGATTGAGGTTATGAAAACCCTGGGACCTTATGCTGTAATTGCACCAGGCGTGGCTTTACCTCATGCGCAACCTGATAAAGGTAGTCTTAAGGTTGGATTAGTTTTTCTTAAACTGAAAACTCCAGTTAATTTTGGAAGCCCCAATGACCCAGTAAATCTAATACTGGCTTTCGCTGCCATTGATAATAAAGGTCATGTTGAACTTATAAAGGAGCTTGCACTCTTTTTAAGCCAGAAGGGTGTTCTGGAAAACCTTCGTAAAGCAGGCAGCAAAGAAGAAATTATGGCTTTATTAGAAAAATACTGCCAATAAAGAATAAGGGGGGTTATTAAAGCCCCCCTATTCTTTTTCTAATTCTTTTTAACAAGCTTCTTCAATCAGAAATCCAGCCTTGTTCCCTTAAAAGACGAAGTGCTTCTTGCTTCACAAATTCTGTGTCCAGGAAGTTCTTGATGCTGATAATCACAGGAGCGTGACCAACAACCTCAGTAGCGTGCATATTCTGAGCTACGATGATGTCTGGACTCATGGATTTGACACTACCCAGATCCGAATGTTCCACTATGGCATCAATTTGTGCTTCTTTCAAGGCTTCTTCAACAGTCATCTTAAGAATAAGGCTGCTTCCCATTCCAACACCACAAACTGTAACTACTTTGAGTTTAGGTTTAATCTGCTTCAAAGAGCTTACCCGCCAGTGATAGCTTTAATAACTCTTCCTACACCCAGAATAATCCAGGCTAAAATATACCAGTCAGGATCTGCAAGAGTTGCCAGCTCAGGAGCAGTATTAGCAAGAAGTGGCCAGGTTATTGCTTGCCCAAAAGCCAGGAATAAACCATTAATCACACCACCCAATACAGCTCCCTTCCAACCACCAAAGGCGTTGCCAAATACACCAGCTGCGCCACCAGGGAAGAAAAGCATAATCATAGGAGGTACAATAGCTGCCCACCCGATTGCACCAAAAATAACCATACAGATGAGAAACACTACGGTGGCTGAGAGAAAACCAATGATGACTGCGGTAGGAGCATAAGGGAAGATTACCGGGCAATCCAGAGCAGGTCTAGCACCGGGTATAATCTTGGTTGAGATTCCTTTAAAAGCAGGAACTATCTCTGCTAAGAACATACGAACACCATAAAGTAAGACGGTTATACCAGCAGCGAACTTAAGTCCCTGAAGAAGTGCCCATACTAATGAGTTGAGGTCACCTGCCTGCTGGGCAACAACAGCTTTATCAGCAAAGATCGCAGAAATAACCATAATAATACCAACAACGACTGCTGTGCTGACAGTAATATCCTTTAAGAAAGAAATTCTGTCTGGAATCTTTACTGTCTCTGAGCTTTGTTCAGGTTTTCCAACAAAACGTCCTAATTTAGCAGCCAGAAAACCAGCAAAAGAAGAGGTATGACCATAGCCAAAATCATCGCTCTTAGTTACCACTTTCAAAATCTTGTGAATGTAGAGGGGTTGGAATGTCCAGTATAATGCACAAATAATTGCTGTAACTAAAATGAGAGTTCCTGTTGCCATGCCGGGAAATACTTCTACCAGAGCAGCAGTAGTAAGAAGAGAAATCCAGTACATAAGATGGCCAGTGAGGTAAACAAGCCTGATCTTTAGGATAGATGTTAAAAGTAAATGAATAAAGAATCCTAAAGCTAAAGCCATAACAGCCTTACCAGCATAAGCAGAAGTGAAATCAGCCAGGGTCCTGGTAGTCGTAGGCGAAGTAATACCAAAAGCAGATGATACTACTGTTTGAAAGGCTATCAGACCGCCAATAAAAGCATCTATACCTATAATCATGATGAGAACGCCTGCAATAGCCTTTACTGTACCCAGTATTACTTGCTCAAACTTCTTACCTTGAAGAATAAGGCCAACCAGAGCGATTAAACCAATCAGGATGCTTACCTGTCCCAGCAGGTTAACAGCAATCCACTTTAAAACTGTTTCCCACATTTTACAACAACCTCCTTTAAAATCAAATATGGCAAATTATGTATAAGCCATAAATTATTTTAATTTTAAAAATAATTTCTGTCAATAGGTAAAGGTAAATTACCCAGATTTTAAGCCGATAATATTAGATTGTTGAATCAACACTACTTTTGTTAGTATCCCTTATTCTCAGCTTGAATTTATCTATTATCTATAAAGAACTCAATTTACTTATATCGTATATGTTAAGGCTTACTCTTTCCCCTTTAAGAATTTTGATTCCCAACGCGTGTTCTAATTCTCTTATCTTGATGGAACCCTGAGGAGTAAATAGCAGTTCAGCTCTGATTACCTTATTTTCTTTTTCCTCCAGAGTAAGAACATAGGGTCTTACATCAAACGGGTAAGCCCCTTTCTTTTCACTTCCCCGGTTCATATAATGTTGTGGCTGAGATAAAAAATGGGATATTGAAGTCCCTACATCTTTTCCCTCTACTTTTAGGAGATACTCTATTTTGACAGGTAAACTTCCCAGTGAAGGGCTATCAATCTTTAATTCTTCAGCCTCAAGTAGCGTAAAACCCACAGGAAGACAGGGATTAACTATTGACAACACTTGAAGGGGAGTATATTTATCGCTCACCCTCATTTCCATTTGTTGAGCTCTACTGGTAAAACCAACAGGTAATGGTGGTCCAAATGATAGAAGTGGACGAGGAGTAAATCCTTGAGAGTAAAGGAGAAGAAGCTTGCTTCTTCTTAAAGCTCTCTCCATTGTCCTTATCTCCTCCAGGTGAGAAAGGAATTTAACTTCTTCTCCTTTTTTATATTTTAATAGTAGTCGAAACACGCTTAGTGCCCTCCTTCCATTAATCCCTCTCTCCCTCCTCCTGCCACGCCTTATTACGTTCTTTTTCCAGAAAGGTTCCTGGAACGCCTGTAGATATAATATCCCAGGATAATGGACCCTCTTTTTTACCTTTCAGGTAATCGTTTGGATTTATTCCTTCTTCTTCAAAAACCTCTTTATAATATGAAAATTTAAGATGCTCTTCCCAAGCATCAAATCTTGCTCCTTTCTGAAATACCTTCATAATAACCCGGTGAAGCTTCCTGTCACCCCTACCGAAAACTCCTTCTAAAAAACTCATCAAAGGAGAATGCTCCCGAAGAGTAAATTTTGGTTCTCTCAACTTACTTTTTAGGTAACGAATTTTACTGTAACTTTCTTCAAGGGTCATCTGGTCTTCCCTTTCAAAAGGTGTATGTGATTTAGGAACAAATGGTGAAACAGTTAAATTTAAGTGGAAAGGTCTCCTACTGGTTTTAAACTTGTTGCCGATTCTTATAAGTTCATTACTTAAGTCTTCTATAGCATTTAAATCTTCATCTCTTTCAGTTGGAAGCCCTATCATAAAATAAAGCTTTAACTGACTTAAACCATTTTTTGCAGATTCCCTAATAGTGGAAATTATATCTTCTTCTGATAGACCTTTATTAATTACTCTCCTCAGCCTTTCGGTAGCAGCCTCAGGAGCAAAGGTCAGGTTGGTTCTCCTATTATCACTTACACAAGCTAATTCTACAGAAGAAGGTCGCATACTCAGAGAAGGAAGTGAAAGAGCTAACTTCCCCTCATAATAATCTAATAAGAACTGTATCAGTTCTTTTATATCAGGATAATCCGTAGAGTTGAAAGAAGCCAGGGTTAAAGCTTCGTAGCCAGTATTCTCCACCAATTTAACAGCCTGTTCCTTTAGAAGGTTCAAGTCTTTGAATCTCGGAGGTCTGTATAAATAACCCGCCAAACAGAATCTGCAGCCCCTACCACAACCCCGGAAGAGTTCTAACACCCCCCTATCGTGAATTGGCTCTTTAAAAGGAACTATCTGCTTAACAGGAAAGTATGACTTGTTAAGGTCTAAAACTATCCTTCTTTTAATGATAGAAGGTACGTTGCTAAAACCATTTCGGGGTAAATGACCAATAAATTCACCGCTTTTGTCATATCTCTCTTCGTAAAGAGAAGGAACATAGACGCCTTCTATAAGGGACAGTTCTATCAGTCTATCCAGTTTGGAAGCCTTTTTAGTCTTTAACTCTTTTAGCTTTGTAAGAATCTCCAGAAGTCCTTCTTCTCCTTCCCCTACATAGAAGAGGTCAAAGAAAGGTGCTACCGGTTCAGGAAAAGATGTTAGGGGTCCCCCGCCAAGTATGAGAGGGTCATTTTCACCTCTTTCCTTTTGCAACAGAGGAATATTACTTAAATCAAGTATGTTAAGAACATTAGTATAGGTTAGTTCGTATTGCAGGGAAAAGCCAATAATATCAAACTCGTGAAGTGGTCGTTTGCTTTCCAGAGAAAAGAGAGGAATTTTCTCCTTTCTCAAAATCTCTTCAAGGTCAATATAGGGAGAATAGGCTCTTTCCATTAAAAACTCTGTGGTCTCATTAATTAGATGATAAAGAAGCAAGTGTCCAAAATTACTCATTCCAATCTCATAGAGGTCGGGATAAATCATAACCATCCGAATAGGCGATTTATCCCAGTCTTTCTTGAAAGAATTATACTCCCCTCCTGTATAACGGGAGGGTTGGATAACTCTTGACAATATATTGTCCATTATAAAATAATTAAGAACTGACAAATCTTTTCTCCTAAAAAGGTTCAATTTCAATATCAAGTATAAACTATCCTTTATCCTTTAGACATAATAACTAAAAGAGTGTCAAAAAATAACGGGTTGTATTGACAAATGAATATCTTTTGTTTTATACTTATACAACAGCTCCCTAGAAGATGTGCCTGATGATTTTGAAGGTTGTTTAAAGG
>JBBIUB010000010.1:0-1818 GCA_037440465.1 Coprothermobacterota bacterium | reverse complement strand
TTATACAACAGCTCCCTAGAAGATGTGCCTGATGATTTTGAAGGTTGTTTAAAGGTTGTGCTTACTAGGGGACGGTTTCGTCAGGGGGCTTCTCAATTTATAGGAGGTGTGGTTTTATGTGGGATTGGTTTATAAATCTTAATAACCAGCTCAACGCCATCGTTTGGGGCCCTCCAATGTTAATTCTCATCGTCGCAGGTGGTCTTTTTCTAACTCTCAGAACAGGTTTCGTTCAGTTTAAGCATTTTGGTCGATCAATGAAGGAAGTACTTAAATTTGAAAAGCACGAGACGGAAGCAGGTGACATCACTCCTTTCCAGGCTATCTCCGTGGCTATGGGAGGAACTGTTGGGGTGGGTAACATCGCCGGTGTGGCTACTGCTATAGCCTTAGGTGGTCCAGGTGGTCTCTTCTGGATGTTGGTATCGGGTGTGGTAGGAATGTGTACTAAGTTTGTGGAAGTCTTACTTGGTGTTCATTTCAGGGTCCAGGAACCTGGAGGTCCCATGATCGGTGGACCAATGATGGTTATAACCCGAGGCTTGGGTCCCAGCTGGAAATGGTTAGCAGTCCTCTTTTCTATATTTGGTGCTCTCTGTGCCTTTGGTATTGGCAATATGGTGCAAGCTAACTCTGTGGCTAAGGGGATGGGGGAGTTTGGTGTGGGAAGGTGGATCACCGGGCTCATCCTCATCATAGCAGTAGGGTTGGTAACCATTGGTGGAATCAAAAGAATCGCCCAGGTAGCTCAGATTATTGTTCCCTTTATGTGTATTGCTTATATGATAGGGGGTCTTATTGTAATTTTTGCTCGCATTAACTATCTACCCGCAGCTATCGTGGACATGGTAAGGTATGCCTTTACACCTATGGGTGCTATTGGAGGTTTTGCTGGAGCCACAGTGGCTGCAGCTATGAGAAGAGGTGTAGCAAGAGGTGTGTTCTCAAACGAAGCAGGCCTGGGAAGTGCTCCAATGGCTCACGCTACTGCCAGAACCACCCACCCAGCAAAGCAGGCTTTATGGGGTATTTTTGAAGTCTTTGTAGATACCATTGTGATTTGCATGATTACTGGACTTGCTATTCTGGTAACAGGTGCTTACCAGTACATGGATCCTGAAACTGGTAAGGGTTTAACAGGAGCCCTTCTGACTATTCATGCCTTCAAGCAGGTATTGCCTGCCCTCGGGGCTTTCATCGTAGTGGGTGGAATGCTTTTAACTGCTTATGATACTAATCTGGCCTGGTGTTTCTACGGTGAGACCTGTGCAGCTTATCTGGTGGGCGGTAAAATCAGGATGCTTTATCGTTTAGCCTGGTTACCATTCGTTATGATTGGTGCTCTGGGTCGACTGGAAGTTATCTGGGATGTTGCTGATACCCTGAACGGTCTTATGGCAATACCAAACATGATTGCTATCCTTCTACTCTCAGGACTGGCAGTAAAACTTTTTAATGACTTTATAAAAGGTACACCTTACAAGCCACCAGCTTAGGAAGTTGTTTATTATGAAGTGGAGATGATTTTGACAGGGTGCGAGAAATCGCACCCTTTTTTTATTTACAGCTCTTACAACTACCGCAGGATGGAGAAGAACAAGATGAGGAAGAATGAGAAGAAGAGCCTTCTGTTGCACCTTTTATAGTAAAAAAGACACCTGAGAAGGATTGTCTTACTTCCAGACCCCCACAATCAGGACAGGAAGGGTTAAGTCCTTCCTCTTTCTCTCTTATGGTCGCCCTCAAAGAAAAAACCCGCTGGCATTTTCTACATATATATTCATAGGTAGGCATAGCAGTTATTATTTTACCCCAAAA
>JBBIUB010000009.1:0-61578 GCA_037440465.1 Coprothermobacterota bacterium | reverse complement strand
AAATTAACCTAATAAGGAGTTGAGAAAAATGGAAGATAAGAAGGGCAGAGTTGAGGAAGTAAGAATAAGCGGAGAAGGTGTTATAAGTGGTATTAAAGAAAAATTAAAAGTAGAAGAGGTAAAGGTAGAAGGAGAAGAACTGGTTAAGAAAGTAAAAGAACTCGTTCGCCAGGGAAACATCCGAAGGATTATAATAAAAGATAAAGATGGTAACACCTACTTTGAGATACCTCTTACTATAGGTGTAGTAGCGGCAGTATTACTTCCCATCTGGGTAGCCCTGGGAGCCATTGCAGCTTTAGCTACAAATTTTGTGATAGTAGTGGAGAGAATAGAAGGTTAAAATGATTCTTTTAATTCAATTTACTCCAATAACGAATTTTAAAAACTCCATATACTGAAGTAATAATCAACACAGATCCAATAATAATCCAGATTGTAATCGGCTCTTTAAGTAATAACCATCCCAGAAACAATGCTAATACAGGATTAACATAAGCATAAGTCATAACTATTTGGGCTGGTAGAAGCTTTAATGCCAGTACAAATGAAGTAAAACCTATAATAGAACCAAAAAATACCAGGTAAATCAAGGCTAACCAGGCTTCCGTGGTAGGAGTGGGCATAGGCTCTCTTAGTAAAAGTGTTAAACAGAGAAACCCGATACCACCAAATAGATGCTGGTAAGCAGAACTAATTATAGGGTTAACTCTTACTTTTCTGTAGCTTTGCAAGACTGAACCACTTGCCCAGCTAATTGAACCCAAAACTAAGGCTAAGATGGAGAGTATATCAATGGTTTCACTTTTTAATAGGTCAGGTAGTGATAATACGGTTATACCAGCAAAGCCAATTATAATAGAAATGATGAGCAAGAATTTTGGATATTTTTTTCTGATAAAGGATTCAATGATAGCTACCCAGATAGGTGTAGCTCCGATTATTAAGGCGGCATAACCCGAATGAATTCTTTGTTCTGCCCATAAAACCATCCCGTTACCACCAACCCAAAGAAAAAGTCCTGACAGGATTAAAGTTATAATCTCATCTTTTTCTAAAGATAAGCGCTTCTGGGTGATTTTCCCCCAGATTAACATTAAACTTCCAGCTAACAACACCCTGATAGCTCCAAAGATAAATGGAGGAAAACCTCCACCCTCCATCACTCCGTAGCGAATTGCTAAATAGGTGGTACTCCAGATTATATAGATAGAGAATAAATAATATAATCCCTTTTTATCAATGTTTGGAGGTAGTTTTATCTGTAAAGCCACTTACTTATAGTCCCTTCTATAATATTGAGTTATTCAACCGACATTCATCAGTTAGAAAATAGTATACCATCAATGCACAAAAGACCAGTAGTTAGCTATTTTTAATACCAGGTTTAAGAAGGATTAGATTGGAAATGTATAATTATGATAGAGAAAGGTGAAGATGGCTGGTGGTGGATGAAGGGTGTTAAAAGTGAAAAACCCTTGATGTTTTCTATAAAGGATATTAAGTCTTCTGGTGAAGGTATTAATATTTGTAGTTATTATTAAGGAGGTAAAGATTAGATGAGGGTATTAATTGTATATTATTCAAGATCGGGTATGAACAGGAAAATAGCAGAGGAACTTCAAAAGCTACTGGGTTCTGATATTGAAGGACTTGTAGATTTAACTAACCGCTCAGGTATTTTGGGTTTTATATTTGGCGGTAGGGATGCCTTCCTTAAAAGAACCACCAGGATAAGACCAGTAGAGAAGAAACCTGAAGATTATGACCTGATGGTAATCTGCACTCCTGTTTGGGCAGGGACTATATCGCCAGCTGTTAGAACCTACCTTAAGGAAAGCGGAGGAAACATTAAGAATTTTGCCTTTCTTTCTGTGAGTGGTTCAGGAGAGGGAAATATTGCAGCTTTACACCATATTGAAGCGCTCCTTAACAAAAAAGCGGTAGCGAGCCTTCTATTGAAAGATAGAGAAGTGGTAAGAGAATTGTATCGTGAGAAACTGGTGAATTTTGCCAGGGATATTCGAGAGTGAGAAGTATGGCAAGTGAATTGAGATTGCCACGGGCTTTGCCCTCGCAATGACTTTGTAGACTCCGAAGATCAGCTCCTGAAAAGATAAAGACCATCATAAGGCAGCTTGTAAATTCTCCTCTCTTGAAGGGGGAAGAGTAAGGATATACTTTAATTGATGGTTTAAAATGATTTAGACGATAATTAAGGGGTGCGTTATGATTCTCGAGACGGCATTAGGGTTGTTTTTTACCGGTCTTGTCCTGGGATCGACAAGATGTATGCTTTCTTGTGCCCCTCTCCTTATACTATATATAGCTGGGACGAAAGAGGGCTGGAAGGAAGGGCTCAAAGCTACTCTTATCTTTTCTCTTGCCCGCCTCTCTGCTTATATCCTTTTAGGGTTTCTTGCGGGGCTTGTAGGGGTGTTCATAACCAATCTTATTCAGGAGGGGAGTTTATCCACTTATCTCATCATGGGGATGAGTATATTTATCTCCCTGGTAGCTGTTTTAATGATACTGGGAAAAGAGTTATCTTTTAGTCCCTGCCAGAGATTTAAGGAAATTGGCATTCAGCGTAGTACCTTAAGTATGGCCATCTCAGGCTTCACCATTGGTTTTGCCTCATACTGTACCCCCTTTTTTGGCATTCTTGCTTATATCGCCTCTACCGTAAAAAGCCCTCTTTTAGGAGCTCTATACGGGCTTTCCTTTGGTCTTGGAGCTTCTCTTCTAACCCCTCTGGTGGTGGCAGGGGTTTTATCAAGTGTCATACCGCGATTGATCTTTTCTCATCCAAGTATTCTGAAGATATTTAGAAGAGCCTGTGGCCTTCTTTTGCTCCTCTGGGGGATACGCCTCTTTATAAGTGCCTCAAGAGGTGTTTTTTTATGAGCCGTGTCTCAGGCGTAAAAGGACTGTTTACAGTTGTTAAGCTCTCTTCTCTTTTTATTCTTGGACCCATCTTCTTCTGGGGTAGTCTGGGTCTGGTTGCACGGGGTGGACTTCTACGATGTCCCTTTCCTCTACCTTTTCTTATGTGTAGCATCTGTCCTGTGTTTTGCACCTATGGCTCTATACGCTCTTTTCTCTTTCTGGGCATTACAGGGGGCGGATTTGTGATGGGCAGGGTCTTCTGCGGTCTCTTTTGTCCTGCTGGTGTGTTACAGGAATTCATATCTAAGCTGTCTATAGCAAAACTCTCTCTTCCACTTAAGTTGGATACTTTTCTTAAGAGTATTAAATATCTTGCCATCATATTAGTGGTGGGAGTTTTTTTAAAGTCAGTACCTGCTGGTGTCAAATTCCCTTTCATAGACGAACTCTGGATTTTTCTCGGTCAAAACTTTAAAGAAGTTCGTATTTTTCTTCTGATATTTCTTGGAGTTCTCCTGTTTGCAGTTCTTTTTGCTGGGCGCATCTGGTGTAAGTATCTGTGTCCCCTTGGTGCCTGGAGTGGAGTCTTTAATAGATTTAGCCTTTTTAAGCTCTGTCTTCAGGAGAAGAAATGTAAGAGTTGCCAGAAGTGTGCTCAGGCATGTAGTGTAGCACTTAACCCTTTGAAGGAAGGGGATTTAAATTCTCTGGAGTGTGTTAGGTGTTTCAATTGTTATAATGAGTGTGATGAAAGGGCTATAAGAATCAAGCCAGTGTTTTCCCAAGGTAGAGTTGAGCCTAATAATGGAAGAGAGGGAGAGATGTTATGAAAACAATGCCTTTAAGAAGGGGACTGGAAATAATCTTACTTCTATCCTTCCTGTTAGTGGGAGGCTGGATTGTACTCAAGGATTTCTTTCCTTCCGCTCCGCCTGAATTACCTTCTTTATCTGAGACCAAGAGAGAAGCCAGTTTCTACACCAAACTTAAGGATAACTGGGTCCAATGTCGGCTTTGTTTTAGAAACTGTACCATACCCGAAGGAGGAAGAGGCTACTGTATGGTGAGGGTAAATAAAGGGGGCACCCTTTACTCCCTGGTATATAACCTAATTGGAGCTGTGCAGGTGGACCCTGTGGAAAAAGAGCCTCTTCTTCACTTTCTTCCAGGCACTACTACCCTTTGCTTTGGCACAGCAGGGTGTAACTTTAAGTGTATTTTCTGTCACAACTGGATGCTGGCTACCCGTACACCTGAGGAGGTAGGAGGTACAGCTCTTACTCCTGATGAGGCGGTGGATTTGGCTATAAGTAATAAATGCCAATCTGTATCCTTCACTTACAATGAACCCACTGTCTTTTATGAGTGGGTCTATGAGACAGCAAAACTGGCGAGAGAGAAGGGATTAAAGGCATACTTTCACACCAATGGAGCCATAAATCCTGAGCCTCTACGAGAGCTTCTTAAACATCTGGATGGAGTCTGTCTGGATTTAAAGGCGTTTACCACCGAGTTTTATCAGTTGACCTCCGTGTCAGATTTAAAACATGTGCTCAATACCTTGAAGATTATCAAGGAAAGTGGGGTTTGGCTAGAGATTACCAATCTGGTTATCCCCACCATGAACGATGATTTAGATAAAATCAAGGAGATGTGTGTCTGGGTCAGAGAAAATCTTGGTAAAGATGTCCCCATTCACTTTACCCGTTTCTATCCAGCATATAAACTCACCCGTCTATCACCTACACCCATTGAGACCCTGGAGAACGCCTATAAGATAGCTCTGGAGGAGGGGCTTCAGTATGTCACCATTGGGAATGTTCCCGGGCACAAATACAACAGTACCTTTTGCCCAAAGTGTGATAAGAGAGTAATCTGGAGGGTACATTTTGAGGTAATGGAGAATCATTTGGAAAAGGGAAAGTGTAAGTTCTGCGGTCACTCTATCCCCGGTGTGTGGGAGTGAGCCCGTTACAATCCTCCCCCTTCACTCCTCTCCACTTGCAGGAGACTCCTTTTTAGTTTTCTCCCCTTGCGGGAGAGGGTAGGGTGAGGGGATAAGGCTTTTGGCCATTGAAGCGGTTTAAATTTATAAAGTTTCTTACCACTATCTTTATGGCTTTAGCTCTTCTTCTAGGAATAGGGGTTGTAGTATCTGCTATTATTACCTTTGACTGCAAGGTATGCGGAAAAAGTGGTGAAGTGGAATGCTCAGGCTGCATAGGGTGGGGAACAGAACCAGAACCTCACCGTTTCTTTATAGAGTGTTTTTGTAAAGGTGAAATTTCCACTTGCCGTTTCTGTTGGGGTAATGGTGGCTATTATTCATATTCAGAAATCCCTTGTAGGATGTGTGAAGGACGGGGGCTGGAAAAGTGTCAGTATTGTCTTGGCAAGGGAAGAATAGGTTTAAGAAAACGCCTTCTGGAACTATTTTTGGAATTAGAGTTAAAAACAGGTAAGGGCGAACGACCTTCTCGCTCTTTCCCCTCTTTCTGGCTTAAAGACGAGCTTTATTGAAAAATGATTTTCCTTTGAAATCAGTGCTCAGGAGTAAAAGGCTTACCATCTTAGTCATCCCAACAACCAAGGGCGTTTCTCTAACACCCAGAAGGGGGATGAAGAAAACAGAGGTCAAGACTGCTCCCAGAATGGCCCCCCAGAGATCATAGGCGTAAAGGCTACCTGCAACCCTAACTATTTTATCCTTCCTTTTTAAAAGAATACTGCTGGCTAATGGAAACTCTGCGCCCACCAGAAAACCGGTGAAACAGTTTAGAAAGATTAAAGGTGCATCTCCATCTAGTTTACCTGCTAAGAAAAGAAGGAATGGGAGAGTCAGAGAGTAGAAAAGGATGGAGAATTCTATTAACGAAAAGGTATTGGCAACTTTTTTAAGGTGGGGAAGAGTTCTGGTTGTGACTGTTCCCCCTAAAACCAACCCCAACATGAAGGAGGCTATTAGTACGCCTATCTTCTGGTACAGATTACCCTCCAGTGTCTGGAAAGTAAGGAGGACCAGCATACCTATGGACATTCCTCCAAGACCGGTGGTAAAGATTGCCCAAATTATGGAGGATGGAGAAGGTCCTTCTGTTCTGACTTTACCATTGAGTCTTGATATGAACCTCAAAAGCAGAATGAGCCCTCCTATTAAAAACAGGGGGAAAAGTAACCACCATAATCTTAAACCGGATACCCAGTCAAAGAATCCTCTCAGAGTTGGATAAAACATCACATTCCATAAAGCCAGCTGATAGAAGGAAGCCACAGGTCTAAATTCTTGATTAATCTCAGCCTCTTCATCCTTCAGTAAAGGAGCTAAAAGCCTTTCTGCCCTCTCAGGAGAAAGTTTGTAATCCAGGTAAGGAGGGGTTAAGAGTCTAGTTTCGAGGTTTCTCTCTTTAAATCTTTCTTTAATGGTTTCAGGGTTCAGGATGGGAGAAGAAGGTTGGTCTATGTTAGCGTTTGTAGAGACCATAAAGACGCTGAATTCGCCGGGAATTATCTTTACAACAGGAAAGGTTGACCTCAAAGTCTCGTAGATACAGCGGTTAAGCTTCACCATCTCCGGGCCCATATAGGCTTCGGATGAAGGTAGGGTGAAGGCAAATATGCCACTTCTATTTATTAGTGCTTGGATTTTCTGAAAGAACTCCTGGGTGTAGAAGCGATTCAGGTTAAGGGTGGAGGGTGGAGGAAGGTTCATGATTATTACATCATATTTTATTTGCTCTTTCTTTGCCTCTTCTTTTACGAAGACCCTGCCGTCAGAGAAGATGAGATTTAGTCGAGAGTCCGAGAATACAGCAGGACTGATCTCCTTCCTGACTAGTTCTATTAGAAGAGGGTCTACCTCTACATACCCGAGTTCTTCTACTGGGTGTTTAAGGATTTCATCCAGAAGACCTCCTACTCCTCCACCCAGAAGGAGCACTCTTTGAGGCGAAGGATGAGAGAGAAGAGGGAAGTGGGAAAGTTCTTCCAGAAAGACCACATCCGGATGTGGGGTAGAAAAGAGGAAAAGACCACTCTTATAGAGATTCATCTGACTATCCCTCCTGGTGATGGTGATGTTCCCGTAATAAGAGTCTTTGTCCAACAGAAACTCCTCGCCCCTCCACTGCCAGCTACGGGATAGGTGGTGCAGGTTCTGGAGATTCCCACTAAACCAGAGATAAGCGGTGAGGGTTGAAAGAAGAACAATGGTGGTAAGGAGGAAAATAGCAGGCATATCTCTTAATGTGGGGATGACCTGTTTCTCTGGCATACCCTGGCTTCGGCTAATAAAGTTCCATTGGCTTATAATGTTCCAGAGCCTGAGAATAATAAAACCAGCTAACAAATTTATAACTCCTGAAATGAAAGCAATCTCTAAAGGTTTAAGATAATGTATCAGGAGATAGGTAAAGATGACCCCTCCCATGACGCTACCCGAGGCTTCTGCCACATAGATTTTTCCCACGGAGACAGCTCTGTCGGGGCCCTCGTCTTCTTTTGCTCCTACCAGAAGCCTACACCCCAAGGTAAATTGAAAGCCATTTAACATACATAAGGGAGCCAGAAGGATAAGAGATGAGTAAAAGATGGGCAGAATACCTGTTGTCTCACCAGGCTTTAGACCCAGGAGGAAGTTAAGATTTCGGGCTAATAGGATTTGGGCAGGGAGGATGAGGAAATACAGGATTTGAGTAAATACAAAGTGGTAAAGCCTCGGTTTAAATCTATCCACCAGCCTCCCTAGACCATAGCTTCCCAGGGCGGTAGTAAAAAGCCAGCACCCGAAGATGATACCCAGAGAAAGTTCGTTACCCTGAAAATTTATGATGAGTTCCCCTAGAAGGAGTACCTGACCGATGGTCTCCCCGAAGCCTACTGCTAAAAAAGCATAAATTAGAGAATTGGTTCTCATAAGGCTTTTTTGCTTAATAACTTTTTTTATTAAATTTATCATTTTTTAGGGTTACCTTTTATGAAATATTTTTATGTTATAAATGCCTAGGAAAGGTTTTATGAACTATTAAAGAATGATAGTGAAATAAGGAAAAAGGTGGAGTATATTTGTAAAAGTATGAAATTGTCAAATGCGTAGACCTGACCCCTATATTACTAGCTTACATAAAGGGCAGTCTTCAGGTTCATATATGGGTAGTTCCAGAAGTAGAAGACTGGTATGAGGGACCTTGAGTTCGAGTTCTTTCTGTCTCTGGACAAGGCTTACAGCTAAGACCACCTGTCCACCATTTTTTTCTACCACTTCCACCACCTCCTGCGTGGAGCTACCGGTGGTGAAGACATCCTCCACCACCAAATATTTTGCTCCTTCTTCTATCTCAAAACCTCTTTTAAGGGTCATCTTACCTTCTACCCTTTCAGTAAAGATGAAGTCTTTCCCAAGTTGCCTTGCTATCTCATAGCCTATCACCACAGCTCCAAGAGCAGGAGATACCACCCCTTTTACAATGTCAACTTCAATCCTTTCCCTGATTTTCTCAGTGAGGAGTAAAGCCAGATAGATGGTATCTCCAGAATTTATTAAACCTCTCTGACATTGGATATAGGTATTGCTGTGTTTTCCAGAAGCCAGCACAAAGTGTCCTTCCCAGACAGCGCCTCTACTTTTAAGAAAATCAAGTATTTCTCTATCTGGTTTCACCTTAAAATCTCCACCATTTTACTAAGGGCTTCTTCAACATCACTCGCCTGGCTGATGGCTCTCCCCAGTACCACAAACTTGCTTTTGCCCGCCACTTCCTTTAGATGTGCTATTCTCTTCTGGTCGTCCATCCTTTCTTCCAATGTTATTCCTGGTACCACAGTAATCAATTGAGGATATTGTTTTTTCACCATTTCCAGTTCAAGATAGGAGCAAACTACACCATCTATTCCGGTTTCTTCTGCCATCATTAACTGTTTTTCCACAATACCAGTAGAAGTGTTGTTGAACCCGAGAATCTGCATATCTACATCGTTTAGACTAGTAAGGACTGTTATGCCCAGGCTGGTAACCCTATAATTCTTCAATGTGTCTGCAAACCTCTGACAGGCTTCTTTTCCACTCGAAAGATGAATGCTGATCATCTCTACTTTTAGCTTCATCAGGGCTTTGGATGCTCTTTCCACTGTGTGGGGTATGTCGTGAAGCTTCAGGTCCAGAAAGATATTTTTACCCTTCTCTTTTAGAATATGTATAATACCGGGTCCCAGATTGTAGTAAGCTTCCATGCCAACTTTGTACCAGTTAAATACTTTTTCTGTTCTTGATATCCAATCTTTAATTTCATCAGCATTCTGAAAATCTAAAGCAAATATTGGTAAAGTCTTCATTTTAATTATTCTAACCTCCTTATACTTTTTCTTTTAAATGATTTATTAAACCTTCTTTTAATATGTAAATAAGGTTGGGATTCCAGAGATGCCCCGTACCGATCTCCAGTGCTCTGGCACCAGCGAGTAGGAACTGGAGAGCGATGTCGGTATTCACTATGCCACCTGAGGCAATAACACAGTATTTCCTGTGTTTGTAAATGCTATTGAGCACAATGGGATAAATGGTAGGACCGCTCAACCCACCAGAGATATTCCCCAACACAGGCTTTCTGCTGACGGTATCTATGACCATGGCCGGAAAGGTGTTGAAAAGCACGAATCCATCCACCTTTCCATCCAGATGCTTTAAGATGTCGTCCAGACCTTCAGTAAATGGAGAAAGTTTTATGAAAAGGGATTTTTTGGTAACCTTTAACACCTCTTCAGTAAGGTCTATCACTGTCAGGGCATCAGTGCCTATTACCTTATTGCTTTCCTTTACATTGGGACAGCTTAGATTAAGCTCAAAGGCATCGATAATATCATATTTCTTCAGTTCTCCAACCATCTCCGGATAATCTGTTTCTTCCTCTCCGCCGATGGAGCAAATGAAGGTGGTGACCTTTTTAAAGTTGCATAGCCTTTCTTTAAAGGCTTCCAATCCTATATTTTGAAGTCCGATGCTGTTTATAACACCTGCTGGTGTCTCTACGATTCTGGGTGGCTTGTTTCCCTGTCGAGGATGAGGGGTTATGGTTTTGGAGACGAATGCGCCGTACTCCTTTAGAGGCAGGAAGTCCTCATCTCCATATCCACAGGTCCCACTGGCAGCGATGAAGGGGTTAGAAAGACTGAGTCTTCCAATCTTAACTTTTAACTCCATTTTATATCCCCCGCCTTAAATATGGGTCCGTCTTTACAGACCCTTTGGTAACCTTCTGTTGTTTCTACGACACACCCTTGACAGGCACCATATCCGCATAACATTCTTTCTTCCAGGGCTACGAATCCATTGGTTCCCAGATTGTTCACTGTAGCCTGAAGCATAGGGTTAGGCCCGCAGGCAAAATAGAGGGAGGTTGAGGGCAGGAGTTTATCGGTTACCATTTCAGGTTCCAGGATTATGTGGTGGGGGCGAAAGGGAAGGACATTGATTATATCCTGAACCTCTTCTCTATCTCCATGGTACCAGGTGAAGTTGTGGCCTTTCTCTGTTAATCGCTGAGCTAAGAAAAGAATAGGAGCCAGGCCAGCTCCTCCACTTATCAGCAGAGGAGGATTCAAAAGAGGAAGGTTTCCCCTATCCTCATCAAGAGTGTTAGGCACGGAAAGAAATCCATTACCATAAGGCCCTTCTAATCGGATTGTGGCAGGCATGTTTCTGGTAAACCTACCAACAGGTTTGATGACAAAACCTAGATAACCGCTATCTTTAAAGGCTACCGAGAAGGGCTTTTTGACGAAGTCTGTGTAAAACATGAAAAATTGTCCTGGTTCTACCTCTACTACTGTTTTTACCATAACCAGGCTGTACCTGTTGAAGTGCTGGATTTTGACATTAACTGAGGAATTGAAGATTGCCATTGAGAATCACCTTTTCCATCTGAACATTACTCTGCAACCCAACATAAGGGTTATTCCGGGCTTTTCCGAAGGTCAGGATAGTATGAGGAGCGTTAAGGTTGATAATGTTTATGTTTGCAGGCATTCCCAAAGCGATTTTATTTTCCCTGCCCAATATTATTGCAGGTCCTTCAGTCAAAAGAAAAAGCAGTCTCTCCAGGCTAATAAGCCCAGTCTCTACAAGTTGTGAATTCATGGCCTCAAAGGCGGTATCTATGCTAGCAATACCGTAAGGTGCATCTTCCCACTCCACACTTTTCTCGTGGGGTGCATGTGGAGCATGGTCGGTGGCTATAGAGTTGACTTCTTCGTTGTTAACAGCTTGTAGTAGAGCTTTTCTGTCTTTTTCAGTCCCAAAGGGAGGGTTAGCTTTGTAATTTGTGTCATAGTTTTCGTAAACATCTTCAGTAAAGATGAGATGGTGGGGAGTTATATCGCAGGTAAATTTTACCCCTCTAGACTTTAGATAACTCATTGCCTCCAGCCCTTTAGAGGTAGAGATATGGGTGAAGTGGAGTCTCACCTTTATTTCTTCAGCTAAAATTCCATCTCTCAAGATAGCGATGGCTTCAGCTTCTTTGGGAAATCCTTTTAGACCAGTCCTGAAGCTGGCTCTTCCCTCGTAAATTCTTCCCCTTGTGAATAAACTCTGATCCTGAGGATGGATGAACATCAGAAGATTGTGTTTCTCTGCGTACCTCAAAGCTTGATAAGTGAGGAAGGAGTCTTGAGTCCAGATACCATCGTCGGAGATGGCAACGATGCCCTTATCTGCCATGAATTCAATCTCGCTTAGCTCTCTTCCTTCTCTTTTTCTGGTGATAGCTCCTGTGACCAGAATTTCAAAGCACGCAGGTCTTAGCAGGTGATTAATATAATCCACCGTTACTTCATTGTCTATAGCAGGCTCTGTGTTGGGCATGGTGTTTATAAGGTTATAACCTCCTTTTATGGCTTTCTTAATGGTTTCCTCGGGTTCCTCCTTATAATCCAAGCCGGGAGCGCGGAGATGGGTATGAAGGTCCCAAAAACAGGGGGTAACAAGCCTATTATTTACATCTATACCCTCACCTTCTATATTTTCTGCAATCTCTGTGATTACCCTGTTTTCTATCCTCAGGTCCAGCTTTTTTATCTTTCTGTCTATGAATACATTTCCATTTCTGACAATCACTAAGCTGCACCTCCCATGATGAGATAGAAGATTGCCATTCTTACCGCTACACCATTGGTTACTTGCTCCTTGACGACACTGTTAAAAGAATAAGCCACCCTTTCGTCAATTTCTATGCCCTTGTTCATAGGAGCCGGATGCATGATTAGAACATCCTCCTTGGCTTTTACCAGCCTTTCTTCTGTTATAGCGTAGTACTTGTAGTACTCTTCAAGGGAGGTAAGTAAGCCCCCTTCCTGTCGCTCTCTCTGTATCCTCAAGATGTTTATCACGTCTGCTTTTCTGATAGCCTTATCTAAATCTAAGCACACCTCTGCATATCTTTCTACCTCTTTTGGTATCAGCGTAGGTGGTCCACTGACCATTACATTTGAGCCAACCTTAATAAGACCATAAATATTGCTGTGAGCTACCCTACTATGCATAATGTCGCCTACGATGAGCACATTGAGCCCCTCCAGCCCTCCCTTCTTCTCTCTGATGGTGTACATATCCAGGAGAGCCTGGCTGGGATGTTCGTTCTGTCCATCCCCACCGTTAATGATGTGAGCCTTGGAGTTTCTGGTGAGGAAGTGCGGTGCACCGTTTCTGTTATGGCGGATAACAACAGCGTCTGCGCCCATGGCTTCCAGAGTATATACTGTGTCTAGTAAACTTTCTCCTTTCTGAACAGAGCTTAATGCTACATTTAAACTTACCGTGTCAGCGCTCATAAGTTTGGCAGCTAACTCAAAGGAAGTTCTGGTTCTGGTGGAAGGTTCAAAAAAGAGGGTAGTGATAATTTTCCCCCTGAGGGTAGGAACCTTTTTGACTTCCCGTAACACAATATCTTTCATAGGGGAAGCGGTGTCAAGAATAGCGGTTATCTCCTCTCGGGAGACATCTTTTAAACCCAATAGATGTTTCATTTTTACACCCCTTTCTTAGCACCCTTGCCAGCCTCTCAGGACTGATTTAAAGGGAAGGGTGCTCACTTAAACCCTTGACATCTTGAAGCCTTTATTATCATTCTTTTTCCATAATATAGACGCTATCTTCACTATCTACTTCTGTTACTCTTACCTCTATAACTTCTTTAATGGAGGTAGGCACATTTTTACCTACGAAATCGGGTTTGATGGGGAGTTCTCGGTGTCCTCTGTCAATGACAACAGCGAGCTGTACCTTAACAGGTCTCCCCAGGTCAAAGATGGCTTCCAGGGCTGCACGGGTTGTTCTCCCAGTATAGAGAACATCGTCAACGACCACGATTGTTGAGTCGTTTACAGGATTTGGTACCACAGTTTTATGTACAAGAGGTTGTGGAGAAACCATGGACAGGTCGTCCCTGTAGAGGGTAATGTCTAACTCGCCTACTGGGGGTTTTACGCCTTCTATGGTTTCTATAAGATTTGAAAGCCTTTCAGCAAGAGGGACACCTCGTCGTCTAATTCCAAGGAGCATGAGATTTTGAATACCATCATTTTTCTCGATTATCTCGTGAGCTAACCTCATGAGGGTTCTCTTGAAGTCAGCACTGTCCATAATCTTTGCTTTCTCTTTTAACAAAAAAGACCTCCCTTTAGAGGTCCTTTAATAGGAATTTTATGTTAACCCTTACCTATCTCTCAAGGATAGGTTTAAAGGACCTAAATAATTTATTGAGTTATTATATCATAACTTACAAGTACTGAAGGTTCAATTATCCTGAGAAAGTCATTTAGATTCTGTCTAAAATGGATTATTTGAACCGCATACGACTAATTGGTGCAGAAGTTCAGAATCGTATTGGACTGCCAACCTCTATCCCTTTCCTTTTATACCAATAACTTGAAAGATTCCACAGAACCTTACAGGAACAGTATGTTAACTCACCGAAGAATTCAACAAAGTTTTGATGGAGTATCTTATCTGGTACAACGCCAAAAAGCCCCATAAATCCCTTGCTGGTTTATCTCCCTTAAGGTATTATATAGATACCTTTATTCAAGATGCTCAAAAGTCCATTAGGTTATGGACGCTTACAGAGGTTTGACCAATATCATCAGTCAGGTTATAATTATCTTTGTGATGATGGAGACAAAGGAGTTCTTAATTTGATTGAATTTAAGAGAGTAACCAAGACATATAATAATGGTGATGTTCCAGCAGTAGCAAACATATCTCTGCGTATTGGGCAGGGTGAGTTTGTTTTTCTGGTTGGTCCCAGTGGAGCTGGAAAGACTACACTTATAAAACTATTATTTCGAGAAATATTGCCCTCTTTGGGTCAGGTCTTTTTTGTAAATAGAAATATTTCCACATTCACAGAGGGTGAACTCCTTAGATATCGTAGACGTATTGGGATGGTTTTCCAGGACTTTCGGTTGTTGAAACAGAAAACCGTTTTTGAAAATGTAGCCTTTGCCCTGGAGGTGTTGGGGCAGTCACCCAGAAAAATCAGGGAGAAAGTACCAATAGCCCTGGAGAAAGTGGGTCTCACGGGTAAGGAGAAGGCTTTCCCTTCCGAACTTTCTGGAGGAGAAGCCCAACGGGTGGGCATTGCTCGGGCTATTGCTAAAGACCCTTTGATTATCCTGGCTGATGAGCCCACTGGAAATGTGGACAGAGACAATTCAAGACAAATTATGAAACTTTTTGAAAAGATAAACGAAGGTGGAACCACAGTGATTATTGCCACTCACGCCTGGGATTTAGTGGACCGTATGCAAAAACGGGTTATAGCCATGAATAGAGGTCATATTATTAGAGACGAACAAAGTGGAGGTTATAGCACTGAATATTAATTCATTGAGATACTGTTTACGTCAGAGTTTTGTTTCTATTTTTAGGAATTTCTGGCTGGTGTTGGTGACAGCAGGTATAATTGCTGTTTCTCTATCTATCTTTGGCGGTTTTCTACTCATAGCTGTAAACATGGAACAAATTATCCGTAATATAGAATCCAATGTTGAGATTAGTGTATTTCTTTACGATGATGCTGATGTTAAAGAAATACAGTTTAAACTTGATAAAATTAAAGATGTTAAAAACTATATCTTTATACCCAAGGAACAAGGGTTAGAGGATTTTAGAAAGTCAGTGAATAACAGGATACCTTTAGAGGGATTAAGTGGCGAGAATAACCCTTTACCAGATCTTTTTCGAATTAGAGCTACCAGGACTGAAGTGGTACCCAGTTTAGCTCGTGAAATTCAAGGATTCCCCGGTGTTGAATTAGTTGATTATGGTGAAAAGATGATAAATATACTGAATAGAATCACAGGGTGGTTGAGCACGGTGTTTCTGGTAATGAGCACTTTACTTGCTCTGGGTGCAATGTTTTTGATTATAACTACCATCCGTCTTTCTGTTTTGTCTCGCCAGGAGGAAATCAGGATTATGAAATATTTAGGTGCGAGTAACTCCTTTATCCGTTTCCCCTTCATCTTTGAAGGGATGGTGATAGGGTGGATTGGAACTCTTTCCGCTACTGCGGTGATTGGTTTTGTTTATTATAGATTTGTTTCCTCACTCCAGCAAGAAGCTTTAGCTTTCTTTGTACAACCTGTAACTAATATGGAAATTCTTATACCCATTTTCACTGGACTATTGGTTATAGGAACCTTACTAGGTGGATTAGGAAGTATCGTGTCTATTCACAGGCATCTTCGGGTTTAACTGTGAAAATAGGGAGTTTTATTATGCGGTGTTTCTGTATTAAATCCATTTTGTTAACCATATTAATCATATCTATGCTAAATGGATTATCTAACACTACTTACGGTTCTTTGGAAGATGCCAAAAAGAAAGTTGAAAAAACCAAATCTGAAATAATAGAGCTAGAAAAGGTATTAAAAGCCTTAGATGATTCTATCAAAAATAGAGAAAATAGGATTGAGGAATTAAGCAGGGATTATCAGGAAACGGAAACGCAACTTCAAAAGTTAGAAATTGAGCTTGTCCAATCAGAAACCAAGCTAAAAGAGAAGAATAGAATCTTCGCTGGTCGTGTCCGTAGTGCTTATATCAAGGGAGGGGTATCTTACCTGGAAATATTCCTGGAGTCAAAAAACTTTGGAGATGTTATTGTTAGGATGGAATATTTAGTTCGAATTTTGAATGGTGATGCTGAATTAATTAAAGCTATTAAAAATGAACAAACCTTTATAAGGGAACGAAAAACTGAAATTTCCAACAAGCGTCAAAAACTCCTGGAACTAAGAAGTCAGAAAGATGGTGAATATAAAAATCTTGTTGACCAGCGTAGAGAGAAAGACGCTTTATTGGTTTCTACACAAAAGAGGTTGGCTGTAGAATTAGCAGATATAACTCCTCAAGCAGAGCGAAAACCTGTATATGGCATTGTCATAGATAATTTACAAGCAGCCAGACCACAACACGGTCTTGCTAAAGCAAGTGTTATGTATGAATATGAGGTAGAAGGGGGTATAACACGCTATTTAGCCCTGTTTTCTTCGTTTCCAGTAAAGGTGGGACCGATACGTAGTGCCAGGACTCACAGTATAATACTGGCAATGGAAAATAGTGTGAATTATATCTATGCCAGTGCTGGTACAGATATCCTGATACAAATCAAAGATTGGAAAGTGAATAGTACAAATGCTATAAGTTCAGATAATTCCAGTTTTTTCAGGGATTCCTCCCGTAAAGCCCCCCATAACCTCTATGTGAACTTAGCTACGCTGGGCGTAGAAGAACCTTCTAAAGAAGTAGTCATACGACCAGCGTATTTAAGTCGGACTGGTAAAGAGGCTACTGAACTGTTTCTGGAGTATAGCTCAAGCTATAATGTGAGATATGAATATATCTCAAAAAAGGGTGTTTACAGGCGGTATATCAATGGTGTTCTACACAAAGATGCCACAAAGGAAGAAGTTCTGGCACGAAATATTATTGTTCAGTATGTACCACACGGAATTGACTTACTTGGTAGACCTACTCCTAACATAATAGGTAAGGGAAACATTGATTTTTATTCTCAAGGTCAACATTTCAAAGGGACCTGGAGAAAAGATAGTAATAATTCACCTACAAGATTCTACTACCAGGATGGGCAAGAAATAGAGAGAGTATATGGTCAAACCTGGATTCAGATTATGCGTATCCCTAAAGACTAAAAAAGGGTTCATGGCTTTAAAAATTGTGACATGTAACGGGTGATAGATGACAAGTTAAAAGTAATGAGTAATTTAAATACCATGATGAGTAACGGGTGACGAGTTATGGGTAAAAAAATTACTGATTACAGATAACATATCACACATCACATAATACATTTTTGAAAAGGCAGGTGAGTTTATGGGAGTATTAAATTTATTTATAGCCTTTTTCAGGGTTGGGCTTTTGAGTTTTGGGGGAGGTTATGTTTTAATACCTCTCATAGAAAAAGAGGTGGTTAGTAATTATCACTGGCTCACACAGGAAGAATTTCTTCAGATACTGGGCATAAGCCAGGGAGTGCCCGGAGCAATATCAGTGAAATTTGCTACTTATACTGGTTATCGTGTGGCTGGCATCCCTGGTGTGATTTTGGCAAACCTTGGAGTTATCCTCCCTCCAGCGGTTATAATGCTTGTTTTATACGGATTATTGGCTCGTTATTCCCAGAATCCTCAATTAAAGTTATTCCTGCGGGGGGTTACCTTTGGCACAATTGGCCTCCTTATGGCAATGTCTATAGAGATGGGTGGGAGGATAAGCTGGAATATTACAGGTCTTATACTGCTTCTTGCATCTCTTTTACTTATATCTCTAACAAAAATCCACCCTGGAGTGGTCATTGTGCTAACAGGCCTAGCAGGAATAATCATTTTAAGATAATTACATAAAAACTGAACCCGGTCTTAGGTAGCATACCATCAAATTGTGAGGGAACCTTCCTGAAACCATGTAGTTGAATCGTGAGTCTAAATTACTAAATATGGTCTCAAATGAGCGAAGAGTTAAAAACAGCGGGTCGGATATTATGAAAATACCGAGATGTATGAGTACGCAACATCCTGATAATGCACATCTACCCTTTTTTGCCGAGAATGCTGCACTTGTTGGAGAAGAGGAGATACAGGAAGCCTACTATGTCTTCTCTCATTTAGGTTGTGATGAACAGATGTGGGACTGTGAAGGCAAAGAGGTGGATAATTTTGTAGTCAAAAAGTTATTGACAAAATATGAATCCTTTTTCAGAGAGAAAAGATTGGGCAGAGATGCATTTATCACCTTAAGAGTCCCTAATCCAATTGTAGAAAAGGGTGAGGCAAAAATTTTATTGGAAACCCTGGAGAGCATCCCCAGGTCTTTTGATGCTGCCAAATTATTTTACGGGGATGATATAGCACCAGTATTTGAGGTTATTCTACCTATGACATCTTCCTACAAGTGCTTAGATAGAATTTACCGATATTATTGTGATTTTATCTGGGGGAAACAGAGTAAATCTTTCAGAAAAGGAGACATATCCATCGCTGAGTGGGTTGGAGAGTTCCAGCCAGAAAGAATCAATGTTATACCTCTTTTTGAGGATATGGAACATATGCTTGATGCCCATAATATAACCAAAGAATATTTGCAAGGTAAGAGTGTAGAACATCAAAGAGTTTTTCTGGCAAGATCAGACCCGGCAATGAATTGCGGGCTGGTTAGTGCTGTTTTTTTGAATAAAATTGCTCTTCAAAAATTACATAGATTGTCGGAAGATAAAGGTGTCAAAATATATCCTATCGTAGGTGTTGGCTCGGCTCCTTTCAGGGGCAATCTTAGGCCACAAACGGTAGAGAGAGTGGCAGAAGAATATTCAGGTTGTCATACCTTCACTATCCAGTCTGCCTTCAAATATGATAATCCTTCAGAAGAAGTTAGAGAGGCTATAAGAAAACTAAGGGAAAGAAAAACAGGTCTACCTCAAGAGGTAGATGAGGAGAGATGCCTGGAAATAATTAGAAAATACACTAAAGAATACCAAAAACAGGTCACTATATTAGCCACGGTGATTAACAAAGTAGCCAAACATGTTCCGCGGAGAAGAAAGAGGAAGTTACACATAGGGCTGTTTGGTTATCCACGAAGTATGGGAGGAGTTACACTTCCAAGAGCGATAACATTTGTTGCAGCGCTTTATTCAATAGGTTTACCACCTGAAATCCTTGGTTTGAATGCTTTAAGTATAGACGACATACGATTCATCAAGAAAGTTTATGTAAAATTTGAGGATGATTTAAAGGATGCTCTTAGATATCTTAACCAGAGCACAGGTTTCTTACCAGAAGAACTGAAAGCAAGGGTTAAAGAGTTAGCAGTGTATCTTCAACCAGATGAAGAGCATGGGGAAATAACAGATTATATCTCCAGTTCATTAAGAGAAAACAGAACTGAAGATCTGGGAGAGTTTGTTTTAAGAGCAGCCAGGCTGAGAAAATTCTTAGGATAAACACATTTTTGCCGAGGCCCCTTCTTAACTCTTTATGTACCTCCTCTTTATAACCAGGGTTGTGCCCAGGTTTATCTCCCTCTGGACACTGGGAATTGTTAGCTACCAGGGAATGTTAACATCTTCTTCCTTCACGGAGGAGGGTGGAGGAGGATAAGTCCAATATGTTATGGACGCTTACAACCATTTGATTAACTGTTTTAGATACAATATACTGGTGAATAATGGATAGGAACATATTATTGAGTAAATATCAAGGATGTCTTCTTGGTATTGCTATTGGCGATGCCTTAGGTGCCCCTGTGGAGTTTATGTCTTTAACAGATATAAAACGGAACTATGGTCCAAATGGGATTTCTGATTTTGATAGATGGTCAAGCTTCAAATCCGGAACCTACACAGATGATACCCAGATGTCCCTGGCAACAGCAATGGGTTGTATACAAGCTCGACAGTATTTTAAAGATAGGGGGATAAAGGACATTATAATTGTTATATACAGACAATACCTATATTGGTTTAAATCCCTGGAGAACCCCTTTAATATTAGAGGCCCCGGGGAGACTTGTATGAGCGCCTTGTATAGTGGAACTGTAGGGACAATAGAACACCCCATAAATGAAAGTAAAGGTTGTGGTGGTGTGATGCGTGTGGCTCCTGCAGGCTTAGCCTATCCTTCAGGAAGTGCATTTAAAATGGGTTCCAGCTTTGCTGCCATCACCCATGGTCACCCTTCTGGGTATTTATCTGCTGGTTTTCTTTCAGAAATCATAGCGCACCTCATTGAAGGAAAAACTCTTAACATGGCAATAGATTTGAGCTTTCAAGAGCTGGTAAAAAACAAAGGACACCGTGAGCCATTAAAAAAGATAAAACTTGCTCAAAAACTTGCTGATTCCTCTAAGTCTGTAGAAGAATCTATTCATCTTATTGGTGAAGGTTGGGTGGGAGAGGAAGCATTGGCGATAGCCCTCTATTGCTCCCTTAAATACCCTGAAAATTGGGGAGAAGGTGTACTTGCTTCTGTTAACCATTCTGGAGATAGTGACTCTACTGGCTCAATTACTGGAGCCATACTGGGTACTCTTCTGGGCGTAGAAGCTATACCCGCTAATTGGGTACTGAAAGTAGAAAATTCGCCTAAAATCCAGAAGATAGCAGAGGACATGTACCGTCTATTCCAACTTGGAGAGAATCTATCTTATGAAGATTATCCTCCTGATTAATAGAGTTATATTGAATGAGTATGAAATTTATTGTTAGAAAAGCCTTGCCATCGGATGCTGAAGATTTTGCAAATCTGATAATTTCTACTGATCCATTTTTCTTTCCCGCGCTTTTTGGTAAGAATTATAAAAGCATGTTAAAGGGGATGTTTACTCACCATCTTAACTTGTTTAGTTATCAGCATTCTTATTTTGCAGAAAGTAAAGGCAAAATATTGGGAATGATTTTAGGGTATGATAATCATTCAAAAAAGACAGAAAACTGGCGTACTGGGTTATTAATGCTCAAGTATTTAGGATTGGATTTCTTTAAAGGAATTTCTGTTTTTATCATGTTTAATAATGTAATGGAAAGTGTTTGTCCGGGTGAATTTTATATAAGTAATTTAGCAGTTTATCCTGAATACAGAGGGATGGGCATAGGAACATATTTAATAACTGAAATTGAAAATTATGCTAAAGCGAAGGGTATTATTAATACAGTATTAGAAGTAGATGTTACAAATATAGGAGCTTTCAGGCTATATGAAAGGCTTGGATACGAGAAGAAAAAAGAGTTTTCAATCAGACTTAAAAGTCAAATTTTTAGATATTTTAAGATGTCCAAAAAACTCTAATAATGGTATCAAGCTTACCTATCGTCCCATTAGACAATCTTAACATAATCGGGGTCAGGCTTGACAATCTATACATTCTGTATCATGTTAAGTTTTAAATAAGGAGATTCCGAAACGACTCTGAATCAATCCTGAAACAACGCTGAATCAAGTTCAGCACATGACTCAGGATGTGGTTCATTTAAGGCGACACCTTCTCCTTTGTCATCCTGAATATATTTCAGGATCTATCTTTTCATCATCCATCATTTTTTATAATTGATACAAACCTTTCAAAGGAGCGGTCGTAAGTTTTTTCTACATCTTTTGGAAAACAGCAGGCTGGTAGCTCTCTGTTTTTTAGATGATACCTCAGGCATTCACAACAAATACCTTTTCTGGAACAGGGTTCATAACTACAATTACAAATTTTTAAATTTTCCCTTTCCTTACACTCCATAAAGACCTCCTAATGATGAAATTACTTTTTTTGTTTTATAAAATGTTAAATCTAACCTAAATCTACCAGCTGGTTCATTATAAACAAGTAAAAAAAGTAACCTGTACCCAATTATAACCTTCCTGCGGATTTCAGGACACGGAGGGCATTTAAGGTAATCATTTCGTTAGGACCACTGCGACCCCAATCAACTACTTCTGTATTTGAACCTTTACTTCCCGGAGATTTCCAGTAGCATCCTTCAACTCTCCATCTACCATCAGTGAGTCTCTTTTTTTCTATGATGTCCAAGGCTTCCTGTGCTCTGGGAGCGCTGAGTTTTCCAATATAAGAAAGGATCCTTAAAGCCTGAAGGATATCGTAATGCCAGTAAAGTGGGTAATGGAGTTTGAGCCATTCAGGGTTGATGACCTCATTTGTCTTTTCAGAACGAAAGAGGTGGTGTTTCAAGAAGAATTCTGCTGTTCTCTGGGCAGCTAACAGTGCCTCTTCATCACCTGTTACCTTGTGATATTCTATGAGTCCCCACATGGGAGCAAGGCTCTCGTAGAAAGAGGAGTGTTGGGCATCTTCTTTTTTATCGCAGTTCCAGCCACCATCGGACCACTGCCATTTGATAAGGTCTTTGGCAAGTCTTTTTACCCGGGGGTTATCAGTCAAACCGAGTCGACTACAAACCGCTAGTCCGTTGCCTTCTTGAGAGGCGCATCTACGGGTTAATCCGTTAATTACTTTAATACGACTTCTATGTGTTTCACTTGTTAGCCATTGAAGAACTTGCTCGGTGGCTTTTACAGCCGGGGAGTAACAGACAGGTACTCCCAGCTCTACCAGAGATACCAGTCTCCAGTGAGCCCCATACCATTTTTTATATGGATGAACACCGAAACCGCCATCAGATTGCTGTCCAGTAAGGAGAGCAAGAAAACGGTGGCTTTGCGGAATCTGTGCTTTTACTCCCAGTACTCTTGTTGTACCTTCAGCCTCTCCTAGCAATTCAGTAAGAGTGAAATATCTGATAGAGGGGTCTTCCGACTCCAGGAGCCATTGGATAGCAGAATTATATGCTTTATCTTTCACGGATTTCAGGTTCTTTTCTTAATTTGTTGTTCTGAAAAGTATCCTCTTCCAATTCATCGAGAGCAGTTCCTTGAGGTTTTATTCCCGATTGATGGGAGAGTCTGGCGATTATGTGGGAAGTGGTGGGGGAGAGAAGGAGCATCAAAAATATAACCAGAAGAGCCTTAATACCTATTTCCTTTAGCCCGCTTTTAATAAAAATACCAAGCATTATGCTGTAGGTGCCCCAGGTAGCTACCAAGGTAGCAGAGTGGAGACGAGTGTAGAGGTCAAAGAATCTAACAACTCCCAGGCAACCCAGAGTAGATAAAATGACCCCCAGAATAATGAATATATCAGCTAATATCATACTTTCTTCTGGTCCTTACCATTCTTCAGTTCTAAATATTTACCGAAACCTACTACCACCAGAAAATTTGCCAGGACTATGACCAAAACAACATCCATAAGAAAACCGTAGCCTTTGTAAAGGGCAAAAAGCCCCAGAATACAGATAGCTAAATTTCCCATAACCTCCACTGCTAACATAGTATCGCTCACAGAAGGTCCTTTAATTACTCGGAGAATTAAGAGAAAAAATAACCCTGTCAAAATAAAGATGTAGTTCATCATTCAAATACCTCAATTAGGATCCTCTCAAATTTGCCAAGGATCGACTCTCTCAATTCTTCTTTATTCATTGTTTCGAGATGTAATTTGTGGATGTACAGGTCTTCTCCTTTCAGGTGGACGGTAAGAGTACCAGGGGTAAGAGTGATGGAGTTAGCCAGGATAACCCGGGTAAGGTTACTCTGCAACTTAGTCTTTAATTTTACCACTCCTGGCAGGAGTATTACTTTGGGTTTTAGAATAATTAGACCGACTTTAATGCAAGCCAGAGCGCACTCCTTCAATAAAAACAAAAGGTAATAAATAGCCAGAAGATACCTTTTTATCTCAAGAAATTTGTGGGAATAATTAAAGGTATAACCATAGAAGTAACTCCCAAGGAGGGAAACCATCAAACCAATTACTACATATTCCAGGCTGAACTGACGGGTTAATAGAAACCAGAAGGCGAAGAAGATGGTAGTGGAGGTGAGAACCTTCATGATAAAGGGAACCTCATGGTAGTATCTTGAGGGCCCAAGCCTTTCCTATTAAAATAGTTTCTTCTAATATCACCATAACAGAACTTCGTAACCCATCAAATATCAGAAGAGAACTCAAAAGGCATAGGAGAGCAAGAATAAACATGGGAGTGTACATTGAAGGAAACACCTCCCTGGAGTTTTTTAACTCTCCAGACTCACCCCAGAAGGCATATTTTAATACCTTGAGAAAGCTGGCTAAAGTGAGAATGCTTACCAGGGTGGCATTCAAAGCAGTCAGCGTCTCTCCTGCCTGCAGGGCAGCGATGATTATTACCAGTTTAGACCAGAAGCCATTAAAAGGAGGAATTCCGGAGATGGAAAAAGATCCTACCAGGTTGGTTAGATAAGTGAAAGGCATACTTTCTCTCAGATTGCCAAGTTTTCTCAAGTCTCGTGTACCGGTAGAGTGCTCTATAGCTCCGGAGTTTAAGAAAAGTAGAGACTTAAATAGGCTATGGTTTAAAAGGTGGAATAACCCACCGAATATACTTAGGGGTGTATTCAGTCCCAGGCCAACTACAATATATCCTACCTGGCTTATTGTATGATAAGCCAGCAACCTTTTAAAATCCCATTGATAAAGAGCTACCATAACCGCAAAGAACATGGAGAGATTACCAATGATTAACAGAAGGTTAGAGGCAGTATCTGTCACACCAAGAACATTGTAGAAGAGGCGGATCATGGAGTAGAGACCCAGGATTTTAATCAGTATGCCAGAAAAGATAGCGCTAATAGGTGCAGGGGCATTCTGGTGGGCATCAGGTAGCCACATGTGAAGGGGAAAAAGGCCTGCTTCAATACCGAAGCCCAGTAGAAAAAGCACAGCTACTTTGCTGGTAATGGCTGGGGGGATGCTCTGTCGTGCTATGTCTGCCATATTAAGGGTACCAGTAGAAAAGTAGAGAAAGATTATCCCTAAAAGTATAAAGGCAGAACCAATGCGGCCAAAGATCAGGTATTTGAAGGAAGCTTCCAGTTCTTCCTTGCCCAGCTTAAAAGCCAGGAGACTGTAAGAAGATATAGCTGCCAGCTCGAGGAATATAAAGAGATTGAATATGTCTCCTGTAAGGACTACCCCGTTTAACCCGTTAAGAATTAGAAGAAGCATAGTGTAATATTTGGGTTTTTGGTTAACTTCTGTTATGTACCTTACTGAAAAAAGGATGGAACAAAAAAAGATTAGGTTAATGAGAGGAAGGAGAAAGGCGCTCAACCCATCCAGGACGAGGAAGATGGCTACTGGAATACCCCCTATATCCTGCCAGCCTCCTAATCTATATACCAGAATTCCTTGCTGAAGGAATTTACCCATAGTAAATAAGGAGAGCATGGTGGTTAAGAAGGAAGTAAGGATGGCCAGTGGTTCAAAGAATCTTCTACTGAATAACCCGATTAAAGAAACCAGTATTGCGCTAAAAAGGGGAATAGCTATTAATAATGCCAACATCACTCTTTTAGAGTTTTCAACTCTTCCAGGTCCAGGGTCTGGAACTTTTTATAGATTCTGACAGCGAAGGATAAGAGTATGAGGGTAGTGGCAAAGCCTATTACTATGGCTGTTATCACCATAGCCTGTACCAGCGGGTCAACAAATATGATATTAAATTGTCCATCCGGGGTTATGATTGGAGGAAGGCCATCCTTTTGATAACCCTTGACAATGAAGAGGAGAAAGATGGAATATTCAATCAGAGTCACGCTTATGATAGTTTTGATGATATTCCTTTTGGTAAGAATACCATACATACCCACCAGAAATAGTAGAATAGAGAGAAAATATATTAACATATTAAGAAGGATTCGAGGATTCGAGGATTCGAGTGTGTCATTTCATCCTTCTTCCTCAAAGAATTCTATGAACATACCAGCAAGACCGGACAGAACCTTACCCATGACCAGGAGATTAAAAAGAATAATTGTCCCCGAGCTTAAAAGGGTAAACTCCCTACCTTTGGGAAGGAAGTTAACCATAAAACTCTTGCCAATAATAAGAGGAATCATAGCTAATAATACAATGAGGAGAAAGGAAATCAACTCTATGAGATGTATTTTCTTTTTATTAGGTCTATAATTAAAAACCAGGAGATTTAGGATTATCACGCCAGCAATGATGACTCCACCACTGAAACCACCTCCCGGGGTCAAGTGTCCGTGAAGGGCGAGGTAAAATCCATATACGAAGATGAATCCACTTACAATACTGGTAATGACTTTAACTATGATTGTCATTATTTTCCCTCATAAGAAGCATAATACCTACTATGGCACTAAAAATAATGGTAATCTCACCCAGGGTGTCAAAGCCCCGGAAATCAAAGAGGATGCCTGATACTATGTTGCTGGCTCCAGTTTTAGTGAGGCTATCCAGATAGTTTCCTGACATTCGCATTATTGGGTAACCAAAGGGTGGTAGGTCAATCAAAACAGGTAGGAGTCTCCAGGTAAAAACCATTGCGAGAACAGTGAGGAAGATGTAATGGAATACCTTTTTAAAGTTGAAATTCACCCTAACATCGCTGTTGCTGGATTTTAAGATAGTAAAGAAGAAAACTGCCAGGGTCAAAGACTCTACAATTGCCTGGACAATAGCTAAATCAGGAGCATTCAAAAGAAGAAAAACCAGGCTTAAACCATAGCCTGCGATACCCAGAGAGATAACGGAGGTAATAAGGCTCTTACTCTCCAGGGAGACGATTCCACCGATGAGGATGATGCAAATAAGAAGGATTAGGTAGCCTTCAATCACTTAAACACCAGAAGAAGGATGAGTAAAGTCAAGAAAACCAACTGTAGGTAAAAGGGAAGGGAACCATTCTGAAGACGGGCAAAGTTCCTTCCTAAATACAAGGTAAAGGTTTTTCCATACTCGTAAGTATCTAAGGTGTCTTTCTTTAGGGTGAAACCTTTCTTACTAAGAGGGAGGCAGAGATAAAAACCTGTTAAAACTCCAATAATTAACTCTCCTGCTTTCAGAATTGAGAGTTTAAAAAAAGAAGGAACCGTAAATCCTTCAGTTGAAAGGTGGCTCATAGAGGGGAAGATGAGGTATTTTAGAGGAATATTGGAAGCCCAGATACCGAATATTATGCAAAGAATAGCTAATATGAGCTGTGGTAATAACATATTCCAGGGTAGATAGCGCGTAAGATACATTTTATTATAAGGATGATTCTTCCCAGGAGTTTTCAAAAATATTCCGTAGGTAAATTTAATAAAGGAAGCCAGGGTAAAGGAGGAACCTAAAACAGCAAAAAAGGGGAGGATATTGCTACTAATCCCCATATAGACCATCTCTTTGGAAACAAAGCCGTTAAAGGGCTGGATGCCTGAAATGGAGAAGGCGCTAATAAGTGTCGTTACAAAAACTATGGGCATAAATCTGGTAAGACCTCCTGAGTTTCTTAAATCCAGATAATTGGAAGCGCCTTTCTTTAGTATGGAACCAACAGTCAGAAAAAGGTTTGTCTTATATATAGTGTTGTTGAGCATGTGGAAAAGCCCTCCTGCTATACCAATTACCGTACCCGAGCTAATTCCCAGGACCATGTAGCCAGCCTGGCTAATGGTGTGATAAGCCAGTAGTTCAGAAGCATTATACTGGAGCATAGCCATAACCACTCCATATAGAATGGTTGCAATGCCCAGGGTCATTAGGAGAACCCTTATAGTAGGACTCACGGTAAATATTTCAGTAACTATTCTGGTAAAAAGGTAAATTCCTACCAGTTTATCAATGCTGGCTGGTAAGAGAGCCATTAATGATGGCGAAGAAACCCTGGTCATGGAAGGAATCCAACTATGGAAAGGCAGCACCCCTGCCTTAGCCAGGCTCACGCTCAGAAGAGCGAAAAAGGAGAGAAGGGTTAAAAAATCCGAGTAATAGGATACAGGAATTTGAATCAGGTCCATCCTGAAAGTGCTGGCCATCAGCCATACGCCCCCCAGCCCCAGGGTGAAGAGAGCATCACCAATTCCCAGGATGATAAAAGTTTTTTTAGCCATGGCAGAGCTTTCAGCATCTTTTCTGAGGTTTATAAGGAGGGATAGAAATATGGTAAGGATAGCCATGGAGAGAACAACCCCAAGGAGATGGTTGGTTAATACTCCGAAGACCCCGGCTAACTGACAGCCGAGGAAGTATAGATAGTGAACGGGTTTAAATTCATCATCGTTTATGGAGTAGAGAGTTATGAGGAAAGTGTAAAAGGAAAGAAATAAAGCTATAAACTTACCAAGACCATCTAGGCGAAAAAATACACCTGTATAATCAGGCCTGCTGAATAAATAAAAAGAGATAAGTAGAAGCGTAGAAGTTAGAAGGATAAATATTAACTTGGTAAATCGTATCTTTGTATCCTCCGCTTATTAAGTTTGAATCTTAAATATGATACCATAAAAATTGGGCTCTTCTCCTATTTAGTTGTTAAAGTGGGTTCAATCTTTGTACTTTATACTGGTCAGCATTACACTCATTTTGTCACCATGAATGAACCATGTCCTGAGCCATGTGCTGAACTTGATTCAGTTTTGTTTTAGGATTGGTTCAGGGCCTCATATTTAAGAGTCATGAATAAAAATCACGAAATGCTGAAAAATTGAAAAGCTAGATCCTGAAATAAATTCAGGATGACATGAATAGAGAAACTGAAATACCCTGAGTTTGATAAGGGGCAGGATGACAAATTGAGTTTTTAAAAAAAGTCTATAGATAGCCTGCTAAATGTTCTATTAAGATTTTAAACCCTATAAAGATAATAACGAGTCCACCTATAAATTCCATTTTACTTTCAAATAGATGACCTATTTTATTGCCTACTAAAACCCCGAGGAAAGAAAGTATAAATGTGATAGTTCCAATTATTAAGATAGGAGTTATGATTGAGACTTCCAGTAGAGCGAAGCTAAAACCAATTGCTAAGGCGTCAATACTGGTGGCTATAGATAAAAGCAGTAAGAGATAAATACTTGGCGGACCGTCTTTCTTTTCAACCTCTAACTTTGTGGATTCATAAATCATCTTAAGACCAATAAAGAATAGAAGTCCAAAAGCTACCCAGTGATCAAAACCAGAGATAAAATCCTTTAACTTTAATCCTGTTAACCATCCAATAAGGGGCATAATTGCCTGAAAGGCCCCAAAAAATAGAGCAATCCTCAATGCGTGGTTGAATCTTTGTTTTTTGATGGATACACCACTACTTATGGATACCGCAAAGGCATCCATTGCCAGGCTGAGTGCTATAAGCATAATAGTTAAGAGGTTCATGTGTTTAATTGCCAATCGTCCTTTTGTTTAATGTTTATTATTATAACAAAAGTCGGGAGTCAGGCCCCCCACCCCCTATCGAATATGGGGCAGGCTCTACCCTCCACCGAATATACTCTCCTCCCCTGGGGAAGGAAGCAGGAGGAAAGGTAAGAATAAGGAGAGGGTAAGTGTTTCGGGATGGTAGGAGTGAACAGAGTAAAGGGTAAAATTAAGATTGAAAGGAAAATGATAAAATAAAAATTACAGAAAGGGTGAAGATGCTGAAAAACAGTTCACTTTTGATCGTTACTATTAATGAGCCAATTAGTGTGAATAATGATTGTGGTCGTGATAAAATAACAAGATTAAGATGACACCCGAAGAAGTCACCATTAATATAGATGGCAAAGAAATTAAAGCCAAGAAAGGGGACAAAATCCTCTGGGTAGCTGTGGATGAAGGAATATACATTCCCCACATCTGTGCTATCAGGGAAGTAAAGATTCCTTTTGGTGGTTGTAGACTTTGCTTGGTAGAAGTTGAAAGTAAAAAAGGTAAGACAGTAGTAGCTGCCTGCTCTGAACCCGTAAGAAATGGGCTTCAGGTTACAACCAGAAGTGATAAGATAGATAGGCTCAGGAGGACTGCTTTAGAGCTTATTCTTTCTGATCACCAGATAGACTGTGCTAACTGTCCTGCTATAAAGAAGTGTGTTTTACTAAAGTTAGCAGCTTTTTTAAAAGTTAAGGTAAAAGTAAAAAGATTTAAAAAGATTGAGACGAATTTCCCAATAGATTTATCCCATCCTGAAGTGGGTTACAACCCTAATAAATGTATCAGGTGTGGGAAATGTTTAACTATATGCCCGGGTTTTTTAACATTTTCATATTATGGCTTGAATAGCCGAATTACCACTTTTAACGAGATGCCTTTAATGGAAGTGGGTTGCACTGCTTGTCTTAAATGTGTGGATATATGTCCCGTAGGTGCATTTTTTGAAAGAAAGGATAAAGAGGATAGGTAAATGGAGAGTAAATATTTTTCCTTAAGAGAAATAGAAGGTGTTGGAGGTACCCACGATAGTTATCTCAAAAGAAGTGTTGCTGAGAGAGTAGATGCCCTGGCTCATGTTATTGATGTTGATCAGCTTGCTGAGTTTATTGGTGGTAAAAGGGTTGTCAATCCGGGTTTGAGATGTGACTGGGTGATAGAGAAAGAGCTCTTTCCAGGAATAAAAATATTTTATCTATACTCCCATCCTGATGATGAATTTGGAGCTTCTCTTCAGGTTCTTTTTAGTGGTGACAGGCTGAAATTAATGAAGGGTGAAGACCTGGCAGTTCAGGCTATTGCTGTACTGAATCATATGCTCCGCTATGTTAGAGTGAGCCATACCGATAAAAAACTTCCACCTATCTGTTCTATGGTTTAACTGGACGGTAGAACACCCCCCCACCTCCGTATCGAGTACGGGGCAGGCTCTACCCTCCCCCGCAGGAGGCGAGGAAAAAAGGGAGAATAGATTTACATATCTGGGCTATGACACAGTCTTTGGAGGTAGGAGGAGAGGGAAGGGTTAGAAGAGAGGGGAGTAAAATTAATAAGGAGGAATATTAAAGTATGAAGATAGCTATAACAGGAAAGGGAGGAGTGGGTAAATCCACCCTCTCTGGACTTTTGGCTATAGTTTTTTCAAAAGAGGGGAAAGATGTTCTGGCGGTGGATGCTGACCCTGACGCTAATTTAGGTGCCATATTGGGTTTTTCTAAGGAAGAGATAAAGGGAATAACACCTCTTTCTAAGATGAAAGAGCTTATATCTGAGAGAACTGGAGTCAGGGGTCCTTCCTTTGGACAGGTTTTCAAACTCAATCCTAAGGTTGATGATATTCCTGATAGGTTCTCTTTAAAGAAAAATGGTATGAAGCTGTTGACTCTGGGAACGGTAGAGACAGGTGGAAGTGGCTGTTTTTGCCCTGAGAATGCGCTTCTTAAAAGCCTTATGCATCATCTTATGGTACGCCATGATGAAGTGGTGATTATGGATATGGAAGCTGGTATTGAACACCTTGGAAGAGGCACCGCTTCTTATGTGGAGGCTTTTATTGTAGTTGTAGAGCCATCTTCTAACAGCATACAGACCGCTTTTAAGATTAAAGAACTGGCTGATGATATAGGGGTAAAGAAAGTATATCTTGTTGCAAATAAGGTGAAAAATGAGGAGGATTTAGAGTTTATAAAGAAAAATACTACCGGTTTTAACCTCTTGGGCAAGATTTCTTATAGCTTTGACCTTCTAAAAGGTGAAATAAAAGGGCTTTCTCCTTATCAAAGTAGTCCTAACACAGTAGAAGAGGTTGGGAAGATTAAAGATGAACTTATTTGGCTCATAAACAATTGAATCAGCTGGTATATATAATAATCTTGAGAATAGTAATGGGTAGATAACTTTTGGAAACTAACAAAAAACCCCAGGAAATATCTGTTATTGCCGATAGCCTTGGTCTAAAAGAAGAAGACTACGACCTTTATGGGCGTTACAAGGCAAAAATATATATCAATGCTTTGAACAATTTAGCGGGTAAACCAAATGGTAAAATTATCTTCTGTACAACAATAAACCCAACCCCTGCTAGAGAAGGCAAGACAACAACTGCTATTGCTCTTACAGATGCTTTAAATCTGATAAATAAAAAAACAGTTTTAATTTTGAGGGAACCTTCTTTGGGCCCTGTTTTCGGAGTAAGAGGAGGAGCTGTGGGAGGAGGTCTGGCTCAGGTTCTCCCAAGAGAAGATATTATTCTACATTTCACAGGTGATAGTCATGCAATAGGTTCAGCTAATAATCTAATATCTGCAATTCTGGACAATCATCTTTATCACGGGAACGAGCTCAACATAGACCCCAGAAAAGTAATTCTGCGCAGAGCAATAGACATGAATGACCGCCAGTTGAGGTTTATAATAAGTGGTCTGGGTAAAGGTCACGGTGTTCCGAGAGAAGATGGTTTTGAGATAACTTCTGCCACTGAAATGATGGCTACCTTCTGTCTGGCCAGAGACCTTGAGGACCTTCAAGAGAGGATTGGGAGGATGATTATAGCTTACAGTTATAATGGACGACCTATCACAGTAAGAGACTTGAAGGCTCAAGGAGCTGCTGCCATTTTACTCAAGGAGGCTTTAAAACCTAATCTTGTTCAAACACAGGGAGGGTCTCCAGCTTTTATTCATGGAGGACCATTTGGAAACATTGCTCATGGTTGTAGCAGTCTGGTGGCTACTCAACTGTCTTTGAAGCTAAGTGATTATGTAGTGGAAGAAGCAGCCCTGGGAGCTGATTTAGGAGGAGAGAAGTTTTTTGATATCAAGTGTAGCATAGGAAATCTGAGACCGGAAGTTGTGGTTATGGTCGTTTCTTTAAAAGCTTTAAAACACCATGGAGGTATACCAAAAAAGGACCTGGACTTTGAAAACCTTCCTGCTTTAAGAAGTGGGATGTCTAATTTAATAAAACACTTAGAGAATATCAAAGAAGTCTATAAACTTCCTGTGGTGGTAGCTATCAATCACTTTCCATCCGATAGTGAAGATGAGATAGAACTAATCAAAGAAGAATGTATGCTTTTAAATGTTAAAGCTGTCGTAACAAATGGATGGTTAAAAGGGGGAGAAGGGGCACTGGAGCTGGCAGTGGAGGTTTTAAGGGAGATTGAAGAAAAGGGTGGAAAAGATTTTACCTTTGCCTATCCTTTGAATAAAAACCTTAAAGACAAAATTGAAGCAATAACCAGCAAGATTTATGGTGCTCAAGGAGTAAATTATGCACCACAGGCTTTAAAAGATTTAGAAAAATTAGAGGAGAGTGGTTTTAGTAAATATCCAATATGCATTGCAAAGACTCAATTTTCTTTAAGTGATAAACCCAATCTTTTAGGTCGACCTCAAAATTTTAGAGTGAATGTGAGTGGAGCAAGGGTCTCAGCTGGCGCAGGATTTGTGGTAGTTTTTGCTGGAGAGATTATGACTATGCCTGGTCTTTCCAGGATGCCTGCTGCAGTATACATAAGCGTGGATAATTCAGGTAAAATATATGGGTTACTTGATTGACATAATGTTAAAAAGTTTATGAATCTTATGGAAAAATAATGTTTAATAGGAGGAAGAAGATAACGTGATAATATCCGAGAACAAGCCTATTGAAGAGATTTTGAAGTTCTTGCAGGGTAAGAAGAACGTATTTCTTAGCGGATGTGCTCAATGCGCCACAGTCTGCCAGGTTGGTGGAGAGAAAGAAGTTCTTGAGATGAAAAAGAAGCTGGAAGAATCTGGCAAAGAAGTGACGGGTTATCTGGTAATAGACCCTGGATGCCATCTTCTTCAAGCGAAGAAAGACCTTAAAGGAAAGAAGGAAGAGCTTGATAAATCAGAGGCTATTCTCTCTTTAGCTTGTGGTGATGGGACCCAAACCCTGGCTCATATTGTGGATAAACCTGTTTATCCTGCCAATAACACACTCTTCATTGGTGAGATAGAGAGAATGGGGCATTTTGCAGAGATGTGCGTGGCCTGTGGAGATTGTGAGCTTGCCTGGACGGGTGGTATCTGTCCAGTAGCGAGATGTTCTAAAGGTCTTTTAAATGGTCCCTGTGGTGGTTCTAAGGGAGGAAAGTGTGAAGTCAGCCAGGAAAATGATTGTGCCTGGATTTTAATCTACAACAAACTCAAAGATCTTGGTGAGCTTGATAATCTTATAGAGATTAGAGCACCTAAAGATTATGGTAAAGCCATAAGACCGAGAAAGCTCGTAGTTGAGAGGAGGTTATAAAAATGCTGAGAGATGCTTTTTCTTCAAAAAAATTTGTTATAACTGCTGAGATTGCTCCTCCTAAAGGGGTAGATTTCACTCATATAAGAGAGCTGGCTCAACTGATGAAAGGTAAAGTAGATGGCGTAAATGTGACAGACTTTCAGGGTGCTGTTTTGAAGGCTCCATCTCTGGTAACCTGCCACATCCTCTGGGAAGAGGGGTTAGAGCCTGTTTTCCAGATAACCGGGCGTGATAGAAACAGGATAGCCATCCAGGGAGATCTTCTGGGTGCATATCTTTTAGGTGTAAGAAATGTTCTTGCTCTAACTGGCGACCACACTTATGTGGGTGACCATAAAGGTGCTAAACCCGTCTTCGACCTGGATTCAGTGGGAATATTGCAGGCAGCTTTAGCCCTGAAAAGGGGTGAAGATATGGAGGGAAATAAATTAGAGGGTTCACCAGACTTTCTTCTGGGAGCTACTGTAACACCATTCTTTGACCCTTTGGAAGCTCAGATTATGAAGATGGAAAAGAAGATAATAGCCGGAGCGGAGTTTTTCCAGACACAAGCAGTATATGATATGGGTACTGTTTATAAGTTCAAGGAAGCTATAAAACACCTTAACACAAAAATTCTCATAGGCGTTATTCCTTTGAAGTCCGCAGGTATGGCTAAATTTATGAATCAAAATGTGCCTGGAGTATTTGTACCTGATGAAATAATAGATAGGATGTCTAAAGCTGAAAAACAGGTAACAGAAGGAATTAAAATAGCTGCTGAATTTATCAAAAACCTTAAGAATGAGGAGCTTTTTGATGGTGTTCATATTATGGCTATAGGGGCAGAGAAGAATGTCCCCAGAGTTCTGGAAGCAGCGGGTTTATTATAGAAGATACATCTGAGGAGGATTAATGAGTTTCATAATAGCAGTAGCCGGTAAGGGGGGCACGGGTAAGACAACCTTTTCTGGCTTAATAGTGAAATATCTTGTTGAAAAAAAGAAGATTCCAATTCTGGCAATAGATGCCGACCCTAACTCCAATCTTAACGAAGTTCTGGGAGAAAAGGTCAATTTGACTATTGGGCAGTTAACAGAAGAGTTAGCATCTATAGAAGCAGGAGGAGTTCCCCAAAGTGGTATGTCCAAGATTGAACAGATGGAATATAAAATCAACAGCGCCCTGGTTGAAGGAAAAGGGTTTGACCTACTATCTATGGGGAGGCCCGAGGGACCAGGCTGTTACTGTCATGTAAACCATTTATTGAAGGGAGCTATTATTAAACTTGTTAAGAACTATACTTACCTGGTGGTGGATAACGAAGCAGGAATGGAGCATTTAAGCAGAAGAACAACTGGAAAGGCGGACCTTCTTCTTATAATCAGCGACCCCAGCCCGAGGGGTATCCAGGCTGCTGCAAGAATTAGAGAGGTTGTAAAAGAAGTCAAACTTAATATTAATGATGTTAGGCTAGTGGTAAACAGGGTTCCCGGAGATAAATTACGCCTTGAAGTATTAAAGGAAATTGAGAATCAGGAATTGAGCCTTGTGGGAATAATTCCAGTGGACGAGCTAATAGTGGATTATGATGCTGAAAGAAAGACGCTTCTGGAGCTTCCTGAAGATTCTGTTGCTTACTTAAGAGTTAAGGAGATCCTGGATTCGCTGGACATAGCATAACTCCATGTCACTACCTTGATTCCTAACCCCCTCCTCCTACCTCCTCCTTCCAAAGACTGTGTCATAACCCAGATATATAAATCTATTCACCCTTTTTTCCTCACCCCCTGCGGGGGAGGGTAGAGCCTGCCCCGTACTCGATACAGGGGTGGGGGGTATTCTACTACTCACACGGATTCAACTTGTGAATCTCGTATAATCCCTTAAGACCCAGGTCATGGTCTATGATATTAATTTCTTTAGATAGTCCTTTAACAATAACTGACCAATCTCCAGAAGCTATTATTTTAAAGGGTAGTGGGTACTCCTCCTTTATCTTCTTAACCAGGTTATCTATGAGACCGGCAAAGCCGTAAATAAAACCAGCTCTTAAGGCTTCTTCTGTGTTTTTTCCTATGGAGCTTTTGGGAGGAAGAAGGCTTACTTCTGGAATCATAGAAGCTTTTTCAAAGAGAGCATCAAGAGAAGTGTAAAGACCAGGACCTATTACAGCTCCAATATATTCTTTGTTCTCATTAATGATTGATAAAGTAGATGCTGTTCCGCAGTTTATTACAATTAAAGGAGATCCATAGGCTCTTAAGGCTCCTACTGACAGGGTTATTAATTCAGCGCCTAACTCTCTTGGATTATCTACTCTTAGAGAAAGGCCTGTTTTTATCCCTGGCGCCACATTTAAAACAGGAATACTTAAGATGTCCAGGCACATATTTTCTATCTTCTTTGTTAGAGGTGGAACTACAGAAGCTATTACTGCTCTTTCTAAGTCTTCCTTATGAATGTTAGACCACCCAAGAAATTGTTCTACCATCAGGGCAAATTCTGCTGGAGTTTTCTGAGGGTCGCTCTTAAGTGAAAACTGGTATATTACTTTTTCGTCCTTTAATACCCCAAAAGTGGTAAAAAAGTTTAATACCAATATACCCAGAATCATCCTATTATCACCTTCTTATAAGGCTATCTTACACAGTTTCCTTTAAGGTTTATATTCTTCTACTTCTCTCGCTATTTTTTAATAAAGTAAGGGTAGGTTTAATAGCCAGGATTACTACTACAACTGCCAGCAACCAGGGGCTGAACTCAATAAGGGGAGGGCATAAGGTCGCTAAAAGAATGCCAAAAACAACACAGCTTAACTTGATTAAACCAAAATCACAAATACTTGCCCTTTCTATATAATTTTTCCAGCATGATTTAATACAAAAACCCATTTTTTCCTCCTTTATAATTTTTGAAAAAATCATAAAACTTAAAAAAATCTTTGTTCTACTGTCTATAATATCATATAATCATACTATCCTGTCTAAAAATACTTAGAAGGTCACCCTGAATCATACCCTTTTGTCACCCTAAACTTGCTTCAGGGTCTGGGATACTGAAACTATTTCAGCATGACAGGAAAGGAATAGAGATAATGAAATTGTATGCATTTTTAATTGCTTAAACTTAATAGCGATAAAAGAAAGGTAATACCAGGAGAACCCATATTACCCAGGAAATTATTGGTATTATCGCCCAATATGTTGATTCCCTTAAGGCTTCAACCCATTTTTCTGGTTTAACCTTATATATTTTTATCAGTATCCACGAAAGTATGGAAAAAGTAACCAGATTCCAGCCCAGTACTGCATGGCGATTGGGAGTCAGTCCAAAGTTGAAAATACGGCTGGTTATTACAGCGAGGGAATAGGTGTTTAGTAAAAGGGTTAATAAACCTGCTAATGTTACAACAGCTCTTAGTATTAAGTTTAACTTTTCTGAGATTTTCTCTCCCAAATCTGGTACAGCTCGTAAAAGGATGGCTATTATGGCTATGATAGTAGCGTTGTATATAATCAATACCTCGCGCTGTCTAAGGTGCGCTTCAAGTTGGGTAAATGGTTTCCAGAAGTTTGTGGGGATAAACCAGCATACATAAGACAGCAATACTACCGTAGCAATTGGCAAAAGCAGGCGGGCTAATGTTTTGAGAAGAGGCGCAAAACCTGTAACTTGGTTTTGCTCAAGAGGTGAGCGGGATGTATCATAGATGGTTGCAAGAGAAAGAACTGGTACAACACCTATCAACCAGGACATGAGGTACTGAAGGATATAGTCAGAAACTCCTATCCCGAGAACTGAAAAAATACCTGATGTCAATGCCATGAAGATCATTCCTGCTATCAGATAGATTGTTGAACCTATGATTATTTCCATTGATTTAAGTAGATAGCCAAAAATCTGTCCAGGAATCTTGGTACGGCCTATGACTACACTGAATCCAACAAAAATCCAACTAAGAAGGGGTAGATGTAGAGCTAAAAGATTGGCAATATCATCTGTTCTATTCCAGCCAATAGCACCAACAAACAAAGTGGTAAGGATTATAGTTCCTGCTGATACCAGATACCAACGGAGTCGGTCTTTCACAGTTTCTGTAGCTCCAAGATAGAAAAGCATTCCCAGGGCTGCAGTCGGGCTCCATCCAATCCAGAAGAGGGGATTAGATTTACCGGGAGCCGGGAATGGCTGATTACCACCAGCAAATAATGTGAAAAGTAAACCAGAAAGGACACTTACGCTGATAGCAAGCCACCAATTCTGGATCTCCCCTTTCTTTGAGATCTCCTCTTTTACAACTTCTTTAACGGCTATGGCATGGATGCCCAGCCTATAAGCCCATACATTAAAGAGAGGATTCTCTGGTTCTTCTTTTACCCATCTGGCTATAGTTTCACAGAAGATTTCGCTCTCACCCTTTGAAAGAGCTTGTCTGTAGAGTCTTTCTAAATCTGCCGGGTTTCCTTTTGCTTGTTCAAGCTCCACCTTGAATTCCATTTCTTATCTCCCCTCAATCCTTACCCAATATCTCTCCCTTAATACTTATTACAACCTTTTTAACAGGTACTTCCACTCCTGCTTTTTTCATAGCTTCCCTGACGATGGAGACCAATCCGGAACAGCAAGGTACTTCCATAATGATGACTTTTATTCTTTTAGGGTGACCAATCTTGATGATTTGAGATATTTTTTCTATGTAAGCATCAACATCATCTAGTTTCGGACACCCTATAGCAATGGATTTATCTTTCAAAAATTCCTGGTGGAAGTTAGCATAGGAAAAAGGAACACAGTCGGCTACTATTATGAGGTCAGTATTTTGGAAATAAGGAGCAGAGGGGTTTACAAGATGCAGTTGTATTGGCCAGTGGCGCAATTCTGATGGTATTCTCACCACTTCTTCTGGTATTTTATCCTTTTTCTCCCACTCAAGAGTCTGGGCAGATGGACAGCCACAAGGACTCTGGTCTAAATTATTAGTGTTGTGTTTAGATAATTCATTTGAATGTTCTTTCAGATGTTTTATATGTACCTTTAGCATCTCAGGTGCCACTTCTTTTATACGAGCAATAGTAGCTTCCTCATCGTAAAGTTCTGCTTCCCTTTCTTCAATAGCGATAGCTCCAATGGGGCAGTGTCCAAGGCAAGCACCAAGACCATCACAGTAAAACTCCTTCACCAACCTTGCCTTTTTTCCCTGAGGGGTGTCAACAAGTTGGATAGCCTGTTCAGGACAACCGGGGATGCACTCCCCACAACCATTACATAAATCTTCATCAATTTTTATAATTTTTCTTAATATTTTTTCCATTAACGCCCCGCTTTTAATTATAAAAATTTACTATTTACATAATTTAATAATTAACTAAAATTAACTTTTCCACAGACCGTGAAGGTTGCAGTATTCTCTTGCTATAAAATTATCTCCATCCATGCAGAAGAAAGCTTCAGGAGTATCTCCTGGTTTTAAAAATTCTCGGTAAACCTTATTATCTGATCTTAGTTCAATCCACTCAATATAATGCTCTTCTGTCATAGGATGTGGAACGCTACCTACTTTGACTTTTACTCCACCTTCTACCTTTTCAATTACTGGGACATGTTTTTCCAAAGAGGCGTCTTCAGTGTTTTCTTTCATGAGTTTCATTGGTTGACCACAACATACTAATTGGCCAACACCATTGTGTACAACGATTACAATATTCCCACAAATCATACATTTATAAACCTGTAGTCTTTTAGTCATTTTGGCACCTCCTTGTTAATAATTCACAATTATGTTCTTTTACTTTAGGTTGTGCTCCTTATGCTTTCTTTCTATATCATCTGCCAATCTATCGAGGGCTCTGAAATCTCCTTCTTCAGGATAACCCTTGATAATTACTGGCTCCAACATCTCCGCTTTAAGGTTAGATATTAATCCTCCCAGTTGTTCCAGCATCTTGCCTCCCCATCCATAAGAACCAATCACTGAAACAAAGCGTAATTTAGGTCGTAAGGCTCCGGTAAGATAAGCTGCATAGACCGCTGCAGGGTGAGGACCAGTAAGAACTGTGGGTGAACCTACCACCAGTGTGGCTGCATCTACCAAAGACATAGCCAGCTCACCAACATCAGTTTTAGTCAGGTTGAAGGGTTTTACGTTGATACCTTTCTTCATCAAGGCTTCAATAAGATAATCCACCATTTTGGCAGTGCTTCCGTGCATAGAGACATAAGGGAGGACTACTTCATTTTTTACCTCATCTGATGACCAGTCTCTGTAAGCCCCTATTATAAACTCAGGCCTTGGAAAGACAGGACCATGGCTGGGCGCTACCATATCAATCTCAAACACGCTAATTCTTTCAAGATGTTTTTTAATTTGGGGTCTGAAGGGCATCATAATTTCAGCGTAATAACGTTTGGCAGCAAAATATACTTCAGTTTCATCTGCCACAAAAAGGTCGCTAGTTGCCAGGTGAGAACCAAGAAAATCACAACTGAAGAGAATATTATCTTCCTTTAGATAGGTGAACATGGTCTCAGGCCAATGAACCCAGGGAGCAAGGATAAATTCTAAGGTTTTGTTCCCAAGAGCTAAAGTTTCACCATCGTTGATAACTTTGAACCTCTCCTCTGAAATTAGAAGATGTGTTTTTAAGAGTTCTTTACACTTGGAGTTAGTTACTACTTTTGATTCTGGATAGAGGTTGAGTATAGCTGGAATTCCACCAGAGTGGTCTTGCTCGGTGTGATTGGAGATAATATAATCTAACTTATCTATCTTTAATTTGTGAAGATTAGCAATCAATTCATATTCTTTAGTTGGGTCAACAGCATCTATAAGGGTGGTTTTCTCGCTACCCTTAACAAGGTAGGAATTGTAGCTGGTTCCATTGGGTAAGGGAATAAGCTCATCAAATAATCTCCTATCCCAATCAATGGCTCCAATGGCAAATACTTCGGGTTTTAATGCTCTGATGGGCATATTAAGCTCCTTTAAGCATTTCTTTTATATCTTCTTCAGGGTCACCGATTAGTTTTAAATTAAAATTATCCCGTAATATTTTTACCATCTCATTGTTTATCCAACCCGGAATAATCGGACCAAGGTGTATGCCCTTAATACTAAGGTATAGCAGACTCCATAGGATTGCAGCAGCCTTTTGCTCCATCCAACTAATAACCAGAGTAAGAGGAAGTTCGTTAATTCCTATCCCGAATAGTTCAGAAAGAGCACTGGCTATTTCTATGGCCACGATGGAATCGTTACATTGACCTAAATCAATTAACCGAGGAATACCTTCAACTTCTCCCAGGTCAAGGTCATTGAATCTGAATTTTCCACAAGCTAAGGTTAATATTACTGTATCTGGTGGTAATTTCTGGACAAATTCTCTGTAATAGCTGGCTTTTTTATGAGGAGAATCACAACCGCCAACCAGGAAGAAGTGACGGATTTTACCCCTTTCTACAAGTTCTTTAATTTTATCTTTGAGAGATACTACGGTATTTGCGGAGAACCCTGTCGTTAATACTGTCTCATTTGGTTCTTCAGAAATTTTCGGTAAGGTTAGGGCTTTTTCTATAACCGGGGAAAAATCATAACCCTCTATATGTTTAATACCTGGAAGCTTAACAGGTCCAGTGGTAAACATTCTATATCTATATGCGTCCAGAGGAGGCTGCACACAGTTGGATGTGACCAATATGGCTACGGGATATTTTGAGAATAGTTGTCTCTGATCAAACCAAGCTTTACCAAGATTGCCAACCAAATGCTTGTATTTCTTCAAACCAGGATAACCATGGGCGGGAAGCAGTTCTGAATGAGTATAGACATTTATCCCTCTCCCCTCAGTCTGCTTCAAGAGTTCTTCTAAGGCTTTAAGTCCGTGCCCGGTAACGATTATACCTTTACCTTTAACAGTGCCTGTGTTTACTTTTATTGAATGGGTTCTCCATAAGTTTCTATGTGGGCTTTTTTAAGAAGTCTCATCGTCCTAACATTCATATCTCCAGCTTCCAGGGCCAGGTTTAAGATATTTTCCGGGTCAAAGTTGACGTTTGTGAAAGTTGCATAAAAAGCCCTCTCAAGAAAAGAGTCCACTTCATCATCAGTATAACCAAGCTCCCTCGCATGATAAAGATATGCTGCCATACCCTTTGAAGCTAACAACAGGTTATCTTGAAGGCGAGCTACCGTAGACTCTTTTCCACACACTCCCCTTACCATGCACCCTGTGCCATGGGCTGTTTGGGAGCACTGGTAGCAAAACATCGCCAATTTCCCTTCTTCCATCATTTTAGTCCTCCTTTTCAAACATATCTTTTCCTACTCCGCAAAGGGGACACACCCAGTCGTCGGGCAGTAAATCAAAGGGTGTGCCTGGTTTGATGCCTGAATCCGGGTCTCCTACTAGAGGATCATAGATGTACCCACAAACCGTGCATTTGTACTTGTCCATTTTATCACCTCCCTGTTTATTACCTTTATTGTAAGGTGGATTTAATTCTCTTTAATATAGGTAGGTGCTGTTTTTGGTGAGGCCCCTCGCTTTACTTCTAAATAATAAGCATATGTCATTGGCTCGTCTTCGTTTATGATTTCACCTTCTATAACCTTTCCGATAAATATAGTATGCGTACCCACATCAAGACTTTCAATAACTTCCAGCTCAAGATAACCTAAGGTATTTTCCATCACCACCGGTGCCCCAGTCTTGCCAATCTGATTTTTTACTTCCTGGAACTTATCAACATCTCTACCTGACTTGAAACCAAAATTCCCTATAAATTTCAGTGGTGTTTCTTTTGATAGTATTGATACGGTAAAAACTTTGCTATCCTGGATGAATTGATGAGTGAGATTCTGTTTATTTATACTTATGGCTATGGTTGGCGGGTCCGAAGTAATCTGAAAGACAGTATTGGCAATTTGACCGTTGAATTTATCATCCTGCCTGGAACAAACTATATAAATACCGTAGGTTACCTTGTGGAGGGTTTTGGGGTTCATATAATCACTCCTTTAAATACAACTCTTTAGTATTCCTCACACTTAACCTGGTAGAAGCTTCTCTCATGGTCGCAGGAAGGACATTTATCAGGAGGTTGTTTCCCAAAATGTGTGTAACCACACTCTCGGCATACCCACCAGATTTCCCTTTCCTTACTGAAAACTGTTCCAGCTTCAACTTCTTTTAATAGCTTCTTGAATCTCTCTTCGTGGTGTTCTTCTGCTTTAGCAATAGCGAGGAGTCGCTTGGCGATATCTGGATAACCTTCTTTTTCTGCTGTACCGGCAAATTCCGGATACATTGTTGTATGTTCATAGTTTTCGCCTGAAATTGCTGCTTTAAGGTTTTCAGAAGTAGTGCCATAAGTAGTGGGTGCTGAAGCATCAACTGATATTTCATCAAGGTTTTCACAAGAACTTTTTTTAAGTTCATTTATCAACTTAAAAAGCCAGCTGGCATGCTCTCTCTCGTTATCTGCAGTGATGAGGAAAATCTCACCAATCTGCTCATAACCCCCTTTTCTGGCAATTTTAGAGTAAAAAGTGTACCTGTTCCTGGCTTGACTTTCACCGATAAAGGCTCTGGCTAAGTTTTTGATTGTTTCTTTCAATTTCAAATCCTCCTTTTCAATTGAATTTTGTTCTAAAACTTTTTTAGATTACGTTAAATTTTACCATAAAAAAATTTTTTTATGACTATACTCAGATATACTCATAATATTCAATACAAAAGAATTAATTGGAACTAAAATATAATCCCACCAACTGCCCCCTTTAGAAAAGGGGGTTGAAACCCTTCTCAGTGAAAAGTCTTACACAGGCATCTACCACATCAGGGTCATAAAGAACACCTTTATTATTAGTTATCTGTTCCAGTGCTTTATCTATTCCCAGAGCAGGTCTGTAAGGTCGATGAGAAGCCATAGCTTCTACTGTATTTGCTACGGCCAGGATTCTGGCTTCCAGAATGATTTCTCCATTCTTTAATCCCCGAGGGTATCCAGAACCGTCCCATCTTTCGTGATGCTGAAGAGCCACATTAGCTACAGGCCAGGTAAAATCTACAGTTTTAAGTAGTTCGTATCCTACCGAAGCATGATTTTTAATGATATTAAACTCATACTCAGATATCCTGCCTGGTTTACTAAGAATCTCAATTGGTACAGTCAGCTTGCCCAGGTCGTGGAGAAGGCCACTAACACGAGTTCCTTCAATAGTGTCCTCTGGTAATTCCATCTCTTCAGCAATAGAGCAGGCTATACTTGCTACTCTTTTCTGGTGACCAGCGGTGTAGGGGTCTCTCGTTTCGACTGTGGAGGCCAGAACATGAATGGTGTCTTCCAATATTTTCTTTAGTTTCTGGTGGCTTTCTCTAAGGTCATCCTCTGCGTGTTTACGCTGGAAGAGCAAACCAAGGTTGGTAGCGATGGTGGAGATGAGATTAATGAAGGCTTTATCTTCATCATGTTGTTTGTCAAGGAAGAAATTCATTACAGCCACGACATCTCCGTTGGCTACTATAGGGATACCTACTGCAGTTCTAAACCCGAACTCTATAGCCAGAGGTGCACGGGGAAAAGCCTGGTCTTTAGTCACATCAGTTATCCACAGAGATTGTCCTGATTCCCAAACACGACCTGGTAAACCTATTCCTGGTGGGAAGGTAAATTATTCACTTTTTGCTCTGAAGTTTTCCAACTCAGCTACTTTGCAGTAATAGGCAGGGTTACACACCAAGTGTTTTTTTTCCTTATCAAGAACCCAGGCTTCTCCATAGGCCCATCCTGTAGCCTCACAAATATTACGAAGGGTTATCTTCAGGGCTGAGGAAAAATCTTCCGATATACTGATTCCCAGGGTTAAGGTCTGCATTAGGTGAATTTCTTCCTCCATTTTCTTTTGTTCAGTGATGTCCTCAACCATGGATAGAACACCTATGACCCTGTTGTCTTTTGTTTTCAAAGGTGTGTTAGACCATTTACAGATAATAGTACGCCCAACTTTAGTTATGTTCTCATTAACACTGTGGGAGGTAGTATCCCCTTCCAGCAGCCGACGCCATATGTTCTCAACATGCGGTTTAGCTGAAAGTGGAACTATGAGCTCATAGGGATGTTTTCCCAAAACCTCTTCTGCCTTAAAACCAAAGATTTTTTCAGAAGCTGGATTCCAGGAATGTACTCTGAAGTCTGTATCCCAAATTATTAGACCGATAGGCATCTGTTGGACTTGAAGTTCAAGGAAGTTCTTGACCTTTATCAAATCTTCCAGTAATAGCTTTTCCAGCTTGATACCTTTGTTAAAATATATAGAATCAATTTTTTCCATCATATAATCAATCCCCTTTTTTGCTTGTAACAAAGAAATTATACTATGTTATCATAATGTTTTTTTCTTTTACAATTAGGGTCAGGTCTACGCATTTGACTAATCTCCCCTGGCCCCTCTTTAGAAAAGAGGGGGATTAGAAGAGGGTATTTCAGGATCTCTATTACCGTCATGCTGAACCCGTTTCAGCATCTATGTTTTTATTATCTATCATTCTAATAATATGAGACCCTGAACCAATCCTGAAACAATGCTGAATCAAGTTCGGCACATGGCTCAGGACATGGTTCATTCAGGGTGACAACCTTCTTCATTTAATCCTGAATTTATTTCATTAACATGATATTCCAAATCTATTGACTATAAGGTTAATAAATGCTTAAATATTTAAGGTTAACAACCCCTGTTAAGTTTATTTTCAGGGGATGCTACCTACTTTGGGGGCGATGAGTGTTAGACATTTTTAATTCAATATAAAAACTACCCCCCTTCTACCTGAGGTATTTAGCAATAAAAATAAAGGAGGCTTTGTATGGTTGCAAAGATTATTGATGGGAATGTTGTGGCGGCTGAGATTCGCCAGGAACTTTCAAGGAAGGTAGAAGAGCTCAAGGGAAAGGGTATTATTCCGGCATTAGCAGTGGTATTAGTTGGAGAAGACCCTGCATCTGTATCTTATATAACTGCTAAAGCTAAAGGTTGTGCTGAAGTAGGCATTTATGAAGAGACCATGCGACTTCCAGCTAATACAACAGAAGAAGAAGTTCTTGCTACTGTTGACAGGTTAAATAAAGACCCTAAATTTAACGGTATACTTGTGCAACTTCCCTTACCCAAACATATTGACGACCGTAAAATAATCAATTTTATTTCCCCTGAAAAGGATGTAGATGCTTTCCATCCCATAAATGTAGGAAAACTTCTCCGGGGTGAAGAGTGCTTCCTTCCATGTACTCCTCATGGAGTCCAGCAACTCCTGGTAAGGAGTGGATACTCACCAGAAGGAAAGCATGTGGTTATCTGTGGTAGAAGCAATATTGTCGGTAAACCCCTGGCTGCTATTTTTATACAAAAGGCAAGAGGTGCTAATGCAACTGTTACTGTTGTACATACTGGAACAAAGGATTTAACTTCTATTACCAGACAGGCGGATATTCTGGTAGCTGCTATGGGGGTTCCCAGGGTTATAACTGCAGATATGGTGAAAGAAGGAGCTGTGGTTATAGATGTGGGTGTGAACCGTGTTGACGACCCAACAAGCAAGAGGGGATTCAAGTTAGTAGGAGATGTTGATTTTAATGCTGTTAAAGAAAAAGCTGAAGCTATTACCCCTGTGCCAGGTGGTGTTGGTCCTATGACTGTCACCATGCTTTTGGTTAATACAGTTGATGCTGCCGAGAGACAAGCTAAATCATGCTTTTGTTCAAACAAATGTGAGTAAAGGAGGTGGGCTTTAGAATCCAAGTAGCCAGACTTATCAACTAATCAGGTAATTAAATAATTAAAATAAGGAGGATGTGAAGAGTTTATATGACACACCATGTGAAATATGATCCTACTGTTATGAAAGACTGGGAGATCGGATATGCAGCCGAAGAGCATATGCCTCTTGTTGATGAAGCCAGGGAAATGTTAGGTCTTCACAAAGAGGAAGTCCTGCCATATGGTAATAAGTTATGCAAGCTTGATTTTCTCAAGATTATTGAACGATACAAAGATAAACCCAATGGAAAATTTATTGATGTAACTGCCATCACCCCCACTCCCCTCGGTGAGGGGAAAACTACTACCTCTTTGGGCCTTATAGAAGGCTTGAGTAAGCGAGGCGTGAATGTGGGTGGTGCAATTCGCCAGCCTTCTGGTGGACCCACTATGAATATTAAGGGAACTGCTGCAGGTGGTGGCTTATCTTTACTTATTCCTATGACAGAGTTTTCTCTGGGTCTTACAGGGGACATCAACGATATAATGAATGCTCACAATCTGGCTATGGTTGCTCTTACCGCCAGGATGCAGCATGAAAGAAACTACACTGATAAAGAACTTTCCAGAAGGGGACTTCGTAGATTAGACGTAGATTCCACCAGAGTGGAACTTGGTTGGATAATTGACTTCTGTGCCCAAAGCCTGAGGAATATTATTATTGGTCTGGGCGGGGAAAAAGATGGTTTTCTTATGCAGTCAAAATTTGGTATTGCAGTAAGTTCTGAACTTATGGCTATTCTCGCTATAGCTCGGGATTTAGCTGATCTTAGAGATAGACTGGACAAGATAACCGTAGCCTTTGACAAAAGAGGTAACCCGGTAACCACAGGTGATTTAGAAGTGGGTGGTGCCATGACTGCCTGGATGAGAAATACCATCAATCCCACCCTTTGCTGGACTGCTGAGTATCAACCTGTTCTGGTTCACGCAGGACCCTTTGCTAACATCGCCATAGGTCAGTCTTCCATTATTGCTGACCGTTTAGGCTTAAAAATGTTTGATTACCATGTAACAGAAAGCGGTTTTGGTGCTGATATAGGTTTTGAGAAGTTCTGGAATGTTAAAAGCAGGCTCAGTGGTCTTTATCCAAATGTCGTAGTTCTTGTGGCTACCATAAGAGCTTTGAAGATGCATGGTGGTGGACCTACAGTTACTCCGGGTTTACCTTTACCTGATTCCTACACAAAGGAAGATGTGGGATTGGTAGAAAAAGGACTATGTAACTTAATGCAGCACCTAAACACTATAAAAACTTCCGGTGCTAATCCCGTGGTGTGTATCAATTCTTTCCATACTGATACTGAAGAGGAAATAGCTGTAGTTAAAAAAGCTGTGGAAGCAACTGGGGCTCGTTGTGCAGTGTCTCAACACTGGCGTTATGGTGGAGATGGCGCTCTTGAGCTTGCTGATGTTGTAATAGATGCCTGCAAAGAAAAATCAGACTTCAAGTTCCTCTATCCATTAGAAACTAAGCTCAGGGATAGAGTAGAAAAGATTGCAAAGGTTGTTTATGGAGCTGACGGTGTAAGTTGGACTCCAGAAGCAGAAGCAAAAGCTAAGATGGTGGAATCTGACCCTAAGTATGCAGATTTCCAGACTATGATGGTTAAAACCCATCTTAGCCTTACACATGATCCAACCAGAAAGGGTGCCCCCAAAGGTTGGATATTGCCAGTGAGAGATATTCTAATCTTCTCGGGTGCAAAGTTCCTTTGCCCGATGACAGGCACTATTACCCTTATGCCCGGGACTTCTTCCGACCCAGCTTATAGAAGAGTAGATGTGGATGTAAACACTGGAAAGGTATCAGGTCTGTTCTAATAAAAAATAGTTTGCAAAAGTTATACACGGGCGGTGCTTTTTAGTACCGCCCGTTTTTTTATCTTAGGCTTGGTCATGCTGAATTTGTTTCAGCATCTCATCTTTTAAGAATAAGAACCTTAAATATATTAAAGGTGAGACAATAAATTAGAGTCAGGAGATAGAAGAAATCAACTATAAATACAACTCTTTTGAGTATTAATTGACATTAGAATAAAATATTCTTGACAATTTTTTTTTATAGGTATATATTCAAAAAGGAGAAATCGTATAAAAAATCTTGGCAGTTGATTATTTATACATGAAACGGGGTTATTATAAAACATATAGGGGGAAACATGAATAATAATTTAGCCATTGTTGTAGAAGATTTATCTTACCAGTACCACAAACTCTTAGCAGTTAACAACATTAGTTTTAATGTCAAAGAAGGAGAAATCCTTGGTTTTCTTGGACCAAACGGTGCAGGGAAGACTACCACAGTTAAAATACTTATAGGTCTTCTCAAACCTAAAACCGGTCGAGCATTTTTATTAGGTAAGGATATAAGTAAACATATGAAAGAAATCCAGGGTGAAATCGGTGTATGTTTTGAAGTAACCAACCTTTATGAGCAGATGTCAGCTGTTGATAATTTAACTCTTTTTGCCAGGCTTTTTGGTGTAAAAGATTATAACCCTTATGAAATTCTCAAGAGGGTAGGTCTGGGTGGAAGAGAGAGAGATAGAGTAGAAGGATACTCTAAGGGTATGAAACAAAGGTTGATGATTGCCCGCGCTTTTGTAAACAGACCTAAAATTATCTTTCTTGACGAACCAACTATGGGTCTTGACCCGGTTTCTTCAGAAGAGATACGAAAAATCATCCTTGAGGAACGCGATAGAGGAGCAACTATTTTTCTCACCACTCACGACATGTGGGAGGCAGATAAATTATCAGACAGAGTAGGTTTTATTGACCAGGGCAAAATTGTTGCTCTTGATACGCCTTTAAATCTTAAACAGCAGTATGGCAAAAGAGCTTTGAAAGCTAATGTCAGGGCTGAAAATGGCGAGATTGTTGATAAAGAAATTTTACTTGATACTAATGATACTCCATCTGAGGTAAGTAAATTATTCACCAATGAAAAAGTTATTACCATACATAGCAAAGAAGCAACACTGGAAGATATCTTTATAAAGATTACAGGAAGAGGTCTTATATAATGAATTTTCGTATCATAAAAACACTTTTTATAAAGGATTTCACACTTTTCTTTAAGAATCGTTTTATTGCAGTTATCACTGTCTTGGGTCTTGTTTTTTATCTTTTTGCATATTTTTTCCTTCCAAAAACAGTTGACGAAGTAATGGAAATAGGTGTTTATGCTCCTGTAATGCCACCCATAATAGAGAGAATTCAAAATGAAGGATTAAAAATAGAAACTTACAAAATTGAAAAGGATTTAAAAGAGGCGGTTAGTAAGGGTAAGGTTGTGGCAGGCTTGGTATTTCCAGCTGATATTATGGAAAAACTGAAGAAAGGTGAAAAACCTATAGTTAAAACATATCTTTCAGCAGAATTAGAACCTGAGATTAAGAGCGCCATATCAATTTTTGTTAATGAATTATTTTTTATACAGGCTGGCTATACTCTGGCAATAGAGGTAATTGAAGAAACGATTGGGCCTGATATGGTAGGGAAACAAGTATCGCCTGGAAAAAGAATAATTCCCCTCCTGGTATTTTTTCTTTTAATAACAGAGACCTTTGGACTGGCAAATCTGATTAGTGAAGAAATTGAAAAAAGAACCATCCAGGCACTTCTGGTAACCCCAACCCGCATACAGGATATTTTTATAGCTAAAGGTTTAACTGGATTAATTCTCGCATTAAGTCAGGCATTACTGTTCCTGGTTATTGTGGGCGAGTTGAAAAATCAACCTCTTCTCATTCTGATAACGTTACTATTGGGTTGCATAATAGTAACCGGGATTAGTTTTCTGATTGGTTCTGTTGCCCGTGATATGATGAGCGTTTTAGCCTGGGGAGTAATAGCTTTTATTGTTTTATTAGTACCTTCAATAAATATTCTTTTACCTGGAGCAATTGTTACTAACTGGGTAAAAATTCTTCCAACTTATTACCTGACGGAGTCTATCCATCGGGTTATGAATTTTGGTTACAGTTGGCAGAACATCTGGCAAAACCTACTCATATTATTGGTATATTCTTTAGGAATATTATCCGTTGGAGTTTATATACTTAAGAGGAGGTATCAGTAATGAGTTTAAAGAGGATACTGATACTACTGGGTAAGGAATTGATCCATAGTTCAAAAAACTTTCTTTTTATCTGGGTAGTTTTAGCACCAATCCTAATTTCACTTCTCGTTTCCCTGGTTTTTGGTACTCTCTTTTCAGAAAAACCCAAGCTTGGTGTTTTTGACCAGGGAACATCTCAAATTGTTGAGATGTTAAAAAAGCTTGATTCGCTCACCGTTAAAAAATACGAATCTGTTGCAGGCTTGAAAGTCGCAGTTGAAAAAGGTGTGGTTGATCTGGGAATGGTTTTACCGCCTGATTTTGATAATCAGGTAAAAACTGGTGTTAAAACCAGAGTTTCTGTTTATGTCTGGGGAGAAAGTCTGGCTAAAAACCGTATTATGGTCGGGATAATCATTGCCAGTAGAGTTAGAGAACTTTCCGGTTTGGAGAATCCGGTTATTGTAGAATCAATTACTATAGGGGAAGGCGAAGCAATCCCCTGGAATGATCGGTTGTTCCCGTTGGTAGTGCTTATGGCAGTATTTTTAGGTGGTCTATTCTTACCTGCTTCATCAATAATTGGAGAAAAAGTAAAAGGGACTATCCAGGCTATTATTGTTACTCCGACATCGCTTATAGATGTTTTATTTGCTAAAGGGTTAATGGGAATTTTAGTTAGTTTATTAATGGGAATAATAATTCTATTTCTGAACCAGGCATTTGGTGCTCATCCATGGTTACTGATACTTTTGCTTTTTCTGGGTGGGATCATGGCAGTAATTATAGGTATGATATCTGGAACTTTTGTAAAAGACTTCACAACACTTTTTGCAATTTGGAAGTCATGCGGTATTTTACTATTCTTCCCAGCTTTTATGTATATGTTTCCCAAAATACCTGCCTGGTTAGGATGGTTTTTCCCAACATATTACCTTATCCAACCTATTGTTGAATTAACCCAAAAGGGTGGAGGCTGGTTGGATATAAGGACTGATGTTTTTTTCTTAATAGGTATTGACTTACTAATACTCGGTTTACTGGTTTTTCTTATAAAGGTTAAAAAGCCTATTACTGGTTAAAAATATTTTCTTTTTTATTTCCCCCTTTTCTAAAGGGGGATAAGAAGGAGCATGCTGAATCATACCCAAAACCATGCCCTTTGTTTCCCTGAACTTGATTCAGGATCAGGGTAGTTTCACGGGTCATTTCAGGATTTCTCATTTTAATATTCTGTGCTATTATTTTTAAGAAGGAATCGAAAAAAATGAGTGATTTATTTGACCAGAGTTTAAAAGAGACCATGGAAAAAGAAGCTCCTCTGGCTGATAGGATAAGACCCAGGGATTTTGATGAATTTGTAGGTCAGGAAGAGATAGTGGGAGAGGGAAAACCCCTTCGCAGAGCAATAGAAAGAGACGAGCTTCAATCAGTAATTCTCTGGGGTCCACCTGGTTCTGGAAAGACAACCCTTGCATATATTATTGCCAATAAAACAAAAGCATTTTTTCAACCTTTCTCTGCTGTAACAAGCGGTGTTCCAGAGCTCAGAGAATTTATAAAAAAGGCTAAAGAAAGGCGTAAGCTTCATAAACAGAAGACCATCCTCTTTGTTGATGAAATACACCGTTTTAACAAGGCTCAACAGGATGCTTTTCTGCCTTTTATAGAGAATGGCACCATAATTGTGGTAGGGGCAACCACCGAGAATCCCTCTTTTGAAATAATATCTCCGCTTTTATCGCGCTCCATGGTCCTGGTTCTAAGGACCCTTAGAGATGAAGAGATGGAAAACATCCTTCTAAGGGCCCTAAGAGATAAGGAAAAAGGCCTGGGAGATTATTCTGTTACCTTTACACCTAAAGGTTTCAAGGTACTTGTAAATTTTGCTAATGGTGATGCGAGAGTGGGACTTAATGCTCTGGAATTCATAGTTTTAAACACTCCTGCAGACTCGGAAGGTATGAGGTTTATAGATGAAAATATAGTAGCAGATGCTCTTCAAAAGAAGGCACTTCGTTACGACAAAAAAGGTGAAGAGCACTACAATACAATCTCAGCCTTCATAAAATCTATGAGAGATTCCAACCCTGATGCCGCCCTCTACTGGTTGGCTCGGATGTTGGAATCAGGAGAAGACCCTCGTTTTATTGCAAGGAGAATGCTTATATTTGCTTCTGAGGACATAGGAAATGCAGACCCGAGAGCTTTGTTGGTAGCTCATGCTGTTTCCTGGGCTGTGGAACATGTGGGTATGCCTGAAGCTCAGATTAATCTCGCTCAGGGAGTTACTTATCTGGCTTCAGCTCCAAAGGATAATGCTTCTTATAAAGGTTTATTTGAAGCTATAAGAGATGTGAGAGAGTTTGGAAATCTACCAGTACCTTTCCATCTTCGTAATGCAGTGACCAATCTCATGAGAGAACTGGGCTATGGGAAGGACTACAAGTATGCTCATAATTTTCCTTTACACCGGGTGGACCAGGAAGACTTGCCACCTGAGCTAACAGGCAGGATATACTATAGACCAAGAAGAGATATCAAGAAGGTAATATATCCGGAAACGATAGAGGGAGAGAGATTTAAAGAAGGAAAGGAGGAGTAAGGTATGGATTATCCTTTTATTACCGTGTTTTTCCGATTATTCTTAGCTGCTTTATTAGGAGCGTTAATAGGGTTGGAAAGAGAATGGACACAGAAGACTGCTGGTCTTAAAACACTTTCATTAATAAGCTTGGGTTCGTGTCTTTTTATCGTGTCAAGTTTAGTAGCATTTGAATCTTATCTTGATTTTGACATTTCTCGGGTTTTCGGACAGATAATAGTAGGGGTGGGATTTCTGGGTGCAGGTATGATAATGGTAAGAGGGGAAAAGATTGAAGGGTTGACCACAGCAGCAGTAGCATGGGTATGTGCTGCAGTTGGTGGTACAGTTGGTCTGGGTCTTTATGCCTTGGCTCTAAGTTCCACTTTTTTAGCCATCACCCTTATTTTTACCTTCCGTTATCTTGAGGAAAAAATTAAGAAATATAGAGAAGGTTCTAATAAGTAATGAGTGTTATCCTTGAAGTAAAAAACTTGCATGTTAATTATATTAACGAAGAAGATAAAGAGATTAGTATAGTAGATGGGGTTAATTTCAAGATAGAAAAGGGAACCACCCATGGGTTGATGGGTGAATCGGGTTCTGGAAAGTCTGTCTTAGCACAAGCGTTGATGCGTTTGTTGCCACCTATCCAGAGATTTAACTTTCCAACTTTTGAGGAAAATAGAAAAGTATTTCGTGATGAAATTGGTTTTCCTGTTTCTCCTGGAGCGAGAGAACAATTGATGAAGAAGTCATTAATATCATTCTTGAGTTCAAAAACCTTTAAGAAAATTAACCGTAAGGAATGGGAAGTAAGAGGAGAGATTCTTTATAATGGCATTGATCTCTTGAAAATTCCTGAAGAGAGTCTGAATAAAATAAGAGGAAAAGAGATTTCTGCTATATGGCAAAACCCTATACCATCTTTAAACCCTTTAATGATTGTAGGTTGGCAGACTGGTGAACCTCTTGAGATTCACGATGATATTAATGTCAAACGGATAAGAGAACTAGTTCTGGATTATCTTGGTAAGGTGGAAATCCCTGAAGCAAAGAAGAGATACACCCGTCTCCCAAAAGAATTTAGCCAGGGTGAAGGGCAACGAATAATGATCTCTATGGCTCTCATAACTAATCCATATCTATTAATAGCCGACGAACCACTGGCTTCCCTGGATACCACAGTGCAAAGAAGGGTTATGGAATTGTTAAAAGTTTTGAAAAAGGAATTTAATCTTTCCATGCTCCTCATAACTCATAATCTGGGTGTGATTGCGGAGATGTCAGATAATGTATCTGTAATATATACTGGCAGGATAATGGAGACGGGTTCTGTGAGAGATATTTTTCACAATCCTCTCCATCCTTATACCCGTGGTTTGATTTCCAGCATACCCAGGATTGATATAGATGTTGACTTGAAACCTATACCCGGAGAGATTCCTGACCCTCAGTACCCGATATCGGGTTGTCGATTTCACCCCCGTTGCTATCAATCAACTTCTCTGTGTCATGATAAACAACCTCAACTCATGGAGGTTATAGAGGGCCACAAAGTCGCCTGCTGGGGTCAGGCTTGACATTCATCACATATTGATATTGGGGTCAGGCTTGACATTCATCACATTTCTGATAATATACTAACATGGCCCGTAATCCGAGAATAGAATTTCCTGGAGCTTTATACCATGTGATTGCCCGTGGGAATAGGAACGATAACATCTTTCTCTCTGATAGTGATTATCAAAAATATAAATCTCTTCTGGCTCAATATAAGAAAAGGTACCTTTTTAAACTTTATTCATATGCGCTCATGTCCAATCATGTTCACTTGCTAATTGAAAGCTCCGAAACTCCTCTTTCAAAGATAATGCAGGGTATTCAGCAGAGTTACACACAATTTTTTAATATGAAATATAAAAAGGGAGGACATTTATTCCAAGGAAGGTATAAAGCTTTACTTTGCCAGAAAGATGCCTACCTTTTAGAATTGATACGTTATATCCACCTAAATCCTGTCCGTTCAGGAATTTCTAAATTAGATGAATACCTTTGGTCAAGTTTTCGAAATTATTATTATGATAAAGATAGTGGCCTGGTTGATACTTACATGGTACTGAGTCAATTTAGTGAAAATCCAAAAGTTGCAAGAGAACAATTTAAAAGGTATCTCTACAATGGGCTTTCTCTCGGTCATCAGGAGAGTTTTTATCAAGTTGAAAGACAGATATTAGGTGAAAAGGATTTTATTGATAAGATTCTTTCAGAAGAAGAGAAGAAACTCGGTGAGGATAATGTCTATATTGTGAATAAAACTACAAAGTTAAGTCTGGATGTGATTTTAGACAAAGTTTGTAAAAAGAAAAATATACCAACAACCTTAATAAAAACAAATATGAAAGCAAGTAAACTGGTTTTATGTAGGGATTTGTTTATTTATATTGCCCGCATATATTCGGGATATCAGGTGAAGGATATAGCCAGTTTTTTAGGTATAAGCATCTCTGCTATCACGAAAAGAGTATTCTTAATTACCAAAGCCATGGCTATCAATAGAAGATTAGCAACCGAAATTGAAGAACTAATACGGGAGATCGAAAGTATAGATTGTCAAGCCTGACCCCAGTCAGTTATACGAAAGTATAGATTGTCAAGCCTGACCCCGGTTTTTGGCCCCCAGTTATGCCCCAGTTATTCGGTGAGGTCTCCCTTCCGAATGTTATTAAACTCATCTCTAAGCTTTTTGTAAGCTTCGTCTAATTCATCAGCCTTTCTACTCAGGTTTTTAATATGACTATCATAAAGTATTTTCCAGCTTTCATCGACCTTTTTAAACCCATTGGCGATTTTATTGACCTCATTTTGTACTTTCTGGGCATTCTCTGATAGCTTCTGTGCTGTTACTCCTGATTTTATAAGTTCAATCCTCTGAGAGAGAGTAAGGGGTGAAACTACTTGCACTCCTTTTCTAATGTATTTCTGAAGAGTTTCTGATTCCTCAGTCAAAAGATAATACGCTACAGACTCCACAGGTATGTAGGCAAAGGCAAACTCAGCGGAGCCTTTTTCTGGACATACGTAATCTTTGGCAATTTTAGAGAGATGAATTTCAATATCTCGACGAAACAGATTTTTATAACTCTTCTTTTCCTCAGGATCTCTTAACTCAAGCATCTTTTGATAATTATCTAAAGGAAATTTTGAGTCCACACATATTAGACCGACCGTGGATCTGATATGAGCATCAGGTGTTTTCCCATCCAGCACCTGGATTCTCATATCAAACATCTCAGGGGGGAGTTGGTCTTTGAGAATAGTCTCCAGACCTAACTCCCCGAAGTAGCCTCTTTCAGTGGGAATCCGGAGCATCTGTTCAAAAGAACGATAGTTTTTCTGCATTTCTTCGGCTTGCTTTGACAGGGTTCCAATCTTTTCACCAAGACCGAGCTCTGTCCAAACAGTAGATAAAACTCCTTTAAGTTCATTTGGCTCGGTCTTTTTGCTTCTGGATATAAGAAAAAACACCAAACCAATAAGTACCAAAAGAAGAAAGGTTATGAGTAACAGTAATGTTTCTATCAAGATAAACCTCCCTAAATATTTAAAGGTGATTTCCTTATTTCCATACCTGATATAATCTTAACAGAAACTAAAGAGAAGGAGAATATAAATTATGTCAAAATTAATTCGCTTTGGAGTATCTTTGGAGAAGAATCTCCTGGATAGTTTTGATACATATCTTAAGGAGAAGGGCTTTCCTAATCGTTCAGAAGCAATTCGGGCTCTTCTTAAGGAAGTTCTGGTTAAAAAAGAATGGGAGGAAGGAGAAGAGGTTGTGGGAGTGATAACCCTGGTTTACGACCATCATCATCTAACACTGGCATCCAGATTGAAGGATATTTCCCATCGCCATTATTCTCTTATCGTCTCCACCCAACACATCCATCTGGACCAGGAGAGCTGTCTGGAAGTAGTGATAGTTAGAGGAAAATCTGCTGAAGTAAAGAAATTAGGAGATGCTTTAAATTCAGTAAGGGGTTTGCATCATAGCTCTTTTACTATGACCACTACAGGTGGGATTGGTTGAATTAGAAATCTGGAATATTCTCTCCTTTTATTAAATCTTCAAAGGTTTCTCTTTCTCTTATCACCCAAAACTTATTATCCTTTACCAGAACCTCTGCTACCCTGGGTCTACTGTTATAATTAGATGACATGGTAATACCGTACGCACCAGCATCCATCACTGCTATGAGGTCTCCTGGAGTTATTTTCTGAATTAGCCTGTTTTTAGCTAAAAAATCCCCTGATTCACATACTGGACCAACTACATCAGCTATAAACTCTCCATAATTTTTCAGTTCCACAGGTTGTATCTCATGGTAAGCTCCATACAAACTGGGTCTTAAAAGGTCATTCATGGCTGTATCTACTATTAGAAAATTTTTCCCTTCTTTTTCTTTTATGTAAAGAACTTTACTAACCAGAATTCCTGTATTACCTACAATTGATCGTCCTGGTTCTATGATAAAAGTCAGGTCCTGTAAATCCTGTAGTTCTCTTATAATACTTTCTCCCAATTCCTTGGGTGAGGGAGTTGTTTCTCCTGTGTAACTTATACCAAGACCACCGCCCAGGTCCAAATAGCTTAAAAATATTCCTTCATCTTTAAGGGTTTTTACCATCTCTAAAAGTTTTTTTAGGGCAGACTGAAAAGGTTCTACCTCTGTTATCTGTGACCCAATATGGCAGTCAATACCTTTAATTTCTATGTAAGGAAGAGTTACAGCCTTGCGGTACAGGCTCAATGCTTCCTTCATATCTACTCCAAATTTATTTTCTTTAAGCCCCGTAGTAATATAGAGGTGGGTTTTCGGGTCTACATCAGGGTTTACCCTTATAGCCACAGGTGCCCTTTTTCTGATTTTTTCTCCGATATTATTAAGAAGTAAAAGCTCTCCTTCAGATTCCACATTGAAAAGAAGGATTCCAACTTCTAAAGCTAACCTTAATTCTTCCTCCGTTTTTCCAACACCTGAATATACAATCCTCTCAGGTGGAGTGCCAATTCTCAAAATCCTAAAAAGCTCACCACCTGATACTATATCAAAACCTGCACCTATATTTAAAAGAAGCTTAAGGATGGCTAAATTTGAGTTAGACTTAACTGAGAAACAAATGAGATAGGGAAAATATTGGAGGGCGGTGGTGAATAGCCTGTAGTTAAACTCTATTGTCCTTGTGCTGTAAATATAAAGAGGAGTTCCTACAGCAAAGGCTATTTCTTTAACCGGGGTCTCTTCGCAGTAAAGTTCACCGTTTTTATAGGTAAAAGCTACCATAGTGGTATGTTTTTATAACCTTTCTGTGTCCCTGACTCTTAATCCAGGTTAAATCCCTTCTCAGTGAAAAGTTTGATACAGGCATCTACTACCCTGGAGTCGTAAAAGACACCCTTTTTTCTGGAGATCTCCTCAAGTGTTTCTTTTATGGTGTGAGCCTGCCTGTAAGGTCTTCTGGAGATCATGGCCTCAACCACATCAGCTACAGCTAAGATCCTGGCTGGAAGGATAATCTCATCACCTTTGATGCCTGCTGGGTAACCGGAGCCATCCAATCTTTCATGGTGCTGGAGTATTATTTGAGCAACCGAGGATAAATATTCTATTTTAGACAGGATGGAATAACTGACCTGAACATGAGATTTTACCATATCAAACTCATGTTCCTGGATTGGATTTGGCTTGCTCGTAATTTCAATGGGTACATTTATTCTACCTATGTCATGAAGAGCACCCGCTAAGTTGATTTCCTCAATGTCCTCCTCTGGGAGAAGAAACTCTTTCGCTATAGCACAGGCCAGTTTGGTGACCCGCTGCTGGTGTTCTTTTATGTAAGGGTCTCTTATTTCAATGGTGGATGAGAGAGCTTGAACAACACCCTCCAGAGCACTGCGAAGCTTTGCAAAATTCTGTTTAACCTTTTTTTCTTTCTGCTTCCTGTTTGTAATGTTACGAACAAAAATAAGAAACAGCTGTTCGTCTTTTGTTTTTAGAGGTGTAATGTCAACTTCAGCCTTAACAAGTTTACCGTCTTTACGCCTTTTGGTAATTTCGATGAAGGTTTTGCCTGAGGATATTATTTCTTCCAGATTTATACTTTTTTCTCCTGTGTTTATAACCCCCAAATCCCAAATAGACATAGTGAGAAGTTCCTCACGTTGATAGCCGATAAGAGTACAGTAAGTAGGGCTGATTGCCTTAAAACATCCCTGGCTGTCAACCACACAAGAACCATCTAAGACGGAATCATAAAGTCCATGAATGGCCTCCATCGAAGGAAATTCTATGGGGACCCTCCTAAAATTCATGCGTTCCCTACCTCCTACATTTTTTAATTAGCGTTCTTCTAAATCAATGGCCACTGGATATTATATGTACCATCTTAAAAAGACTGGTACTACTGTGAACTTTTGTTTTAATTATAGCATATTGTATAGTAACACATATTTGAAATTCGTGCTACAATACATATTGTGAAGAAACATATGCCTAATAATAATAAATATTTTTGTAGGAGGAAAAAATAAATGACTACTGAATTGTCTGTTCTAATGCTTACTGCTTTATCAATTGGGTTTATTCATGTTTTACTTGGTCCTGACCATTATTTACCCTTCATTGTGTTAAGCAGGGCCGAGAAGTGGTCTACCCTTAAAACTATGGTGATTACTTTTCTCTGCGGCCTGGGACATGTTTTAAGCTCTGTGCTTCTTGGTATGGCTGGTATTGCTCTCGGAGTTGCTCTTACAAAACTTGAAGGGATAGAATCCACACGAGGTGAATGGGCAGGTTGGATTCTTCTTGCCTTTGGTTTAGTATATTTTATCTGGGGTATTCGTCAGGCATTAAAAAGCAGGACTCCTGCTTATGATAGTGGGAAGACTATTAATATGACTCCCTGGATTCTTTTCTTAATATTCGTATTAGGTCCTTGTGAGCCTTTAATTCCACTTCTAATTTACCCTGCTGCTAAGGGTAGTTTAATGGGAGCTGTGCTTGTCGCCATAATATTCAGTATAACAACAATTGTTACTATGATGGGAACTGTTCTTCTGGCTTCCTGGGGAGTGTCTTTTTTACCTTTTGGAAAGCTGGAAAAATACGCTCATGCCATGGCTGGAGCAGTAATATTTCTGTCGGGCATAGCGGTTAAGTTTTTAGGTTTATAGGAGGATTTTATGAATAATACTGGTAAAACTATTTTAGTGTTAGCTACTTTTGCAAGGGAATTTGTGGACTTTTGTGGTGGTACCTTAGTTAAGAATGTTCAAGCTGGAGGAAAGTCCTATGCTGCAGTTCTTCTTTCTAAGCCTGAGTATCGACCTCACATTAAGATAGCAGCTGATATTTTAGGTGTAGAAGTGCTTTTTCTGGATTTTAAATACGGTCATGTTACTCCTGATGTAGAATCTAAAGAAAAACTAGTTAGAGTTCTTCGTAAGATCAGACCTGATATAGTGATAACTCAAGACCCAATTCATTCGTTTACTGATTTAGACCCGGATAGAAGGTTGGCAATGATTCTTTATCTGGAAGCTCTGGCTTTAGCTTCCCGGGATTTTGCCCTTGAAAAGATGCGAGAACTTTCTCCTCTTCCTATCCCAACTATTTACTATATGGTACCGGAACATCCTAATTGTATTGTTGATATTTCAACTGAATGGGTGGTAAAGGAAAAAGCTTCAGAAGAGCTAAAAGGTCAGTTAACTTTTACTGCCCAGCTTATGAAGAACAAATTCTCAAAAGAAGATTTAATGGCCGTTATTCCTCAACTACCATCTTTAGATGATGATCTATTAGTTGGTAGAGCTTTACAAAGAGAGATGAATAAATCATTACATATAAATTATGGATTACAAGGTCACAATAGTAAATATGTTCTCGCTGAACCTTACAGGCGGGAGGGTTACTTTAATCTGGAGCAATTGGTCCTTTAAAAAAGACCTGATTAGCTAGTGTCCTGTACCTTAAATACCATGATTATAAAGAAAAGTTTCCCAATTGCTTTAATCGCTGGTTCACTATATTGGAGCATAAACCTCTTCTGTAAATCTATTCTTCTATAGACCTTTCTGTAGGTATCTATGTCCTTTT
>JBBIUB010000008.1:49026-65157 GCA_037440465.1 Coprothermobacterota bacterium | reverse complement strand
TTTCCCTTAGCATATTTTTCATCTTCTGTCTTCTAACTTCTACTCTTTACTCCTCTTTACACTGCAAGAGAGGGTAGAGCCTGCCCCGTACTCGATACGGGGGTGAGGGTAGGAGGTCTTCCGCCTTATTGACTAAATCTACTCCTAAAGGATATTATTATTTAAGGAGGATTTGTTTGCTAAAACTACCAAACATAACTTTTGATATAAAAGAGAACGAAAACCTAAAAAAACTTATATTAAACCTTCTTCCTATCATCTTAATAATCTCTTTAGCCATTATAGTCAGAATCTACCTTCCCTGGTGGGCAACTGTTAAAGAAGATATCGTAAAAATTGCTGCTGATGACGCCCCCTATCATTTACGACTGGTGGAAAATACCCTTAAAAACTTCCCCGACAGAATATTTTATGACCCCTTTACTTTTTATCAAATCAAAGACGCCAGTTATATTGCTCCTCTTTTCACCTGGTTAGCCTCCTTAATGGCTTTAGGAATTCAGTTTTTCATTTATGGTAGTGGGGAACCCACCCGTCATTCTATTGAACTCGGTAGTGCCCTAATACCAGCTATTGGTGGAGTTATCATTATTTTACTCTGCTATCTGATAGCCTTACAGGTATTCAAACAAAAAGCCATAGCTCTATTATCAGCTTTAATACTCGTGTTTATGCCGGGACAGTTTTTAAGCAGAACCTTGCTGGGTTTTGCTGACCATCATGTTTTAGAAATACTATTTAGTTGCCTTACTTTTTACTTTTATTTATTGTCTCTTAAATATAATCAACCAACTAAAATTATTAACGATGAAAATGGTACTCCTAAATTAAACCTTAAGCCATTAATTCTCTACTCATTTTTAGGCGGTATTTCTTTAAGCTTATTCATCCTTTCGTGGGTGGGTGCTACTTTTTTATTCCCGATAATATTATTTTTTTTCCTTATTCAATCATCTGTAAATCATTTCCACAAAGTATCCAACAAAGGCTTAGCTCTTTCAACAACAATTTTACTTTTACTCCCACTTTTTACATCTCTGGCTTTAAGCAGAATAGATGGGTTAGCCAGCTATATTCTTACTTCTTTAACTCTCCCTATAATTGTATTTATTTTGGGCATAATCTTTCTCCTGGCTATCTCTAACTTATTACACTTTCTTAAACAGCCACCCCGAACATACCCTTTATTAATAACGATTTTATTTTTATCAGGAATTCTCTTAATTAATTACCTTAATAATAATTTTGATTTTCTTAAAACTACTTTTCACGGATTTTTTCATATTTTCTTACCTACAGGACAGGCTACCACTATTGCTGAAGCAAGGCCATTGTTTTTGAATCAAGGAAGATTTTCTTTAAATATGGCGTGGGGATACTTTACCACCACCCTATTTTTTGCTCTGGTAGCATTTTTCCCCTTAACTCTATTAACTATAAAAAATAAAGCCGATTATTTGTTTTTCCTTATATGGAGCTCATATATGTATGTAGCAGTAACTTTTCAAAACAGATTTGCCTACTTCTTTGCTTTTAATGTGGCAATACTATCCGGTTATCTGGGGTATAAATTGATTAATCTGGTTAATTATCTGGTTTCACTTTATACTGAAAAAAACCCTGATGGCTCTCTTGTTCAATATAAGAAGGTCTCAAAATTCATCATCTGGGTAATCATGTTAATGATTTTAATATATCCCAACAGCTTAATAACTATAGAAACAGCCAGTGCGGGCATGGGTATTCACCCCGAGTGGTATAGAGCTCTTGTCTGGCTAAAAGACAACTCTCCTCAACCATCTCTGGATTATTATGAAACCTACAAATTACCCAAAAATGGTGAATATTCCTATCCTTCAGACCATTACACTATAATGAGTTGGTGGGATTTTGGTTATCAGATTGCTTATTATGGTAAAAGAACACCTGTGGCTAATCCCGGTGGTCATGGGACTGGAGGTTATATCCCCATAAAATATCAAGACTTAAATGAAGATGGAAAATACACCGAAAATGAGCCAATAGTTTTGGATAATGATAACAATAACCTCATTTCTAAACGCGATGTTTTAATTTTTAATAAGGTTTCCCCAGACCAAAAAGTAATTTTGACCTCTTTTAGTTCTCAATACCTTTATTTTGATTCCAACAATAACCTAAAGTTTGATAGTCTTGATACTTTAATTTACGATGAAAAAGTTAACTTAAAATGGGACGGTTCCGGGAAAATATTCTTTGGGAAAGAACCTGAAATAGGATCTAATTTGAAATTTCTTTCTCTTAACCCTGGTGTTGCTCCATTTTTAATAACCACAGACTTAAACACTGCTAAAGCACTTTTAAAAAATCTCCACACCCGCTATATCATCACAAGCTTATCTATGGCTACTCAGAAATATTGGGCTATTGCCACCCTTGGGATGGGTAATCTTAACCGGTATTTTGAGAACTATTTTGTGGAAAAGATGACCCTTGATGGTATAAGTTTAAGACAGGAACAATACTACTATCCAGAATACTATAAAACTATGCTATCAAGATTATATTTCTTTAAAGGTGAAGAAGTAGTTCCCCAAAACTCCACCTGGGTTATCAGATTTGATATTAGAGAAGATAGAGGAGTTAAATATAAAATAGTTAAGGAAGAATGGCTATTTTCGAATTATGAAGAAGCAAGGGAATTTTTGAAAGATAAAGAATCTACAAAATATCAATTGGTCGGAAAATCTCCAAATATAAGCCCTGTGCCTTTAGAAAAGCTTGATAATATAAAATTGGTTTATGACACTTCGGGAAAAGTTTTTAATTATTTAGATGATGGGAAAAACTTGAAAGGGTTAGTAATATTTGAATACCTTGATAAATAGAAGGGAAGATTATTAAAATGGAGGACAAATGAAGGCTTTAATATTATCAGGTGGGAAGGGAACCAGATTAAAACCACTTACTTACACCATCGCCAAACAACTTATACCTGTAGCTAATAAACCGATACTTTATTATGTGCTGGACCAAGTTAAGGAAGCAGGAATTAGCGATGTAGGAATAATAATCTCACCTGAAACCAGGGAAAGAGTAAAAGAATCTGTTGGAGATGGCTCACGCTGGAATTTTAACATAACCTATCTTCTTCAAGCAGAACCCTTAGGTCTGGCTCACGCTGTAAAGACTGCTCAGGATTTTCTGGGAGAATCTCCTTTTTTAATGTTTTTAGGAGATAATCTAATCCAGGGGGGAATAAAGGGATTTGTTCAAGAATTCATTGGTTCAAATTGTGATTCTCTCATACTTTTCAAAGAAGTTCCCAACCCACGCTTATTTGGTGTGGCTGAACTGGATAATCAAGGAAAGGTTATCAGGCTGGAAGAAAAACCCCAAGAACCAAAAAGCAATTTAGCAATAGTAGGTGCTTACTTATTTAAGCCCTGTATCCATAAAGCTATCAGCGAAATAAAGCCTTCCTGGAGAGGAGAGCTGGAAATTACCGATGCCATTCAAGTCTTACTTAACCGTAATAAGGAAGTTAGAAGTCATATTCTTAAAGGTTGGTGGTTGGATACGGGGAAAAAAGATGATTTGCTGGAAGCCAATAGAGTGGTTTTAGACGATTTAATCAGTCGGGATATTAAAGGTGAAGTTGATAATAATAGCCAGGTTATTGGAAGAGTGGAGATGGAAACTGGAGTAAAAGTGGAAAAAAGCATTATCAGAGGTCCCATATCACTGGCTCCAAATTGCCACATTGTTAACTCTTATATTGGTCCTTATACAAGTATCGGAGAAGGCACAACCATCATAAATTCCTCTGTTGAACACTCAGTAATACTGGAAAAGTGCGTGATTAAAAACATAGATAGATTAGCCGATAGTATTATGGGAAAAAACGGTCTGGTTAGTAAAGAAGAAAATAATTTTAAGGCGTTAAGAGTTTTTATCGGTGATGACGCTAAGGTGGAAATCTAAAGAGAATAATTATGCCATTTACCTTTACCCGACTCCAGATACCAGATTTGATTTTAATAGAACCTACTATTTTTGAAGATGAAAGAGGATTTTTCCTTGAGACATATAAGTTGAATAATTTTGCTTCCATAGGTATCTTTGATTTCTTCGTTCAGGAAAACCATTCTTTCTCCTATAGAGATGTTTTAAGGGGCCTACATTATCAAAATCCCCCTAAGGCTCAAGGAAAATTGATAAGTGTTATCAAAGGGGAGATTTATGATGTGGCTGTGGATATAAGAAAAGGTTCTCCTGATTTTGGCAAATGGGTAGGAGTAAATCTATCGGAAAATAATAGGAGTATCCTGTATATTCCCCAAGGGTTTGCTCATGGTTTTTGTGTTTTATCAGAATCAGCTGGTGTAATCTATAAAACAACTGAATTTTATACTCCCGCTTTGGAGGCTGGGATTATTTATAATGATATTGATTTAAAGATTGATTGGCCAATAACAAATCCTATTTTATCTGAAAAGGATAAAAATTGGCCTGAATTCAAAAAAGTAGATTTTGGTTTTTATTTTAACAGCAGGAGAGGTTATTAAGATGAAAAAATTACTGGTTACCGGTGGAGCAGGATTTATAGGAAGTAATTTTATTAAATTTATATTGAAAAAATATCCTGATTGGGAAGTAACAAATTTTGATAAACTCACCTATGCTGGAAATCTGGAAAACCTCAAGGAAGTTGAGGGTAATCCTAATTACAAATTCATTAAGGGTGATATTGCTAATAAAGATCAGGTAAATAATGTTATGCAGGAAGGATTTGATTACTTGGTAAATTTTGCAGCGGAATCTCATGTAGATAGGAGTATCCTTGACCTTTCTCCATTTATTGATACTAATATAAAAGGCACTCAGATACTACTGGAAGGAATAAGACAATATAGCGTGGAAAGGTACATTCAGATTTCCACTGATGAAGTATATGGCTCTATCCAAGAAAGTAAGGCTAAAGAAGATTACCCACTTTTACCTAACAACCCTTATTCTTCCAGCAAAGCTTCAGCCGATTTACTCTGTCGGGCTTACCAGAAAACCTATAATTTACCTATTATAATCACCCGCTCTACTAATAATTACGGACCTTATCAATTCCCAGAAAAACTTATACCTTTGGTTATAACCAATGCTCTTGAAGATAAAGAGATACCAATTTATGGAGACGGACAATATATCAGAGACTGGATTTATGTAGAAGACCATTGTATCGCTATTGATGAAGTCCTGCAAAATGGTGAATCAGGAGAAATATACAATATCGGTGGGGATAATGAGAGAACCAATCTGGAATTAGTTGAGCTTATTCTCAAAATTATGGAGAAGCCTTTAAGTTTAATAAAATTCATTACTGACCGACCAGGTCATGATCGTCGTTATGCTGTTGATACCTCAAAGATTGAGAAAGAGATGGGTTGGAAACCAGGAATTGATTTCCTAAAAGGTATAATGGAAACTACTGATTGGTATGAAGAAAATAAGAACTGGTGGCTAAATATTAAAAGTGGGGAATATACTAACTACTATCAAGCCTGGTATTCTCAAAAATGAAAGTTTTAATTATAGGTTCGAAAGGACAACTTGGAACTGACCTCTGCCAAGCTTTGCAAGGCGTTGAGATTATTCCTTTAACCCATGCTGACCTGGAAATTGCTAATCTTGACACTGTTAAGAATGCTTTTAATGAACACCAACCAGATGTGGTAATTAACACATCTGCTTTTGTTAGAGTTGACGATGCAGAAGTTGAGGTTGAAAAGGCTTTTCAGGTCAATGCTATTGGAGCTTTAAATGTTGCTAAGGTGTGTAAGGAGCTAAGTGCTGTAAATATTTATATAAGCACAGATTATGTTTTTGATGGAAAAAAAGAAACTCCATACCTTGAAGATGATACCCCCAATCCCATCAATGTTTATGGTTTAAGTAAGTATGCAGGGGAATTATTTACAAAGAATTATTCTGAGAAACACTATATAATTCGGGTGGCTAGTTTGTATGGGAGAGCGGGGGCGAAAGGAAAAGGTGGAAATTATGTAGATTTTATTATCCAAAAGGCAAAAACTAAGGAAGAAATTAAAGTTGTTGATGAAATATTTATGAACCCCACATATACAAAAGATGTTTCAAGAATGATTTACAAACTTTTAAAAATTAATCCAGAGTTTGGAGTTTATCATATGGTAAATGAGGGTTATTGTAGTTGGTATGAATTTACGAAAGAAATATTTTCAATTTTGGGTTGGGAGATCAATATAACACCTATACATTCAAATAAATTAAATCGTTTAGCGAAAAGACCTGTCTTTTCAGCTCTGGAGAATAATAAACTTGTTAAGCTTGGGCTAAGTATGAGGTTATGGCAGGAAGCTTTGAAGGATTATTTAATCGAGAAAGGCTGGCTTAAAGAGTGATTAAGGAATGAACACCGTCCAGAGAATTGCCAAGAACACAGGCGTTTTGCTCGTTTCCCAGATTATAAGTTATGCTCTTGGATTCTTCTTTATAATGTATACATCTCGCTATCTTGGCGCAGAAGGGTTTGGCATTTTATCCTTTGCCCTTGCTTTTACCGGGATTTTTGGCGTTGTTGCTGATTTAGGGTTAAGTACCTTAACCGTCAGAGAAATTGCCAGAGATAAATCCTTAGCTGGTAAATATCTTGGAAATATCGTTGTAATGAAACTAATTTTGGTTGTTATCACTTTTGGATTAATCGCTTTAATGATAAATTTACTTGGTTATCCAATTCAAACTATATGGATAGTTTATTTGGTTGCTTTATCTGTTATTTTTACATCATTCACTCAAATGTTCTATTCAATTTTTCAAGCCTATGAGAAGATGGAGTATCAATCTATCGGGCAGATTATAAACAGTGCTTTATTACTCGGAGGTGCTTTATTTGCTATAAATCAAGGCTTAAGTGTGGTTAGTTTTGCTTCAATATATTTTTTGGCAAGTGTTTTTGTTTTGGGATATAGTTTTCTTGTTTGTGTGTTGAAGTTTGTTTTACTAAAGTTAGAATATAATTGGAGTTTCTGGAAACCTACGATAAAAGAAGCCTTGCCTTTTGGTTTAACAGGAATTTACGGTATGATTTATACCTATATAGATTCCGTAATGCTTTCTTTAGTAAATGGAAATGAGGTTGTTGGTTGGTACAATGCTGCTTATAAGTTAGTCCTTATTTTACTTTTTATCCCTGGAATAATTAATATGGCAATTTTTCCTTCTATGTCAAGATTTCATATTTCTTCAGAAAAATCTTTAAGATTAATCTTTGAAAAATATTTTAAGCTTATGTTAATAATTGGTTTTCCTATTGGTATTGGAACAACACTTTTAGCAGAGAGAATAATATTATTGATATATGGTTCAGAATACGCACAATCAATAATAGCTCTACAAATACTCATCTGGTCAATAGTATTTACTTTTACAAGCGCTTCTTTTGTTAAACTTTTTGAATCTATTAATAGACAAATAATTATTACAAAAGTAGCTGGAGTTTGCGTGTTAGTAAACATAGTACTAAATTTATTATTAATCCCTAAATTCAGTTATGTTGGAGCGAGTATCACAAAAGTAATGACAGATTATTTTCTTTTAATTAGCATTTTTATAATTGCTTACAAACTCAGTTATGGGATTAAAGTTAAAATAGTTGTGGGAAATATATTAAGAGTTATTGTAGCTAATTTAATAATGGGTGCATTCATCTGGTATTTTAGGAGTTTTAATTTATTAGTGTTGTTGCTATTAGCTATCTTATTATATTTTGGAGTTTTATATATAGTTGGTGGTTTTGATAAGGAAGATATTTCCTTCTTTAAACAAATAGTTAAGGTATCACCATCTACCACCATTAGGTTTAGGATACTTAGTAAGCTCTCTAAGAAATAAAAAAAACATTCAATTCAAATATTTTTGGATTTACATCAGTGAGTTAGAATTATAATAAGGAAATAAATTATGCCAGAATTGCGAAAATATTCATTTTTTTATCATCAATATAAAAAATTCTTCCTGGATTGGATTAAGAATCTGAAAAGAGAACTCACTAACTGTGAGTCCGTTTTGGATTTAGGATGTGGTTATAATTCATCTCTTCAATATTGTAAAGTACCTTTTTCAGTTGGAGTTGAATTATTTGAGCCTTACTTACAAGAAAGCAAAAAGAAAGGTATACATAGTGAGTATATTAAAGCAGATATCACAAAAATTGAATTTATATCAAAATCATTTGATGCTATTTTATGCTTAGAAGTTCTTGAACACTTAACCAAGGACGAAGGGTATGAATTAATAATAAAGATGGAAGAATGGGCAAAAAAGAAAATAATAATTACAACTCCGAATGGTTATCTCTTTCAAGATGGTTATGATGGTAATTTGTTTCAAGAACATAAATCTGGTTGGAGTATTGAAGATTTACATAAATTAGGGTTTAAAGTCTATGGAATGGGTGGTTGGAAAAAACTTAGAGGGTATAAAGGTTCGGTAAAATACAGACCGACTTTGTTTTGGACTGTAATTTCTGAATTATCTCAAATAATTACTTATCTGTTTCCAAAATATGCTTTTCAACTTTTTGCTGTTAAAGAAATAGATAGTAGTAGGAAATGAGTTCAAAAATATCTATTTTGATCCTAAATTAGACTTAGTGGAAAGATAAAAATAGAGTACTTGGAATCTGTTTATCAAATTACTTTTCCGAATTACGAAGTAATCTCACCTAACCCACTTAATATTCCATTTATAAATCTTATTGGCAAATTTTATAATTGCTTCTTCAAGTTTATTAGAAGTCAGCTGGTTGGTAGGAATTGTAACACTTAGATTTTTGAGTAGGTTCTCCTTATCTCCTTCTACTTTATTAACTCTAATAGTAAACCTTTCTATTACAGCTTTTAGTTTATATTTGACGCCTTCCCAACCGAGTTTTGAAGAATACCCAAAGGTTAAAAACTCTGTTGTTAGTAAAGATAGACTTAAAAGTAGAAAGTATTTACAGGATAAATATTTCTTCAAAATCATATACCTGCCCTTTTCAAGATGGTATATTTTTTTAGGTGGAACATTTAATTTATAATCGTGTTTAACTACAGAAGATGGAACATATAGGACATTGAAACCTTTCAAGTGAGCTCTCCAGGATAAGTCGGCATCTTCATTATAAAGAAAAAAGTTTTCGTCAAATCCTCCAAGTTCTTCAAAGTAGTCTTTCCTTATTGCAAAACAGGCACCAGAAAAACCGCTTACTTCTTCTAACTCTGTAAAAGCGTCATTTTTAGAGCCTATACCTCTCGTGAAGGTTAAGCCAGTAAAATGATCTATCATACCGCAAGTGTTGATAGAAGAACCATCATATAATAATATTTTAGGCGTTGTTATTACTTTTTCTTCGTTTTGTAATGGTCTTATAAGCTCTCTAAGCCATCTTTCTTCTACTATTGTATCAGGGTTCAAGAATACAATATATTTACCTTCCGCATGCTTAAAACCTATATTATTTCCAGCACCATAACCTTTATTTTCAACACTTTCTATGATTTTTATATTTGGGAATTCCTCTTTGGCGACTTTCAAGCTGTTATCTATTGAACAGTTATCAACTAATATGACTTCGCAAGGATAATCCTGCCTTAAAACTGAATTGATGCAAGGTTTTAAGTATTTTTCGTGGTTATGAACTACAATTAATACGCTGGCTAAGCCTGAATTTTCCATCTCTATTGTAGAAATCCTGTTATTTTATACTTATAAACTTTCTAAAAAAAATATAAATATCCACATTATTTTAAACTACCTTCAATAACTTTGATTTTTTACCTCTTTTAATTTTTGGTAAAGAAGTTTAATTGTTTTTAATCCATCCCTGATAATTGATAGACGGGAAGAGGAGGAATACCATACACAACTAACCGGAACTTCATTTATTCTTATTTGATTCTTGGCCGCTTCAAAAATCATTTCGGTTTCAATTTCAAAGCCTGAAGATTTCAGGTCCATCATATTCCAAGCTTCGGAGGTTATTGCCCGGTATCCACTGGTGCAGTCGGTTATCCTGTAGGTTGGGTTCCTGTCGGTTTTTAGTTTTCTAAAGAACGGCAATAATTTATTTATCACCAGATTAATTATTACAGAAGCTATAAAATTAGTTAATCTTCTCATAGGAGATGGCTTGCGAATTTCTGAATCCTCAAGATGTCTTGAGCCTATCACCATATCCGCATCCCCATTAATTATAGGTATTAAAAGCTTAGGAATATATTGGGGGTTGTGTTGGCCGTCCCCATCTAAAAATACATAAATATCTGCAAGGGTTTCTTTGGTACTGGTTTTCATCGCTTCTCCCTTGCCTTTATTATGAGGGTGCATTATCACTTTAGCTCCGGCTTTTGAGGCAATATTTGAGGTATCGTCTGTTGAACCATCATCAATTACCACTACTTCGTCCACATATTTAAAGGTATCATCTACCACATTTTTTATATGGAAAGAAGTATTTAAGCAAGGTATTAGAGCAACAATTCGTTTTTTAGTGTTTAAATCCATTTTCAATCCTGAAGTAATGATACAACAATTTTAAGTTTTCTGATTTTATTAGAAAAAACTGCCAAGGGAAATTTCTTTAATTATCTTTTTAATAATTTTTCCGTGCCAATCAAAGGATAAATCATCTTTATTGGATACCTTTACTACAAGGTTATTTCTATTTATAAGGGAAATAATTGAGTTGATTTTGTTATCATCAAGAGTTTCAAATATCTTTCTTGCTAAAAGTTCCTGCCTGATTTCTCCTCCTAATTTTTCCTTCCATTTTTTCTCATATTTGGAAAAAAAATATTTAGAATAATCATCGGTTTTTAACCCTTCTAAAATAACCTCAAAAGCAATATCAGCACAAATAAGACCAAAGTAAATACCGCCCCCAGTTGTGGGTTTTATCTGACCAGCACTATCACCCACGGCAATAATTCTATTAGCATAAGTTCTCTTTAAGGGGGAAAGCGGTATTCCGCTAACATGTTTATCTGAAATATACTGCTTTACCTTACCCAATTGATGAAGATAAAGGTAAAAATTATTCAAATTATTGAGGGTATTACGACGGGAGAGGATTCCTATAAGAGTTTTATCTTCTTTAACAGGTACCAACCAACCAAAAAAACCAGGAGCGTAATAGTGGTTAAAAAAAACCTGTAAATCTTCTTCCTCAGATTCTACTTCGGCTTGAGCGCCAAACACATAATCATCATAAGATCCCAATCTTGCTTGCTCTGTTAAGGTGGGGTTAAAACCCGAGGCTATTACTACCAATTTGGTTACGAAGGTTTGCTGGTTTCCTTCTACTTCTACGAGAGCTTTTTTTTCATCGGTCAGTATGTTGATTACTTTGAAACCTGTTAACAAGCGAACTCCATTTTTTTGAGCTTTTTCCCATTGTCTAACTTCTAAAAGTTTACGGTCAATCAAATAAGCCTTAGGATTATTACTATTTACTACAATTTGTTCTCCTGCAGGCGAGTGAAAAATACCTTTGTAAAGTGGTTTAATTAAGATATCCTGGTCGAAGGAATAATTCAAAACACATTCTTCACTGATAATTCCAGTACAGGCAGGTTTACCCGAGGGTTCTTTTTTTTGCTCAAGAAGGGTTACTTCAAGACCTACTTCAGCTAATTTATAAGCCAGATAACTTCCTACGGGACCTGCACCAATAATAAGAATATCAGAAGAATTCATATCAACTCTAAAATCTGGATTATTGAAGTAAATGAAAATAATATAGGTATCATATGTAATTATAACCTTAAAAGGAGGCTTATTTTTATATATTTACTCCTCTCCCAAAGAGAGATTCCTCAACTTGCCACCGGTCACTCGTCATATGTCACAGATCAGTAGAGGGTAGGGTGGAGGGGTGTATAATTACATCGGAGGCACTAATGGTTATCTCATATTATTTCGGGATTATGATTATTTACGGAAAAAGGTATACAGACGACCTCTATATCCTGGGTGATAGAGTACATCCCAACTGGTGGAGAAAAGAAAGTCACGTACTTTTTTTGGAGGATATGCAGGAAGTCCTCGCCTTCAACCCGGAAGTGGTGGTGGTAGGCACAGGAGAGTCTGGTATGCTCATGGTTTCCCAGGAGGTGCAGGATTTCCTGGAAAGAAGTCATATCACCCTGATAATCCAAACCACCCGTGAGGCTGTGGTTGCTTTCAATGAAAGCTATCAAAAACAAAAAACAGCTGGACTTTTCCATTTAACGTGTTAATCACCCCCCTCCTACCCACCACCCCACCTTCCCCCACCAGGGGGGAAGAGTTATTTTATTGGCTGCTCACCATTACTTCATCTATACGAATAAGTGGTGAAGACACCGTTCCCATAAAGGCAAGCTCGCTGGAGACTTCTCCTACATTTAGCAGAAGGTCCTTTATATTACCCACCAGGGTAATCTCAGCAACCGGGCTGGTTAGCTCTCCTTTCTCAATAAGAAGACCGTTGGCTCCTATGGAGAAGTTGCCACTAATGGGGTTTATGAGGTGAGCGCCCATTAAGGAGAAGACATAAATCCCCTTCTCAACACCCTTTATAACCTCCCCATCGTTTCTTGTACCCGGCTTTACATAGAGGTTTAAGGGTGCTACTCTGGGTATGGTGCGGTAACTTCCCCTAACACCATTTCCGGTAGAAGTGCGGTCATCCTTACTGGCGGTATAAAGGTTATAAAGGAAGGAGTTTAACACCCCATCTTTTATGATTTCTGTTTTAACTGTGGGTACACCCTCTTCATCCACTGAAAGTGGATTAAGGGCCTCAATGTGTTTAGCGTCTTCAATGAGGGAGAAAAAGTCTGGAGCAATTTTTTCACCCAGCTGTTCGCGGTAAACGGATTTCTTCTTCTGGATTGCTTCGGCCGTAAAAACGCTTGTTAGGGCATCCAGAAGTTCTGCTGCTTCCATTGGGGGAAGGATAACCGTGATTTTCTGGGAGGGAATCTTTTTTGCACCCAGAAGTGAGATACCCTTTTTAACCACACCTTCCTGGATTTTTTTAAGGTCTAACTCTTCAAAAGTTCTCTTAACGTCAACATCCCAGGCTCCACGCTGGTCTTTACCATCAGAAGTGGTGATATCTGCAAAAACATAGGCAACTCCTTTATTGAAGGTAACTTCCACTCCCTGATTATTGAGAAGAGTTACTTTGTTTCGGGAGCTTTTGGAATGAGTGACTCCCACTGAGATTATGCGTGAATCGGAGCTTATTATCTCTTTTTCTAACTCTATTAGGGCCTCTATTTTCCCTTTTGTGGTTGCAAGCTCTTCCTTAACCAGAGGATTATCAATTCTGAAGTCTTTAGAGAAGGTTATGTGAGAATCGGGTTCTCCTGCACTGGTCAGGGCTAAGGCTTGTTCCAGGATCGTTTCTGCTTCAAAAAGGTTGGTTCCATAAGCAAGACCCATAGCACCATCTTTAAGGACGCGGATACCATAGCCTAGGTCTTTTGCCCGGTCGTAATTCTCTATACTACCTCCTCTTACCTCAATAGTTTCCACCTCTCCTTCTTCCAGGTATATTTCTACAGCCTCGCAGCCTTTTCTTTCTCCGGAAAGGAGAATATCTTTAAGTCCTTTCATTTTAACCCTTTCCTCCTATGGTGATCTTTTTTATGAGCATGGTGGGTGTGCCATCGGTCACAGGTGCTCCCTGTCCATCTTTACCGCAGGTTCCCACGGTGAAGCCCGAGTCGTTACCCAGCATCTCCACTTCTTCCAGGATTTTTGGACCATTTCCAATAAGGGTTGCTCCCTTAACAGCAGTTCCTATTTTACCGTTTTCCAGAAGGTAACCTTCCAGTATGGCAAAGACGAAATCTCCACTGGTTGTATCTACTTGACCTCCTCCTAACTGTAATACGATGAGGCCTTTCTCTACCGTGTTGAGGATTTCAGATGGTTCGTGGGGACCTTTTTCTATGTAAGTATTGGTCATCCTGACCACGGGACGGAAGCGGAAGTTTTGTCTTCTACCATTTCCAGTGGGAGGAACTCCCATCTTCTCTGCTGTGGTGAGGGTGTGAAGGTAGCCTTTCAAAACGCCCTTATCCATCAGGATATTTTTTTGAGTGGGAGTACCTTCATCATCTATAGCACTGCTTCCGTAGTGTCCGAGCATTGAGCCATCATCAATCAAAGTAATGAGGGGCGAAGCTACCAATTGTTCCACCCTGTCTTTATATATAGACATTCCTCGTTCCACCAGGTCGCCTTCTAAACCGTGCCCCACCGCTTCATGGACCATAGTTCCACCCGCCCTGGCGTCAATGATTACAGGCATTTCTCCAGAAGGAGCTTCCTGAGCTTCCAGGTTGATGATGGCGCGTTCAGCAGCTTTAGAAGCCACCTCCCTATGAGCTGTACTGTTAAAGAATTCTGCTCCAGCAAAGGCTGCACGAGTAGCTAAACCTGTCTCCAGAATACTATCTTTTTCTGCTGTGACTTGTGCTCGCATGGTTACTCTGAATCGTGGTTCTTCTTTGAAGAGTCCTCTGGAATTGGCTACTATTATACTCTGCTCTACAAGACCCAGGGCTGCTGTTACTTGTACAATCCTTTTATCATGGTTTCTGCTTATCTCGTCTATCTCTCTTAAGAGAGTAATCAGGTCCTCAACTTTTAACCCTTGAAGTGGAGTTGTACTGGTGCAGTGGGTCAGGGATTTCTTATCTTCCAAGGTTATGGTGGCTTTAAAATCACCCAGACCAACTGCACTTGCTACCTGTGAAGCTAAGGAGAAAAGACCGTCTCTGGTAAGGTTAGTAGTATAACCATAGTAGATTATATCTCCTTTTATTACCCGAAGACCAGCTCCTTCCTCAAGACCGAGGGATTTTTCTTCAATTTTTCTATCTTCCAGGCGAAGGGAGACATTATAATTTTTCTGCCCAAAGATTTCTGACCAGTCACCTCCCTGGCTTAAAGCCTGCGATAGAATGTCTGTAAGAAGTTCTTTATTCCACATAATAGGCACCTCCATAAATGCTTTTAGTATTTTATCAGATTGAAGAAGTCCAGAGTTAGAAATTAGGAACTTCCTCTCCCCGCCAGGGGAGGAGAATAATCATAAGGTATTCTCCCGCAAGGGGGGAGGAGTGAGGAGAGGGTGGTATACTTCTAATTATGGAAACAAAGATTTTAACCTTTTTGATAATTATTGGGTTGGGATATGTTCTTAAAAAGATTGGTTTTCTCAAGGAAGATGGAGCTAACTTCCTAAGGAGCCTGGTTTTCAATGTAACTCTGCCACCCCTGGTCTTTCTGGGTATAAGAGGAGCAGAACTTTCTATTGATTTACTGAAGATTCCTCTGGTAGTTTGGGTATCAGTGGTTTTTCTGGGATTATTAATTTATCTTATAACACTTCTTTTAAAGCTTCCTCCTGAACTTAGAGCCATTCTTGTGTTAGTTGGTGTGATGGGTAATACTACCTTCCTCGGGTATCCGGTAGTAAGAGCAGTACTGGGGGAAGGAGCCATGCCTTATGCTATTATCTACGACCAGGCTTCTTGGATCTTTCTTATCGTCCTCTGGTTGCCTGTTGTAGCGCTGGTGGGCAGTAAAAGTAGAAGAGATGGTGCGACAATAATTAGAGATCTTTTTAAGGCTCCTCCTTTTTTAGCTCTTGTAGCAGGTCTTCTATTAAGAAGTATTACATTTCCTGCCTTCTTTATGGATTCTCTTGGACTTCTGGCTCAACTAACGGCTCCACTGGTGATGTTATACCTGGGCTCTACTCAAAAGTTGAGTATGCAAAGAAAGGAGATACTAATTGTGGTGGTGGTGGTTATCTTGAAACAGCTTATGTTTCCCCTTATAAACTTTGCATTGGCCAGTTTATTGGGAGTTCATCAGCTAATATTGTCAACGGTGATTTTACAGTCCAGTATGCCTGTGATGATAGCCACAATAATTTATGGTGCACAGGTAGGGCTTAATGTTTCTCTTATTTCTAAGATAGTCACTATGTCAACAATCATAAGTCCTATTACGCTTATTCTGATTTCTCACCTAACCGGGTTAAGTCAGTAGTCTATGGGGTCAGGTCTA
>JBBIUB010000008.1:0-48926 GCA_037440465.1 Coprothermobacterota bacterium | reverse complement strand
GGGGTCAGGTCTACGCATTTGACAATCGTCATATCTTGATATACTCCAGATGTAGAAGTCAAAAAGTCTTGACAGGGTAGAGTTAAGCATGCTAAACTTAAGCATGCTTAACAATATCAAGGATGATGAGGTAGTACCACTTCTGTTCCTTAAAGTAGGAGAGGGTGGAATAGTGGAAGAAATAAGGGGTGGTAAAGGTGTTATTCACCGTCTTAATTCTCTTGGAATAATTCCCGGTCTTCATCTTACAGTAGCTCACATATCTTTTGGGCTTCTGGCTGTAAAGGTGAATGGAGGGAAAGTGGCTCTAGGTCGGGGTGTGGCTTTAAAAATCCTGGTGAGGAAAATTATTAAGCGTACTAACGGAGAGGGTGGATGAATGAAGTCCTGCCACGATTCGGGTGCTGATATACCAATGCTCGTTTCACCTGACAAAGAAGGCTCTATTAGAATAGCCTTAGCTGGAAGTCCTAATGTTGGAAAATCCACCCTTTTTAATTCTCTTTGCGGACTTAAACAGCATGTGGGTAACTGGCCAGGTAAGACGGTAGAAAAGAAAGAAGGCAAGCTTAGTTATGGTGGTAGGGAGATAGAGATTATAGACCTCCCCGGTATTTACTCTCTTTCTGCTCTCTCAGCTGAAGAATTGATAAGTCGCGATTATATTGTGGAAGAGAAGCCCAATCTGGTGGTTAACACAGTTGATGCCAGTAATCTCGAACGAAATCTCCTGCTTACAATGGAACTTCTGGAGCTCACACCACGGGTAATTGTAGCTCTTAATATGATGGATTTAGCCATAGCTGAAGGTTACAAAATTAGTGCAAAGGAACTGGAAGAACTTCTGGGAGTTAGGGTGGTGCCCATAGTAGCAACCAAGAGAGAAGATATTCAAAATCTTTTAGTGGCAATATTTGAAGAAATAGAGCACCCGTCCTCAAGTAAGGTAGCTATGGTGGATTATGAAGAGGAAGAAGAGACCATTCAGGAGTTGACCCGGGCTATGGGTGGACATCCCCCGTACCCGCCTCGTTTTGCAGCAGTTAAAGCTCTTGAAGAGGATGAAATAGTCCTTGGGCACTTGAAATTAGAAGGAGTGATTGCTCCTATAGGACGAGCTCAGAAAATGAGCCAGTATAGGCATAACTTCGTAGAAGGAATTGTGGATAGGGTTCTGGAGAAAATAAGGAAAGGTGAGAGCTTCACCGACCGTTTTGATAGGATAGTATTATCACCACTTTTAGGCATTCCTATACTTCTCGGTACTCTTTTTTCTCTCTTTTATCTAACGTTTAATTTAAGTCCATACTTCCAGAAGTCCATAGAAGAAGGATTCTCGGCTCTAAGCGGATATTTGAAAACCATTCTAACTGGAGCTCCTTACTGGCTTCAAGGCCTGATAATAGACGGTATCCTGGCAGGCGTGGGAGGAGTGATGATTTTTTTACCACTCATTACAATATTTTTCCTCCTCTTTTCTTTGTTGGAAAATTCAGGGTATCTATCCAGAATTGCTTTTCTTTTAGACCGCCTTATGGGGCTGGTAGGTCTTCAGGGAAAAGTATTCTTCTCTTTCCTGATGGGGTATGGTTGTAACATTGCCGGAGTGATGGCCACACGTATCCTTGACAAAGAAGAAGACAGGATACTGGCAGTTCTACTTAATCCTCTAATTCCCTGTGGAGCAAGGCTGGGTGTAATGGCTCTGGTGGCAGGAGCCTTCTTTGGTCAGAAAGCCACGCTGGTAGTTGTAGCACTCATCCTTCTTGACCTCCTACTTCTCTTTATAGTGGGTGCTCTTTTCAGGAAATACATCTTTAAAACAGAAGTTCCTCAGATGCTTATGGAGTTACCTCTATACCATTTACCTCACTTTAAGACTATTCTTATATTTTCTTTAGATAGAATAAAAGCATTTCTTTACAGGGCTGGGACAGTAATAGTAGTTTTGTCTGTTATAGTCTGGGCGCTTGCCTCTTTCCCGCCCGGAGCAACACTTTCTGAGAGCATCTTAGGGCAGGTGGGCAGTATTCTCTTGCCTGTGACCCGTCTAATGGGTTTTGACAGAGAACTTACTACCTCTCTTCTTACAGGCTTGGTTGCAAAGGAAGCTACTCTCTCTACGCTGGCTGTTCTTTATGGTACAGGGGAAGAAGGTTTAGCAGCCATTTTACCTCTGAGGATTTCTCCACTTGTGGCTCTGGTTTATCTCATTGTCACAATCCTTTATATCCCCTGCATTGCTACTATAGCTTCCATTTACAGAGAGACGAGGTCTTTAAAGTGGACACTCTTTACTATAACCTATAACCTTTTTCTGGCGACAGGGATGGGCATCACAGTTTATCAGTTGGGTGTTTTACTAGGGTGGCGTTAAGGAGCAGAGCCGAAATGTCTAAGAAGGAAGAAGTTCTGAAGTTTATTAAAGAAAATAAAACCACTATTCCTTTGGAAATAAGGAGGGAACTTGGAGTGTCTCTTGAGGAATGGGAGGAGATAAAGAAAGAGCTCATCATTGAGGGGAGACTAAAGCCGCTTGCTGGTGGGTTTAAATGTAAAGGCTGCCCCTATGTTCAATCAACTTCACAGGGAGCAATTTTCCGCGTTGTAGAAAAATAGGGTAGTGAGCCAAACGACACACCCCCTACCCCCTCTTGTTTCTTACAATTTATACCCGAACCTTCTTAAAAGTTCTTTCCTCGCTTTAATTTCTTCTTCTCCTTCCACGCCCAGAGGTGAACCACCATCAATTACTCCCAGGATACCTCTACCTTGTTCTGTTTCAGCCACAACAACTTCAAGGGGATTAGCTGAAGCGGCATAAATATTACAGACTTCACTGACCATCTTTATAGCGTTTAATACATTAATAGGAAATCCTTCTTTCAAAAAGACTATAAAGGTGTGGCCTGCTCCTATATTGATGAGGTTGTTCCTGGCAAGATCAGTCAATTCTTCATCGTTACCTGAGAATCGCACCAGTCTCAATCCTGAAGATTCTGCAAAGGCTATTCCGAATTTCAACCGCGGAGACGAAGCAGCTAAAACCTCGTGCAGGTCTTCCACAGTCTTAATAAAGTGAGATTGACCAAGGATAAAATTATATCCTTCCGGGTTATCTATCTTAACTATCTTGAGCTCCATTTAGACGCCTCCTGTTTTTTTGTTTTCAATTTATTTTCCTTCTTTTAAGGGAATAGTTGTTGCTGGAATCCTTTTCTTTTAAGGAGAAGAATAAGAAGAGGATAACCCAGACCATAGCATATTATAGTCTGGGAAATCATTATATACAGTGCTGTTAAGTAATAAGGGACTTTAATTATATAACTTATATAGGCAGATACTACAATGGCATTAATCAATATTGGTGGGAGGGGAGCTAAAATGGGCTTTGGAGCCTTGTATGTCAGGTAAGCAGCAACCAAAGTAGAAAGACTTCCAAGTAAGATGTCAATTAGACCGAAGGGACTGTTAATATTGGAGATAAGACAGCCTATGAAGAGTCCAATTATGGCTTGGGGAAAAAGGTATGGGAGAACTGTTAAGGCTTCAGCAACCCTGAACTGAAGGGGTCCGTAGCTTATAGGTGCTATTAGCAAGGTAAGAACCACATACATCGCTCCTATCAAAGCAGCAATAGTGAGGTCTTTAAGATGAGAATTTTCCATTATCTTCTCCTGAAAATATACTAACATATTCTTCCCCTCCTAACACACCCCCTCGCCCTACCCTTTCCCTGCTTGGGTGAGGGAATATGTATTCTGACTCCTGAATTATTAATCTTGTCTCCTATCACTTGATTCCTAACTTCTACATTTCGTGTATTCCAGAATATGACGATTGTCAAGCCTGACCCCATTACCTGTGGTATTATATCTCTGGTAGACAAACAAATATTTGGTTAGCCAATATAAGAAGGGAGGAATATTAGTGCGGAAAAAACTGATAAACATAGATAATTTATCTGAAGTTGTGAAAGTTTACGATGGTATGACAGTTATGGTTGCAGGTTTTCTTGGAGTAGGTACTTCAGAAATTCTTATTGATTTTCTTCTAAATTCTGGTGTGAAAGACCTCAAAGTAATAGTAAATGATACTTCCTACCCGAGAAAAGGCGTTGCGCGATTAATAGAAGCAAAGGTTGTAAAAAAACTAATCTGCACTCACATCGGTACAAATCCTGAAACTCAAAGGCAGTTTGGTTCTGGAGAATTAGAAATAGAGTTTAGCCCCCAGGGCACGCTTCTGGAAAGAATCAGGGCAAAAGGCACAGGTTTAGGGGGAATTCTTACTCCTGTGGGAGTTGGGACTCTGATAGAAGAAGGGAAACAGAAAATTACCCTTAATGATAAGGAATACCTTCTTGAGCTTCCTCTGGGTGCTGATTTAGCTATTATTAAAGCAAAACAAGCTGATAGATTTGGTAATTTAATGTATCATGGCACTGCCTGTAATTTTAACCCTGTAATGTGCCTGGCTGCTGATTTAGTGATAGCAGAGGCAGAAGAAGTTGTAGAAATTGGGAAGATTGACCCTGACAGGGTAGGAACGCCAGGTATTTTGGTGGATTATATAATAACTTCAGGTGGGAGGTAATCTTTCTATGGATATGAGAGAGCTTATTGCTTACAGGGTGGCTAAAGAATTCAAAGATGGTGATGTTATTAATCTTGGCTTTGGCATCCCTCTTCTGGTGGCGAACTTCATCCCGTCTGATATAACAGTGCATCTTCATGCAGAGAATGGGATGGTTAGGATGGGAACAACTCCACAGAACGCAGGTGTTCCTGTTGACCCTGATGTAACTGATGCTGGTGGAAATCCGAGAGTAATTTTACCCGGAGGTTCTTTCTTTGATTCTCTAATGTCTTTTTCTATAATTCGTGGGGGTCATCTGGATGCCACAGTTCTGGGTGCTCTACAAGTGGATGCTGAGGGAAGTATTGCCAACTGGATGATTCCTGGTAAATTGGTTCCTGGAATAGGTGGAGCAATGGACCTGGTTATGGGTGCTAAAAGAGTCATCGTGGCTATGGAACATACAGCCAAAGGCAGCCCTAAGATACTTAATAGATGTACTCTGCCCCTCACGGCTAAAGGCAGAGTAAGTCTTATAGTAACCGAAATGGGAGTATTTGAGGTTACAAAAGAGGGTCTGCTTCTTAAGGAGATAGCACCTGATAAAACGGTGGAGGATGTAAGGAAGGATACTGAAGCTGACTTTAAGGTCAGCGACGAATTAAAGGTTATGGAAGTATAAAAAACTGTAATGGGTAAAGAGTAAAATGTGACAGGTGACGAGTAGTTGAAAATAAACAAACCCTACTAAGAACATAAAATTAAAATAAACCATAACAAAAAAAAGGAGTTTTGTATCATGAAAAAGATAGTAGTTTCTTATCCTCTACGAACTGCCATAGGTACTTTTGGTGGAACCATCAAGGATGTTCCTGCAGTTGAGTTGGGGGCAGTTATTCTTAAAGAGATAATAAATAGAAGTAATATAAACCCTGCATCAATATCGGATTGTATTATTGGAAGTGTCCTGCAGGCTGGGCAAGGAATGAATCCTGCTAGGCAGGTAGCAATTAGGGGAGGGTTACCGGTTAGTGCCCCCGCTCAGACAATAAACAGGGTTTGCGGGTCGGGTCTTCAAGCGATTATAACCGTTGCCCAGTCAATCCAGGCAGGTGATAGTGGTTTGATGGTGGCTGGTGGCATAGAAAATATGGACCTGGCTCCCTACCTTCTCAAGAAAGCTCGCTACGGTTATAGGCTAAGTATGCCCCGGGAAGACCTTCTTGATGGGATGGTCTATGATGGGTTATGGGATGCTTTTGGAGATTATCATATGGGTTTAACAGTAGAAGGATTAGCTGAGAAGTATTTAATCTCCAGAGAAGAACAGGATGATTTTGCTTATAAAAGCCAGCTTAAAGCTATAAAAGCTATAGATGAAGGGAGATTTGAAAACCAAATTGTTGGTGTATCTCTTCCTTCTAAAAAAGAACCCCTAGTCTTTAAGGTTGATGAACATCCAAGGAGAGAAACTTCGTTAGATAAGCTGGCGGCTCTTAAGCCTGCATTCAAGAAAGATGGGACAGTAACAGCAGGTAATACATCTGGTATAAATGATGGTGCAGCCTTGATGCTGGTGTCTTCTGAAGATAAGGCGAAAGAAATGGGCTTTCCTGTTATGGGGTATCTCAGGTCATATGCAGTATCAGGGCTGGAACCTGCATTAATGGGCTTGGGACCTGTTCTGGCAATGCAGAAGGCGCTGGAGCGTGGTGGATTGACTCTGAGAGATATTGACCTTTTTGAACTTAATGAGGCTTTTGCTGCACAGTCATTGGCTGTTTTAAGAGAAGTTCCTATACCCGAAGAAAAACTCAATGTGAATGGTGGAGCAATTGCCCTTGGTCATCCTATCGGAGCCAGCGGTGCCATCTTGACGGTTAAACTCCTTCACGAAATGGAAAGGCGTAAGGTAAATATGGGCTTGGTTTCTCTATGTGTTGGAGGAGGCATGGGAATAGCTGCAATTTTTGAGAGGGTCTAACAAAAAAAATAGAGTTTTTGTTCTTTAACATTTATTAAGGGTTTACGATAAGAATTACAAGTTTACAAATAAACAGTATTCTCTAAGAAAACAGGTAGGGCAGATAGGTTTTTTAGCAGCACAGCCCTTCCTACCGTGAAAACCCAGGAGGTGGCTGAAACGCAACCAGCGTTCTTTTGGAAGAAGTTGGGTCAGGTCTTCTTCTATTTTATCAGGGTCTTCATGGGTTGTTAGCCCTAATCGCTGGGCTACCCTTTTCACATGAGTGTCCACCGGTAGGGCAGGTTTATGAAAGGCATTTCCCAGGACAAGATTGGCTGTCTTTCTACCCACACCCTGACATTTCAGGAGGTCTTTTAGGTTATCTGGAACCTCCTCGTTAAATTCGTCTACCAGCTTTCTAGCGCAGCCTTTTATGGATTTAGCTTTCTGCCGATAAAAGCCAGTTTGCCATATTTCCTTTTCAAGAGTTTGGAGGTCAGAATCTGCATAATCAAGAGCTGTAGGGTATTTTTTGAAGAGTTCTCTGGTTATCTGGTTAACTTTTTCATCTGTACAGAGAGCAGCAAGTATACTGGCTATGAGAAGTTCTAAAGGATTTTGAAAATTTAAAAGGAGTCGGGCATCCGGGTAACTTTTTTCCAGGATGTTCCAGATTTCCTCTATATGTTTTATGGGATCCTTCATTTCTGTTGCCTCCTTACTCTATAATTATAGGGTATATAAAAATATTATAAGGTATGTAATTGTGTCAATTATAAAAATTAAGAAACGTCCCTAATTTTTAGGGAAAGGGAGAAGAAATGGGTGCTGATAAAATTATAATTCTGGTTGTATTTATAGTTTGTTATGTTCTTGCGGTGTCCCGTCGTTTCAAACTGGCTTATGTTTCTATATCTTCTGCTGCCATTCTTATCGTTACCGGTGCCATATCACTGGAGACAGCTCTTTTTAAAGCTATAAAATGGGATGTTCTTGGTATTTATTGGGGCTTCATGATGGTTTCTATCGCCTTTACCGAAAGTGGATTTCCTGCTTATATGGCTAATACAATTCTCAAGAAGGTTAAAGAAGAAAGATATGCTATTTTGGCTTTATGTGCCATAACGGCTTTTCTTTCTTCCTTTATGGAGAATGTGGGTGTTGTTCTGATGATGGCACCAGTGGCAATAGAAGTCAGTCGTCGTCTGGGATCTTCCCTTTTCCCTTATATGGTGGCTATAGCCATCAGCTCTAATGTGGTAACCACTGTAACCATGGTAGCGGATCCTCCTGCTATTATTCTGGCTCTGGAGAGTGGACTTAAGTTTCAGGATTTTTACTGGTTTCAGGGAAAGCCAGGCTTGGGTACACTAACGATTCTTGGGGTAATAGTGGCTCTTCTTACGCTTTTATTCCAGTTCAGGAAAATGAGGAAAATAGTTGATATTGAAGAAGAGATAATAAAAGTCACCCCCTGGGCAACTATACTCTTTATTTTAGGCGTGTTAGCACTGGTAATTGGACCGAACTTTGGGATTCGAATGGGTGTGGTAGGACTGGTTGCGGGTTTGTTGGCCATTCTCCTTGAATGGAAAAAAGCTAAGGAGATGATTCTGGAATTTGACTGGAATTCCCTTTTCTTTATTGTGGGGATTTTTATAGTTATTTGTTCTCTGGAAGTGAGTGGACTTCTGAGGGATTTTTCTAACCTTGTTGCAGGTCTTGGTATAAATAGCCCTGCTGTAATGCTGGGCATTTTAATTTGGCTGTCGGTGGTAGCCTCTTCCTTTATGGATAATGTTCCTTACACAGTTTTGATGATACCTGTCTGTAATTACCTGGCTTCTTTTATGGGCATCTCAGCTTTTCCATTCCTTTTTGGGATGGTAGTTGGTACTGGTTCAGGAGGTAATATCACGCCTGTTGGTGCTGCAGCCAATGTTTTTGCCTGTGGCATGCTGGAGAAAAAAGGATACAAAGTAAATCTTATTGAATATCTTAAGATAGGGGTTCCCTTTACGGTAGCAGCAGTAGCTACAATTCACTTACTTCTGTGGTTTTTCTGGATGAGATAGGGTAAAAAAACAGAATCCCGAAATCAGGAGTCAGAATACCCCCCCACCTTAGTTCTCCCCCGCAAGGGGGAAGAATGTTAGATATGAGCATAAATAGTAAAATAATACCCGATAAATAGAGTTGACCCCTTTTTACCATTGACAAGTTAATTTAAATAGCGTATATTTAGATGTGCGAATATTTTATTTGTAATATTAAAGGGGGAAACATGGATAAAGAAATATTTTCACGATTAGAACAGATTTTAAGAAATATTAATAGAGCAATTAATACAGTTTTGAGGAAAGAAGCCTCAAAAATGGGCCTAAATCTTTCTCAACTTTATATCCTTATGTATCTCAACTCTCATCCTTTAATCCCTATAGGTGAGTTAAGCCATCAATTTGACCTTAGCCCTTCTACGGTTACTGTCCATATGGATACGCTTGAAAGCAAAGGGCTTGCTGAAAGAATTAGGGAAGTTGAAGATAGAAGAGTAGTAAAAGTCAACCTCAAAGAAAAAGGGAAAAATTTTATTGCAGGCATCATTGAAAGCAGAATTCATGTTTTGCGAGAAGCCTTGACAGGCGTTGAGGATAATAAGCTTAAAGAAATAGAAGAGAATTTGATCTTTCTACTGGATAAGCTAAGTAAATAATTAAACCGATTATTTCATTGGTAATTAATAACAGTGTTTCTTAGGATTATTAATAAAATTTTAAAGTCGGAGAATGACCTTCGTATTAAGATATTACGGTTTGCCTTGCCCTTAATGGGAGAGCAATTTCTAAATTCAGTATTTATTCTGGTCAACTCAGCTTTTGTAGGTGTTCTTGGTCCGCTCTACCTGGCAGCAGTAGGTTTATCTCACCAGATAATTATGACTATTGGTGCTGTACTGGCAATAATAGTGGTGGGGACCACTGTTTTGATATCTCACAGAATAGGTAGTGGCGATGTTGAGGGGGCACAGGAGGTGGCTTATCATTCTTTGGTTTTGAGCTTGATTGCAGGTATTGGACTTGGTTTTCTTGCCTGGTTTTTTCCCAGAGTCTTTTTTATCTTCTTTTCTATAGAAGAAGCCCTCCTGTTACAAGCATCTTTATATATAAAGTATGCCCTCGGACCATCAGTCTTTTTTGTTCTTTTTTTAGTAATGTCTGCCATATTCAGGGGAAGTGGTGATACAAAGACTCCTTTTTATCTCGCTTGTTTTACTATAGGCTTGAACATTTTTCTGGATTATATTCTTATTTTCGGGCGATTTGGTTTTCCTGCCTTGGGTGTTAAAGGAACTGCTTTTGCGTTTGCATTCTCCAGAGCCCTGGCTGTTTTGATATACCTTTTACTTCTTTTTAAACGTAGAACCCATTTCCATCTTAAGAGTAGAATTAATCCTTTTAATCTGGCGTGTCTTAAAAGAATGTTTACTCTCGGGTTCCCTGCTTCCATAGAGCAAGTTCTTTTTACAGGAGGCTTACTTGTTTTCAGTGGGATAGTCTTAAACCTGGGAACTAAAGTATATGCCGCTCACAGAATCGCGCTGAATATAGAATCCCTTTCCTTTATGGTTGGATGGGGTTTTGCTATGGGTGTTACTGTTATGGTAGGTCAGTATAGAGGGAGAGGAGATGACAAGGGTGCTTATAATGTAGCTATGGAAACATTAAAAATTGGTGCTTCCATGATGGCTTTCATAGGATTTATCATTTTTTTGATTCCCACATTAATAGTAAAGGTTTTTACAAGTGACCCGGAAGTTATAAATTCGGCAGTCCTGGTTCTTAGAATAATAGCACTTCTTCAAGCTTCTTTAGCCACTCAATTCATCATGGCAGGTTCTTTGAGGGGTGCTGGAGATACCAGGTTTCCTATGTTTACTTCAGGTACGGGTATATGGCTAATCAGACTTCCCCTGGCTTACTTTTTAATTAATTTTCAGGGTTTGGGTCTCTTAGGAGCATGGATAGCTATGAGTGTGGACATCCTTTACAGGTCAACTGTAAATTTCTTAAGGTTCAGAGCCAGGCATTGGGAAAAGATAGAGATATAAAAGCTTCAGTAAACACCTGCATGTTAATGACAAGAGTATTTGTTAACAGTATTTTAATAAACTTAAAAAACTAATAGGTCTGTGGTATAATTACATTTAACCCACGAAGTTAATGTTAAAAAACAAATCTTTTTGGGTATTAATAGAAATTATAATAAAAATAATTATAGGGAGGTAGTTTTTTATGAAGGTTAAACCGATTGGTGATCGCGTGTTTATTAAGCCTCTTGAGGCAGAAGAAGTTACTAAAAGTGGGATTGTAATCCCAGATACAGCTAAAGAGAAACCCCAAAAGGGTAAAGTACTGGCTGTAGGCACCGGAAAAGTTCTGGACAATGGGCAGAGAGTGCCCCTCGAAGTTAAAGAAGGCGATATAGTTCTCTTTGCTAAATATGCGGGCACTGATATCAAGATAGAGAGCGATGATTTCCTAATATTAAACGAACGTGATATTTTAGCTGTTATTGAAAGTTAAGGAATAAAGGGAGGTTTAAATAATATGGGAGCTAAACTTATAATTTATAATGAAGAAGCCAGAAGGTCTTTGGAAAGGGGAGTTAATAAATTAGCGGATGCAGTAAAAGCTACTCTGGGTCCTCGCGGTCGTTATGTTGTTATTGAAAGAAAATTTGGTTCTCCGACTATTACTAACGACGGTGTAACCATTGCCAAAGAGGTTGATTTGGAAGATCCCCACGAGAATTTAGGTGCTCAGCTGGTTAAGGAGGTAGCCACCAAGACTCAAGACAAAGCTGGAGATGGCACAACCACAGCAGCACTTCTTGCTCAGTGTATTGTTAAAGAAGGGCTTAAAAATGTGGCTGCTGGAGCAAACCCTATTATGCTTAAGAGGGGTATTGAGAAGGCAGTAGAGAGAGTGGTAGAAAGTTTGAGGAGTTTAAGCCGTCCTGTGGAAGACAGGTCTGCAATAGAACAAGTAGCCACCATTTCTGCCAAGTCTCCCGAGATCGGTAGTACTATAGCTGAAGCCATGGAGAAAGTAGGTAAGGATGGAGTTATAACCGTTGAAGAAGGTAAGGGGCTGGGAATTGAGTTAGAATTCGTTGAAGGAATGCAGTTTGATAGAGGATACATCTCACCTTATTTCGTCACAGATCCCGAGAGAATGGAAGCAGTTCTTGATGATCCTTATATAATCATTACTGATAAGAAAGTAAATAATGTTCAGGAATTTCTCCCTGTTTTAGAAAAGGTTCTCCAACTTGGTAAAAGTTTTGTTATTCTATCAGAAGAGGTTGAAGGTGAAGCCCTTGCCACACTGGTGGTTAATAAACTTAGAGGAACTTTTTCTGCTGTAGCAATTAAAGCACCTGGTTTTGGTGACAGACGTAAAGCCATGTTAGAAGATATCGCTATTTTAACTGGTGGTCAAGTAATATCCGAAGAGCTGGGAATTAAGTTTGATGGTGTCCAGGCCAATATGTTTGGTAGAGCCCGTCAAATTAAAGTAGATAAGGATAATACAACTATCATTGGTGGTAGAGGAAGCTCTGAAGATATTGACAAGCGTATCGGTCAAATAAAGAAGCAGATTGAAGAGACTGAATCAGAGTATGAAAGAGAGAAACTTCAAGAAAGACTTGCCAAGCTGTCAGGTGGTGTTGCTGTCATTAAGGTGGGAGCCGCTACTGAGACCGAGATGAAAGAGAAGAAACATCGTGTGGAAGATGCCGTTTCAGCAACAAAAGCAGCTGTGGAAGAAGGCATTGTTCCAGGCGGAGGAGTTGCCTTCCTTCTTTCTCAGAAAGCTTTAAATGAATTATCTTTGGAAGGAGATGAGAAGACAGGTCTTTTAATAATAAAGAAAATATTAGAAGAACCAACCAGGGTCATTGCTGAGAACGCTGGTAGAGAGGGAGCTATAGTAGTAGAGAAAATTAAAAATTCTCCTGCTGGTTTTGGTTTTAATGCGCTTTCTCTTGAATATGAAGATATGGTAAAAGCAGGTATAGTTGATCCTCTTAAGGTGAGCAGATTTGCTCTCCAAAACGCAGCATCTGTTGCAGCAATGGTACTTACTACTGAGGCGCTGGTAGTAGATAAACCCGAGAAAGAAAAAGCTCCCAGCATGCCTATGCCCCCGGAATATTAATACTGGTAGTTACTAACTCTTCCCCTTCTAACACACCCCCTACCCCCTCTTGTTAGAGGGGAGATTGGGGGTTAAGGGGGGGTGAGATAGATAATATAGTAACAAAGGGGAGGGAAAGCTGTGAAGACTAACCCTCCCTTTTAATACTAACTTCAAGTTTTAGGATTCAAGTGGTAAAGGAGTCAAAGATTCAAGTGAAAGATATGAGATTTAAAGATTTAGATTTGCCACTCGTCACATGTCACAAATCACATATTGTATATTACACGTCACTCGAACCCTTGAATCCTCGAACCCTGTTTGTCAAGTAAAGGCGAGCCTAATCTCGAGATGTTAAACGAAAGTCTAGCTGGCCTCGGTTTAACTTTTACATTTCTGAGTTATTATGGCCTCAATTTGTATGTTTACCGAGGATACCCCAGATGGGTATTACGGCGTGGACCATCTTCTCATCGTGGAGTGTACTTTTCATTTGATGATGGACCCAACCTGAAATATACACCAAGAGTTTTAGATATCTTAGAAAAAAACAATACCCAAGCAGCATTTTTCCTCGTGGGGAAACAGGCATTAAAATATCCATCACTAACAAGAGAGATAAGGAGCCGTGGTCATCTTGTAGGTAATCACACTCAGAACCACTTTCTCTTACCATTTCTTTCAAGTAAGAGAATTTGTAAAGAGATAATTGATGGGAATATGGTTATTGAAGATATTCTCGGTGAGCCTGTGGATATGTTGAGACCTCCGAGAGGACTTGTGGACCGTAGGATTTTAAAAATAACACGTAGTCTAAATATGAAACTTGTTCTCTGGTCACTAAGTAGTTACGACTGGCGAGGCATGAGTGCTAAGGGAATATTGAAACATGTAGAGAAAAGAGTTAAGCCTGGTCATGTTTTACTTTTTCACGATAGCGGTTTTATTGTTAGTAGATTTGGTAGTAACAGAGAAAACTTAATTAATTCTTTGCCAATGATTTTTGATCTTCTCCCAAAAAGAGGTTTAAAACCTCTTCCCTTCTCATTAGTATTAGAAAAAACACCCCTTTGTCCCCTCTTGATATAGGGAATAAAGGGGTGTTTGAGGATTAGGGGAGTGTTTAGTTTATACCAGGTGACAGGCTACAAAGTGTCTTGGTTTAACCTCTCTCAATTCGGGGAGCTTAACATCACAGAGACCTGCTTCAAATAACTGACAACGAGTGTGGAATTTACATCCCTTTGGTGGATTGATAGGTGAAGGTATATCACCTCTAAGGATAATACGATCTCTTTTTATATCCGGATCGGGGATAGGAACAGCAGAGAGTAAGGCTTGGGTATAGGGGTGAAGAGGTTGTCCGAAGAGTTTGGCATTTTCTGTATGTTCCATGATATTACCCAGATACATAACGGCTATGGTGTCACACATGCGTTTGACAACTCCCAGATCATGAGCGATGAATAGAAGGGTGAGGTTCAACCTGGTCTGTAGCTCAATTAACAGGTTAATAATCTGAGCTTGAATTGATACATCCAGTGCTGATACAGGTTCGTCTGCCACAATAAAAGAGGGGTTAACAGATAGAGCACGAGCAATACCAACTCTCTGTCTCTGACCACCAGAGAACTCATGGGGATATCTTCTGGCATGCTCACCTCTTAAACCTACAAGTTTCAGGAGTTCCTGGACTTTGTTGTCTTTATCCATCCCATGGGCTATATCGTGTATTTCCATTGGCTCTCCTAACATTTCACCCACAGTCATTCTGGGGTTGAGGGAACCAAATGGATCCTGGAAAATAATTTGCATGTGTTTTCTCAAAGGTCTTAATTTACCCTTGGATAATTTACTTATATCCACACCATCATATAAAATATTTCCTTTAGTTGGTTCAATAAGACGCAGTAGGGTGCGGCCTACAGTGGTTTTTCCACTTCCTGATTCTCCCACCAAGCCAAGTGCTTCACCTTTATGAATCTTGAAGGAGATGCCATCAACCGCTTTTACATTAGCCACAGTTCTACCAAATATACCGCCGGTGATGGGAAAGTACTTGTATAGGTCTTGAACTTCTATTAAAACTTCATTCTCAGCCATCTTACATTCCTCCTTCTGCTAAGAAGTCCTGCTTACCCTTTTCCATGAAGAGCCAGCAAGCAACTACTCTATTTTCGCCTTTTATATGTACCAAAGATGGCTCCTCTTTTTCGCAGATATCCATCCTGTATTTACATCGAGGGTGGAATCTACAACCAGGAGGCATGTTGTAAGGGTTAGGAACGACTCCTTCAATGGTAGGTAGTGGCTCTTTGGATTTTCCTCTGTCCAAGCGGGGTACAGAGTAGAGAAGGCCATAGGAGTAGGGGTGCTGAGGGTCCTTGAAGATCTCTCTGGCAGGAGCGTATTCTACAACTTTTCCAGCGTACATTACCTGGATATGTTGAGCCATTTCAGCCACAACTCCCAGGTTGTGAGTAATAAGCATAATAGCCATTCCAAGTCGCTCTTTAAGTTCCTTCATAAGTTCCAGGATTTGAGCTTGAATTGTAACATCAAGAGCAGTAGTGGGTTCGTCAGCAATTAGAAGGTCGGGATTACAGGATAGAGCCATAGCTATCATTACCCTTTGTCTCATACCTCCTGACATTTGATGTGGATAATTATTGAGTCTTTTAACAGGGTCGGGAATACCCACCAGGTTGAACACCTGAACGACCTTGTCCAGGGCATCCTTTTTACTGAGTTTCTGGTGAAGAATGATAGCTTCCGCAACTTGGTCTCCAACCATATAGACAGGGTTTAGAGAAGTCATGGGTTCCTGGAAGATCATAGCAATCTTGTCACCCCTGATTTCACGCATTTCGTCTTCTTTTTTTAGGAGTATACTTTCACCTTTAAAAAGAATCTCACCATCTAAGATTTTCCCGGGTGGTTGCTGTATCAATCTCATTATGGAGAGAGCAGTTACAGATTTACCACAACCTGATTCTCCCACCACACCCAGAGTCTCACCGGTTTTAATGGACATACTGACATTATCTACCGCTGGTACTACCCCATCTTCGGTGTAGAAATAAGTCTTTAGATTGTTAACTTTTACTAAGTAGTCATTAACTTCGTTCATCAAATTCCTCCCTGAATTACAATTTTAACCTGGGGTCTAAGGCATCTCTTAAGCCGTCACCCATAAAATTAACAGAGAGAGCGGTTAAGAAAATCATCAAACCAGGATAGAAGGTTAACCACCAGGGTGGTCCTCCTGATTTAGTTGGGGCTCCCAGAATATAATCCATAGACCTTTGAAGCATGTTACCCCAGGAGGGTGTTGGTGGTGCAATTCCCAAGCCCAGGTAGCTTAGGGCAGCTTCATAGAGGATAATACCGCCTACACTTAAAGTAACGCTAACGATAAGAATTGCCAGGGCGTTAGGCATGATATGGCGCCAGATTATTCTTCTGGAGGAAGCGCCAATGGCAAAAGCGGCTTCTACAAATTCTGTCTCTCTGAGAGATAAGAAATAACCTCTAACTAAACGAGATTCACTCATCCACCCCAATACCGCTATAATCAATATGAGGTTCCAGAGGCTTCCACCAAAATACATAGCGAGAAGCATGAGAAGAGGAAAAGTAGGGATAGACAGTAACACATCTACCAGTCTCATCAAGGCGTTGTCCACCCAGCCTCCGAAGAAACCTGCTATACTACCAATTATAGCACCTATAGCCAGGGAAGATAAAGCAGCTACAACAGCCACGAAAAGAGATATCCTACCTCCATAAGCGAGACGGGTTAGAACATCTCTACCAATCTCATCAGTTCCGAGAATATACTTACTTGATGGTTCACTGAAGCGGTTTTCAAGGGATATCTGATCCATTGTATAAGGACTTACCATAGGTGTTATTATGGAAAAGGCTATGATTAAGGTTAAAACTATAAAACCTATTGTAGCCATTTTATGGCGTCTGAATCTTCTATATACTGATTTCCAGTAACTGTATTCTTTTTTTGAAAGTTCAAATTCGTCTTTTTCATCAAATGTGGATTTTTTCATTTCAATATCTTTTGACAATTCAGATACCTCCCTATCTAACGAAATCTGACCCGAGGGTCAGCTATGGCATACATAATATCAGCCAGTAGGTTACAGGAGATAGTAAGTAGGGAAAGGAAGGTAAGACAACCCACTGCTAAGTTAAAATCTTTGCTTATTACTGCTTGGAAAATAAGTTGTCCCATACCAGGAAGAGCAAAAACTCTTTCAGTTATGATAGCTCCAGCAAATAAACCAGGTAAGGCTAAGGCTATTAGGGTAATCAGAGGGATTAGCACATTTCTGAAGGCATGTTTCCAGATGACCACTCTTTCTGAGAGACCCTTGGCTCGGGCAGTTCTGATGTAGTCTTGCCTGAGAACTTCCAGAAGTGTGGAGCGAACATAACGGGTCCATCCAGTCATACCTGCTAAACCTAATACAAAGACCGGCAGGAGGTAGTGTTTTACAGAGTCAAGCTGGATTTTATACCAAGGAATACCTTCAGTATAAACAAAGCTGGTAATACCACCCATAGGAAGAGTAAAGGGTGTATTTCCCAGATAAATTCCAAATATCAGGATTAACATAATCCCAAACCAGAAGGTGGGCATAGACCGCCCAAAAAAAGCTAACCCTGTAAAAATATTATCCCAGCTTGAGTATTGCCTTCGTGCAGAGAAAATACCCACAGGCAAGGCAACCAGTAAACTGATAGCCATAGCAGCTATGCTCAACCGTAGTGTAACAGGTACTCGCATAGCTATAAGGCTAATCACCGGGTAAGGGTGAAATCGGGCTACTCCCAAGTCCGCATAGCGCACCAGCCGCCACAACCACTTAGCCCAGCGTTCTATAAAAGGCCCACCCACTCCGTAAAGTTCTTTTAACCTTGCTATATCTTCATGTTTTATATCTGGATTTAGTAACAACTGTTCCAGAGGGTCACCTGGAGCAAGGTCAATTATGAAATAAATGAGAAGGCTTACGGCTATTATCAGCGGGACGAGCTGTAACAGTCTTCTTATAAGATAATCACGCAAATTTCAGTCACCTCTTTTTCTGGAAAGGGGGGTGGTGAAAACCACCCCCCTTTATCCTAATTATTATTCGTTAGTTTAAATCTTTAACGGAAATACCAGTTATAGCAGTTCCAGGTTATATACTGACCAGCAAGAGCAATGGGTTTAACACTAGCCATATTTATCTTAGAAGTATTGACATCGGTTCTAAAGAACATAGGAACAACAGGAAGTTCGTCTGTTATGAGATATTGTACGCGGACGCACAACTTTCTGCGTTCTGCATCACTCATTTCAGTGGCTGCTTTCTTTAATAGTTCAGTGGCTTCAGCGTTTCTCCAACCGTAGACGTTTTGTCCTTCATACCCATTCTCCACAGAGGGAATGGAATCAGCACGGAAGATGGTATCACCAATAGAAGTTGGAGAGGTTAACCAGGCGAACAAAACCATATCGGGCCACTGTCTTCCCAAGAAGTAAGGAGGTGCAAAGAAGGCACCAGCTGGACGGTTTTTAGAGATGTCAAGGTCAATTCCAACGTCTCTTAGTTGGGTTTTGCATATGGACTGAATGGATTCGCGCATGGCATTACCAGCAGTGGTTTCCAGGATGATAGTTAAACGCTTACCACCTTTGTATCTAAAACCATCAGCACCCACAATCCAACCAGCTTCGTCCAGTAATTTTCTGGAAGCTGCTGGGTTATAAGAATATTTAACAACATTTTCAGCATCGTAACCAAAATGACCTGGAGCATAAAAACCGTCAGCAACTGGATTTTTACCCTGGAACAAGACTCTAACTATGCTTGCTCTGTCAATACCCTGGATGAAAGCTTTACGAACTCTAATATCAGCTAAGACTGGGTTGTCCAGGTTGAAACCCATATGGTCCCAGGTTAAACCAGAGATAAAGTGAACTTTGGTATGAGTAGACTTTCTGGCTTCCAGCTGAATACCCTGGTCAGTAGAGATGCCAATGGCAGTTACATCGTTATCTTTACCAGATATGATACGAGCAAGTAGAGCGGTGGTGTCTAGAATGAAGCGAAATACAATGGTATCAACATTGGGTTTTCCAAGAAGGAAATCAGGATTGGCTTTTAGGAGGATATGAACACCTGGTTTCCATTCAACAATGCTATAGGCTCCAGTAGAGATAGGTTTTCTTGACATAGTTTCATCTTTTCTGAAGAGATCTACGTTACCAGTTTTTTTCATTTCGGTAAAGGGAGTTTCAAGAACATGCTTGGGATAAAGACCTCCACCAATTAAGCCTAAGTTGACCCTGAAATCTAATTCCTTAAAATATACTTTTACTGAAAGAGGATCCAGAACATCAAAACCCTTGATGCCATAAGCACCAGCGCCCTTAGTGAAGTCAGTTTTAAGTTCAATAATTCGTGAAACAACAGGAGTCATGGGGTCCATAAATACCATGAAGGCATAGGCCCAGTCGTCAATGGTGGCAGGTTTTCCATCGTGGAATTTGATACCTTCACGAATACGGTAGGTTACTTCCATATTTGTCCCAACAACTTTCCACAATCCGTTTTCAATGGTGGGTATTACAGACATATTACCAGGGTATAAAGCCCAGGTATTTTCCCGACCAACACTTGGTGTAGCTGTACAGTTGGCAACAACCTGCATTGCAGCCATGGTACCTATCCAGCCGTGCAATGTATCGGGTTCTTGACCCATGGTAACATTAACGACAGAACTTCTTTTGGGAGGATTGGTTACCTGATATACACCGTAAGCCACATCTCCACGAGTTGCAGCAGCGAGAGGAGCAATAATTCTAAAAACTCCGTCATTTCTGTGATGGAGATACTGATTCTCAGACCTGACTGCTAAGGTAACCCAGGGTACTGCCCAGGCTGGAATGGCGGATTCGTCTTGAGAGAAGACAATGGGTTTAGTGATTTTAGCAGCTGCAGCAGCTAATCCCTTAACCTGACCCAGGAGGGCAGCTATTTCAGAACGGGTAATGTTGTTAGTGGGTTTGAAGGTTCTATCGGGATAACCCCTCATAAAGCCAGCTTTGTTAACTGCTACTATATGTCCGTAAGCATAGTGAGTTGTGGCTAAGTCTTTGAAAGGACTCACTGCGGGCTTTTCAATTGCCAACTTTTTAGCACCAGCTAATATGATGGCAACATCGGCTCTGGTAATGGATGCATCGGGTTTGAATGTCCCGTCGGGGAAACCTTTGATAACTCCAGTTTCTACTAACTTGGTGATTTCAAACTCAAAAAGATGGCCGGGTACATCTTTAAGTCCAGCTTGAGCGTAGGCTAAGCTGTTAATACTGAACACAGAAATGGCTAATAAGCCAATTAACGCTATTCCTACAAATCTTTTCATTTACTTAATCCTTCCTCCTTTTATAGGTTTTCTAACTCTGCTGCTCAAGCAGTCTATTAAGCTACTTCACCTCCAAAAATTTAAAATAGCAATTATATAAAAAATATTTCTGTTTTTTATGTATACCATAAAGGTTAACCTTTGTCAAGGGGGTATTTAAGAGACTGTTTACTGACTCTAGTAAATATTTTCAGGTATGTTTATACTCTCTGGTAACAATGTTATAGTACCCCTTGACAAAGACTTTTTATGGTGCTTTAATTAGGATATGGAGAAAAGAGATCATTCAGTTGAGGAAAAACTATTATGGTTTAAGATGGTTGAGAAAGGAGCTTCTATAGGGGAAGTAGCTGAGAGATTTAATATTAGTAGAAAGACATATTATAAGTGGCAAAAAAGATTTCTCCATGAAGGAACAGCAGGCTTAATCAACAAACCCCCCATACCAAGGAGGAAAGGTCGTAAGGTGCCTATTGAAATCAAGGGCCTTATTTTTGACCTTAGGAAGAAAACAGGATACGGACCCAGGAAACTGGCAAGGTTTTTGGAAGAAGAGTACTTGATAAAGTTAAGCCCTGCATTTATCTCTAATACCCTTCGTAAACCAAGACCTATCACTACAGTAGCCACAGTAAAAGATGATACGGTTGGTCCAGAGGATATGAGGAATAGGAGAGATATGCACTTTGACATCCTGGGTTTTTTAAGAGTACCGTTATAAGATGTTGTTGAAGGATTCAAGTGGTAGATGTATATTACACGTCACTCGAACCCTTGAATCCTCGAATCCTTGATTCATATTTAGTAATTAAAAGGAGGTGAAAAATGATAAAACTAGGTAAAGTTTGGTAAGAAAAATTTGAAAAGGAGGTTTTAAAAAGTGAAAAGTAGTTTAGTGTGGGCTTTAATTATTATCATGGGGTTAACTATTCTGGCTTTACCTGTTAGAGCACAGGTGAAATTTGCTGATGTTCCTGCTACACACTGGGCTTATGATTACATTTATAAATTAGTTGAAGCTGGAATTATTAAAGGTATAACACCTACTACCTATGCTCCTGAGAGGAGTTTAACCAGAGCAGAATATGCTACATTGATAGTCATTTCCAAAAAACTCTCAGTCGTAAAACCTGCTACACCTACCTTCAAAGACCTTGCTCCCACCCACTGGGCATATGGTTTTGTGGAAACTGCTGTTAAAGCAGGGTATCTCAAGGGTTATCCAGATAGAACATTTAAACCCGAGAGTCCGGTTACTCGTGCTGAGATGGCAGCAGTAGCTGTAAAAGCCAAGGGCATTGAAAAGGAAGCAGAAGGAGTTAAAGAGCTGGTTGCTTTGGCAAATGATGAAAATATCGTTCCTGCCTGGGCTAAAGGAATTATAACCGTTTCCTATCGCTCTGCTCACCAGTTTCTCAATTACAGAATTGGGCGACTGGTCTCTGCTAATGCCCCTGCAAACAGGGCAGAAGCTGCCATGATTATCTATCGCCTGGTTTATCCTCCAAAATTAGGGGGGACCATGACTATAGACATTCATCAGGAACCAGCTACCCTTTTTGGCATGCTGGACAGCATGTCTGCCATGTACCAGGTTCTGGGTGGTATCTATGACGGGACTATACTTTCTGACTGGAGAGGTGAACTCTGGCCCCAGATGGATAAGATTCGTCCAACCATAGAGAACGGACTATGGATAGCTTATCCTGAGGGAAAAGAACCTGAGATAACTCTGGTTACTGGAAGAAAAACTAAGGTAGTTATGAAAATTAACTATGAGCTTCGACCTGGACTTAAGTGGTCAGATGGTAAGCCTGTTACTAATAAGGATGTGGCTTTTGGAACCATCCTTTACCTTATGAAGGATATGATGGTAGCCACCACAGACCCCTATGACAAACTACTCAGGATGGAATTGGTAGGTGACTATAAAATTGTCACTTACTGGCGTACTACAAGCATTTGGCCTCAGTTTGGTCTGCCAATCTATCCAAAGCACTGGTTTGAGACCAATATCTTCAAGAGGACTGTAGATTTTCCTGCTATCATAGACTTTGACCTCTTCATTGATGCTGACGGTGCTTACATTGCCGATAAAAGTGTTATTGGTAGTAAAACCCTCTTTGATTACCTCAACGGACAGTCCAACTCCATCCAGACCAGCACTTACAACGATGCACCCATACATATAGGTCCCTACAAACTTTCTAAATGGATTAAGGGTTCTCATATTGAACTTATTCCAGACACCAACTACTACATGGGTAAAGGTCTTTTTGACAAAGTCATTTATCGCTTTCTGGAAACAGAAGGCGCCTTAGCCGGGTTACTTGGTAAGACTTTGGACATGGCTCTCATCGGTTTGAGTGATTCTCATGTTAAGGTCTTAAGAGAGAGACCGGTCAAGGGCCTCAAGGTGGTCAGTATGCCATCAGCTTACTGGGAGCACTGGACAATAAACTACGATGACCCTAATAAACTACCTGATGACCCCAAGCCTGGCGTACCTTATACTCATCCACTCTTCAAATACACCGCTTTAAGAAAAGCCATTTCCTATGCTATTGATAGAAAAGCTGTATCTAACTTGGTCTTCTTTGGAGGTCGTGAACCCTGTGGTGGATACGCCCTATTCTCTAAGTTCGCCGAGAATATGGATGTAGTAAAGGATGCTACTACCTACAACCCTGTTAAAGCAGAAAAGATTCTTTCTGATGCTGGGTTTAAGAAGATTGGTGGAATCTGGCACACTCCGGAAGGTGTTAAAGTTGACTTCAAGGTTTCTACCACCATTCGGGAAGACAGGAGACTTCAGTTAGAAATCATGAAGGAGCAACTGGCCAGGGTTGGCATTATCATGCGCTTTGAGCAAGTCATGGCTGGAATACTCTTTGGTCAACTTCTACCTATGCGTCAGTACGATATAGCCCACTTTGCCTGGGGGCAGAACACCATTGTTGAGCCAGGTGGATATACTCTTTACCATTCTTCTCAAATTCCTTCAAAGGCTAACGGTTGGCAAGGCCAAAACTATACGGGTTGGCGTAATGTGGAAGCTGATAAACTGGCTAAAGTATTTAATGAAGACTTAAATAGACCTAAGAGAGACGAAGCTTACTTCAAACACCAGGTATTATGGAACACAGATGTTCCTGAGCTTCCACTTCTCTGGTGGTCAGCCCATACCGCTATAAGAGAGGCAATCAAAGGCTACGATATGGGAATAGATGTTGGAACCCATACCTGGAACATAATGTACTGGTATAGAGAGTAAATAGATTAACTTTTGGAGGGGGCGAATAATCTGCCCCCTCCCATTTTTTGAGATAAAGGAGATTTTATGAGGAATTATTTAATTAGGAGACTGATTGCCCTTATCCCTTTACTCCTGATGGTTTCCATAATTGTATTCGGGATAATTAGCCTTATGGGGGACCCCTTTGAACAATTGCGCACTAACCCCCGAATAAGCTCTGGGGATATCGCCCGCGTAAGGCGTCTCTGGGGTTTTGATAAGCCTTGGTATTTCCGCTATTTTTACTGGCTTCGTTCTGTACTGGTAGGAGAATGGGGCCTTTCCATGCTTTCTCCTGGGAAGAATGCCCTTCAGGTAGTATCATACCGTCTTCCTGTATCCATACAGTATGGCACAGCTTCACTGATACTGGAGATTTTAATAGCCATACCGATAGGAATTTACTCAGCACTCCACAAGTATTCGCTGGGAGACAATATAGCCACTGCCCTGGTATTTTTTGGTCTTTCTATGCCCACCTTTTTCTTAGGAGTGGTTATGCTAATGACTTTCTCAGCAAGTTTAGGCTGGTTTCCACCAGGAGGTTTTATGGCACCAGGTATGGAAGACATGCCTTTCTTTTCTCAGGTTGTAGATAGGGCTCGCCACCTATTTCTACCAGTAGTAGTTTTAGCTGTTGTCAGTGCTGGAGGTATGCTAAGATATGTAAGGTCCTCCTTTCTGGAGGTTATAAATCAGGATTATATCCGCACCGCTCGTGCCAAGGGACTTTCCGAGCGGGTGGTGATATATAAGCACGCCATGCGTAATGCCCTTATACCTATAGTCACTCTATTAGCTCTTTCTCTTCCTGCTATTATTGGGGGAGCCACTATTACTGAAACGGTCTTTTCTATTCCGGGTATAGGGAAACTATTATACGAAGGTATCATGTCTCACGATTATATGGTAGTTCAGTCGGTTCTGATGATGTTTGCCATTCTGGTTGTTGTAGGAAACCTATTAGCAGATGTTCTCTATGCCGTGGTTGACCCGAGGGTGAAATATGACTAAAGAAAATAAAACCTTAGAGCAGTTTTCTTTCTGGCAGGTCACCTGGCGTAGGTTCAGAAGACATCGCCTTGCCATAGTGGGTTTAGCTATTATTTTGATGATAACATTCTTTTCACTAATAGGTCCTTTAATCTGGACAGTCAGACACTCTTATATTCCAATTATTTCAAGTCCCACCTTAACTCCTGGCTCACCAGGTCATCCTTTGGGAACGGATACTCTGGGGAGAGATCTTCTGGCTCGCCTGATGTTTGGTGGCAAAGTAAGCCTTCTGGTGGGATTTTTAAGTGTTTCAATTTCAATCTTTCTGGGCGTACTTATTGGTCTATTGGCAGGTCATTATGGTGGTTGGGTTGACAGTCTTCTTATGCGGTTTACCGATGTTATGTTCACTATTCCCACTTTACCTTTGTTAATGAGCTTAGCAGTAGTTTTTAGGAGGATTACTCCTATTCTGGAATATAAACTCCACCTGGGCATCTTTGCTGGAATCTTACCTATTGTGCTGGTAATGGCTTTCCTGGGATGGATGACTACAGCCAGGTTAGTACGGGGCCAGGTTCTATCCTTAAGGGAGCAGCAGTTTATAGAAGCCTCTAAATCAATAGGTGCATCAGATAAAAGGATAATGTGGCGTCATCTTCTTCCTAATGTAATGGCACCCATCATAGTCTCTGCTACTCTATCTATAGGAGGAAATATGGTATGGGAGGCATCCCTATCCTTCCTGGGACTGGGTGTAGCACCACCAGCCACATCCTGGGGACAGATGCTTCAGGGGGCAACAAACTGGGTTCTATTGCCCCACCTGTGGTATCTAATTATTCTCCCTGGAACCTTCCTTTTTATAACAGTCCTCTCCTTTAATTTTATAGGAGATGGACTGAGAGATGCTTTAGACCCGAGGTTGAAAATTTAAGATTCAGGCTTTGCCTTAATCTTATCACCGGGTTTAATGCCAAGGCGGGAAAGGACTGTGGCTGGTAGTTGAATTACTCCCTCTTTCAGTCCTACCCGTCCTTTTATTGATATTATGGTAGTTTTCTGAGTAGCAGTGATGAGTTCTACTCTTAATACTCCTGATGATAGCCATCCATCTTTCTGCCATTCCTGTATCATATTAGGGTCTATGAAGGCCACTTCTCCAGTTGGGGAGGTACTGAGGATGCCTTCCTGACGGAGCTCAACTAATACTTGACGAGAGGAATCCCTGATTGCTATTTCACCAATCTTAAGAATACCTCTATCCATAAGGGATAAAACAGAATTAATGGTCTTAATACTACTTGATTTTGATGAAGATACGATGATTTTTACAGGGTTTCTTCTGAATACCTGTATAAAAATATCCCAGTCTTCTCTGGAAAGGGAGATAAAGTCTTCCTTAATATCTTCCACGGGTTCCAGAGAAACATTCATGTCGGGAAGTTTGCTTTTAACTTCTTCCCAAACTTTTTTTCGTTCATTGGCTTCTTTAAGAATGTTATCAATAGAAATATTGATGGTTTCTGCCGGAGAGGCGATGTTAGTTTCGAAAGTAAAAGAGCCATCACTCCAAAGAAAAAATGAGTAAAGGGCTTCAACTCCCTGACTGTCATTTACTGAAGCATGAATCGGAAAACCTTCTTTTAAGAATATATCTCCCTCCTTGTCAAAAACTTTAAGATTTAATTTTCCTGTTTTTTTCCCCAGCGACAACATGCCTAAAAGTTCTTCTAATCCAAAATCTTTTAATGATCCACCTAAAGCCATAATTTCCTCCCTATTTATTAATATTACAAGTAATATTATTATATATATTAAGCTAAGAAATATCAAGTTGACGCTGGTTAATTTAAAGGATATAATCTAAAAAAAGGAGTTCTTGACTGAATGGGTAATATTGGTTATTATGCATTACTACTTCATTTTCATCTTCCCTATGTAAAAGGGCACGACCGATGGCCCTTTGGAGAAGAGTGGTTATTTGAAGCAGCTCTGGGAAGTTACTTACCACTAATAAGAAGTTTTTATAGACTGATAAAAAAAGGAATCAACCCTTCAGTTACTTTAAGTTTCACCCCAGTTCTGCTTGAACAATTGGGGGCTCCAGATTTTCGAGATTCTTTTATTAATTATATAAATGAACGAATAAGATTATTGCAGATTGATGAAAAAAACAATATTAATAAGATAAAATCATTGAGTCAACTCTACCAGAAAAGAATAGAAGAACTCACAAATTTCTATTTAAATGAACTTAATGGAGATATATTAACAGGCTTGAGAAGGTTGGGGGAAGAAGGTTCAGTTGAACTCATTACTTCTTCTGCTACGCATGCCTACCTTCCATTATTAAGCTCAGAAAAATCAATAAGACTTCAGGTCCAAACAGCTTATAGTGTTTATCATAGGTTATTTGGTATGGAGCCAAATGGGTTCTGGCTTCCAGAGTGTGGTTATAAAAGAGAGAGAAAGGTTAATGAAAATTTCCTATCATCTCTGGATCTGGTTCTTGCTGATTCTGGATTTAAGTACACCATTTTAGAAACTCATGCTCTGGATGGAGTGTATTTTAATGGTAGTAACTCAAAGTTAAGTTGTTCTGCTTCCTTTTCACCAATTGGGTGTTTGAAACCTTACAGATTTTCTGATTCTGAATTATTTTTTTTCCTGAGACATCCCCGATTTTCCTATCAAGTATGGTCAGGAGAATGGGGCTATCCTGGCGATCCTTATTATAGGGAATATCATAAAAGAAAAGACACCTCAGGTGCGCAATACTGGCAAATAGCAGAAAAGGGTGCTGACCTGGGAAGAAAGGATTTCTACTCTCCTCTTATAGCAAAAGAGAGAGTCATTTCTCATATTTCCCACTTTTCTTCTACCCTCAGGGAAGCCTTAACTTCTTATTTTCTTGGCACAGGTGAAAAGGGTATTATAGTAACCCCCTTTGATGCAGAGCTCTTTGGTCACTGGTGGTACGAAGGCGTGGAATGGTTGGAAGGAGTACTGGAATATTTATCAGGAGAAAAGGATGTTGGAGTAATTACACTTAGCAAGTTTCTTGATAGTCATCCTCCTTCAATGAAATGCAAGCCAATAAATTCATCATGGGGAGAAGGGGGAGGAGACAGGGTCTGGTTAAATGAAAATACTGCCTGGATGTGGGATAAGATATACGAAGCTGAAAAAACCTGGTTAAAAAATCCTTCTAAACCAGGTCGCTTGATTACTCAGATTAATAGGGAGCTTTTACTTCTCCAGTCATCAGACTGGGAATTCCTCATCACGACTGGTCAAGCTAAAGATTACGCTAAAAAAAGGTTTGAAGAACACGAGAGAAATTTCTACCTTATCACGAAAATGCTTGAAAGAAGGCTATCTGTTTCGGATGAGACAGTTTTAAGAGAAATAGAAGAGAAAGACCACATTTTTCTTGATAAGGATTTTATATAAATAGATATGGTATTTTTTACTCTCGGTATTCACAACCATCAACCTGTTGGTAACTTCCAGAATATCTTTGAAGAAGCCTTCAGAAAGGCTTATTCCCCTCTTCTGGAAACTCTGGCTCTTTACCCGGCAGTAAAAGCTTCTTTTCATTATTCAGGTACACTATTAGAATGGTTGGAGGATAATCATCCTAAGCATCTGAACTTATTGGGGTCTCTGGTTGAGAAAAAGCAGGTAGAAATAATAGGCGGTGCTTTTTACGAACCAATACTATCAGTTATTCCTGACAAGGATAAGATCGGGCAGATAAAACTGATGATAGATTTTCATAAAGATAGGTTTGGAGTAGATGTAAAAGGAATGTGGGTGCCCGAGAGGGTCTGGGAACCAACCTTACCAAAATTCATCTCCAGAGCTGGGTTAAAGTATATAATTTTAGACGATACTCACTTTCTTTCTTCTGGTCTCCAAAAAGAGAATCTTTCTGGTTACTACATAACTGAGGATGAAGGAGAAGTAGTTTATGCATTCCCCATCATCAAAGAACTTCGCTATTCAATCCCTTTTAAGCCTGTTAGAGATGTTCTGGCATTATTAAAAAAAGTAGAATATAAAGGCAAGCTTATTACCATGGCTGATGATGGGGAAAAGTTCGGGGTGTGGCCTGACACTTATGAGTGGGTAGTAGAAAAGGGATGGCTAAAGAATTTCTTTAAAGCTCTTTCTGAGGATAACGAGATAAAAACAATCACATTTTCTGAAGCATTAGAGATGTTTTCTCCAGCAGGAAGGATATATTTAGGAACATCCAGTTACCGTGAGCTTTCTGAGTGGGCTCTTCCAGCTGAAAGCTCTCGTCATTTGACGGAAATATATAATGAACTTGAAATTAAAGACCCACTCAGGTTGATACCTTATATTAAAGGTGGTTTTTGGAGGAATTTCCTTAGTAAATACAGAGAATCTAACTATCTACATAAAAAGATGCTTTATGTAAGTTCTCTGGTAAATAATGCCTTTGCTGATGGAGGCGATAAAGCATATAAGGAACTTTATAAAGGCCAGACTAACTGTCCTTACTGGCATGGTGTATTTGGGGGACTTTATCTGCCTCATCTTAGAGAGGGAGTGTTGAAGGCCCTTTTGAAAGCTGAAAGGTTAGCTGAATCATCTCTCTACGGAGATGAGTTTTTGAGGGTTGAAAAAATTGACCTTGATGCAGATGGTAAAAAAGAGGTTCTTCTTTCTACACCGTTTCTTACCCTTTTTCTTTCTCCTGATAGGGGTGGAACTATTTACCAGTTTGATTTAAAAGAAAAAGGTATCAGTCTTTCTTCAATAATTGGACGAAGAGAAGAAGCATACCACAATAAACTTAAGGAGTTACCCACTGAAGAGAAAACTGGCGCAAAAAGCATTCACGAATTACATATTTCAAAAGAAAAAGAACTACACCGTTTTCTTATCTATGATAATCACCCAAGAGAGAGTCTTATAGATAATGTTCTTAATAATGAAATTTCTGGAAAAGGGCTTATGGAGAATAAAGGTTTCAATAGCTTGTATGCGATTCCATATTCTGTTTCTTTCACAGAAAAAGGTGTTTCTTTCAGTATAAACCAGGGTGATTGGTGGATAAACAAGAGTCTGGAACCTTCTAATCTTTCTAATCATATTAAACTGAATTATGAACATAACCTGCCATCTTTAGGTGTAGAGTTTAACCTGGGCTTCCTATCCACTGATTCACTTGTTCTGGAAACTCAGAATCAGAAGTATATAGTAGATGAACCTGGCCAGGTTCTGCTGATAAATAGTTTCAGGCTAAGAGATAATTTACGAAACTTCACACTGGTTTTTCAAAGCAATAAGGAGTATGATTTATTCTATTATCCTGTTTACACAGTTTCCCTTTCAGAGGGCGGATTGGAGAGGGTATTTCAGGGATTGTCATTGATGTTAAAGATTCCGCAAATCTTTAATTTGTACCTGGAGGTTAATGATGAAATTTAGTATCACACGAGAAGAAGCCTTGAATTTACTTAAAGAGAAATTAAGTAATAAGAACATGGTGAAACACTGCTTAGCAGTTGAAGTGGTGATGAGAGGGTTGTCCCATAGGCTTAACCAAGATGAAGAAGGCTGGGGTCTGGCAGGCTTACTTCATGATGTGGATTCTGAGATGGTGGGTGGTGATATGATGACCCATTCTCTGGAAAGTGGGAGGATTATGAGGGAAATTGGTTTCTCTGAAGAAATAGTACAGGCAGTAGAGGCACACAATGAGGTACATGGTTTACCCAGAGAATCGGTTATAGCCAAAGCTCTTTGGGCAGCTGACCCTGTTACAGGTCTGGTAGTAGCGGCAGCACTTGTTCACCCGGATAAAAAACTTTCTTCTCTTAATCTTGAATTTATTATAAGACGGTTTGGAGAAAAATGGTTTGCTAAAGGTGCTAACAGGGAACAAATAAGATCTATTGAAGAGCTTGGCATAAGTCTTGATGAATTTATCTCTCTTGCTCTGTTGGAGATGCAAAATATATCTGGTGACCTTGGTCTTTAGGTGAGGATTTCTTGAATATACGGGATATAAAATTACCACTTTACTACCTGATTTTTACTTTATTATTTATCCTCTCAAGCACTGTGCGTACCAGGTATGTTGAATGGGAAGTATTTTTTGATGGCACTAATCTATATGGTTTTGAAGAGAAGAAGGCTAAAACTTTTGTACTGGATAGACTAAAAGAGATTCAGGAAGAGGAAATAACCATCAAAGAGAGAGGACTGGTATATATTTTTAAAAAAGGAGAAGTTTGCCAGATTGAGCCTTTTAAGATTATACGGGAAGTTTTACAAGAGTATAAAGAACCTCTTTTGAATTGTTCTTCTCAAGAATTTTCTTCCTTGCTTATACCTCATGGGTTTTCCAGAGAAGCAATAAACTTTTCATATGGTAAATTGTTAGAAGGGTACACGTTTATAGATGTTCCAGTAGAAATTTTGACACCTCTAAGAGAAAATGCTTTTTTATTACCTTTAAAAGGGGCTGTATTACCACTTGAAAGAGAATATCTTCCCAACGCACCTCGTACTTACAGAGCAGGCGTTCACCACGGAATAGACTTTTATAATGGTTATGTCGGGATTTTAATAAACAACCAGACGAGCGTTTATGCCTCTTATAAAGGTGAGATAATAAGAATAGACCACGGGTACAGAGATATCTCTTATAGTGAGTGGAAAAAGTTATCACAAGAGTCAATTCGCAAAGGCTTTACATTGCCTTCTGTTCTGGATAAGTTTATGGGAAGGCAGATACATATAAAACATAATGGAGATGTTACAACAAAATATGCTCATCTTTCCTGGGTGAGACCTGACCTTAAGGTTGGCGATATAGTTGAGGCAGGAGAATTCATAGCTCTAGTGGGTTCTTCGGGTACTGGAGGAGGTAAACCACACCTTCACTTTGAGGTTTGGGAAGGAGATAGGTATTTAGGAGCTGACTTAACTCCCAAACAGGCACGGGAGTTGTATGATTTTTATTTCAAGGAGTGGTGAAAATGGATTTATCAAGTAGAATAGGTACTCTTGAAATTATTACTGGTTGCATGTTTTCCGGGAAGAGCGAAGAGCTCATTCGTAGGGTGAGGAGAGCTAAAATAGCTAAACAGAAAGTTATTGTTTTTAAGCCCTCTATAGACAACAGATATAATTCTACAGGAGTTGTTTCTCATAGTGGTATTTCAGTAGAAGCCATACCTGTTGAGGACCCTTCAGCAATTCTGAGAGCCATTACTCTTGATACCCAGGTGGTGGCAGTAGATGAAGTTCAGTTTTTTCCCTCAGAAATTAAGCTAGTTCTTGAAGAACTTGTGCAAATGGGATTGAGGGTTATAGCTGCTGGATTAGACATGGATTTCAGGGGAGAACCTTTTGGTTATATTCCAGACATAATGGCAATAGCTAATAAAGTAGATAAACTTGAAGCAGTTTGTTCAGTCTGTGGTGCTCCAGCTTACTATACCCAGAGAATCATTAATGACAAACCAGCTTCCTACTATGACCCAATAATCCTTGTAGGGGCTATTGAGTTTTATGAAGCTCGTTGTCAAAATCATCACAATGTTGAAGGTCATCCCAGAAGGAAATGGAAGAACTAATATTTAAAAAAATAGAAGAGTTTAAGAAACGCTATCAAGAGCTGGAAGCAAAACTTGCTCAATCTGATCTGGTGGAGGACATATCTCTGCTTGTTTCATTGGGGAAAGAACACAGTGAGTTAAAAGAGATAGTGGAACTCAGTGAAAAATACAGGGTCCTGGAACTTAAACTCAAAGATACTATAGAAATTTCTGAAAGTGAAGGTGGGGAACTAAAAGAGCTTGCCAGAGAAGAGATAGGAGTCCTTGAAAGCGAAAAGGAAAGAGTTTGGAGTTTGATAAAGAAGTATCTATTGCCAAGAGATTCTATGGATGAAAGATCTGTCTTTATTGAAATAAGAGGTGCTGCTGGTGGTGGGGAATCTGCTCTTTTTGCAGCGGATTTGCTGCGGATGTATTCAAGATATGCTGAAAAAAATAGATATAACTACCGCATAGTAGATTATAATGCAACGGATATAGGTGGATACAAAGAAGTGGTGTTTGAAGTGGAAGGTAAGGGGGCTTATGCTCAGTTTAAATATGAAAGTGGTGTTCACAGGGTTCAAAGAGTACCAGATACAGAGGCATCTGGAAGGATTCATACTTCTACAGTTACTGTAGCAGTTCTTCCAGAAGTAGAAGATGTGGAGGTAGATATTAAAGAAGAGGATTTGAGAGTGGATACTTTCCGTGCGTCAGGAGCGGGAGGTCAACATGTACAAATGACAGACTCAGCTATTAGGATTACTCATATTCCTACAGGGATAGTTGTTTCCTGTCAGGATGAACGAAGCCAGATAAAAAACAAGGAAAAAGCCCTGAAAGTTTTAAGGGCTCGTTTATACAAGCACTATAGAGAAGAGCAGGATAAATCAATTGCTTCACAGAGAAAAGTACAGGTGGGAACCGGAGAAAGAAGTGAAAAGATCAGGACTTACAATTTCCCCCAGAATAGAATAACTGACCATAGAATAGGTCTTTCTCTTTTTAATTTAAGTGAAGTTTTAAATGGGAATATGGAACCATTAGTAGAACCTCTTATGTTATATGCTGAACAGGAAGCCCTGAAGAGGCTAAAGTAGTCCCCTTGACTACTATGAGAAATAGTGGTATGACTGTTGTTGAAGCTGTCAGGTCAGGAAAAGAGATATTGGCGAATGCAGGTATTTTCTCATCTGAGAAAGAGAGTGAGATTTTATTAGCTCACCTTCTCGGTCAGGAGCTAACCAATCTTTACCTTTCAGGAAATAAAGAAGTAGGGACAATTCAAGAATTACCCTTACCGGAAGAGGTATTGAGAAAATTCTTAGAGCTTATTTCAATAAGAGAGAAACACAAACCATTAGCCTATATTTTAGGTTATCAGTATTTCTATGGTCGCTCTTTCAGAGTACAAGAGGGCGTATTTATACCTCGTTTTGATTCAGAGGTTCTTGTTCACTCGGTCTTAAAATACCTTCGTAAAAATTTTTCTTTTAAAACAGGTCAGGGTGTCTTCCCTCCTCCCCTCTCTCAAGAGAGGATAAAGGCGTGTGTTAGAGGTGGTAGGGGATTTATCCATGTGAAACAACCCGTTGTCTTTGAATGGGGGGTTGGTAGTGGCGTTATAATTGTTAGCTTAGCTTTAGAGTTTCCCTTTGCTTTATATAGTGGTGTTGAGAAGGACGAGGTGGCATACAAAATTACTCTGGAGAATATTAATAGATTTGGGTTAACTTCAAAGGTTAAAATATATCATTGTAATGGTTTTACCTACCCCAAGAATCATATTGGAAGGAAAATAGATTTTTTTATTAGTAACCCACCTTATGTTAAAAAAGGTGAAATTGACTCACTTCCTTTAGATGTCAAGAAGGAACCATTGTTAGCTTTGAATGGTGGTGAGGAAGGATTTGAGATATCTCTGGAGATTTTAAGGTCTATTAGAGATATACTTAACAATGAAGCTTTAATATTTTTTGAAGTTGGAAATATTACTCAACTTGTAAGGGAAGCAAAATCTCTGGGTTTTACTTTTGAAGAAATGGTGAGAGATTTAAGCGGAGAAGAAAGGGTAATAGTATTGAAGTGGAGGGGATAGAGCAAATGGAAAAACTTTTTGATATTCTGATTATTGGTGGTGGACCTGCTGGACTTACAGCAGCTATATATGGATGCAGATTTGGTTTGAGAGTCTTGATAATTGAGAAATTAAACCTTGGTGGAACAGTGATGCTAACTGATAAAGTGGAGAATTATCCCGGTTTTCCTGAAGGTATAAAAGGAAAAGACCTGGGAGTTTTATTTAAAACCCACAGTTATGTATATGGTGCAGAATATGTTTCAGATACTATTAGGTCTATAAAAGAAGAAGGGGACCTTTTTCTTCTGGAAGGTGAAAGTGACTATTATAAAGGAAGGACGGTCATTGTAGCAACAGGTACTAAACCGCGGACCCTTGGGATTCCTGGAGAGGATAAATATATTGGCAAGGGAGTATCCTTTTGTGCTGCCTGTGATGGTTATTTTTTTCAGGGTAAAGATATAGCAGTTATTGGAGGTGGTGATTCAGCCATAGGAGAAGCAATTTATCTTGCTGCTCTCTGCCATAATGTTTATGTTATCCATAGAAGAGATGAATTAAAAGCAGTTAGGGTTCTTGAAGACGAAGCCAGAAAAATGGGGAACGTAGCCTTTCTCTGGAATTCGGTTCCTATCAAAATTATTGGTGACAGAGGCGTAGAAGGATTAGAGATAAAGAATATAAAAACAGGAGAAATTACTATTTTATCTGTGAAAGGAGTATTTATATATATTGGTGAAGACCCCCAAACTGAACTCCTTAAGGGTCTGATTAATCTTGATGAACATGGTTATGTAATAACCGATGAGAGTATGAAGACGAATATTCCTGGAATATTAGCAGTTGGTGATATAAGGAAGAAGCCTCTAAGACAGATTGTAACCGCAGTATCTGATGGGGCAGTAGCAGCTTATACAGCGTATCATTATATTAAAGGGGTATGATTAACATTAATTGAATATTAAGCTTTATGGTGCTACTCACAAAGGTTATGTTAGAAATGAAAATGAGGATTTTTACCTTACAAAAGAAAGGCCTTTTCCTCTTTTTATAGTCGCTGATGGTGTTGGTGGTGAAAGAGGAGGAGAGATTGCTTCAAAATTAGCTTCAGAAAATATTGCTAAGTTATTGTTTGAGAAGCAAAAAAGATACTCAGGTTCAGAGTATCCTTCTCTAATTCAAGAAGCTTTCATAGAAACCAATCATATGATTCATAATACTGGAATGCAGAGTCGTAAAACATTGGGCATGTGTACTACTTTAACTCTGGGTTTTATAAAGAAAGATACCTTATTTGTAGGTTATGCAGGAGATTCTGAAGCTTTTATTTTCAGGAGTAGTAAGGAAATAGTTCTTACAAAACCGCATACCTTGGCTTATGGTATGGGTATCACTGCTGATGACCACCCCCTATCTCATGTCTTGACCAGAGTGGTTGGGCAAAAGGATCCACTTGAAGCTGATGTTACTTCTCTTGTTTTAGAAAAGGGAGATAAAATTCTCCTGGCGACTGATGGATTATCTAAATATGTGCCTCTTGAAGAGGTTAAAGAAGTTATTTACAAATCTAAACCAGAATTAATCACCGATAATCTTATAGCTCTTGCTCTTCAATACGGCGGAAGAGATAACATTACTGTGGTTGTGTGTATTTATGAATGAGTATTTAAAAACTATAACATTACTTTTGACAAATATGGACAAAGAATATATAAAAGAAAAACAGAAAAGATTATTAAGGAATTAAAAAATGAAAAGGACTCTAAAATTTAGTCTAAATTTGGTTAATACAAATAAGGTTCAAATTCTTAAAGATTTATTTGAAGAATATAAGAAATCAGTTAATTACTATCTTAAAATTCTTTCTTTATCTAATAAGTATATTTTATCTCAGGAAGAAATTAATTCTTTTAATTCTCCACTGTCTTACCGTTATAAACAATGTGCTGGAAAGCAGGCAATTAAGATATTAGATACAGATATTAATACATCTTTGAATATCTTGAATCTCTATTTAGCTCAGCAGCCTATGATCGCTGGAAGTATAAAACCTCAAGGTCAATATTTGGCTATAAAATGAGTAACTATGTCAGTCACTACCGTTTAATAAAAGAGTTAGGTAAGGGTGGGATGGGAATAGCCTATCTGGCTGAGGACCCTTTGATAGGTGAAAAGGTAGCGATTAAAAGAATTCATCCAATATTCTTTCTTGAACCACAGAGTCTGGAAAGGTTTAAAGAGGAATCTTATATAGTATCTTCCTTATCTCATCCTAATATTATTAAAGTATTTGAGATTGGCGAAGAGGATGGTAAGCCATTTGTCGTTATGGAGTATATGGATGGTGGTTCTATCAGTGATTTAGTAAGTTATGGTCCTATTCCTTTCTCTCAAGTGCTTAATATCCTGACAAGTATTTTAAAAGGGATTTACTATGCTCATTCTCTTGGTGTGTACCATGCCGATATGAAAACCAGCAATATCCTCTTTAAAAGAAATGGAGAAGTAAAGATTTCAGATTTTGGAATGGGAGCCCTTGTGGTTTCCTTATCAGATGTTACGGGTACTCCTGCATATATGGCTCCAGAAGTTATACTTGAGAAAAGGGTAGACGCCAGAACTGATATATATTCTCTGGGTGTAGTTTTATATGAGATGGTTACTGGTAGATTGCCCTTTACGGGAGATACTGCCTACGATGTGATGCAAAAGCACATAAAAGAAGAGCCACACAAACCTTCTCTATTTATTCCTAACATTCCTCCAATTCTTGAACAAGTAATTTTAAAAGCTATGTATAAAGATAATAATCTTAGATACCAGAGCATAGAGGAAATGGCGAAAGATCTGGAGGTTTTGATTTATTCCATGGAAGAAGACGCTTTTACACCAGGAACTATTATTCATCTTGATACCAAACCTGAGCGTGCTGAAGTTTACCTTGATGATGGTTTTTGTGGTTATACTCCTATTAAAATTAACGGTAATTTCTCAGGAAAAGGAAAGATGATAATCAAAAAACCAAGATATATTAGCAAGGAAATAGAATTGAACTTTACTCCCTTTTCCACTTTAGTATTGAACCTGAAACTAATGTCAGAAAGCTTACCCCTTTGCAGGATTGAACTAAAGAAGGAACCTATAACACCCCTTTCAATGGTTGAGAGTTCAATATTTATAGGAACGAGAACCAGAGAATTGCTGGAATTAGATTCATTTACTGGGGAGTTAATGGTTTGTCTTCCTCTTGAAAAAGAAATAGTAGGAAATATTTGTTATGGTGATGGTTATATTTTTATGACAACCAAAGATGGTAATCTTCTTGGTTTGAAAGCGGGTTCCTACTCACCTTTGCTTGATAACTCTTCTCTTATTTTTGAAATTCCACTGGGTGGAGATCCAATAAATGGTGCTTTCTCTAATCTGGGTAAGGTTTATGCTGCCACCAGACAGGGTGTTCTTTATGGTTTCAAGGTAGATACTGGAAATCTTTTATTTAAATTACAACATATATCATCAGTAAATAATGTTCTTCTTTCTCCTGATGAAATTATCTACTTGGCTTCGCAAGAAGGTTTAATTGTAGCAGTGGATACTATTAGAGGTGAAACGATATGGTCATTTAAAGTTCCACAACCTGTTTTTTCACCACCTTTATTATATGGAGAGAAGCTTTTTGTAGTCTCTCAAGGTGGTATTATCTATGGTCTAAGTCCCTCTAAAGGAGATATCTTATTATGGAACAATATAGAAAAAAATATAAAATCATCCTTAGAGATATTTGATGATGTTTTATATCTACCTGCAAATGATGGTGTTGTTTATGCTTTTGACATTAGGAAACAGGAAATTATCTGGGAAAGGCTTTTGATACCAAGGCCACACTCTCCAGATAAATTATTTCTTTCAACCATCGGGTTTGATGAATTAGTTCACCTGATAAGCACAAATGGTATCTGGTATAAACTTAATAAAATAAATGGTGATTTAATTAATGAAACTAATTTAGGCTCTAAATTTGAAGTTTCACCAGTGCAAAGAGACAAAATAATTTATCTTGTTGATACCAAGGGTACATTTTTTGCCCTTCCACTTGATTGATGAGTAAATAAATTTAGAGATTTCGGAGGTAAAATCAAGATGGGCCTTCTTGTTAAGGGTTGTTATCTTATCTCTTCTGAACAACGTCTGGAGCTTAAGGATGTCTATATTAGAAAAGACAGAATTGAAGCGATAGGACTCGACCTTAAAGGTGATTTACAGGATGAAGTAATTTATGCCAGAAACCAGCTTTTAACCTCTGGGCTGGTTAACAGTCATACCCACGTTTCAATGTCACTTCTCAGAGGAATTGCTGATGATATGCCTCTAAAGGAATGGCTTGAACAGGAGATATGGCCAAGGGAAAATAAATTTAAAGCAGAAGACATATACTGGGGAGCGCTACTGGGAATTGTAGAGATGATAAAAGGTGGTATCACTACCTTTGTAGATATGTATTTTTATGAGGAAGAAGTAGCCAGAGCAGCACTGGAGTCAGGCATTAGGGCCTGTCTTTCCCCGGGAATGATATATAGAGATTCTACTCAAGGAGAAAAGGCTTTAAAAGATAGTATTCATTTTATTAAGAGCTGGGATGGAAGGGGTGACAGAATTATTCCAGCTTTTGGTCCTCATGCTATATATACCTGTCCACCCAGCTATCTTAAGGAAGTATCTGAAGAGGCAAAAAGGCTTAAGGTACCAGTTCATCTACACTTCCTTGAAGCATCCTGGGAAAGAAATTTTGCATTTGATAATTACAAGCTAAAACCTGTAGAGCTTCTTAGAGAAACAGGATTACTTGATACAAAACTACTTTTGGCACATGGAGTTCATCTTACGCTTGATGAAGCCAGAGAACTTTCATCTCATCAATCTTATGTCATCCATAATCCTACCAGCAACCTTAAGTTGGCATCTGGTATTGCTCCTGTTAACGGTTTTTTGAAAGAAGGCTTGAAGGTAATACTGGGTACCGATGGACCTGCTTCCAATAATGATTTAGATATGTGGGAAGAGGGAAGGCTGATGAGCTTCCTTCAGAAGGGTATATCAAAGGATCCGACTACTATGGATGCTCACACTACATTTTCAATCATGACTAAAAAGGGTTATGAAGCCCTTGGTCTTAAGGGTGGGAATGTAGAAGAAGGTTATCTGGCTGATTTGATTTTAATTGGCCTGGGTACTCCTCGACTGACACCCATATATAATGGTTACTCACATCTCGTTTATAATGTTCATCCTGAAGATGTCAGGTCAACCATTGTAGGTGGCAAAGTTATAATGAAGGATAGGGAAATATTGACTGTAAATGAGGAAGAAATTATGGTTAAAGTTAATAATATAGCCAGGAGGATTAGGTAATGAAAATAGGCATAATCGGTGGTACAGGTGTATATGCTTTGCATCACTTAACAGATGTAAAAGAGATTGAGATTGAAACACCTTATGGTTCTGTTTTTCCTTCTCTGGGTTTTTTTGAAGGTAAGGAAGTAGTCTTTCTTCCACGCCATGGAAAAGGTCATTCTGTCCCACCCCACAGAGTAAATTATAGGGCTATCGTTTATGGCCTTAAAGCATGGGGTGCTGAATATGTTTTTTCAACTGCTGCTTGCGGGTCTTTGAGGAAAGATTTCAAACCAGGTGATTTAATTGTGCTTAGTAGTTTCATAGATTTTACAAAGGGTAGGGTTTCCACTTTTTTTGAAGGCGGAGAAGAAGGAGTGGTTCATACAGATGTGACAGAGCCTTACTGCCTTCCAATGCGTAAAATAATATATGATACAGGTTTAAATCTTGGAATACCAGTTCATCCCTCAGGGGTTTATGTATGTTTTGAGGGACCCCGCTTTGAAACACCTGCTGAGATAAAAGCGTGCCAGATTCTGGGAGGTGACTTGGTTGGCATGACCAATGTACCTGAAGTAGTTCTGGCAAAAGAGGCAGGTTTACATTATTCAACTATTGCTATATCCACTAACTATGCTGCAGGAATATCTTCTACACCCCTTTCTCATGAGGAGGTCCTGGAGGTTATGGAGTCAGCAGGTAAATCAGTGACAACTTTAATAATGGAGAGTATAAAGAGGTTGACTTATTCGGTTTTAGACTGCAATTGTTCTAAAAATAGAGTAATCCTCCCCGGGTTGAAACATGGAAGTCATCAGGTTAAATAGAGACTGTTTGGAACTACTGGACCAGACTTCCTTACCCCATAAAGAAGAATGGCTGGTTTTCAGAGATTATAGGGAAGTAGTTAAAGCCATAAAGGATATGAAAGTTAGAGGTGCACCTATTCTTGGTGTAGTAGGTGCAATGTCTATCTATCTGGCTTATCTGGAGTACAAGGGAAAAACAGATTTAGATGCCGGAGTAATGGAAGCTTTCAATATTATCTCTTCAGCCCGACCCACAGCCCGAGAGTTAGCGCTACGGGCTAAAGAAGTACTGGATGTTATTATAAACTATAGAGACCTCCAAGTGAGTGATATTTTTGAGGTGGTTGAAAAGATTGCTACGGAAGGATATATAATTTCTTCAAGAATGATAGCCCAGGCTTTTACTTTACTAAAACCAAGAAGTCGGGTTCTTACGCATTGTAACAGTGGAAGCCTGGCGGTTATGGGAGAAGGTACAGCCTTAGGTGTGATAAAGGAAGGGTATAAACGAGGACTGGTAGAAGTGGTCTATATTAATGAAACACGACCTCTTCTTCAGGGTTCCCGACTTACGAGTTATGAGCTCAAAAAAGAGAGTATTCCCTATCGGGTTATAGTGGACAGTTCTGCTCCTTATCTTATGAGTAAAGGCCTGGTAGATATAGTAATCGTGGGAGCAGACCGAATCAGTATGAAAGGGGATGTGGCAAACAAGATTGGTACTTACTCACTGGCTGTATCTGCAGCCTATAATGGCATTCCTTTTATTGTTGTTGCACCTTCTGTTACCTTTGATCCATCTATCAGAGAAGGGAATGATATTATAATTGAAGAAAGAGATGAAAGTGAAGTTTTGTATTTTAATGGTAATCCAGTAGCACCATCTGATTCAAGAGCAGTGAATTATGCTTTTGATGTAACACCCCATCAGTTGATAACAGCCATTGTGACGGAGGAAAAAATAATTTATCCTTCCAGCGAAGGCAGATTGTAATGATTCAAGGGTTTGAAAGCTGTACCAAGTTACATATGACGATTGAAATGATAAAAAACTACAAAGAATTGAAGGATTCAAGGAGTCAATGGTTCAAGTGAAATGATGAATAATCCTCGAACCCTGTAACCTTACCTATCAACTAAATGGGAGAAGGACCATATTTTATAATGAAAGGGAAAAGAGAAAGCAGGAGTGAAATATGATAGAAATACTGGAAACTCTATATAGAGGCTTGAGTAGGCTGGCAACTCCATTGGCAATATTTACAACTGTTTTTACCGGATACCAATTCTTCAAAGTATCATATGAACTATATAAGAATAAAATCAAGCGCGAAGGCAGCTTCTTCTACATGGGGGTCATTCTTTATGTAGTCTTGATCTACATCCTCTTTCAGGAAAAGGGTATGGAAGAGATAGTAACCCTTCCCTGGGTACCTCTTCTTTATTTTGGCTATTCTTTTATCTGGTGGCTTGTTTCACTTTCTACCAGAAAGTTTTTAGCAAACTTGTTAGTTATGGAAATAACTCTGGCAGATGCTAATAGTTTAGTTGCTCGTTTTATCTTTTGCCTGGGAGTTTTTACTATTCTTTTAAGAATAGCACTTAGTTATTTATAGCAGGAGGTTAAAATAATGGGAGACATTTTTTACGGTCAGATTTATGCACCCGAGCCATTGGGTTTGGGCCAGGTAATAGTTGAAGATGGTGTCATAACAAGTGTAAGCACTCGTAGTCTGGTGTCTAAGAATACTTTCTGTGGTGGAAAAGACTGCATAATAGCTCCAGGTTTTATTGACCTTCATATTCATGGTGCCTTAAAACATGATGTTATTGAAGGCACAAAAGAGGCTTTTAAGGCAGTTTCAGAGTTTGAAGCCTTATCAGGAGTTACAGCCTTTCTTCCAACACTTCTATCATTTGAAAGAGAAGCTATGTTTTCAGTAGTTAATAATTTCTCTACTCTTTCTTTAGAAGCCAAAGGAGCTATTCCTCTGGGTATTAACATGGAAGGTCCTCTTTTAAACCGGGAGTATCATGGAGCTATGGATGCACGTTACTTCTGCAATGGAACACACATTCGTAGTCTCAAAGAAGTACTGGAAAATAAAGTAGTTAAATTTATGACAGTGGCACCTGAAACTGACGGTGCTCTGGACTTGATTGAATTTTTACATCACAGAGGTATATCGGTGGGTTTTGGTCATAGTGGAGCAACATTGGAAGAAGGCAGATTGGCTTTATCATTAGGACCAGCATCATTAACGCATATCTTTAATGCCATGCGTCCATATCACCATCGTGAACCGGGGCTTGTTGGTCTTTGTTTTTCCAGCTCGCGCTTGAAAGCTTCAGTGATAGCAGATGGAGAACACCTGCATTTAAGTGCTGTGGATGCCATATTCAGACTGAAAGGTAGAGATGGAATGTATCTTATTTCTGATGCTACCTCAGGTGCTGGCATGTCACCAGGCACATATAAGCTGGGTGCTTATGAATTAGTTGTAGATGAGACTTCAAGTAAACTTTCCGGGAGTAAGACTTTAGCGGGAAGTGTTACAGGTTTATCTAAAGCAATCAAAAACTTTATTAAATTTACCGGTGCCAGCTTATTTGATGCATTTACGGTGGCTTCCACAACTCCTGCTTCTATTATTGGAGATACTACCAGAGGAAGAATAGAGATAGGGAAGAGAGCCGATTTAGTAATTCTATCTAAAGAGTTGGAGGTTCTTTTTACAATAGTAGGGGGAAAGATAGTTTATTCTAAAGTAGGTTCGTAGATAATTATCACCTCAGGCTTTTTAACTCTTCATAATTTACTATTACTGTTGAAAGAATAATTATCAGTGCGCCTATGGCTGGGATTAGAGTTAATCCCTCTTTTAATACCAAAGCTGCAAAGGAAAAACCAAATACAGGTTCCAGCAGGTAAATAAAACCTGCTGTGATAGGACTTACCACCTTCTGACAATGTACTTGAAGTAAGATAGTGACAACAGTTGCCAGAATAGCCAGGTAAAGAATCGGAATTAGTGAAGGTAGTAAGTTCTGGTAAGAAGGAATACTAAACCCCCAGAGGTTTGGCCAGGTTGAAAAAATAAGAAAGCCCAGGGTTATCTCAACTGTAGAATAACCACGACTGAACCTTGGTAGTAAGGAAATCTGAAAAGCATATGCCATAGCGCTTACTAAAGTAATCAAGTCACCTATGTTAGGAGTAAACTTCCAACCCTGTGGGAAAATCAGAAGATAAAGCCCGGTAAAACCCAGGCCCATAACAATAAGAAGAGAAGTTTTAAGTCTTTTTTTGAATACTAATATTTCCACTATTGGAACCAGCAGGACTGAAAAAGCTGTGATAAAAGCAGAATTTGTAGCAGTTGTATAGAGAAGACCTATAGTTTGAGCTCTTAAAGCCACAAAATTCAAAAGACCCATAGCTCCACCTCTTAATAGAGCAGTTTTCAGATTCTCCTTAGGATGAAAAAGAAGATAGTATATAAAAATAATACTTGTAGCTAAGCCATAACGAAGCATTAGAAGGGTTGCTGGATCTAAGTGCTGAAGAGCTATTTTACTAAAAGTAAAAGTTGTGCCCCAGATAGCTGTTAAGATGAATAACCCTATTATTGCTGTGAATTTGCTCATAGGTATTATTCTATCAAATTATTATGTTTGTGTTGAACCCAGGTTATTTTTCTTTAGCTTTGTTGAGATAGTTTTTAAGGGCATTTTTAAGGGCATCCACAGCCATTATTGAGCAGTGCATCTTTATAGGAGGGAGACCTCCCAGCTCTTCTGCTACCCGCTTCCAGGTAGTTTTCATGGCTTCTTCTATGGTTTTACCCTTTGCCATGTCTGTTACAATAGAGGCAGTGGCTACATTGGCAGCACAACCGAATGATTCAAATTTGATATCTGTAATAACCTTAGTATCCCGGTCTATCTTAAGATACATGGCTATCTGGTCTCCACAAGCTGGACCGCCTTCTACCGCATAGGCATCGGCATCTTCTATCTTTCCGATATTATGAGGATTTTTAAAATGTTCAATAACTTTAGAAGTGTACTGTATTACCATATCTGGTTCTTCTCCCTTTTATTTGATAGGCAGGGTTCCAGGGTTCGAGGATTATTCATCATTTCACTTGAACCCTTGACTCCTTGAATCCTTTCAATTCAGCTACTAATTTGGAGATGTTCCCCATATCTTTATTTATACCTCCTGTGGTGGTTTTAACGGACTTCTTTCTCTTAAAGTAGAGATGATTCCGGGTAGAACACTTATTAGATGGTCTATTTCTTCTATGGTACTTGAAGGAGAAAGGGTAAATCTTACAGCGCTGTTGGCATCTTCCCTACTTCGTCCTAAGCCCAGTAATACATAATCAGGTTCAAGTGTTTTAGATAGACAAGAAGAAGTAGATGAAGCAACAATTCCATAGAGATCTAAGAACATAAGAATAGATTCCCCTTCTACGAAACGGAAGGTGAAGTTGATGTTATAAGGGTTCCTTTTATCTCCCTTTACCCCATTAATATAGACATGAGGTATATTCTCTTCTATACCGCGTATTAGACGCTCATTCAGGTTTTTTATATAGCTAAATCGTTCCTGAAAATATTCAGTGGCAATCTCTACAGATTTCTTTAGGCCTGCAATACCAGGCATGTTTGGTGCACCAGGTCTAAGTTCTGAGTAGGTAGTTGAGCCATACATTAGAGGATTTAGTTTAATTCCTTTCCTTATATAAAGTGAGCCTATACCGGGTGGCCCCTGTATTTTATGACCTGTAATGGAGACCAGGTCTACCCCCCAATCAGATACTGATAAGGGAATTTTAGTGAAAGTTTCGCAAGCATCAATTAAAATATTCGCCTTAGAGCTCTCCCTTACTATTTTTACGATTTCCTTGATGGGTTGTATGGTTCCAACCATGTGATTAGCATGAGAGAGGCTTACCAGGGCAGTTCTAGGTCCAAGGGAAGATTTCAGTGCGTCAAGGTTAATAAAACCATCACTATCAACAGGTAAGTATGTTGTTTCAAAACCTTCTCTTCCCAGGGCATCATGGACAGCCAGAATGGATGGATGATCTATATTTACTGCTATTAGGTGGTTAAGTGTAGTATCTCCATTACCCAAAACTCCCCTGATAGCCATGTTGTTGGATTCAGTACCTCCAGAGGTAAAAACAATCTGGGCATTTTCTTCTCCATCAAGGGCTTTTATAATTATCTTCTGGGTCTCTTCCAATAAACTGGCTGCTTCTATACCACTTGAGGTAAAAGGAGCAGGAACCCAGGGTTTACCCAGGAAATAAGTTTCCATGGTTTTAACAACTTCCGGATGAACCGGAGCGCTTTTGCAACTATCAAAATAAATTCTTTTTTCCACTTATATCTTCTCCTTTCTCAAGCAGGTTTTTTATTGTTAACTGGCTCCAACCTTTTTTTAGCTCATCTGATGCTTCTACCCACATCTTCTTAGCTAAGCAAGAAGATGTTTTAGGACAGCTAATTTTTTCTTCAATACAAGTTGGGCTTAATATTTCTCCTTCGAGGACTTTTACAAGCTCATAAAGGTTGATTTCTGAAGGTACTTTCGTCAGTACAAAGCCTCCCCTCAGTCCCCTGACGGGTTTAATATATCCATTTATTACAAGTGTCTGGGATATTTTTTGGAGATATCGGGTAGAGATACCCTCTTCCTTAGAAATCTGAGAGAGGGGAATAGGTTTGCTATCATTTCCCCTACGGGCTAAAGCTATTATCAATCTTAAACCGTACTGACTTCTTGTTGAGAGCATAATAAAATACTACCTTTATGGTGATATTTTACCACAAATTAACTTTTTTATACTTCGTATTGCTTTTTTTCCTTTCTTGGCTTATACTTATAGGAGATTAATTGACACGAGTGAAGTGAACTTAAAAGAGTATTAGGAGGAAAAGTAATAATAATGGTAGATTTAGGAAAGATATCTGGATTACCCCTTACTCTAAGCGAAGAAGGTTTTCTTAAGGCGGAAAAAGAAGGTATATACCTTGCTAATCCAGCTTTACGTAAGTTTGAAGACCTGTTACCTGTTTTACTTGAAAGCAATAACCTGGAACATTCTAAAATTGCATATTATATGTATAGAAATATTCACCTGAGTAATGATTGTCAAATTTTTAAAGATAATGGATTAAGGTATGATATTACAGTAATCTTCCCCGGCCTTCTGGGTAAAGAATTCACTAAGACCTTAGGTCATTATCATTCCAGAGCAGAATTTTCTCCTTATACCTTCCCCGAAATTTATGAAGTTCTTTTAGGAGAAGCAGTTTTCCTCCTCCAGAAGCGAAATGGCACGACTATAACTGAGGTAGTATTTATGAGAGCCAAACCCGGAGATAAACTCCTGGTTCCTCCCGATTATGGACATGTAACAATAAACACGGGGAATACTATCCTGGTTACCAGTAACCTTATGGCAACTTCTGCAACCTCTGACCATAGAGAGTACATAGAGAAAAGAGGTGCAATATATCATTTAGTTTCTAAAGAGAGAGAACTGGTTTTCCAACCTAATTCAAGATATGGTACTGTCTCACCAATTAGAGAGTTAAAACCAGGAACATCAAGAGACTTATGTATTTCTTCAGAGCTTCCTCTTTATACATCCTTCATTAAAAATCCCACTAAATTCAGATATCTGGTTAATCCCCAGGAATGTGGAGATTTATTAGGTAGATATCTAACACAGGGTGAGAATAAATAAAGCATGACTATTATTAAGAAACGTCTTCTTACCGGTGATCGTCCTACTGGAAGGCTGCATCTTGGTAATTACTTTGGTTCCCTGGTTAGTCGGATAAAACTCCAGGAAGATTACGACTGCTTTTTTATGATAGCCGACCTCCATATGCTCACAACAGACTATGACCGCAGTCTGGAGTTAAAAAACAACATCTTTGATGTAGCCATAGACTGGATTTCTGTCGGGATGGATCCTAATAGGACCACTTTTTTTATTCAAAGCGAAGTCCCCGCACATAGCTTTCTTCAGCTTATCTTTTCCATGTTAGTTACAGTACCCCGTCTTGAGAGGATACCTACCTTGAAAGACAAAGTCCGTGAATCTCGGTTTGGAAGTGAAGAGGCCTATTCCTATGGACTTCTTGGTTATCCTGTCCTTCAATCTGCTGATATACTGGCTTACAGAGCAGATGTTGTTCCAGTAGGAGAAGATCAACTGTCTCATATAGAACTAACGAGAGAAATTGCCCGAAGGTTTAATTACTTATATGGAGAGACTTTACCTGAACCACAAACCATCTTAAGCGTTGTACCGCGTGTACCGGGTGTTGATGGGTTAGATAGTAAGATGAGCAAGAGTTTAAATAATGAAATATCACTTTCTCATAGTTCTGACGAAGTAAAAACTCGTGTACTTCGCATGGTTACAGATCCTGCTCGTATCCGTTCCACAGACTTAGGACACCCTGATATATGTACAGCCTTCCATTTTTATAAAATATTTGTTTCTGAGGAGTATCTTTCAGTTATCAGAAGGGAGTGCGAAGGAGGAAAGATAGGTTGTGTGCCATGCAAAGATAGGTTAGCTTCTGTTATAAATCAAATGCTTGACCCCATAAGGGAGAAAAGGGGAAAGTATGAAGAAAAACCATCTCAAGTCCGAGAAATATTGTATGAAGGCACCAGAAAAGCTGTTGATGTATCTAATGAAACGGTAAATCTTGTAAAAGAAAAGATGGGCTTAAAAATCTTTTAACTATATGTTTTACATACAAATAAAAAAAAGACCTGCCATGTGACAGGTCTTTTTCTTTCAAATAAGGTTTATATTAAGCTTAGATCTTTCTTACGTTTGAAGCTTGAGGGCCTTTTGGGCCGTTAGTAACTTCAAGCTCTACTCTGTCGCCTTCAACTAAAGACTTAAAACCAGCTCCTTCGATAGCGGAGAAATGGACGAATACATCCCCTCCCTCATCTTTCTCAATGAAACCGAAACCTTTTTGAGAGTTAAACCACTTAACTTTACCTTTTGCCATTTAAAAAACTTTCCTCCAAACAATATTATTGTTCTACTTCATACCATGGGTATTCATAGAATCAACTTATTATTATAGCACTTAATTTATGAATGTCAAGGGGTCGTATTTAACATGCTAAAATCTAACCGAAAGGGCACTGATTCTGCAATTTAATATCTAACTGAAATTAAGTATGATTTCCTTGGTCGATAAAATTAATTAATTTAAAAGACCAAGGAGGGAGAAATGGATATGTATTCAAGAAATCAATATCTGGAGGCTTTAAGAAAAGAATATCTTAAAGCCTCTAAAAAGGAAAAAACAAAAAGCTCCAACTGATCTCCAACCAAAACTAAGGAAGAAAAGAAAAGAGTATTATGATGGCTAGGTCAAAGTAACTTTAGTTGAACTCTGGAGAATCTTTGATTATCCTTGTGGTCAGAGACTAGAGCCTTTATTAAAAGCAGAGACAAATAGACTAAGAAGGTTAGTACCAGTTAAGCTCTCAGATGAATGGGACAGGTCTCAATTGGGCAATATTCAGA
>JBBIUB010000007.1:0-65303 GCA_037440465.1 Coprothermobacterota bacterium | reverse complement strand
TATGAATGAAACTATGAATGAAAAAAGTGATTTTAGGGCTTAAAATATTTAAATAAAGGGTATAAATAACTATGAACACAAGGGCATGTTTATGACGATAAACTGGGCTATGGTTTTGAGTATCCAGGTGGCTGGGAGCATTGGATTAACACTGCAGAAGAAGTGGAGTTTCCAGATAAAAATATTAAAAAAGTTGTATCTTTCGAAAAGAAAATACTTAAGGATGGGGTACAAGTTAAAGTTATCAAAAAATCATTAATCCCGTGCGTCGCTACTTAATCTGAATTTTTAAAAGAAAAAATTATTTCTTTATTTCTGCAAAATAGCTAAAACATCTTCGTCTGAAAGGTCGTACCAGTTTTTATAGGCGTCTGCCACTGCAAAGGAAAATCCACTCCTTATATTAAGGCACACAACTTCACTTACTTCTGGTAGAATAAGACCCACAGTCCTTTTTGGCGCTGTTGGTACTGCCACAATGGTTTTCTCCGGATTTTCCTTTTTTACAAAACAAATGGCAGAGAGCATAGTGTAGCCCGATGCCAGACCATCATCAACAATTATGACTGTTCTATCATTAAGAGGTGGAAAGGGTCTATTGGCCCTGAAGATTTCATTTCGCTTTTTAATACTGTCTAAGGATTTATTAACCTGGTCTTTTATTTCTTCTTCAGTAATCATAAGTTCTCTGAGGAGTGTTTTGTTGAAGACGACATTGCCATCAGGACTCACAGCACCAAAGCCTGCCTCAGGATTATAAGGTATCTGTATCTTTCTCACTAAGATTAAGTCCATTGGGAGATTAAGGGCTTGTGCAATCTCATAGGCTACAGAAACTCCCCCCGAGGGAATAGCTAAAATAATTCCCTTAGAGCTACTATAATGAGTAAGCCTTTGGGTAAGAAGTCTTCCAGCCTCCTGCCTGTCCTTAAATATTTGAATTTTATCCCTTAAAGAGACATCTTCAATTAATCTTCCCATGAGATATTATTATCTGGAAAGGGAAGGACTTTTAAATATTCCTCTCTAAATTCAGGTTTTCTGGCCAGTTCTATGTATTCTATTCTTTTTTTAAGGGAGGTGAATTTGAATAACGCTTTCCTTGATACCAGGGCCCATTTGGCCCCCTCACCAGCAGCGTTTCCTGTTGGCTGGATTATCTCAGGGTTTACAGGAGGTAAAAGGCCAATCTTTATAGCCATAATGGGATCAATGTAATTCCCAAAGGAACCAGCCAGAAATACTTTATCGATATCACCATAATTTACTCCCACCTCTTTCATTAACACTGAAATTCCTGCACGAATAGCTGCTTTTGCCATCTGGAGCTCTCTTATGTCCTTCTGCATTAGCACAATATTCTCATCAATGGCATTATGCTCCCGGTGTGAGATTATAAAATATTCTGTTTTACCGCCCTTTCTAAATCTGTTTATTAGTGCTGGGTAACCTTTCCAGTGGGAGATCTCTGTAAAGCGTCCACTAACGGAAATCAATCCTGCATCCAGAAACTTAGCCACAATATTTACCAGTCCAGATCCGCAGATTCCCCTAGGTTTGCTGTTCCCTATAACCTTTAAGTTTGGAGGATAGTTTAGTTCGATGTTTTCAATAGCACCTTCCAGGGCTCTCATTCCAGATTTTATATGAGCTCCCTCAAAGGCAGGTCCGGCAGCTGTTGAGCAAACAAGGACTCTGTTTTTAGTTGATAAGGCTATTTCACTATTGGTGCCCAGGTCAATGAGGAGTTTTGTCCTTTCCTCTGGCCTGTCAAATTCACAGGCGATTAAAGCTCCCAGGATATCTGAACCAACGAAGGCTGCCACATTGGGTAAAACAACTACCTGACCCGTTGAGTTTATCTCTAAACCGGTCTCTCGGGCATAGAATATCAACATCTTACTATGTACAGAAATAAAGGGGGAACGAACTAGGTAGTAAGGGTTGAGACCCAGGAACAAATGAGTCATCATGGTGTTGCCCACAACAGTTATTTCATAGATATCATCATTTTTGATGTTTTGCAGTAGGGCAAGTTTATTTATTATATCATTTAACACCTTTACCAAGGTTTGTTTAAGTTTGAAAATACCATCCTTTTTCTTAAGGGCGTAGTCTGCCCTTGATATCACATCAGAACCAAAAACCATCTGGGGGTTATCCCTGGCTAAGACCTGTACAGTTTTTCCTGTATTTAGGTCCAGGAGTGCTCCCATCAGTGTGGTTGTACCCAGATCAAAGGCAATGCCATAAAGCTGGTTTGTTGTATCTAAGGGTTCCACTGACAGAAGACGGTTGCCAGAGGTGACAGCAGTTATTTTAAAATCTTCTTGCCTGATTTTTTCGGTTAAATTAGGAAGAATGTTATAATCTGAAACCTCTGTGTTCACTGGCAAACAGGCAAGCAGTCGGTCTAAGTCAGGTGTTGTATCTTCAGGAGAGGGAGGTTTGAGTTTGATATACAACTTCTTAACCAGGGGTTCGGGTTTTAAAGATACCTGAGAGATATTCAGGGATTTTTTAGGGATAACACTTTCAATTAGCTTTTCAATTTTTACTTCCAGGTTGCTAAGCACCTTCACCTGACAAGCTAACACAACGCCAGATTTAATATCACTTTTTGATAAATGTTTCTTATGGTGGGCGGGATTAGCTTTGACTTTTCCAGATAATATTTTCACCCTGCATTTACCGCAGGTTCCTTTACCCCCGCAATCACTTTCAACCTTAATACCTGATTGGAGAAGGACATCTAAAAAATCTGTCTTAGGAGAAGCGGTAACTTCCCTGTTATAAGGATGAATGGTAATTTTAAAGGAGTTGGACATTGCTGTTAATTACTTGATTATACCATTAAAGTGTTGCTCTCAACCAAGGCACTGAAATGGAATATACCCCCCTTATGTACCAATAACTACTATTATTTGTTACTTTTTAGTCACATTTGTACCACTTGCTTTCAAAGGCGAGAATTGTGATACAGTCTGTGAAGGGAGGTGATTACTTCCTTTTCAACCCCTCCTGGAAAGGAGGGGATTAAGGGGAGGGTGATAACATTGACAGGCTTTTGGTTTTAAGTTATATTAAAAATAGTCCGGTGATGATTATTCATTATCCGAATAATATGAAAAAGGAGGAATTCTGTGAAAGGGGAAATACCAACTATCAGACCAACTGTTAAATTATTATCCAGAGATTTTATAGAAAAAATTATTGATGAAGCTATGGATGTACTGGAAAAAACAGGGGTATGGGTAGATTATAAACCTGCCCTTGAATTGTTGAGTGATTCCGGTGAAAGAGTTGAACCTACCAGCAATAGAATCTATATTAACAGAGACCTGGTTGAAAAACATTTAAAAACAGTTCCTTCAGAAATATTATTTTACGATAGAAGCGAAAAACTTTGCATTGAACTTAAAGGTGACAGCTTCTATTTTGAACCAGGGAGTGCTGCTACCAAGGTTTGGGATGAAGAAAAAAAGGTAATCAGGGATCCTTTAACATCAGATACCATTGAGCATTTTATTGTAGCTGACTATTTACCCTATATTGATGGACTTGGTGGAGGAGTTGTTCCCACCGATGTCCCTGTGGAAATCAGGGATAGATTCAGGTTGTTTCTCAGTCTTAAATATTCCACCAAACCCACTACCAACGGTGGAACCTTTACGATGGATGGTTTCCAGGTAGAAAAGAACCTGCTGATAGCTATCAGAGGAAGCGAGAAAAACCTGAGAGAAAAACCTCTCTGTGCTTTAGCTGCCTGTCCCTCCCCACCCTTAAAGTGGAGTGACCTGACCTGTCATGATTTAATGGAGGGAGCTAAATATGGTATCCCCATTATTTTAATCTCCATGCCCTTAACAGGGGTAACTGCTCCAATTACCCTCGGGGGGAGCCTGGTACAGCATACAGCGGAGAGTTTAAGTGGGGTGGTTATAAGTCAACTGACCAGGGAAGGAGCTCCCTTAATCTGGGGAGGATCACCTTCAGCTTTTGATATGCATTATGGAACCACACCTATGGGGGCTATTGAAACCATAATGTTTGATATAGCCTACTGTGAGATTGGAAAATATTTAAATATCCCCACTCAGGCTTATATCGGTATGAGTGATTCCAAATGTATTGATGTTCAGACCGGTCTTGAAACTGCTTCAGGAACCCTTCTTGGCGCTTTAGCAGGTATAAATATCATTACCGGAGCAGGTATGATGAACTTTGAAACTACCCAGAGTCTGGAAAAACTTGTTATTGACAATGAAATCTGTGGTATGGCCAGACGTCTTGTCCAGGGGATATCCTGCCACGGGGAGGTACTGGCAGAAGACCTTTTCACAGATGGTTTATATGATGGTAAACATTTTCTCCTTTCCCCCAGCACCCTCAAGTGGTTCAAAAAAGAATACTTTTACCCTGGGACAGTAATTAGTCGGGAAGATGATCAGGCCTGGATTAAAAAGGGTGCCACCAATTCTCAACAAAGAGCCCAGGCTGAGGTTAAAAAGATTCTCTCAACTCATAAACCAGTCCCCCTTGATACAGATACAGAAAACGAGCTTAACAAGATAATGCTTCAAGATGCTAGAAAATATGGCCTGGATCATTTACCTGTTCTTGCATGAAAACATCTCCCCTCCTGGAAGGGAGGGGATTAGGGGGAGGGTGAAATAAATTCTAACTTAGGAGGAAAAAAATGGATTATCTAGAAAAAATAAAAGAAAGCATCAAAAACACGGATAGTGAAATGGTTATAGAGTTTACCAAAAAAGCTCTGGAAAATAACCTTGAACCTGAAAAAATCATCTATGAGGCTCTTACTCCGGCCATGGATTATGTAGGTCAGGAATATGAAAAAGGAAATCTATTCCTACCTGAGATGTTGATGTCAGCAGAGACCCTTAAAGGAGCTATGGAAATCCTTAAACCCCTTCTGGTAAAAACAGGAGTACCAAAAGCCGGTAAAGTTGTGATGGGAACTGTTGAGGGAGATATACACGACATAGGTAAGCAGATAGTGTGTATGATGTTAGAGGGAGCCGGTTTTGAGGTGTTTGACCTCGGGGTAGATGTTCCTGCCCAAACCTTCATAGAAAAAATTAAGCAGGAGAAAGCAGAGGTAGTAGGCATGTCCGCTTTTTTGAGTACCACTGCTCTTCAGTTTTTAGAAGTTATTAAAAAACTGAAAGAAGCAAATCTGACAGATAAAGTAAAAGTGATGATTGGTGGGGCAGCTGCCAGCGATAGATATGCCGAGATGATTGGTGCTGATGGTTACGGTTCCAATGCCAGTGCTGCTGTGAGATTAGCCCGGGAATTGGTCGAAAGAACCCGCTAATTTTTAAAAAGACTTCCATCTACCTATTTGCCATGTCCGAAATATTTACCCCAGAAACTATCATAGAAGCCCAAGAGGTCCTTAAATTTATCCCTTTTTTTAACAGAGAAAAGGCAGGTTTGCAAAGCAGAGTTATTATCAATGAGTTGGTCTACGAGATAAATAACCACAGGATTTTGAAACCCCAGGCTATTTTCGAAACTTACAGAATAACTGAAATTGATAATGACAAAATCTATCTTGAGGGAGGGGAGGTCCTAAGAGGAACCTTACCCTCTCACTTACTTAAATTAGCTGAGGAGGTTATCACCCTAGTTTGTACGATAGGAAAGGATCTGGAAAGGGAAGTTGAGCATTATTATCGGAAAAAAAAGATGGTTAAAGCAGTTTTAATGGATGATATTGGCAATTTTGCCCTTAATCTCCTGGCAATTAATATCTGTCAGATAGTTGGTTTAAATGCTGAGAAGAAAGGATATTATACTAGTAAACCCCTCACACCAGGGCTTCGGGGCTTCCCTCTGGAAGAGCAAGGTAATATATATAAGCTGGCAAAAGCTCAAAACACGAATATCTCTTTGACTTCTCATTTAATGTTAGACCCTCGAAAATCCCTTTCCATGGTTATTGGTTCAAGTGCTAATCCCTTTAACCAAACAGATAATCCTCTATGTACTTATTGCGAGGGGCAGGGTAAATGTAGATATAATAAATCATCAGGACCATCAGAGAGGTGAAGATCAGTGAAAACAATAGTTACCAGCAGTTCAAAAGAAGTAGTTATAGGTGATAATCAACCCACTATAATAATTGGAGAAAGTATTAATCCCACCGGGAAGGTAAGAATGGTTAAGGCTCTCCAGGAGAGGGATTTTTCCTTCATCAGTGACGAAGCCCTCAGACAGGTAAAGGTAGGTGCCCACATTCTGGATGTAAATGCTTGTGTCCCGGGACTGGATGAAAAAGCCCTGCTTCCCGAAGTGTTGAAAACGGTTATGGAAAGTGTTGATGTTCCACTATGTATTGATAGTGCTAACCCTCGTTGCCTGGAGGCAGCTCTAAAGGTTTATATTGGTAAACCTTTGATTAATTCAGTTACCGGCCAGGAGCAGTCTCTTCAGGAGGTTCTACCCCTGGTTAAGAGATTTAATACTGCTGTTATTGGTTTAACCATAGATGATCAGGGTATCCCCCAGGAACCCTATAAACGTCTGGAAATTACCTGGAAGATTGTAAATCGCGCCCAGGAGATGGGTATTCCCAGAGAAAATATCATAATAGACAGTCTAACTTTAACGGTTGGCACTGATATTCAGGCAGCCTCGAAAACTCTTGAGACCATCAGGTTAATAAAAAAGGAAATGGGAGTTAATCAGGTGTTGGGTATAAGTAATATCTCCTTTGGCTTACCATTAAGGCAGGTTATCAACTGCTCCTTTATTTCCATGGTTCTGGCTGAAGGTGTTACCTGTTTGATAACCGACCCCTTCCTTACCCGCCAGACTGTTCTCGCTTGTGATTTACTTCTTGGGAAAGATAAATTTGCCCGTAATTTCTTAAAAACCTATCGGGAGATGAAAAAATAAAGAGGGGAGTTTTTTAATCTCCCCTCTTTTCCTAAGTTAATAAACAGACTAACTACTTAACTTTTCCCACAGTTCCTTTTCAGGAGTTAAGCCCAGTTTCCTGGCACTTCTATTAGAAAGATATACCAAGGCTAACCACATGAATATTAATCCAACTGCCCAGATTATAGGCCAGAACCAGTAATTAAATCCTGTAACTCCCATTATTATATAGCCAATGACAGTAGCAAAAGCAGCTAATAAAGCAAAAGGAATCTGGGTATTGACGTGATCCATAAGGTCTGAACCGGCGAATATAGAGGACATAACAGTTGTATCTGATATGGGAGAGCAATGGTCACCAAAAATAGCCCCCGTTAAAACTGCGGAAGAAATAACAGCAGGATTAATACCTACAGCCAGGCCAAGAGGAATTGCTATAGGTATTCCTATAGCCATGGTACCCCAGGAGGTGCCTGTGGCAAAGGAAATGAAACAGCATATTATGAACATACCAATAGGAACAATCTCAATTGGTAGGTCTTTGGTTAACCCTACTACAAATGGACCGGCTCCCATTTCTGAGGTAATGGCGCCAATTGACCAGGCAGTAATTAAAATAAGTAAACCTATCAGCATCATCTTAGCCCCATCAATAAAGGAATCCATCATTTCACTGAGATTGGCCAGGCGTTGCAGAGAAAAATAGAAAATAGTTACTACCACCGCCCCCATAGATCCCCAGAGGAGGGATTTAGCAGCATCTGTATTGGAAATAGCCTCCCCAAAAGGAACCTCAGGACCGCCTCCAGTCCACCATAGGCTAAACATAGTAATAACTAACAGGGATAAAATAGGCACTACCATGTTAGAAACCTTATAAGGGATACCTTCTTTTATCTTAAGGGTTACCCCACCTGAAAGGGGTCTCGCACCATCTGCAAATACTTTACCAGTAGTCCGGGCACGATATTCTGCTTTAAGCATGGGGCCGAAGTTACGCCCAGAAAGAACAACCATCAAGAGAAGAACCAGGGCAAAGATACTGTAGAATTTCAAGGGTAGAGAATCAATGAAAACTTTGTAGGCAGAAATAGTTGAACCGGCTGCTTCTAAGGCCTCTTTGATAAGCCCTACCTCATAACCTATCCAGGAACTTACCAGAGCGATGGTTGCCACTGGGGCAGCAGTGGAGTCAACGATATAAGAAAATTTTTCCCGGGATATCCTCAATGCATCTGAGACACCTCTTAGAGAATTACCTACAGCAACAGTGTTGGTGTAATCGTCAAAAAAGATAATCCAACCCAGGAGAAAGGATGTCAATTGACCCATTTTTGAGTTTCTTAACCTGGTTTTCATGGATTCAGCAAAAGCGTAAACGCCCCCACCTAAAAACACCAATCCAACAAGTCCACCGATTATCAGGGTAAAGAGCATGATGGCTGCTTTCCAGCTGTCTGTCATCTGTTCTACAGCTACTTCAAGGGTACGCGTATAACCAGCTAAGGGGTTCCAATTTTTGGTGATAGTTGCTCCCACAAAAACACCAATCATAAGAGATGGAAGAGGTTGTTTAGTAATAAAACAAAGTCCTATGGCAATTATGGCAGGTAATAAAGATAACCATCCATATTCCACTGCTTCCTCTTCCTGGGCTGCATAAGTAAGATTACTGTGAGCAAAAAGTAAGAGCGAGACCATTACCAGACCAACAAATACCCACATCCAAATTTTACCCTTAAACATTATTCACCTCGCTAATTTCATAATGTTACCTATTTAAGGTAATTAACTAAAGGATAACATAAATTAAACCAGAATCTCAATAAAGCCATAAACATCTCTCAAAACCCAATCCATTACTCCTCTTTATGAATTGGCATATTTGGCACTGACGCACCATGAGCTTAGGCAAATGGGAACATGTAAAAGATGAGATAGCTCAGACTCTCCCTTTTAAGGAAGTTAAATTTTGAGGAAAAAGTCCTTTTTCTGGAAGGTCTTTTGGAGGAAGGTCTAAATCTTATAAAAAAGGGCGATACATGGTAAAATTTGTCATGGCAAAAGAGAAGATCTCTGGATTTTCAAACGGAGGGTGGCATTCCTCAAAGTCTCTATTCCAAATAAAAGAGGGTATAATTGAAGAAAACTTCAGATATTATTTCGATATGGGAAGATATACAACATTGATGTCGGAAATATTAGAGTTAAATGAATTCAGGGATAAAGAGATGAAGAAGACGAGCACACCTAAAGGTAATTATGCGGTAATACGAGATGTGCCGGATACCTATGACAGGTGCATTAAGACTCGTATACCAAAAAAAGAGATAGACTTTAATTTAGCAAAGGAACAACATAGTCTATATTGCGAAACCCTAAGACAATTAGGTCTCACATTGATAAGAATAGAGACTGATGATAAACTCCCAGATTGTTGCTTTGTGGAAGACACAGCGATAATAATCGGAGACAAAGCAATTATTTCATACATGGGAGTTAAATCACGAGTTGGTGAAGAAATAGAAGTCAAGAAAATCCTTGCAAACTATAAGGAAATCTTCGAGATTAAATCACCGGCAACAATAGAAGGGGGAGATGTATTAAAAATCAAAGATAAAATTTTCATTGGCATTTCTCCGAGAACTAACGAACAGGCAATTAAGCAAGTACAATCTATTGTTTCAAATGATGGTTACCAAGTAATTCCAGTAAAAATAAATGAGATATTTCACTTAAAATCAGCCTGCACTTACTTAGGAAATGATTATATCCTAATAACTCCTGGGTATTTTGATGACAAATATTTTTCTGAATTTAAAAAAATCATTGTTCCCAAAAAATACGAATATAGTACTAACTGTCTATCAATAAATGGAAAGGTACTTATTCCTGAAGGATATCCTATAACTAAAAAATTCATCAAAGATGAAGGTTTTACCACTATTGAAATCCCGATGTCAGAATTTAGGAAGGGTGATGGTGGTTTAACATGCTTATCTATTATCTTCTAATTTAGTGCTTACCTCCTTTGTTTTGCTATTTAAAGAAAGACAGTTATTAGAACAAACTTTTGTTTCCTCACCAATAACACCAGTAACCGCAGGGTATATTCAGGTTTATGACCATAAACTCAGTTATGGCTTTGATTATCCTGAAGACTAGGAAAAGTAAGTTCCAGAATATGAAAGCAGAAGTCAAAGCATTTGGATACATATCTCAAAAGAGCAATTGCCCCACAATCCTTGCTCTTATCAGGAGTATATAATAAATTGTGAGATGATATTTGATGATAAAGGAATTGGCATTCAGGCAAGGGGAAGCATATGCGAACCGAGTTTGTCTATATTACTCAATTAAAAAGATATCCGAACAGTTCGAATAGGAACGAGTTAGGCGAAATGCTACATTACCATGTAAAAAAAGTTAAAAATAGGATAGAAATGCCAGATTATTATCGTAGTGCCTATGAAAAATGGTATAGTTGGTTTGCTCACATTTACGATCCCTTTATGAAAGTACTCTTCTTCTTTCTTAACGGAGGTTTTGGTGGTGAACGGAGATGGCGGGAGTTAATAATCGAATGGATCAACCCTCAACCTGGCGAAAAGATACTGGACATTTGCTGTGGCACGGGCACTTTAACCATAATGCTTGCTAAAAGACTTGCAGGGACAGGAGAGGTGGTGGGTATTGAACTTTCTCCTGCTCAATTAAGGATTGCCCGGAAAAAGAGAGAACCTGATGGGCTCTCTCTCATAGAGGGTGATGCTCAAGATATTCCCTTTTCTGATAGCTATTTTGATAAGAGTGTCATTTGTGGTGCACTCCATGAGATGCCTCAAGAAGTGCGACAGAATGTTTTATCGGAAGCTTATAGGGTCATCAGACTGGGAGGCAAGATAGTCCTCGTTGAACATAATAAACCAGACCGAAGATGGAAGGCATTGTTGTTTGATTTTATGGAGCGTTTTAACCCTGAATACACGACCTATAAAGATCTGCTGAAATGCGGACTGGCAAATGAAATCAAAAGAGCAGGATTTAGGATAATTAGAACTGGTGTGACAAGCTGGGATTTTTTTCAAATTGCTTTAGCAGAAAGATAGATTGAACAGATAATGCATAAAGATGTGGCACTTTATCTAACATGTTGTAAAAGACTCCACTTCGCTTCGTCCAAATTCGGATTTGCCAAACTTCTTTTATCCTCAACCGTTATCTGCAATTTTGGGGTGTGGTAACACTAACCCCTTAGTCTTCAATCCCGCAAAGTAGGTTTCTGATTCATTATATATCGCTGGTGCGCCCTCTTACATAACGTTGGTAAAGGAATTTTAAATTGGCTGGGAGGAAGGATGGAAAGATCCAATGATTATATCTTCTGGGAATGGCTATGTAACTGAAATACCCCATAGAATGCTTTATTTGGTAGTTTTGTGAGTCAAGTAGGAAATGCATAACACATGCAGAATATGTTTAATTAGGTGGTAAATAGAGGGGGTTTTGGGGTGTTTGGAAGTTAAAAAGTCGTAATATGTAATGTGTAATGAGTGATTTGAAAAGGATTTAAGATGATATGCTGAAACAAGTTCAGATTTAAAAAATTTAATATGTAATAAGTAATGAGTTATTAGTAAAAGATTTAATTTGAAATTCATAAAACACATTGAAAAACATATTTTAAATTTCCTTGAGCTTAATATATGATGATTTTGGACAATTTCAAAATATCAATTTAACATAAGATATATTATCAGAAGTGATAATTTTCAGTGTGAATTTGGATAAATAAGTCTGCCTGTGTTATAATCAACTATTATTTATACTAATTATTTATTAGTTAAAAAAAATGAATAATGCTTAGAAGATACATAAAAAATTATTTAGGAGAACTTATAAAAGCAAACAGGTCTAAGAAAACTATTTCGACTTATGAGTTTGCTTTAGAATATTTTATTAATTGGTGTAAAAAAGAAAAATTATGGTTTAAAAATGTAAGTGGAGAAGATTGCAAAAGATATACCCCTTACCTTTCTGGATTAGGATTAAAACCAACTACTATAAACTTATGTATAACAGTACTAAAGGGTTTTTATGATTATCTAACCGATACTGGTCAAGTACAAGGAAATCCTGTAAACATAAAAAAGATCAAAGTAAAGAATGAAAAACCAGAGAATACTTCTATAAATAAAGAAATAGAGATTATTCTAACACATATATATTTCCTCCCTGCAGATTTAAAACTTACTTTTTTATTAATGTTATATGCAGGATTAAAAATAAATGAGATTTTTAAACTTTCACCAACTGATATTGTAATTATAAAGAATCATGTGTTTATGAGGGTAATATCACTTGATGGTAAGGAAAGGTTAGCACCTGTTATAGATGAAATAACAGCAAAGGAACTGCTTAATTTAGTAATTAAGAGAGTTAATGAAAAAAGAATGTTTAACATAAAGAAGTCGCATATAACCAGAGAAGTCCACTTAATAAAGGAAAAAACAGGGATAATATGTACTCCTCAAAGGTTACGTTCCTTATATTTAAATCATCTAATTAATATTGGTTGTCAACCTGATTTAGTTAGACAAGCATTAGGATATAAAGGATTTTATATAGATAAGAATTTAAGAGAAGTTCTGGTAGAGAGTTATTTCCCCTTAGCAGCGGAACTTTAAAGAAATCTAAAATAATATGGTTTGGGCTATCTTTAAACAGGTTTCCCTGAATAATTCATAATAGAAGCTACCTTGCAAATATAAAACCCAAGGAGAAGTTAATAAAGCATCAGCGCTTAATTCTATTGAAGAGCCTGGAGTGAAAGTTCCACCAGCCATAGCAACTTCATCAGAGTATCCTGGAAGAAGTGACCCTTCTGGTAATGCACTTGGATTCAAGGGTCCCATAGATTGAACCTCCTTTAATGCCTTCAATACTTTTTCTTTAGACCCCAACTCAACTGCCAGGACTATGTCAGCTAACTCTTCACCTGGCTTTGGTATAACTTTCATACTTAGTTTATGGAAAAGATGGCTACCGAATAACACTCCTTTTAGTGATTCACTGACTACTAATGGAGCCAGATATAAGCCAAGAAGAATCTCTTTCTTATTGTGAATTGGACCTAACCCCTTCCCTACCCCAGCACCGTATAAAAAACTTGCTATATCCTGCACCAAGTCTTTCTTGCCGACTATATACCCACCTGTTGAAACTATGCCACCACCTGGATTTTTCATAAGTGAACCAACAATTATATCTGCTCCGATCTGACCTGGTTCTTTAACTGCTACAAATTCTGAATAGCAATTATCAACTAAAATAATTACATTACTACTATAATATATACGTATCAGCCTGATTATTTCTTCAATCATGGAAATACTCAAAGAATTCTTAAGGCTGTAACCCTTAGATCTTTGAATAAAGATTAGATCAAGTGATTCATATTTTGAGAGGATTTCCTCCAAAGGAGTAGTGCTAATATCTGCTTTATTAACATTAACACCTGAATCTTTTAAAAAGTTGAAGGTAGGTAGAATTGTGGGGTACGGCTCGCCTGTAAGAATAAGAACATCTTTTTGCTTCTTTCTTTTGCTCGGTATCAGAGTCCCCATTAAAGATAGATAAAGAGCTTGAGTACCTGTAGATATTTGTGGCCTAACAAGACTATCTTCTCCACCAAATACCCTGGCGAATACTTCCTCTATCTTTTCTCTTCCCCAATCACCATAACCATAACCAGCAGATGGAGCCAGGTCTATGTCAGATACATCAGATTTAATAATACTTTCATGAACTTTTTTAACATTAAGAGAACGAATTTCTTCAATACTCTTAAATTCAGAGTAAAGAGCTTTTTCTATATCGAGAGTAATAGAGTTAAGATTTATATGTGAAAAGCTTTTCATGTTGGAGTTTCTTCCTTAATAAAGATTTTACATCATCTATCCCAAAATAAGTTTCAGTTGAGGTTCCTATCACATCATCATTATAAATCATCTTGAGTTTAGCAATAGAAACTTCTGGGTTTTCTAATAAATCAACCTTGTTTGCAATGAGGACAGATGGCTTATCTTGAATTCCAAGATCATTAAGGGTCTTATAGATAGCAGAGAGGTGTTCTTCTATAGAACTCTGAGAAATATCAACAACCAGCAGAAGATAATCGGCCTCTTTTGCCTCTTCTAAGGTCGCTTTAAAAGCTGTGAATAGTTCTAAGGGTAGATCCCTTATAAAACCCACCGTATCGCTAAAAATAACCCCTATTTCATTACCCAGATACCCAAAACGGATACGTGGGTCCAGAGTAGTGAAAGCTCGTGGAGCTACTTCAAATTGGCTTTTAGTTAGAAGATTAAAAAGACTAGTTTTTCCAGCGTTAGTATAGCCAAGAATGGCTACCAGTTTTAGGCCCTGTCTTTTTCGGGGTTGTCCAAGAGTTTTCCTATTTCTCATTATGCTTTCAATGGTTTTCTCCAGAAAGTTAATCCTTTTTCTAATAATCCTTCTCTCTTTTTCAATTTCCATTTCTCCAGGTCCCCTTGTTGCAATACCACCTCCCAACCGGGAGAGCTCCTCTCCCCTTCCTCTCAAACGCGGTAATTCGTACCTCAACCGAGCTAACTCTATCTGGATTTTGCTTTCTTTAGAGGAAGCATGAAGTTCAAATATCGAAAGGGTTAATTGTGTTCTATCTACTACTTCCGTTTTAAGAAAATCTTCCAGCTTGTTCTTGAATGAAGGCGAAAGGGTGTTTACTCCAAAAATTACAGTTTGGGCTTTATTCAAATGCACGAGGTCTTTAACTTCTTCCAACTTACCCTTTCCTATATAATATGGTGGTCTTGGGGCTGTTATTCTCTGTTTGATTACTGTTGTAACCTTATATCCTGCTACTTCTGAGAGATGTAAGAGTTCCTCTCCGTGCTCTTCTTCAAGCTTCCTTTCTTTTGGAGTAAGAACTTGAACTAGAATAGCAGGCTTCTCTATATGAATGAGGTTAGAATTCAGCATAATCTTAGTATCTCTTTTGATATTAAATTAAATTCATTTTCATTTTTGTAAGAAAACCAATTAATGTTCAAATCTCTTTTAAACCAGGTCATCTGATGTTTAGCATAGGCGAAGGTTCGTTTGTTTATTAAAGTAACTAACTCTTCTAAAGAGATTTCATTTTTGATTAATGCCAGGGCTTCCCTGTATCCAATAGCTTCAAAACAGGGAGACTCGGAAGATATACCTGATTTCATCAAATATCTTACTTCTTCTATTAAACCAGCTTCAATCATTTTAATAGTTCTATTGTAAATTCTTTCTTTCAAATAAATCCTTTCAGGATTCAAGCCTATTTTAAGTAGGTTGTACCTTTCTTTTCCATACAAAATACTCTTACCAAAAGAGGAAAAAGGTTTACCCGTAAGTTGAATCACTTCAAGTGCTCTAATAATTCTTTTTTTATCCTGTTGATTAATTTTAGTAGCATAGTAAGGATCTTTTTCTTTTAATTCTGAATATAGAACAATTAATTCTTCAGTATCAGTTCTTTCCAGAAGGTTTTTTCTTATCACGGAGTCTGTTGGAGGAGGCTGAAAGGTATCTTTAGTTAAGGAGTAGAAATAAAGAGGACTTCCTGCCACGAAGATAGGTTTTATATTATCATTTGTCATTTGCTTTATGACTTCCTCAGCCATCTGGACAAATTCCACAACGGTAATTTTTTCATCAGGCTCTAGGGTATCTAAAAGGTAGTGTTTTACTACTTTTCTTTCTTCATAAGAAGGCTTAGCAGTGCCAATACTGAGGTGTTTATATAAAGTTACGGAATCTATGTTTAGTATTTCTCCACCTGTTTTTTTTGCTATATCAATGGCAAGTTTAGATTTTCCAGAAGAAGTAGGTCCCAGAAGTGCAATATAATTATTAAATTTCCTCACCCTTTATCACCCAGGAACCAGCTTCTTTTACACGAACTTTTACTAATCGTCCTATTAGATCTGTTTTTAACGAAGTGAAGGCTACGATTTTATTAGTTCGGGTCCTACCAGAAAAGGCACGGTGCTTCCTTGAAAATTCTTCAACCAGGATTTCTACTACTTGACCTATGAGTTTCTGATTCTTTTTAAAGGTAATCTCTTCTTGTAATTGATTAAAATCTTTAAGCCTTTTTTTCTTTTCATCAAGAGGAATTTCCTGAGGGTATAATTTACTCGCCATTGCTTCAGGTCTGTGAGAATAAATAGCAGCGAAGGCATAATCGAATTCAACCTTCCTAAAGAAATTGAGTGTATTTAAGAAGGAAGTTTCTGTTTCAGTGGGAAAACCCACAATAATATCGGTGGATATGGAAGAATCTGGAAACTCCTCCCTGATTTTATCAATTAATTTTAGGTAATCAGTCGTAGTGTAACCCCTATTCATTGCTTTTAACATATCATCATCACCACTCTGAATGGGAAGATGAAAATGTTCTGGAACCTTGGGTAAATATTTTAATCCTTCTATGATGAAAGGTGTTAAATCTTTTGGATGAGAAGTAAGATATCTTAACCGTATAACTCCACCTACATTGTGAACCTCTTCTAATAGGTTCAAGAATCCATTTTTCAAATTTAGGTCTCTCCCATAAGCTAAGATATTCTGCCCCAGAAGAAGTATTTCCTTGTCCTGTTTTTCAACAATTTCTTTTACTTCGTTTGCTATATCTTGAATAGGCCTACTCTCTTCCCTTCCCCGCGTATAAGGTACAACACAATAGGCGCAAAATGAATTACATCCTTTCATGACACCTATATTTGCTAAGACAGAGTTTCCCTGCACTGCTTGAAGTCCTTGATAGGGCGATTCAACCTCACCTACTTTTGTTATCATTCTTTTTTCTGCGAATTCTAAATCAAGTATAAGATTTACATCTTTGAAATGATGAGTTCCTAATACTAAATTTACATATGGAGCGCGTTCTATGACTTTTCTCCCCAACCTTTCTCCCATACATCCCATGACTACAATTTTTAAATCAGGGTTATTTTCTTTAATTCTCTTTAGACTTCCTATTGTCCCCCAAGCTCTTTCTTCAGCATGAGCTCTTACAGAGCAAGTATTCACCAGAATTACATTAGCTTCCTGGGGAGAGGAAGATTTTGTAAAACCACGATCAATCAGGATTTTCTCGACAACACTTGAGTCATAGAAATTCATCTGACAGCCGTAGGTAAAAAAATAATATTTTTTACTCATTTAAATAAGAAATATGAGCCCCAGTTTAAGGGGCTCATATATTTTAAAAACAGTGTTAATAACCAAATTCTTTATAAAGGGTTACTTCTTCTCGATAGTAAAACGAAGAGCTGTTCTCTCCTCACCATCAATCTCAACATTAGCAAAGGAGGGGGCAAAAGCTATCTCAATCCCATTGGGAGAAAGTGATCCTCTGGCTATTATTATGGCTTTTACAGCTTGATTTACTGCACCTGCTCCGATAGCTTGCAGTTCTACTTGTTTGTTATTTCGTATTACTGTGGCTAATGCCCCTGCTACTGCTTTGGGTGCTGATGTGGCTGCAATTTTTAATATTTCTACTTCTGACATTTCTTGCCTCCTTTACTTGACTTCAACAAGAAATCTAATAGCTGTTCTTTCCTCGCTGTCAATCTGGACATCTGCAAAGGACGGTGTGCAAAATAGATTCATGCCATTAGGGGATAGATAACCCCTGGCAATTATTATGGCTTTTACAGCCTGGTTTACTGCACCTGCTCCGATAGCTTGAATCTCAACTTTTTTACTCTGTCTGATCACCGCTGCAATAGCACCTGCTACACCTTTTGGTTCTGAGTTCTTGCCTACCTTTAAAGTTTCCATCTTACAATGCCTCCTTTATAGCAATAGCCTTAAGGTAATTTAAGATAATTATAGTAAGTATACATCAATTAGTCAATATGTCAACAGATATTGAATCTATTCCTAAAATATGTCGGGCAATTTTTAAATTATCATTATCAGCCTGAGGATGGTCCTTTGGAGTTTCAAGAATGACAGGTATGTTCTTAATTGCAGGATAATGTAGAAACTGACTAAGTCCAATATTTCCTATCAAACCTTTACCAAGGTGTTCATGTCTATCTATTTTAGACCCAGCTGGTGCCTTGGAATTATTTAAGTGAATCAACTTTATAAATCCGTTAGCTTCTTCAAAAACCCTTTTTACATTCTCCATTTTTCTAATATCATAACCAGCCGCAAAAAGATGGCAGGTGTCTAAGCATAACCCAAGGTTTTTTGATTTTCCAGACCTCACAATAAGCGTTTTTAAGAAACTTATATCTGAAGTTTGACCACCACTGCAATTTTCCAGAAGAATACTTATCCTGGGAGCAATCTGGTCGAGAAGACCTTCAAGTAAGAATAGGAACCTTTTTTCATTTATTGGACTTCTACTACTTCCAGCGTGAAATACGAGATAGCTGCCATCAAGAATCTCAAGAGTTCTTAACTCATTTTCTAATGTGTAAGCAGATTTAACTGCAACTTCTTCTTTTAAGCTACCGAGATTAAGTACATAAGGCGAATGGATAATTAAAGGATAAATTCCCATCTCTCGCAAGCTTTTTCTTAAAACAGAAAGTCTTTCTTCATTGAGTGTTGAAGAATATCGATAACTTCTTGGGTTTCCACTGAAGATTTGTAAAGCGTTGATATTAAGATATTGTATCTCCTTCAACAAATGAGGAATCCCTGAAGCTAATGAAAGGTGGACACCGAGCCTGCTCAACTCTTCTTATCCCGTAATATCTTTAATAGTAATCGTAAGTCTAAGGGTAATGGGCTGAAAAAGGTTCTATTTACATTTGTTTCAGGATGCAAAAAGCTAAGTCTGAAAGCATGCAGAAATTGTCTGGGAAGAAGGGGTGTAGAGAAACCGTACACAGTATCTCCAACTATTGGAAAACCTGAATACTTCAAGTGTACTCTAATCTGATGAGTTCTACCCGTTTCTAATATAAGTCTTAAAAGAGTAAAATCATTGATGTATTCAATGGTATCAAAATATGTTAATGCTTCTCTACCACCTAAATTAACGGTCATAGTTGTCTTTCTTCGCCAGTCTCTACTAAGTGGTAGTTTTATGATACCCTTAGAAGGAGGATTGCCTTTAACCAGAGCAAGGTAGCTTCTTGTTACTTCTCTTTTTTTAATCATGTTTACAAGTTTGAAATATGTTTCATCATTTTTTGCAACCACAATTAATCCTGATGTATCTTTATCAAGTCTATGGACAATACCCGGCCTAAATGGCCTACCACAAATAGGAAGTTCAATTCCTTTCCAGATTAGGGCATCAACAAGAGTAGTAGATTTGATTCCTACGCCTCTATGAGTAATTAATCCTGCTGGTTTATCAACTACTAAAAGGTATTTATCTTCGTAGACTATCTTTAATGGATATTCTTTCCCTTCTCCCAAAACAACAGGTGGAGGAATATTAATAGATACAACCCCACCAATCTTGCCTTTATATGAGGGTTTATATATGGTTATCCCCTCAATATTTACATTTCCATCTTTAATAAGCTTTTGTGCTAAAGTCCGCGGAATAGATAGGTTTTTAGTTATGAGAATATCAATACGATCAGTCTCGTTAATTATGAAATTTTCCAAATAATACTACCCAGATGATTACTACTACACCTATAGATATATAGGCATCTCCCAGATTAAAAACGGGCCAGAAGCCGGGATTAATATAATCTATAACATAACCTTGATATATGCGGTCAATAAGGTTAGAGAAACCACCACTTAGAATCAATGAAGTACCACAAGTAAGAAAATAAGAGCTTTTTGTAGTCATTACCCAAAACCATAGCAGAGTAATGATGGTCAGGATTATAATTTGGCCAAAGATTCCTCCAAAAAGTGGTAAGCCAAAAAGCCCACCATAATTTTTAAGAAGGTTTAATTCTAGAAACCAAAAATGGATTAACTTTTCGGGGTTAGAATTAAAATAATATTTAATTAATTGGTCAAGTGAGATTAAAAGAATAATGACTGGAATGTATAATAATTTTTTCAAATTTACTCTAAACCTTTTAAGCGGTAATATAACCCACCCTCTCTCTTGATATCGCCTTTTAATTCGAGAAGAGTAAGGTCATAAAGAATGTACTCAAGTGATTTCTTTGATAGGGTAGATAATTCTTCGACTGATAAAGGTCCACCAGAAAGAAGAGAAGTAAGTTCGTTTTCGTCTTTTTCTTTTGCGTTTTTTTGTTTTAAAAACATTGGCAGAAAAGAGAATAATTCCATGATATCTACAGAGGAAGAAATGAGATGAGCTCCATCTTTTATAAGAGCATTGGAGCCAGTTGCTTTAGGATTGGTTACAAGGCCAGGCACTGCCATGACCTCTCTTCCTTCATCAAGAGCAATTCGGGCAGTAATTAACGCACCGCTTCTATTACCAGCTTCTATAACCACAGTTCCCAGGCTTATGGAAGCAATAATCCTGTTTCTAAGAGGAAATCTCCAGGCTTCTGGTTTAATAAATGGTGGATATTCAGATAACAAAAGTCCACCATGCAAAACTATCTCTTTGAAAAGATTTATGTTCTGAGGTGGGTAAGGGTGGTTTAAACCAGACCCCAGGATAGCAATTGTCTTTTTTATTCCTTTAATGGCTCCTTTATGAGCCTCACTATCTATCCCAAGTGCTAATCCGCTTACTATGGTTAATTGGCCTGATAAATCAGAGGATAACTCGTAGGCTACTTTTCTACCATAGGGTGTAGGCGATCTGGTGCCAACAATGGCCAACATATTTTCCTGAAATAGGCTTAATTCTCCTCTTGTATAAAGAACCAGAGGGGGATTTTTGCTTTCTTTTAATAAGGATGGATAATTAGTATCATAAATAGTAATAGGATTGATATTCTGATACCTTAGTTTTGAAATTAAGTCTTCTGGTTTATTCTTTCTGATAAATTCTTTAATATTTTTTTCTTCCAAAGGATCCCTAAATAAGGGTTGCTGATATTCAAGCTTAATCCAGGCTTGTTCATAATCTCCGTATTTTTCTTCTAAGCATTTTAGTTCTTTATATGAAAATATATTTGAGTAATGTAAAGCAATAAGGCAGTTATTCATAAAAAGTGCTTTCTCTGTAAGTTAAAGCTTCACCTATGTGTTCTGATCTGACTGTAGTGGAATTATTTAGATTGCCAATAGTCATAGCAACTTTTATTACTTTGTCGTAAGCCCTACCAGTTAAACCAAGCCGCCTTGCTCCCATTTCTAAAAGTTGCTTCCCTTCTCTGGTTATATCAAGATATTTTTTTATTGTCCTGGGGTTTAGCTCAGAGTTTAAAGAGAACTTTTCATCTTTATATCTTTCCCTTTGGATTTTCCGAGCCTTTTCTACTCTTTTTCTTACTTCACTTGAGGGTTCTGCGTTACCGGTTTCTTTGAGCTCCTCTATCTTTAAAGAAGGCATCTCAAGATGAAGGTCGATTCTATCTAAAATTGGTCCAGATATTTTTGACCGATACTTTTTTATTTCGCCTGGACTACAGCGACAATCTTTAATAGTGTCTCCGTAATAACCACATGGACATGGGTTTATAGCAGACAGTAATATGAATTTAGAAGGATAAGTTAAGCTGCCTGATGCTCTGGCAATTGTAACAGTGGAAGATTCTAATGGTTGCCTTAATGCTTCAAGTGCTTCTCTTTTAAACTCTGTCAACTCATCCATGAAAAGAACCCCTCTATGGCTTAAGGTTATCTCACCTGGTTTTGGAATACTTCCTCCACCTATTAAGCCTATAGTAGATATTGTGTGGTGAGGTGATCTAAATGGTGGTATGTTTATGAGCTTTCCTTTTTTTAAATAACCAGCTATGCTAAAAATCTTTGATACTTCTATAGATTCGCCTTCAGTAAGAATGGGAAGAATACCAGGATATGCTCTACATAGTAGTGTTTTACCACTACCAGGACTTCCTACCAGAAGAGTATTATGTCCGCCAGCACCAGATATCTCTAACACTCTTTTTGCAAGAGGTTGCCCTTTAATATCTGTAAAGTCAATTTCAGTTGTAATATCAGAATCTACAATAGTATCAATAATTTGTTCTGGAGGTATACCGTCTTTTAGGAAAGATACTACCTCCTGAAGGTTGTTAAAACCTAAAGAGGGTACTTTGCGTGCAAGCCTTGCTTCTTCTAAATTAGCCATTGGAACTATTATTTCGCTTACATGATGATTAGGTAGACTTAAAGCAATGGGAAGAACACCTTCGACAGAGCGCAATTCTCCGCTTAGAGAAAGTTCACCTATGAATAGCCTACCATTTACCTGTTTAGCTGAGATAACACCTTCATGAATTAATATAGCGATAGCTACTGATAAATCAAGGTTAGGACCTTTTTTCCTTAAGTCAGCAGGTGCCATATTTATGACTATTCTTCCAGGGGGAAAAGCCATACCCATATTTTTTAATGCTGAACGGACTCTTTCTGTAGATTCCTGGACTGCTTGATCAGGTAAGCCAACAATAATAAAATTAGGTAATCCTTTACTAATTTCTACTTCGACTTCAACAGGAATAACTTCCATACCCCAGTTTGTTGCTGAAAATGTTTTAGCTATCATGTATTTTTACCACCTGGATAAGTTCAAATTTGATTTCTTCTGGCAGGATAATTACTTCAGCCACATATAAGAAGATAGGGTTAAGATTATTAGAGTTCCGATTAAGGTAATAAAGGACAGCTTTTTTTATATGATTTAGTTTCTTTTCTGTTACCTCTTCTCTTGGAAGTCCGAACTCAAGCCCACGTTTTGTTTTTACTTCTACAAAACATAGTGAACGATCTTTCTTCATTACAAGATCAAGCTCCCCGTAGGGAGAGGTAAAGTTTCGTACTATTAACGAATAGCCTTCTTTTTTTAGTTTGGTAAGGGCATAATCCTCACCCCATTTACCTAACTCTTTTTTATTCATGAAGAAATGACTTTCGGTGGTGGATGCAAGGACCCCACCGCAGGATACTTTCTCGGTGTAAGTTAGTGCCATAACCTTTATTTTTCTCCCATCCATATTCTGGAAAATTATAAGAAAGATTTTTCATTATTTCATCTCTTACAACTTTAGCTACTATTGAAGCAGCGCTTACTACAGGTATATGAAGATCTCCTTTGGGAAAAGCTATCTGGGTTATTTCTATTCCTGGTAGAAGATTAATGCCATCTATGATAAGGACATCAACCGCCAAGTCCATGTTCAATAGCGCTCTCTTCATAGATAATAATGTAGCTTGTTGAATGTTCATTATATCAATCTCTTCAACGCTTGCTAACCCTATACCTAAACCAAGAGCAGAGTTTTTAATGTATATAAAATATTCATCCCTTATCTTTGGAGATAAAGATTTAGAGTCCTTTGCAAGAAATCGGGCTGGATGCCAGGCAACGATAGCACTAACTACCGGACCAGCAAGAGAACCCCTTCCTGCTTCGTCTATACCACCTATAAGCATTATGTTGAGCTGGTTTTTAAAGCCAGATTCTTTCCCATCTATTAAAAGGCCAGAAAATTAACAACACACGCCCTACTATCTCTTTTTTTTCTATAGGACCAAAACTACGACTATCCAGACTGTTATCTCTGTTGTCTCCCATAACAAAATATTTTCCATCCTCAATTACTTGAGAAGGGAAAGAAATATTTGGATTATTAGAAAGATAGGGCTCTTTTAATAGCTCTTTATTTACAAATAATTGTCCATTTACCCCTTCTATCTCATCTCCACCAACAGCAATTACTCTTTTCACAAAGTCTTTACTCTCTCCCAACGGAGAATGGAAAACTATGATATCGCCTGGCATTGGTAGACGAAATTTATAAGTTAATTTATCTACAAGGATGAGATCGTCAGGTTGTAAGGTTGGGTACATTGAAGTCATTGATACTTTGAATGGTGAAATTACTAAACCTCTTAAAAGTAGGGCAATAACTACTGCAATTAAAATGGTTTTTACCCATTCGAATATCTCATCAAATATAGGTAAATGCTTCATTTGAAACTAACGTTCCTCTTTTACTCGGGCTTTCTTTCCCGATAGTTTCCTTAAGTAAAATAATTTAGCTCTTCTTACATTACCTTTTCTTACAACTTCTATTTTTGATATTCTTGGTGAGTTATAAGGGAATATCTGCTCAACCCCGATACCAGAAGATATCTTTCTTACAGTGAATGTTTCATTAGCTCCACCATGTTTGCGTGCAATTACTATCCCCTCAAAAATCTGTCCACTTGTAGGCCCACCTGCTAAAGCTTTTAGATGAACCTTCACAGTGTCTCCAACCTTAAAAACATGGTTTTTAGGTTCTTGTTCTACTAATATTTTTATATCTTCGTTCATAAGATTTCCTCCTTTAGTTAGGTGAATTTAATCCATCCACCAGCGATATGATTTCAGAAATAATCTCTTTAATTGTTATTAAATCATCTTTACTAAGAGACCTTTTCTTTAATAAATCTGGTCTCAAAACTAATGTTCTTTTAAGAGATTCTTTCATCATCCATCTTTTAAATTTGTTATGATTTCCAGAAATGAGAATATTTGGAACTGTTAAACCCTCACATTCAACGGGCCTTGTATATTGCGGATATTCAAGAAGGTTTTCTGCAAAGGACTCTTCTTCTAAAGACTCTTCACTTATTATGCCAGGGATGAACCTTGCTATTGCCTCTATTAAGATAAGAGATGCTGCTTCGCCTCCGCTTATAATATAATCACCGAGGGATATCTCAAGTGGTGAAAGACTTTCCTTTACTCTCTCATCAATTCCTTCATAGTGACCACAAATTATCAGCAAACCTTCCCTATTACTAAGGTCCTCTGCCAGAGATGAATTTAGAGGTATACCTGTAGATGAAAAAAGTATAATTTCAGGTTTGTAGGGTAAATTTTTGCCTAACTCTTCTACAGTTTTTAAAATGGGTGGAGCTTGCAAAACCATTCCAGGACCTCCGCTATAGGGATAATCATCGATTTTCCCATGTTTATTCTCGGAGTAGTCTCTTAGGTTGTGAAGCTCTACCTTGAGATAGCCATGTTCCAGAGCTCTGCGCATGAGCCCGACTTCTAATGGGCTATAAAAGTATTCAGGGAAGGCAGTAACTATATCAATTCTCATATATTATGAATATCCTGAATTACTCCATCTTTGATTATAACTTCTGCACTGTTCACTTTTTCCCAAAGGTTATCACCTACTTTAAGCTCAACAATTCCTTCAAGAACACCAATTGGATAAAGTGTTCCTAATTCGAGTTCTTTTACCTCTTTAATTTTTCTTGAGATCTGACTTTTCACTAACTCCCCTTCTCTTTTTTCTTCTTCAATTTTTTTTCTTAAAGCCATATTTTCTCTAATATCAAGAGAAGATTCTATAAGTAGCTTATTACCTTGATAGGTTAACTTTTCCAATTCAAGGTCAATTCTTTTTTGGTTTTCATGAAGTTGAATTGCAAGTTCCTCTCTTAAGCCCTCTGTTGTTATAGCTTTTACTAAAAAGCTTCTTTTTGCCCACAAAGATTTTCCCTTCATTATTTAGCTTCCTCCATCTTGTCAACACGGATTACTATTTCTTGGTTTTTAGAATGAGGGCTTGCTTTGAGAAGGGTTTTTATAGCCCTAATCAAATTACCCTCTTTCCCAACTAAAATTCCTACCATATCATGACTTACTAGAATGTTATAAATAATAGCTTCGTCAATAATCTGCTCCTCTATTGAAAAGTTTGCTTCTTTAGGGAGTATATTTTCTACAATATAATTTAGTAATTCTTTCATGAAAGGGTAATTCCTGCTTTCTTAATAAGGGCATAACTGGATGGAGTAGGTTTTGCTCCTTTCCTGTGCCAGTAAATAACCCTATCCTCTTTAATGATGATTTTAGGTGGATCTTGTTTAGGATCATAGAAACCCAATAATTCAAGAAATTTACCATCTCTTGGACTTTTGCTATCTGCTGCCACCAACCTGAAGGCAGCTTGTTGTTTACGACCTACTCTTTTTAACCTAATCTTAACTGCCAGCTTGATCACCTCCTGGTGAAAAAATAAGTTCTTCAATTTCTTGCCTGAGCTCTTCAGGCATTCTGTTTTTAAATTTTGAAAACAATTCTAATAGCATCTTTTCTTTTCTGGCTAATCCCATTTTTTCTTCAAAATTCTGGAGTTTTTTTTCTATTCTATGAAGCATGTCATACACTCCTTGTCTACTACATCCTATCTCTCGGGCAATTTCCGATATTGATAAACCTTCATATAGGAATTTCTCAATTAGAAGGTTCTCTTTAAGGGTTAAAAGTACTCCATAGAAATCGTAAAGCTCACCAAGTCTTTCGAATTTTTCTAAACTCCTTTCAAATAATGTCAAGTATATCTCCTTTACAGGTAATAGTTTACATTATTCCATAATTAATGTCAAGTTTTTTTGATTTTGTTAATAGGTAGTTTCTTTAATGATGTAAAGAGCTTGAGAAGCAGCTTCTTGTTCTGCTGCTTTCTTTGTTAGCCCCTTTCCTGTTGAAATCATTTTATTGTTAATAAATATTGAGGTATGAAAAAGTTTCTCTTTCTCTATACTTATATATTGAGGGAGTGATAACCCCTTTTTTTGAAGATATTCCTGAAGTTCTGTTTTGTAATCTCTTTCAAGAAGTATAGAAGCATCAATAATATCCAATTTAAACCATTTATTAATAAGATCAGATATTACCTCAAATCCTTTATCTATAAATATCGCGCCAATCAAAGCTTCAAAAGCATCTCCCATTATTCTTTCTGTTTCTTCAACGCCTGTCTGGAGATCAAGGAACTTGTTTAATCCAATCTCTCTAAATTTATTGCATAAATACTTTTTGTTTACAAGGTTACTTCGAGCTATAGTTAAATTCCCTTCTCCAAATTCAGGATGAGTCTGGCAAAGCATTTTTGATATCACCAGTCCCAGAACAGCATCTCCGATGAACTCTAATTGTTCCTGTCTTTCCGATTTATGAGTAAGGGCATCTTTTATTAAAGACAGGTTATTAACTTGGATATTGATCATCTTTTCTATCTGTTTTTTAAATGCTTTCAGAACGGCTTTCCTCAAAATCCAATCGGTTCTTTACATGTTGCATATACCCTTTTTCAATGAGTTTATATGCTAACCAGATTGCTTTAGAAATACTTTTAGCTTTAGAACGACCATGAGCTTTAATGCATATACCATTAATTCCAAGGAGAGGAGCGCCACCATATTCTGAATAATCTAAAGATTTTAAAATAGCTTTTAAGTTGGGTTTCAGTAGAAGTAGACCGATTTTTCCTCTATAAGTTTTTTGGATATCAAAGAGACCATTTTTTATGAAGTCTCCCAGTCCTTCAAGGGATTTAATTATTAAGTTACCAGTAAATCCATCAGTAAGAAGAATCTTAGATGGTTCGCTAAAAATATCAAATCCTTCTGCGTAACCGATAAAACCGGGTAAATCTTCAAGGAATTTTCTGGCTTCTCTTGTGAAGTAATTCCCTTTATCTTCTTCTATGCCATTAGACAAAAGAGCAATTGGTGGGGTGTTTGTACCCGTACTAACCTGGAAAAATACCTGACTTAATATCGCTAATCCTCTAAGATGTGCAGGTTTAATATCGGGATTAGCACCAATGTCGATAAAAAAATTTTTTTTTCCGGTAGAAGTAGGTAAAAATACCCCCAGAGCTGGTCTTTCAATATTCTTCATACGACCCAGTATCATAGTGGCTCCTACCAGGAGATTTCCTGTACTACCAGCAGTTATAAAAGCGTCAGCCTTACCCTCTTTAAGAAGTTCTAATGCACTAAATAATGAAGAATTCCTCTTCATTCTGAAGGCTTCAGTTGGAGATTCATCAGTAGGTGCTGGGTCACTACAGTAAATTGTATTTATATCTTTCTCATAGAGTTTAAGGATAGATTCTCTCCCAGTAATCAGAATACGGAAGGGAGCCTTGTCAGATGCTTCCAAGACCCCCTTGACCACTTCATTGGGAGCAAAGTCGCCACCTTCACCATCTACTACTATATTAACCACCTTTATTTAGCCTCCTTCTTTTCTTTTACCTTTATCTCAAGGGCTTTACGACCCTTGTAATGTCCACAAAAACTGCACACTGTATGAGGAGAAATCAAGTTAGAGCAATTAGGACACTTAACAAGACCAGAATGATTTTTCTTATGAGTACTTTGTCTTGTTGATATTGTCTTTCTAGTTACTTTTTTTATTGGTACTCCCATTGGTATCACCTCCTTTTTTGTTACTTATTTCGAAACCCTGACAATCAATACTACACAAGGGTTTCATAGGTAGAGAGATTATAACATTATCCCTGATGACTTCAATAAGATCAACGGCCCCTTCTTTAAGAGGGAAAACGTTAATATTATTCCTATCCCAATCTATATCTTTTGCTGACAATTTATTGAGCGGTTCTTCCTTAAAAACTTCATCAATTTCAACTTCAATTTTTTCCTGATACTCCCTGGTACATCTTGAACACGTAAATGTTGGAAAACCAACCAGCTTACCCTTAGCCTTAACCTGAGATACTTCATAGTTAATCTCAATATTTCCATTAACAATAACATTTAAAGAAGTGTCTATTTTAACTTCAAAGTTATTTAAAAATATTGTTTTACTTTGCGTTGGAGAATCAGTTAAATCTTTTATTTTAATTTTCATATTATTGCAGTTAGAAATTTTTTGTTTTTGTTAACTAAGGTAAAGGTGTCATTAGCGATGATAAATTCTTCATTAGTTGGTATGACCCATATCTTTACCTTTGAAGGACGACCGCTAATATCACCCTCTCCACGAAGTTTTTTATTTTTTTCATGGTCCAGAACAACTCCTATAAAATCAAGTCCTCCCAGTATCTTCTCTCTAATAATAGAAGAGTTCTCGCCAACTCCTCCAGCAAAAACAATTAAATCAAGACCACCCATTATGGCCATATAAGCACCTATATATTTTTTTATTCTATAACAATAAGTATTGATAGCCAGCTCTGCGCGATTGTTTCCATTTAATGCAGCTATTTCAACATCAAGCATATCTCCATTTATACCACTTAATCCAATAACGCCACTATTTTTATTTAAAAAATCATTAGCTTCTTCTAATGACATATCATGACTTCGCATGAGATAGAGTGGTATGAAAGGGTCAACATCTCCGCATCTTGTAGCCATTAATACACCTTCCAAAGGTGTGTAACCCATAGAAGTATCAATTGATAATCCGCCTTTTACTGCAGCCAGACTTGCTCCTCCACCCAGATGACATGATATTACTTTTGATTTCTCTAATGGTATTCCGCTAAGTTCAATGGCTCTTCTGGTGATATAACGATGGGAAGAACCATGAAAACCATAGCGTCTGACACTTTCACGTTTATAAAACTCATAAGGCAACCCATAAAGGTAAGCTTCAGGTGGTATGGAGTGATGAAAAGCTGTATCGAAAACAGCCACCTGTGGTATTTCAGGTAATAATTCCATGCAAGCATATATTCCCATCAGATTGGGTGGGTTGTGAAGTGGAGCTAACATTGTGTTCTCTTCCAGGATTCTAATAACAATATTATTTATCAAAATAGAATCAGAAAATTCTTCACCACCATGTACTACTCTGTGCCCTACTGCTTCAATTAAATCTACTGAAGGAATTACACCTAAATCTTTATCTAACAGGGTATTGAAAATCAACCTGAGAGCAGACTTGTGATTATTTATTTCTTCTAATTCTATTTCTTTAACATCAGTGTGAACTGCTTGGTATTTTAAAACTGAATCAGGCAAACCTATCCTCTCTACCACTCCTTTACTAAGAATTCTATAGGGTGGAATATCAACCAATTGATACTTCAATGAAGAGCTTCCGCAATTTAATACTAAGATCAGCATTGGCTTTCCTAAAGGGTTTTTTCGAGTTTATTTTTTTCTTTATTGAGATTATCTAAAAGTCTTTCTATGACTGACTGGAGTTGTGAAATGACATTCATCGTGTAAACTTTAGCTTCATTTTCTCCAGCTTTTATAATCTCCTTTGCTTGTTCCTTGGCGGATTGGGTTATGTTTGATTCATCTACCATCCTACTTGCTTCTGATTTTGCTCTTTCCAAGATTTTATTTGCTTCTTTCCTGGCATCTTCGAGCACTTTTTGCTTTTCAGATACGATTTTTTTTGCCTGAGTAATTTCTTGAGGTAGTATAGTTTTTAAATCATCAATGAGTTCTAAAATTAGCTTTTGATCCACCAAAACTTTATTTGTGAAAAGACCCCGCTTCCCATTCAAGATAGCTTCTTCTAAATAACTAATTGTTTTTTGAATACTATCCATTATTGCCTGTCTTTTTATAAATATTTTCAAGGGTTTTACTAACACAAAGTGGTACCCAGATACTTATATCTCCACCCAGACAAGCTACTTCCTTAACAAGAGATGAGCTTAAAAAGCTGTATTCTAATGAAGTTGGTAAAAACATAGTTTCTACATCAGGATAAAGTTTTTTATTGGCACTAGCCATCTCAAATTCGTACTCAAAGTCGGATAACACCCGAAGACCTCTTACTATAACTGAAGCCTGGCATTCTCGTACAAAATCAACAAGAAGACCATTAAATATGGTAACATGCACATTATTTAGATGTTTTACAGACTCTACAACCAGATCATATCTATTATTTACATCTAAAAGAGTGTTTTTCTTTACTCTGGCAGCTACACCTATATATATGAGGTCGAAAATTTTAGCACTTCTTTCTATAACATCAAGGTGACCCAGAGTTATTGGATCAAAAGTACCAGCGTAAACTGCTTTCTTCATTATTAAATAACCTCTTCCCGGAAGATTGTTATTTTAGTATCTCCATAACCATATGATTTTACCATAATCAGAGAACCAATCCTAATAGGTGCAGTTTCTCTCGTTGAATGTTCTACTGCCAAAATACCTCCGTCTTTTAACAGAACGAGACTATCTATGTCGATTAATGTTTTTTCTACAAGGTTTTTTTCATAAGGGGGGTCCATAATAATTATGTCAAAGGGTGCAATTATTTTTAGCTTCCCAATTTCTTTAGGAAGTATACTTTTTATTATGGTGCCCTGAGCTAAAAGGTTGGTTTTGGTAAGGTTATCTCTGATGAGTTTTAGAGATTCGTTATTTGAGTCGACAAAAACTACTTTTGCTGCACCTCTACTAAGTGCTTCAATTCCAATTGCACCACTTCCAGCGTAAAGGTCAAGTAAATAAGAATCTTTCGTATATGGCTCTAATATATTAAAGAGAGAGAGTCTAACCAATTCAGAGGTTGGTTTTACACTCTTTCCACTTCCTTTAATAGTTATACCTTTAAGTCGACCTCCTGCAATTCTTAACATGGGTCATATCCTCGCTAAATCGATTTTTTCCATATCTTCTAAAAGAAGTTTTTTCAAAATTCTGTTTTCCTCGTAAACCAGATTTGGGTCTTTCTTAAGAATGTCGGTTACCTCTTTTTTTGCTATTTCAAGGATATGTAAATCCTGAATTGGATTTGCTATTTTTAATTCAGATATACCATGCTGTTTTAAACCAAGAAATTCCCCGCTTCCTCTAATTTTTAGGTCTTCTTCAGCTATCAAAAAACCATCCAAAGTTGAAGATATAACCTTAAGACGTTTTATAGCATCCTCACTTGATGGGTCTGAGATAAGAAAACAGTAAGCATCATTTATGCTTCTTCTTACTCTACCTCTGAGTTGGTGAAGCTGAGAAAGACCAAACCTTTGAGCATCTTCCACGACTAGAAAAGTTGCATTTTTAACATCGACCCCTACTTCAATAATGGAAGTTGATACAAGAACATCAATATCACCTTTTTTAAAGTCTTCCATAATCTTACCGACCTGTCTTGTGGGCATTCTTCCATGTATCATTGTTAACCTTAAATCACTAAGAGTTCCTTCTTTTAGGTTCTCAAAGAGTGAAGTAACAGCTTTAACTTCCATCTGGGGGGAGTCTTCAATAGTTGGGCAAACTACAAATGCCTGTCTACCACGCTTTACTTGTTCTCTTAAAAAACCATAAACCTTATTCCTGCTTTCGGTACCTACCCATATAGTTATTATCTTCCCTCTGTCCAATGGTAGGCTCTTTAATGATGAAATTTCGAGGTCACCATAAAGAGTCAGTGCTAAGGTGCGAGGAATAGGTGTTGCGCTTATGATAAGTAGATGAGGGTTTTCCCCTTTTGTTTTTATTTTCCACCTTTGGGTTACTCCAAATCGGTGTTGTTCATCGATTATAACCAGGCCTAATTTTGGAAATTCTACATCTTCTTGTATGAGAGCATGGGTTCCAATAAGCAAGCTTATGCTTCCCGATAAAAGATTTTCAAGAATTATTCTTCGTTCTTTCGCAGGTGTACTTCCTATAAGAAGAGAACAGCTAATGCTTTCAGGTAAAAGCTCTCTAATGACCTCATAATGTTGGAGCGCTAGCACTTCGGTAGGAGCCATAAAGGCTACTTGAACACAATTTTCTATGGCAATCATGGTTGCAGCTAAGGCTACTACTGTTTTCCCTGAACCTACTTCTCCATGGAGAAGTCTATTCATGGGAACTGGTTTAGCTAAATCTATTTTAATATCTTCTATACACTTTAATTGATCTATTGTTAGTGTAAAAGGTAAATTATTTAGGAAAGGTCTAAACAATAAACCGGTGGTATTTAAGGGTAAGGCTGAAGAAGTTTTTATCTCTTCTTTTCTAAACATTATTTTTAGCTGCAATCGGAACAATTCCTCAAAGGCCAAACGGAAACGTGCTTGTTTTTGATCAACTAAATTCACAGGAAAATGCATATCTTTTAGAGCTTGACTTAAGTTTATAAGTTGAAGTCTTTCTTTTTGATTATCTGGCAAATAATCTTCTATCTTCTTTTCTGTTAGACTTAAGTATTTATGAGTTAAGTTCCTCAAGAAACGCTGACTTAAACCGCTTGTTAGTCCATATACAGGAACAATTCTTCCATGTTCAAGCGGTTCTTCTTCTCCCATTAGCTCCCATTCAGGAGAAGTTATCTGCAATTGACTTCCAAAACGCTCGACTTTTCCGCTGAGTAGTACTGTGGAATTGACTGGAATGCTTTTCTTAATGTATGGCTGGTTAAACCAGACACCATAAATATATCCACTACCATCTTTAAATAATCCCTTAATGATATTTAGGCCTCTTTTTTCAATATTTCTTTCCCAGTTAATAAGAACAGCTGAAACTGTTTGGTCTTTTCCTACCTCCAATGTTCTAACCTCTTTAATATGGGTCCTATCAATATAGTAGCGAGGGAAGAAATATAGCAAATCTTCAATACTATATAAGTTAATTCTTGATAGAGCCTTCGCTTTATAGGGTCCAACGCCTTTAATGTTGCTTAAAGGATCTTTAAGAGTAATCGCTGGTTCGATGGTTATTGTTTTTTCTTTTTTGGTTGTATTAGTGGTCTTTTGTTTTTCTACTTCATAATTTTTTATCTGTACAATTAAATCCTTGACTATTTTTTTTCTTAGAGGGGGAGTTTTATCTGAGTATCCTCGGGTAACTCGTACCATAAAATCAATTCTCTCAAGAGTATCAGGGTCGTTTACTCTTTCTCTAAGAAAGTACAGTAAATTAAATATTTGGTCTGAGAATTTTCCTGAAGATAATTTGTTTAGATAGCTACTTTTTATTTCTTCAGCAATAAGTTTTTTTATCTCTTGTATTGTGTTATGTTCGGGCACAGGGTACAAGAAAAAGACCAACTGCTCCAGGTCCTGCATGTGCTCCTAAAGCAGGGCCAGCATAAGTTTCAATAATTTTTATATTCGGAAAAAGAGTTAATAATTTATTCTTAATATCTAAAGCTATATCAGGTATATCTGCATGAGCAATACCAACAGTAACTTCTTGACATTCTTTTAGGGCTGTATCTAGATCACTTTTAAAAACTTCAAAAGCCCTTTCCAAGGAATTGATTCGACCCCGAATAACTTCTTTCACTTTTGGAATACCTTCCTGAAAGGAAAGAATAGGTTTAAGGTTTAATATTGTTCCAACGATGAGCTTTAAACCTTCAACTCGCCCACCTTTAAGTGCGAATTCTAATGTATCAAGAGAAATTGAAGTTTTAATTTTTGGAACGATTGAAAGGATGTTGTTTATAATCTCTGCTTTACTTTTACCAAGGTCTATCAACCTTTTTGCTTCCAATACAAGAAGTCCTAAACCAAGTGAGGTTTGTTTAGAGTCAATGATTGTAATATCCAAATCAGGTATGGCTTCTTTTGCCATTTCAGCGCTTTGGATTGTACCACTACGAGCAGCTGTAAGATGAATTGATAATAAAGATGAATATATTTTTCCGAGTTTATTATAAGTCTCCACAAATTGACCTACAGAAGGCTGAGATGTGAAGAGTCTTTTTTTTGTATTTCGCAAGAATTCATAGTATGCCTTACCTTGTAGATGAACGGGTTCTCCTTCTTCAGTGGTAAGATGGACGTCTACTACTTCTATATTCATTTTTTCTACAATTTCAGGTGGTAAATCACATGTTCCATCAGTCACTAAACCAATTTCCATTTGTACCTCCTTTTATTTAATTCATTCTATTCTATTGAAATATAATAAAGATAGTGTGGTTGTCCACCATAATACCATTCTACCTCTGCGTTAAACTTCCTTGATAATTCTTCTTTTAGGTATGAATCTTCTTCTAAATCTTCTCCAGCATAAATTGTAATGAGAGAGCCATTCTTAATATTGAGTTTTTCTAAAGCTTTAACAACAATATCTCTTAAATCTTTTGAAACTGCAATAATCTCATCTTTACCAAATAGAGCTATATAATCACCGTATGAATAGTAGATACTATTCATACTACCATCTCTTTGAGCTTTAGTTATATCGATTATTTGTATCTCTTTTCGGGCTTCATCAATCCTCAAGAGGTTTTCTTCTGGTGAAACATCTGGATTGAATCTTAAAAGTGCGTTTATGCCTTCAATCATATGAGTAGTCTTAACCAGACAGACTTCCTTTTCCTCAATATATTTTATTGCTTCTTCTGCAGCCAGGGTAATATTTTTATTATTTACAAAAAAAAGAATCTTATTAGTATTAAGTTTATTAAGGGTTGTAATTATTTGCTCAACACTGGGATTCATAGTCTGACCACCAGGGATAATCATGTCGGCACCATTATTCTTGAATATTTCTTCTAAACCCTTTCCTTGAGCTACTACTACTATTCCCCATTCTTTTTTAGATTCTTGATGGTTAATATGATTTTTAATTATATACTCACCATGCTGAATACGCATGTTATCAATTTTTATATCCTGAATCTCCCCTGTATTTAAGGCAAGCATTAGTACTTTGTCAGGATCATTTGTGTGCATATGAAGTTTAATTAGTGATTCATCACCTACAACCAGGAGACTACCCCCAATAAGGTCAAGAGCTTGTTCAAGTTCAGCAATAGTTTTTTTTGGGTTATTAATTAGTAGTTCTGTGCAATAGAGATATTCCAATTCTTCCTCCACTATCTTTTTTTCCTGTTGTAAAGTTAAAATTTCAGGTACTTTCTTTTTATGAGGTTTTTTTCCGTCAAAAGCTTTTAACATTCCCTTGAACACATAAATTAAGCCAAGCCCACCAGCGTCCACAACTCCTGCTTCTTTTAATACTGGTAATAGATCAGGTGTTTTTTTCAGAGCTTCTTCTCCTGCTTCAATAGAAGCGATTAAAGTATCTTCAATATTATTAGATTCAACAGTTTGAGCTTTATTGGACATAGCTTTAATTATTGTTAACATAGTTCCTTCAACAGGTCGCATAACAGCTCTATAAGCGACATCAGTTCCCTGTTTAAAAGCTTTTTTTAAGATATCATTATCAATCTCTTCTTTTTCATCAAAGGCCTGAGTAAAACCTAAAAATATCTGTGACAAGATTACCCCGGAATTACCCCTGGCTCCCATTAGAGAACCTCTTCTTAGTGCTAGAGAAAAGTCTTTTATTGATAATGGATTTGTTTTCATGATTTCATTTACAGAAGATTGAAGTGTTAAAACCATATTAATACCTGTATCTCCATCAGGAACAGGAAAAACATTTAATATATTCACTTCTTCTTTATGAAGAGAAAGCTCATCGTAAGCTCTTTCTATCATTCTTATCAGGGTTGTTAAATTTAACGCTTTCATGCTTGTCTCTTCTCCAATTTATTTACAGAGTGGTGTTCGAGGGTTTAGTAAGCAAGGTTCGAGGATTCGAGGGTTCCAAGGTTCGGGTGAAAATCATAAAAAACATCTCCTTGACCGCTTGAACATTTCAGATAAGACTTCTGCCTAACCTTTAATTCTTTGTAGTTTTTTATCATTTCACTTGAACCTTTTTCTCCTTGGACCCTTGAACCCTATATTTATTCATTCCTCGACCCCTTGAATCCTATTTTCATATTTTAGCTTTATAAAGGAAGAGTTTAACTTTAATATTTTCTTTATTGTGTCCTAACATTCTACTTAGGACATACTTTAGAGTGTGTATAGTATTTCTACCTACTTCCTGAAAGGGTACTTGAGGGTCGACTATTAAGGGAATTCGAAGAAACACTTCTCCGTTTTTGATTTTTATTGAAAGTCCTTGTGGTTGTAGGTGTACTTTACTAAGGATGCTGGGTTGGTGAAAACCTACCACACCATAACAATCTTTTAAAGCTTCAAAAATAATACATTCAATAGCTTTCTCTGTGATAATAATTTTTCCTTGACTCATTTTCACTCCACAGTAACAGATTTAGCTAAATTTCGCGGTTTGTCTATTGAAGCACCGCATTCTCTGGCAGTATAATAAGCCAGAAGCTGGAGGGCAATTCCACTGATTACAGGACTGAGAAGCTGATCAGTTGAAGGTATTTTTAGAACCTCTATACCTTCTCCTGGTTTTATATCAATTGTGGTTAATAGAATTACCTTGCCTCTCCTGCTTTTAATTTCCTCTAAGTTGGATAGAAGTTTTGGAGCTATAGTAGGATTAGTCAACAAGGCAATTACAGGTGTACCATCTTCAATCAAGGCTAAAGGTCCATGTTTTAGTTCTCCAGCAGCGTAAGCTTCAGCGTGGATGTAGGAAATCTCTTTCATCTTAAGAGCGCCTTCCATGGCTACTTTATAATCTGTCAGCCTACCAATAAAAAATATTTTCTGTGAATCCTTCAGACTCTTCCCTAAATCCATAAATACCTTAGAGTCATCTAATAACTGTTGAGCTTTGTAAGGTAGGTCCTCAAGTTCCCGGATATAATATTCTTCTTTTCTTTCATTTAAGTAGTTCCTTTTTCTTGCCCAGAGCAGAGCTATCATAAATAACCCTAATATCTGGCTCGTATAGGCCTTTGTTGAAGCTACACTTATCTCTGGTCCTGCTCTGGTATAAATAACTCTGTCTACTTCACGTGCTACACTACTTCCAACCACATTTGTGATACCAAGTGTATGATAACCTTTTTCTTTGAGACGATAAAGAGCAGCCAGAGTATCTGCGGTTTCTCCAGATTGACTAATTATTATCCCAACACCGGGATTAACCCAAGCAATATCTCTATATCTGAATTCTGAAGCAACCTCAGAATCAGCTTCAATCCCTGCCAGAGTTTCAAAATAATTTTTTCCAATGAGAGATGCATGATAGGCAGTTCCACAAGCACCAAAATATATTTTATTAAGGCCCTGAATCATATTACCTAATTCAGCTTCCTCCAGGTATAATTTTCCTAAAATTAACCGTTCTCTTAATGTGTCTTTTAGTATTGTTGGCTGTTCAGATATTTCTTTTAGCATATAATGTGGATACCCTCCCCTTTCTGCCAGGGTAATATCCCACTCTACACTGGTTATTAAGGGTATTTTCTCGGTACCATCAGGTTTTAAAACTCTAAAATCATTCGAAGTGATTATCCCAACCTCTCCATCTTCAAGAATCACGATGTCTTTAGTAAAAGGAAGAATGGCAGGAATATCGGAGGCAGAATAATATTCATCTTTCCCCAGCCCGATGATTAAAGGACTTTGTTTCCTAATAAGGATTATCTTTTTTTCTTTAGCGGATACAGTAGCTATAGCATAAGCACCATGCAGCCGTGGAATTGCCTTCAACACAGCTTTCTCAAGATCTCCATCATAGTGTTCTTCAAATAAATGAGCAATAACTTCTGAATCAGTATCGGAGGTAAAAACATGACCTGATTTATTTAATTCTTCTTTGAGTTCTCTATAGTTTTCAACTATACCATTATGAACAACAGCAATACTGTTTTTGCAGTCCAGGTGTGGGTGAGCATTATAATCCGAAGGAACTCCATGAGTAGCCCAGCGTGTATGACCAATGCCATAGCTGGCTTGATGTTCTTCTCTTTCAACAATAGATAATAAACGGTCTACTGCACCAAATGTTTTTATCACTTTAAGCTCTCCCTCCTCAGGGAAAGCTATGCCAGCGGAGTCATATCCTCTGTATTCCAATCTCTGTAAGCCTTGAGTTAAAATAGGTATAACTTGTTTATCTCCAATATAAGCTATAATTCCGCACATTTAAGACTCCTCTGTTTTTATTATGAGGTCTGTAATCTCATTTATTATTCTCTGAGCAGTTTCTCTCTCCTTAAATTCTACCATAACTCTTACAACAGGCTCTGTACCTGATGCTCTTACAACTATCCTGCCTTGTTTTCCAAAAGACTCGTTTAGTAAATTCAACTTTTCTATTAGTAGGGGGTGACTAAGAAGCTCATGTTTTTTCTTAGAGGGTATATTCTTTTCAATTTGAGGATACTCTTCAAATATGGTTTTGAGATTATATAAGCTGGCAGACTCTTTCTTCATAAGACTCAGGATCTCCAGAGAAGTAATAATACCATCACCAGAAGGTGAACGGTCTCTGAAAATAATGTGACCTGACCTTTCACCTCCAAGGATAAGCTCATTTTTGTTCATAGCGTGAATTATATTTCTATCTCCAACATCAACTCTTATTAGTTTACCTCCTAATTCGGAAAGAAAATATTCAAGTCTTTGGTTTGTAAGTATGGTACCGACTACCACAGGTTCCTTCATGCGTCCTTCTTTTAAAAATGAATTTGCCATTATACCCAGTATTTGATCTCCATTGACAATTTCACCTTTCTCATCAATTGCTATAACCCTATCTCCATCTCCATCATAGGCTAAGCCTATATCGGCATTAAGTTCCATAACAAATTCCTGCAATTTACCTGGATAGGTCGATCCACAATCTACATTAATTAAGTTTCCATCAGGTTCACCGTGCAAAGTTACAACATCAGCCCCTAATCTGGAAAAAAGTTGTGGAACTACTAAAGAGGTAGCTCCGTAGGCTGTATCCACAATAATCTTCATATTATGGAGGTTAATGGGAAATAACCCTAATAAATAATCTATATAAAAATCTTTAGCATCATTGTATTCTTTCCTTCGCCCTACATGAATTCCTTCTTTTATTTGAATGGTATCAGTTACATTTAGAAGAACTTCTATTTCATCTTCAAGTTTTTGATCTATCTTAAAACCTTTAGATTCAAAAAACTTGAATCCATTATCTTCAACTGGGTTATGGGAAGCAGATACAACAACACCAAAATCAAAACCTAATTCTCTTGTCAATAAGGATATAGCAGGAGTTGGCAGGATAAAGGCGTCATAAACATCAATACCAATAGCCATTAATCCAGAAGCAAGAGCTAAAGAGAGCATATCACCAGAAACTCGAGAATCTTTTCCAATAATTGCTTTACCACCTTCAACCCCCAGAACTGAACCAGCTGATAAACCTAATGCAAGAGCTAATGTTGGTGTTAATTCACTACCGGCTATACCTCTAATGCCATCTGTACCAAATATTGACTTTTTCTTCATAAAGACTCCCTTCTCACATTGACTTTTGTTGGGTTAAGCCATACTAAATATACTCCCTCAGGAAGCTCAACCACAAGATCCCTGGATTCTTTGCCAAGATTAAGTATAGGAGAGCTTAATGTTACTCGGATGTCTTTCTGTTTTAGATTTTTTATCTCCTCTTCCCTCCCCAATACCATCAACTCTACTGAATCTGGTTGAATAAAAACATTTTCATCATTAGAGATTTTTATATTAGAAAATTGTTTGTAGGTTAATTGGTTGACTTTAATTGTAACTCTAATTGTACCCCCATGTATATATTCTATGCCTTCAATCTTTTTTAGTTTAGCTTCAATTGTGGAATTTTCAGATAAGCCATCTATAAAGATAGGTTCTGTAGTTACAGAGTTTAACTCCCGTAACTTTTCTGGTAATCCTTTTATAAAAATTACTTTTGGTTCTGTTTCCACTAAGCTTATATAAAAGTATGATGCTGGCCTACCTTTTAAATTTGGTATTATAGGAACACCCTTTGATATTGCTTCTAATTTTGCGGGAATTAGAACATGGATTTTTTCTGGAATAGATTCAAGATTTAGAATTTCATCACCATGGGTATTTAATATTTTTGGAATTAAACTATCTGAAAAATCTTGTGATAATAAATCTACATTAGCTTCTACTATTACATTATAAGCTTCGCTCACAGAGCTTTCAGGACCTCTTATTTCTATAGTTGATGGACGAATAATCGGAGGATAAAGGTAAATACCATCAACAGGTTTGCCAATAAATTTCACTTCTACTTCAAAATCTCTATAAACTATCTTTTCAATATTAACGAGAAATTTATCCTGACTCATTTCCAGTAACCTGATTCTGGGAGGTAAGCTTGAATCGATGTTAACCATGTATTCGCCAGCTTTTTTATTCCGTAAATCTATAAAAACTTTAATATCATCAGGAGTAACAGCCCACACTCTTCTACTGGGACCTTTAATACGAATCTCAATCTTTGAAGGATAGTCTAAGGCTATCAAACCCCTTGCCAAACCTGTAATTTTCACATCTACTTTCAGGCTTTTTTCAATTTCCAATCCGCCTTCTGAGTATACATAAAAAAATAAAAACAAAGCAATTAAAAAGGCTAATAATATCAGGGTCCAAGTTAATCTGGAGGTATACATTATTTTAGGTTTTTGAAATTTTAGGATATAGGACTCTAAGAAGATCTCTTATCTCATGAGGGGAAAGGAATTTCATTAGCTTGCCTTCTAATGCTACTGAAACAGAACCATTCTCTTCAGATACAACTATTGTAATACTGTCTGTCTCTTCTGATATTCCCAGAGCAGCTCTATGTCTGAGCCCGAGCTCTTCTCCTCCAGGGGTTATCTCTTTAGATATAGGGAGTATACAACGAGCTCCAATTATTCGGTCTCCTTTTATTATTATTGCTCCGTCGTGTAAAGGAGAAGCTTCAGAAAAAATTGATAAAATTAATTCAGCATTTATATCACTGTTAATAATAACTCCCTGAACAAGGTATTCTCTCAACCCGATCTGTCTTTCTACAACAATGAGAGATCCAATTTTTTTAAGGCTTAAGGCGCTTACAGCTTTTACTATCTCGTCTATACCCAATGAGGTAGTAGGTGAAGAAAAGACAGGCTTTCCACGTCCCAGATATTCTAACCCTCTCCTAAGTTCTGGCTGAAATACTATAGGAATAGCAACTAATAACATGGTAGCTAAATTTTTTATTATCCAGTTTGATGTCAGGAAAATACCCCATTGGTTAGCCATTAAAGAAATAGCACTTATGCATAGGGCTAAAACCATAATACCTTTTATTAATTGTATAGCACGGCTTCCTTTGAATAAAATTAAAACTCTATAAGTTAAGTAACCTACAAGAAGTACATCTGCTATATGTCCGAATACTTTCCAGATAGGTGCAAGCTGTAAATCTGGAAATGTTTTTGCAAATAGAGTTAATATAGAATCCATGATGCACTACCTTTTTTTCTTCAGCTTTCTTTTTTGAAAATCAAGATACTCTCTAGTGCTTTCTTTTAGAAAACGCTGCATTTTATCTTCGAAACCTTCCTTTTCCTTAGTATTCAGAGATAGGGTAATTTTTCCTTTCTCATCATTCCCAGATACCATTACTTCTATAAGTTGACCGATTTTAAAAACTTCAAACTCTTTCACTTTATCCCCCGGGATCAAGCCAAAGTTGCCATCCTCAATGATAACTAATATTCCTTTTTTGGTTATTTCAGAAACAATTCCTTTCATGGATTATCAAGAATTATAATGCTTTCTCCCGGTTTTACAAAGAGTAATGTTTCTCTAATTATCTTCTCTATTCCTTCTTCAGTTCTTGCTCTGGAAATTTCTAACTCTATATTAGAAATGACTGCTTTTTCCCTATTTATATCCTCTTCTATGGATTTTATTTCTAACCTTAAAGCTCTTAGATTGTTATAAACTACTACAGTTCTCATAAATGTTGCCACAACGAGAACCCAAAGTAATATTTCTAAGGCTAAAAAAAGAAATCTTTTCAATTGTATTTTCTCAAGATATGGTATTTAATAGTATTCGTACTGCCAGAAAGACCAATCATTGAACCTGAAGTAAAAATTACAGCATCTCCAGATTCAAGCAATCCTTTTTCCAGAATCAACTTCTCTGCTTGTTGGTACATATCTTCAACCGAAGTCGCTTCAGGCATGATTAGAGGGATCACTCCCCATACCAGGCACAATTCTTGAGCTATGCTTTTTTTTGTCGTTAAAGCAATTATCTTTGGAAGGGGCCTGAATCTGGATACCATTTTAGCTGTTCTTCCTGTTTCCGTTGGCACAATAATTCCTTTTACTATGAGATTAGTAGCCAGTTTACTTGCTGAAAATGAAATTGCAGAAACCACATCAAGGTTGTTCACTTCTCTTAGAGAAAAGTTTATTCCTTCATCTTTTATTAATTCCTCTTCAGTTCTAAGACATACTTGGTTAACAGTTTTAATGACTTCTACAGGATATTTACCTACAGCAGTTTCAGCACTAAACAAGATTGCATCTGCTCCCTGGAGGATAGCTGTAGCTATGTCATTTACTTCTGCGCGTGTAGGATAAGGGTTGTTTATCATGGATTCCATGATTTGTGTAGCTACTATAACAGGTTTCCCCTTTGCTCTCGATTTACTGATTATCTCCCTTTGAGCTATGGGAACCTCTTCAAGAGTAGCTTCTATACCTAAATCACCCCTTGCTATCATTATTGCATCTGAACTATCAATAATATTACTAAGTTTCTTCAAAGCTTCTGCCTTTTCTATTTTGGCTATAATAGGAATATTTTTTCCTCTTTTTTCAAGTTCTTTTCTAAGGTTTATAATATCATCTTCCGATCTAACAAATGAAAGCGCCACATAGTCTATTCCCTCATTTATAGCAAAATCGAGATCTTCAAGGTCCTTATCTGTAAGAGATTTTAAAGAAGAAAGGCCTGCTCTTATATTTACTCCTTTGTGGGAAGCAATAAATCCTCCTCTTGTTACCTGGCAACTAGCAGATTGACCATCGCTTTCAATTACAAAAAGGACGACTTTTCCATCGTCTATGTAAACAAGGTCGCCCTTTTTTAAATCAGCTAATATATGAGGGATAGTGATAGGTAAGCCTTTTTCTCCAAGAATAATTTGTTCTCCAGTCTTAATAATAACTTCTTCAATCTCTCCCAGACGAATTTTTGGTCCACATAAATCCTGGATTATTGCTATATGCTTTCCAAACCTATGAGCTACCTTTCTTGTTAGTTGAAGTCTTTTTTTATGCTCATAGTAAGTATCATGGGAGAAATTAAGCCTGAAGACATCTACTCCATGTAGCAGCATTCCTTCTATTATTTCCTTAGAGCTACAAGAAGGTCCAAGGGTTGCGATAATTTTTGTTTTACCTTCCAAAATGCTTGTCAAAACGTTAATACATCTCCATCATTTATGTTTTTAACCAGCCCAACCACGTAATTTGATTGCTTCTGCCAATCTTTTAATGGAAAAGAGATAAGCAGCAGTCCTCATGTCAACTTTGTAATCCCTACTGGTTTTATACACCTGCTCAAAAGCTGCTGACATCTTTTCATCCAGCCTGCTTTCTACTTCTTTTTTTGTCCAATAATAGTTTGTCAAGTTCTGTACCCATTCAAAATAAGATACTGTAACACCACCAGCATTTGCTAATATGTCCGGCAATACAAATACTCCTTTTTTAAATAAAATCTCATCAGCCTCAGGAGTGGTAGGACCGTTAGCTGCCTCTGCAACTATCCTGGTTTTTATATTCATTGCATTCTTTTCTGTGATTACACCTTCTAAGGCTGCAGGAACCAATATATCGCAATCAAATTCTAATAATTCTTCATTAGTAATAGGAGTACTTCCAGAATAATTAACAACAGAACCTGTTTTTTCCTTGTGTTCTAAAACTAAATGAGGGTTTAAACCCTCAGGGTTGTATATACCACCTTTGGAATCGCTTACAGCTATTAATTTACTACCCTGCTCATTTAGTAACCGAGCTGCATGGAAACCTGCATTACCATATCCCTGCACTGCCGCGGTTGAGTCTTTGAAGTTTTTTCCAAGAGTTTTCAATGCTTCTCTAATTATAAAGATTGTACCAAGAGCAGTAGCTACATCTCTTCCCAGAGAACCTCCTGTTAGTACAGGTTTACCTGTAATTACACCAGGACAATAATAACCCTTAAGTTCGCTAAATTCATCCATCATCCAAGCCATAATTTGTGGAGTAGTGTAAACATCTGGAGCTGGAATATCTTTTTCAGGACCAATTATTGGAGCTATGGCTCTGATATATCCTCTACTTAACCTTTCGATTTCACCCTGGGACAATTCCTTAGGATTACAGGCTACACCACCTTTACCACCACCATAAGGTAACCCAATAACTCCACACTTAAAGGTCATCCATATTGAAAGGGCTATGGTTTCATCCATAGTAACATCTGGATGGAAACGGATTCCTCCTTTTGAAGGTCCAAGGACATCAGTATGTTGAGATCTGTAACCCTTAAATACTTTTATTGATCCATCATCCATTTTGACAGGGATACTTACATAAAGAACTCTTTTTGGCCAACGGAGTATCTCATGGATTCCTGGATGGAGATTTAGGATAGATGCTGCATTGTCAACTTGTCTCTGAGCCATTTCAAAAGCATTTAACTTATCCATTAATTTTTAAAACCTCCTATATTTTTAAGTTTTATTACCTAAATCAAAACCTGCTTTCAATGCCTGCAGATTTTCTTTTAAATATCGTTCTCCCATTCTTCTCTTTATAGCTTCTTCTGCATTTCTAAGCGAAATAACTTTAGAAATAGCCACCAGAGAGCCTAAAGCAAAAACATTTGAGAAGAATGGTTTTTTAAGAAGCCTAATTGTTGATTCTATAATTGGAAGAGAAATACATTTCTGTTCATCTCCACAGCTCTGGATATCCAACGAGCTATCTACAATGATAGTTCCTTTAGCTTTATCTTTCTTAATATAACGCTCATAAGAAGCTGGGCTTAATATTACTAGGTAGTCGGGGTTAGTTACTCTCGGATAGTATATAGCTGTGTCACATATAACTACATCTGAACGTGATTCACCCCCCCTGGCTTCAGGTCCATAGGATTGTGAAAAAGCAACCTCTTTACCTTCCATAGCAGCTGCTTCAGCGAATATGATACCCATTACTCCAATTCCCTGGCCACCACTTCCAGCAAATCTAAACTGAAGTTTCATCTTTACCTCTTTTATGTATATTGTGAAATATGTTGTATGAATCGATAAATTCACCTTTTTCTTCTTTTTTGAATAATCCTGTGATAATCTTTCCTTCAAGTTCTTTAATGTCCATTTCCTGTGCTTTCTCAAAGGGTATGGTCCTGTTTTTGATATCTTCTATCAAAGCAATGGCATCATCGTATCGATTCATCCTTCCATAATAGACCGGGCATGTTGTAACAACATCAATCAAAGAGAATCCATGATGGTTAATTGCTTCTTTAATTAGTTTTATCAGTTGATGAATATGAAAAATAGTTCCCCTGCCAACATAAGTAGCTCCCGCACCCATTGCCAGAGAACAAATATCAAAAGATTTTTCAGGGTTTCCATGGGGAGTGGTAGTAGTTCTTGCAGCATAAGGAGTTGTCGGAGATACCTGTCCACCAGTCATCCCGTAAATATTATTATTAAATACTATTGTAGTTAAATCAATATTTCTCCGGGCTGCATGAATAAGATGATTTCCTCCAATAGAAGATGCATCTCCATCACCAGTAAGCACAAAAACTTTCATATCAGGTTTTGCAGCTTTAACACCTGTAGCAACAGGTATGGCTCTCCCATGAAGAGAGTGGATTGTGTGAAAATCTATATAACCTGTAGCTCTGGAAGAACAACCAATTCCTGAAATCATAGCTATGGAGTCCTTTGGTATATCTAATGATGAAATTGCTTCTATGGTAGCACGTAAAACAATGCCATTCCCACATCCAGGGCACCAGATATTGGGGAAAAAATCTTTTCTTAAATAATCAATTATCTTCATAATTACACCTCAATTCTGAAGCACTCTGTTGACTAGCTCTTCGGGTGTAAAAATATCCCCATCAAATCGATTGATAGGTATTATTTTTTTATTACAAGCAAGGCGTTTGATGTCTAAAACTAATTGCCCCCTATTCAATTCTGGGACAAAAATAGTACTCGCCTTCTCCATTTTTTCTTTTAGAAAATCATCATCCATTGGATTTAATATTAACAACCTAAGATTACCAGCTTTTATCCCTTTACTCCTCAATATATTACATGCTTCAAGAGCAGACCTTGCTGTTATGCCATAGGATACAAACAGTATCTCGGTGTCTTCAGTTAAGTACTCATCAATTCTAAAAAATTCTTTGATATGAGATTTTACTTTTTCGTGAAGCCTTTCTGTAAGAAAAGCAATTTCACTTCGATTACTTGTGGGAAAACCTTTTTTATTGTGAAATAATCCTGTTACATGAAATCTATAACCCGAACCAAACTCAGGTAAAGCAGGGACTTCATCTCTTGTTGCATCAAAAGGATAATATTTTTCTGGAAGCGCAATTGGTATTGTTCTGTTTATTATAGGAGGTATGGAGATTTCATCCAAGTCTATACCCTCTCTAAGATGTCCAACTACTTCATCAGAAAGTAAAATAACCGGTACACGAAAACGCTCAGCAAGATTGAAAGCTTCAAAAGTCATAGTATACATTTCTTTTACTGAAGAAGGACTAAGAACAATAGTAAGATAATCGCCATGGCTACCCCATCGGGATTGCATTAAGTCTCCCTGAGATACCTCTGTTGGAAGGCCTGTACTTGGACCACCTCTTTGAACATTTACTATTAAAATAGGGGCTTCGACCATGGCTGCATAACCAATACCCTCTTGCATAAGAGAGAACCCTGGTCCTGAAGTGGCAGTCATGGATTTAGTTCCTGCTAATGAGGCGCCAATTATAGCATTGATACTTGCCAACTCATCTTCCATCTGAATAAAAGTACCTCCTTCTAAAGGGAGATACTTTGATAAAATCTCAGCAATTTCTGAGGAAGGTGTTATAGGATAACCAGCGAAAAACTTGAGCCCAGCTTTTATTGAAGCAAGGGCACAAGCCTCATTTCCTTGCAATAATTTTCTCATATTACCTCTCTAATTGGTTATTTTTTTGTATAGGTTCAATATTTATTTTAACATCTAAACCCTGAAGGGTCAATCTAAAATGTAAGTGATTAAGTAGGTTACTAAATTAAACCTCGATTTTTAAGGGCTTTTACAGCCTTTTCTTTATCATCTTTATTAATCCTCACAGCAGGCCCTGTACAACCCATACATGGTTCAGCATATATACCTTCCACCATAAGTAAATCCACTGCTGTATCTATCATAAGAACGTCAATTCCGGGTATTTCCTCATCGCAGGGTTTAGGTGATACTATGAGTTTTACTCTTTCCACTTTTGGCTCTTGACATATGAGGATATGTTTCTCTATTATCTCTTGAAGACCCGCATTTTCAGCCAGCGACAGTTCTTTTTCCACAAATGAAAGGTAATCACCTCTAATGCAATGAAGAAGGTCTTCTATAGCTCCTTTAATAGCTGAAGCTCCTGAGGCACGAGAAACTATTGATATTTTTCTCTTAGATCCTCTTCCAACTGCAGGTCCATAACCATATCCTATTCCTTCATAATCCCCTCCTGTTAAAAAGGCTGAAAAGATTTTAGTTAGAATATTTCCAGTTAAAGAGTCGCATATCATCACATCTGTTGAGCCAGCTAAAAGATCATTTCCTCGTAGGACCATCCCTCCGTCAGCTCTTAACGAATGTCCTGGATTTATAGGGTATCCATTAGCATAAAGTTCCTGAAGAGCTTTTTCTACAAGACGGGAGCCTTCTACATTAATAATGCCTACAGTAGGTGAAGATATACCATGAGCCTTGGCAATTGCTATCCCATAAATAGTATTTAAAATCATAGCTTCTACCCTGCTAATAGCAGAAAAACCTGTAGTTGTTGAGACATACACATCCTTACCTCTTCCTGGGGTTTTTACCTTCCCAACAGTTGTAATACCTATAGGGAAATCATAATGTAAAGTAACTGCTCCGTCTAATTGACTAGAATCTAACATAGATTCCATTTTCTGATGACAACTTTTAAGATTATCTTCAGTTTCAATTAGAGACAAATGTGAACCATAGTTTTTGTTTCCTATCAGGATTATCTCAAGGGAACGATTATCTCTGGCTGCCATTTCAGCACCTTTGATAATCTCCTGAGGACCAAATTCATTTCCAGGAAGAGTAATTCCGATTTTGAATGATTCTTTTACTGTTATAGGAAGAATACTTTTTAGCATGTCAATTTTCTCAGTTGAATTATTTTCAACTATGAAGGAGAAGCCTTCAGCAAGGTTGGTCATCCTTGCGAGGAATAGGCTCCCTTTACCTACCACCATTGCTCTATTAATTTTTTTATTTATAATCTCCTTTCTTACCCAACCTAAAATGGGAATACCTGAAGGGATGTGACCTTGAGTCGGTGAAAAACCTATAACCCCCTTTTCTATTATAAAGTTGTCCATCTCTTCTCTTTTTAATTCCCCCTGCATAACAGCCAAAGCAGCGATCATTTTAATGTTGGCAAGGGGAACATCACCAGCTCCAGCAGGTTCAGTTATATCAGGATTGTGAAGTTCCGGAGCATATATATCTATGTCTGAAAATTTAAGACCCAACTTCTTAAGGGGTTCTAAAACTAAAGCAGAAGTTATGGCTTGAGGAGAAGCTCCTGATCCAACCTTGTGGCGTCCTATAGAATCTGTATTGATCACTGGTGATAAACCATCGTTTTCACTTATCAAAACTGCTGCTGCACCAAGACAATCTTCTAAAGCTTTTATACCTTTTGCTATATGTTCTTTTGAGTTCATGCCAAGCTTAGGTACTGAACCACCACCGATAACCACAATGTTTTTACATATACCAGCCTTAACCATAGAAGCTGCTAAAATTACAGCTCCAGCAGGACCAGCACAAAAAGCTCTAACATCCATACCATTAGCATTAATACAGAAGGCTTTCTCTGCTATAGATTTTGCTAAATCTCCTCCTCCGGGTTGAAACATATCTCCAACAGCTTCTTCAGATGACTCCAGAATAAAGTCAATATCCGAAGGATTTAAACCAGTGTATTTAATTAGTTGTCTTAAAACAATGACAGCTGTGGCTTTGTTAGATAATTTCTCTAAAAGTGGGTATCCTTTAAGATTTTCGTCATAAGAGTGAGCATTTCTTATGCAACCAATAAATTGATTATTTAACCAGAGTCTAATTGCTGTTCCATCGGATATTAATTTTTCTATATCATCTACGGTTTTCCCTTCACCGAGATCCTTAAAATCTGATGATTGAATCAAAGAATGATTACTAATTTTCTCTTTTATCTGTAATATATAATCTTTTTTCAACCAGACAAGGTCAAATGAATCTGAGATTTTTAGCCAGGCATAAAATTCTTCTTCAGGTATAATTTCTCCCCACTCACCTTCTCTTCTGGCTGATGGAATAGGATTATTATGCCAGGGTCTTTTTATCTCTCTAAGTTTTTCTGGTTGTAGATTTCCAATAAATACCTGGTTTGGAGCATACGCCACAGCCTCCTCATAGGTTCTAAGGTTGATAGGCAGATTATTTAGATACTCTGATTCAGGTCTAAATTTACTCTCATAATAAGGAATGTTACCATAGTGAGACATTAGATTTGGAACATGAACAAGAGATAAGGCAACCCCCCTAACAACTGGTTTCAATTATAAAAACACCTCCTTCATCTTGATGAGGGGGGAGACGAACCTCCCCCCCTTTTTTAATCAAATTATGTATCTAAGTCTAATCTGTAAAGACTGTTTGCGTATCTATGTGGGTACTTAATGCTTTAAGGCACTTTTCTACTATTTTTTTTCTCAGGTTATATTCTTCATCTTTCGAAAGCCTGGGATTACCCAGTGGGTGAGGTATGGCCACAGCTGGAACAATTCTATTTGCTCCAACTGTTTGAGATATGGGTACAACAGTGGCTACATGTACAACTGGAATATCCAACCGTTCTATTTCTTTCACTAGCGTTGCACCGCAACGCGTGCAGGTTCCTCAAGTAGAGGTTACAATAACAGCGTTAACTGCAGAGTCTTTAAATTTTTGAGCAATTTCCTGGCCATACTTCCTGGCGTTATCAACTGAAGTTCCATTTCCAACTGTAGAATAAAATATGTCATGAAGCTTTTTGATCTTACCTTCTTTTTCCATTTCTCTTAATACATCTACTGGTAGTACTCTGTCAGGATCTTCATTCGCGTAGGTTGTATCGTATCCACCATGGGCAGATTCAAACTGATCTCCAGTCAAGTTATCAATACCTGCGATACTGTAAGTGCCATATTTAGTGGCACTGGAAGCCTCTACTCTATCAGGATTCCCTTTGGGTACAATTCCTCCGCAACCGGTCAAACCTATAACCGCTTGAGAAAGGTCTATTATAGGATGAGCAGGTGGAACCCTATCAAAGACAGGCATGGGATATTCAGTTATAAAGGACTCTCCTTTTAGCTTCTTAACCAGCATTTCTACAGCTCTTTTAGCACCTATATCTGGAAGAAGGATGTTTTTCCTAATTCCTCTTGGTATGTAATTATCTACCTCCGGGTCAGCAAGAGACTCATTCCTGAAAAGCTTGAGTCCAATATAAACCATTCTTTTTATAGCTTCTTCCATGCCACGGGCTGAATCAGCAGTAGCAGCCAAAGTTAATACCCTGGCATACATATCTGCAGCAGGGCTTCCAGGATATACACCCATAACAGCGGGTATTTTGAATGTTTCCTGTACAGTTTCACAAATAGCTCCACAAGCAATACCATATCTACCAGCATTAAATGCTGGTCCAGCGAAGAAAATATCAGGTTTATACTCTTTAATCATATTCAGAATTTCACTGGTAGCCTTGACTGTGTTTTCAGCAAAATAATTATCTCCACATACAATAGTCGCTACTATCTCAAATTCTTCCCCAAGATAATTCTGGAGGGCTATTCCAGGTCCTGCTTTCCCGGATCTTACCTGTGGAAGTAGTCCTGCCTTATCTTCTCCGCCTATTCCTCCGAAGAACTGGTTTATGTAGTGAACAACGCGATATTTTCCCATGCAATCCACCTCCTTAAACCGGGATAATATTTTTACTGTAAATATTTCTTATGTTTTTTACTGTGCTGATAAGGCCTTCTACATCCAGAACAAGCTCCATCATTGCTACATTATCTTGCCATATATCTTTATCTACTTCTTCCTTCAACTCGAAAATATGATAAACCGGGAGTTCCAACGAAACTCCTGCCAATGGACCTGCATAAGTAGGGTCTCCCTTAGTGACTGTCTCAGCAAATACTTCAGCGCCACCAGGGTCTAAATTGCCAAGTACAACTACGACGTTTTCTACGCCATATGTTTCTGCAATTTCTTTAACCCTATTCTGATTTTCTAAGTCCATTGATCCAGCAGCAGTTCAGACGAAACATTCCGAGGTAGAGAATACCACATTTCCACCCATAGAACTTACGCAAGCTTCTAACGAGGGTCCAGGGATACCATCTCGTTCACCAATGGCACATATTTTTTTTCCAGAAAATATTCCCACTACCTAATCCTCCTTTAAACAGTTTTGGCAGAAAGGTTAGTCAAACCTAACTGGTTAGTAGCACCAACAATAACCTGCAATTCAACAACCATACTTCCATCATCTTTAAGTGAATCCTCAAAACCACCAGCCATTACATTAATACTATTCTTATCGCCGATAATTCTATCCATAGGTTGGAGCTTTATAAGTTCATTTGCATTACCCGAGCTAACTACACCAGTTGCTTCGGGAGTAGCATCTGCCAATGATTGGGATGAACCATCCCTTCCAGCATATTCATCAGTTACGAGCACGGTCTTTATCCCATATTTCTCAAGGTTCTTACAGGTAAGCATAAGATCAGTGTCAGGGTTTCCAAATCCTTCCTGAGTGACAATGGCTCCGTCTAAGCCAAGTGATTTAGCTATTTTTGCAGCCATATAAGTAGAGCGTTTCTTTTCATCAAGAGTAACTCCTTCAGAAGCTACAATTGTACCCAGGAAATTTACCTCTTTGCCGTGCTTTTGCAGGAGCTCTATTATCACAGGATCATTTTGATGGTGATAAGTAGTGCTTTTATCGCAAGACGAAACACAATTACCACTCACTATAGATCCATCTACCGCTTCCAAAGGCTCCATAATTGTTGGGATGATTCTTTTGGCGTCCACGCCGTAAACATAGGTATCGTGAAGAAGTCCTTGAGCCAGTATTAACTTTACATAACCTACCTTTGGTAATTCTGGATATTTGCCAACCAGCTCTGTAATAGGCTCTCTTACATACTTCTTTTCTTCATCGGGTTCAATACCTATAGTAGCTCCTGCCAGATAGGTAGCAGCTTTTAAACCTGCTAACCTTAATGCCTCTTCATGGGCATGTCGGGTAATACCAACTACGGGTTCCAGCAAAAGACAGACATTCAAATTCCTTGAAAAAGGAGAGTAATCAGCACCGGGACCACTCATGTCTATTACACCTTCTTGAAAAGCGACCATTCTCCCTACAGTAATCACAGCTACTCCCTTGAGAACATTGGTCAATCCTTCGCCTACAGGAGTAAGTTCTCCAAGGATGCCAGCAAAATACTTTTTTCCACCCTCTACTTTAATCCTGGGCTCCACTACATCTTTCACGGGGAGAATACGTACAGACTCTCCAGGTTTGGCTATATCTACATCAACCCCTTTAAGGCGCGAATCAGTTTTCAACAGGTTTATCAAATCCTCTTTGTCGACGAAAAGGACTTGATTCTTGATTTCTGTTTTGTTTCCAAATTGGACATCCTTAATATAGTACATGCCAAACTTAAGGGAAACTGTTTTTGAGATATTCTTATTCTCTGCCATTTCCACAACCTTTTTGGTTTTTTCTTTTATAGCGTTAAGAGTGCATTCCGTACCATAAGTTTTATCTACTATTTTCCCGTTTAGGAAAAAGTAGTAGGTAGGATACATGATCCTCTTTTCAAGATTTGCCAGGGCAAAATTACGATGTTCGCTAACATTTAAAGATGCCAGCTTTACCTTACCCGGGAAATCTTCTGCTAATACTTCCACCTGAGGCATTAATTCCTCGCAGATATGACAGCCCGGTCTCCAGCAATCTAAAACAACCGGCGTGGAAGAATCTAATACCTCAGTTTTAAAGTTATCAGGTGTAATAACAATCATCTACAAGCCTCCTTTAACTTAAAAACCTAAATAAATTATACACCAAAAATCATAGATTACCTTTCATGGCTTTTATTCGTCCAGAACCCGAAAAAGGGAGGCGCTTTTCGCGCCTCCCATGCTTGAATGACTCCAGGTATTAAAGCTATTTGCTTATAGCTTACCGTCCTTGCGCCACCACCAGTGACCATAATACCAGGCATAACTGGTATAGTTTCCTATCTTGTGCTTGCTGTAGAAGGTGGAAACTGTTACATATAAAGGAATGGTAGGAAGCTCCTCTGATAGAATCCTAAGTAATTTAGCCATCAGTTTCTTCCGTTCTGGTTCGCTCATCTCCTTCCTAACCGCCTTGTAGAGCTCGTTAACTTCCCAGTTCTCATAGGCCATAAAGTTGGAGCCTGTCCAAGCATTTTCTGCTCTCGGGATGCTATCTGCCCTGAAACGCATATCGAATACCCCCAGGATGCCCGGACTCATGCCATGCATGGCTAAATGATTGAACCTTCTCCTGAAGAGATGGTCGCGGGCAAAGTAAGCAGCCCAGGGCAAATTCTTGCTAATATCCAGGTCAATCCCAACCTTCTTTAATTGTTCTTTAAAGATAGCCTGGGTCATTTCTCTTGTTCTATGACCGGAGTTGGTTACCAGTTCAATTGTCAATCTTACCCTGTCCTTAACCCTGACCCCATCAGGACCTACCTTCCAGCCAGCCTCTTCCAGCAGGGCTTTGGCTCTCTCCGGGTCATAGGGGTATTTTACTACATCGTCGCTATAAGCCCAGTGGTGAGGAACAATATAGCTGTGAGCCACCTTTTGTCTTCCTTTAAAGAATGCATCCACCATTGCCTGCCGGTCAATGCCATAGGCAATAGCCTTTCTGATTCTGATATCAGCCATGAGGGGGTTTTCTAAGTTGAAGAAGATATTTTCTACAAAGAAGCCAGGCACATACCATGCACGACCGTGCCAGACCTTACCTTCTTTCTTTAACGCATCGATTCGTTCGTCCAGAACCATGGCGTCATCGAAGGTAATACCAGAGATATCCAGTGCTCCAGCTATAACTTGAGCCAGGCGAGCAGTGGTATCCGGAACGACCTCGTAGATGACCCGATCCAAAAGGGGTCTACCGAAAGGTGAATGAGGGTTTCTTTCATGGACGAAGCGAACTCCCGGCGCCCAGATTACCTGACGAAAGTAGCCAATCTGGACAGGCATTCGAGCTATATTTTCCGCTTTGGTGAGGTGGTCTATTACTCCTGTCTCTTTCATCTTCTTATAGGCTGGCTCTAGGACCTGCCTGGATAGAACTGCTTCTCCTCCAGGATGGAAAACATTGGCTGTGTAGTCGATCTGGAAATAGTAAACTTTAACAGAGTAGGCATCCAGGATGTCAAATCCCTTGATTCCGTGAGCACCGACTCCTTTAGTAAAATCAATAGATTCTTCCAACGTCCTGCCCCATACCGGCACCATGCGGTCCATGAAGACCATGAAGGAGTAAGCCCAGTCATCTACGGTCATAGGAGTACCATCGCTAAACTTAAGTCTGGGGCGAAATCTGTAGGTGATCTCCACTGTTTCTCCTATAACTTTTACCAGGCCATTCTCCACGGTGGGAATCTCCCTCAGGATTTGAGGATAGCGATCCCAGTGGTGATCCAGGTAGGTGGAGTATGAGTGGGTGGCTGCGTTAATGTCCCATCTCAGTGCGTCGGTGGTAAACCACTGGCACAGGCTTGTTGGTTCAGCACCTATACCTATTTTTATCTCTCCACCGACCACCGGCGGAGTATGTACCATATAGGCTCCGTAGGCTACTTCTCCCCTGGTAGCAGGGGCTAATGGAGCGGTCATTCTCGGCCTTCTGTAAGTTAAGAACTGATGCTCGGGGAATGTACCTAACGTTACCCAGCCTATCGCCCATTTAGGAATGATCCCTTCATCATTGGCTAATGCTAAAGGCTCTGTTATCTTAACTGCTTCCTTCTCTAAGCCCTTAGCTTGACCCAGAAGGGCCGCCAGTTCTGCTCTCAGGATGTTGGCGCTAGGCCTGAAGGTTCCATCTGGATAACCCTTCATGAGACCAGCTCTCTGTATAGCTACGATATGTCCATAAGCCCAGTGAGTGGGTGCTACATCTTTGAAAGGGCTTACCTCAGGTTTGACAGGAGAGAGCTTCTTAATCCCGGCTAAGATTACTGCTGCCTCAGCCCTGGTGATCAGAGCCTCCGGTCTGAAGGTTCCATCAGGAAAACCTTTGACGATTCCAAATTCCACTAACTTCTTGATCTCAAACTCGAACTCGTGATCCTTGATGTCTTTGAGGATAACCTGAGAAAAGGCAAGAGGTGCAAAATCTACCAGCGTAATGACTAACAAACTTACCATCAACACCATTAACCATTTCTTCATACCTTTACACACTCCTTTGTGGTAATCTAAAGGGTTAATCCAAAACCCCTTATTTTATTATATAACATAACCTTCCAGGCTTTTACGCAAACATATCTTAAACACCTTAACTATCTCTACTATAAAAACCTTATAATATAAAAGTAATTACAACCCTGTGTAATAAACGTACAGAGGTCGTAACAAAACTCAAGAAATAACTATCAAAAGGTAATATTGATAGAAAGTGAGGAAGGGGTATATGAAAGATGTAGCCATAGGAATTGATTTTGGAGGAACAAAGATAAAAGGAATTCTAATGGATAAGGAGGGTATTATTTACCTTACTAAAATATCTTTTACAGGAGACAATATTTCAAATCTCATAGAGTTAATAAAAGAAATCAAGAATATTGCTTCTCTCAAATCAATGAATCCCGTAGCACTTGGGTTAGGGTCTGCTGGTTTAGTTGATCATCAAAAAGGTATTGTTCATGAATCCGCAAACATTTCTTTTGTTAGAAATTTTCCAATGAAATGCTTTATTGAAGAAACAACAGGATTAGAGACCTTTTTAGACAATGATGTCAAAATGGGTGCTTTAGGTGAAAAAATCTACGGTGAAGGAAGAGACGTAAGAAATTTCATATTTATTACCCTTGGGACTGGTATTGGTGGAGCAATATTTATAGATGGAAAACTTTATAGAGGAGCAGACAACCTTTCTGGAGAGATAGGCCATATTACGCTTCAAGAGAGAGGAATAGAATGTGGTTGCGGTAAAAAAGGATGTTACGAATCGCTAGCTTCAGGGAAAGCAATTTTAAATAATGTGCTTTATGGAATTAAAAAGAAAAGAAAAACTATTCTTTTTGACTTAGTTGATGGAGATGAAAACAAAATAAACACTTCTATAATCGCAGAAGCTGCTCGAAAAGGTGATAGATTAAGTTTGGAAGCCTTTGAGATGTCTGCACACTATACAGGCCTGGTTATATCTTATCTAATCAATATTTTTAATCCAGAAAAAGTAATCATTGGTGGTGGTATAACTGAAACCTGGGATATTATCTATCCGGGAATAATGAGTGTATCGCAACTATACTCTTTAGATATACCCTTTCAGAGTGCCAGGATAGTAAAATCCTCATTAGGTTTAAATGCTGGTGTAATGGGTGCTGCAAAGTTAGCATTTTTAAAAACAAGAGGTGAAGAAATATAGTTCCTATGATTGAAAAAATGAATAAGATAAAGGATGATTTTGAATGAAAACCTGGTGGAAAGAAGGGGTCATCTATCAAATATATCCTCGAAGTTACAAGGATACTAATGATGACAGAATAGGTGATATACCAGGAATAATTGATAAACTTGATTATCTCAACGACGGAACCGATAAATCTTTGGGGATTGATGCTATCTGGCTGTCTCCTGTGAATTCATCACCAATGCAGGATTTTGGTTATGATATTTCTGACTATAGAAGCATTGACCCCATATTTGGAAACACCTCTGATTTCAAAATACTTCTGGATGAATGTCATAAGCGCAATATCAAGGTCATTATGGATTTAGTAGTTAATCACACTTCAGACCAGCATCCTTGGTTTTTAGAATCGCGTAGTTCAAAGAATAATCCTAAACACGATTGGTATATATGGCACACTGGTATCAAGAGAAACCCCCCCAATAACTGGCAATCATGCTTTGGTGGTCCTGCGTGGGAATATAATGCAAATACTGAAGAATACTATCTTCATTCCTTTCTTAAAGAACAACCTGATTTAAACTGGAGAAACCCTCAAGTAAAAGAAGCTGTCTACGACATAATAAAATTCTGGTTAGAAATGGGAGTAGATGGTTTCAGACTGGATGTGGTTAATTTTTATTTTAAGGATGCTCTTTTTCGAAATAATCCTATGAAGAAACCAGATAATATTAAAGATTGGATAACAAACTTTTTATATCCCTATGGAAGCCAAATTCACTTATATGATAAAGACCAGGAAGAAATGTATGATCTTCTCAAAGAAATGAGGGAGCTGGTAGATTCCTATGGAGAAAAACTTCTTCTTGGAGAAGTTGGTAGTGATAATAATACAGAAATGGCAACTAAATATTATGGCAAAGACAATGATGGACTTCACCTATCTTTTAATTTTGATTTTCTACACTCTCCCTGGAAATCTGAGTCTTTTAAAAAAATCATACAGGAATGGGAGAAGGCTCTGCCATCCTGGGCCTGGCCTACTTATGTATTAAGTAACCACGATATAGTCCGCCATATTTCCAGGTATGGAAAAAGTGCAAACTCAGTAGCAATAGCCAAAGTTGCTATAACAATGCTATTAACTTTACGTGGTACTCCAGTTATTTATTATGGAGAAGAGATAGGAATGAGAGAAGGAAAAATCCCCAGAAAAATGATAAAAGACCCACCAGGAAAAAAGTTCTGGCCCCTTTACAAGGGACGTGATGGTTGTAGGACTCCAATGCAATGGGACGATACACCTAATGCTGGTTTTTCCACCCGACTTCCCTGGCTTCCGATTAATTCAGATTTTAGAATCAATAATGTATTAACTCAGGATAAAGAGCCGGAAAGCCTTCTCAATACCTATCGTAAACTCATCTGGCTTAGAAAAAATTCACCTGTTTTGAAGAGTGGATCTTTAGAGTTTTTGAATTCAAATAATAGTAAAGTACTTAGCTACAAGCGTACAATAGATAATGAATTCACAATTATTTTGCTAAATTTATCAGAAAAAGAGGAGGTAATCCGGTTTAGTGAAGTTCAAGAATTATCAATCTGCCTTTCTTTAAATTCCAGGAGAAGTGGTTTGATAAACTCTGACTATATTACAATGAAACCTTATGAAGTAATAATTTCAAAAAATATAAATAATATTGGAGGTTGATACTTTGAAAATTTTTAAAAGATTAGGATTAAGTGAAATTTACAGTTTTGAAAAAGGGATAATAAGAACTTTTGCTCTACTATTTTTCATGTTGATAATTTTACGAGCTGATCAGATGGTAATGTCTCCTGCAATACCAGCTATACAGAAAGAATTTCAAATAGGGGATAGAGAGATCGGTTTGGTAGGCTCTGCTTTTACCTTAGTAGCTGCGGTAGTTACTATTCTTTGGGGATATTTAAGTGATAAATATTCCAGGAAATGGCTTCTCATAGCTGCAATTTTAGTAGGTGAAATCCCCTGTTTATTAACTGCCTTCGCCAGAAACTATGAAGAACTCCTTATTTTGCGTATTTTAACTGGTGTAGGTATTGGTGGTTTAGTACCAATAGCTTTTTCAATGTTAGGTGATTTATTCACCGAGAAACAGAGACCGAGGGCTCAAGCCTGGTATCAGGCTATGGGAGCGGTAGGAGTTCTTATTGGTATGCTGGTTGCAGGTTTTATAGGACCTACCTATGGTTGGAGATTGCCTTTTATTATCGTGTCTGTTCCAAACTTTTTCTTCATTCTGGCTATGATTTTAGGTGGTAAAGAACCAAAAAGAGGTGGTGGAGAACTGGCTGTAAAAGACCTGGTTCTTAGTGGTAAAGAGTATGCAAGAACTCTGGAGTTAAAAGATTATGTAAGAATGATCAAAATTCCATCAAATATCTGGCTTTTTATCCAGGGTATACCGGGGACAGTAGCCTGGGGAATAATCCCCTACTTTCTTATAGCTTTTTATGTAAGGTACAAAAACTTATCAGTTGAAATGGCAACGGTTCTTTTGCTTATACTTGGCCTGGGAGTTATTTTTGGAAACATTTTTGGAGGTATTATAGGGAATTGGTTATATCTAAAAGACAGAAGATATCTTCCTGTTTTCTGTGGAGTAGCCCAATTGGTAGGAGTTATTCCAATTATTGCCACTCTTGCCTGGAAAGCACCGTTAAATCCCGGATTTACTGACATATTACCTCCTGCTCTTATGGGATTTCTGGGCGCTTCTTTAATAGCTGTAGCTGGTCCTAATGTTCATGCTATGCTTACAAATGTTAACCTGCCTGAGCACAGAGGAGGAATATCTTCCATATTTAATCTTACAGACTCCATAGGAGCTGGTTTTGGGCCATTTATCGGAGGCTTACTCTCTGCTTCTTTTGGTTTAGATTTTGCGATGAGGACATCAGCACTATTCTGGATACCCTGCGGAATCCTCTTTTTTGTTCTAACTTTAACCTTATCAAAAGATATTGAAAGAGTTAATAAAACTATGGAAGAAGTAAGAAAAGAGATGGAGCAAAATAATAAAAAATGATTATGGCAATAGAAATCAATAAATTTCTATTACAACTAAAATCTCTTTCTATTGAAACCGATAAAAAACGAATTAAAACGAAAGACCAGATGATAAATGGTGATGAACTACAAGCCACCTTTCACCAGAATAATCGTAATCTAATTGGTTTTCTTTCAGTAAAGGAAAGAACTCATGTAAATAGAATAATTTTAACCTTTAAAATAGTAAAACCCAGTCAGTTTCTTTTTTTCAGAAATGGCTTTCAATCCTGGTCTCCATCTATGGAGGTTAAAGGAACAGAAAGATTTCCTAAAAGCTGGTTCCCTGCTCTCAAGCTTCATTGCTACGACCCAGCTGAATTTATAAGAGAAGAAAAGGAATCATACTTGAGCCATTTCTTTACTTATCTGAGAAATGATGAAGAATTTCTATATTTAATCCCTCTCGATAATAGCATAACTTTAAATCACTTTTTGTATCAACCAGAAGATAAGATTCTTAAATTGATAGTGGAGATTGATAAAGAAATAGAAGGAGATTTTAAGTTTCTAAATCTTATATGGAGCAATTCATTTCAAGTAAGTTCTACTCCTAAACAACCCGAGAAGACCACTACCTGGTGTAGTTGGTATTATTACTATACAAGAATAACAGATGAAATAATTCTGAAAAACCTTAATCTCCTTGACCTTTTACCAATAAAACTTGATTATTTTCAAATAGATGATGGCTGGGAAAAAAACATTGGTGATTGGTATGAAAATGAAAAATTTAAGGGTGGTCTATTAGAATTAGTAAATAAGATAAAAGACAAAAACGTTAAACCAGGCATCTGGATGGCACCTTTCGTGGTTGAAAAAAAATCATCTTTACTTAAAAATAAAAAAGACTGGATATTGAAAGATTCAAAGGGCAGATTTAAAATAGCTGGTTTCAATCCTCTCTGGAGTGGTTTTTTTTATGCTTTAGACCCCACCCATCCAGAAGTAATAGCTTATTTACAAGACAGGATAGGTTATCTGAAAAATTGTGGCTTTGAACTCTTTAAATTTGACTTCCTTTACTCTCTTTGCATAAAGGGTAGCCACTTTATGAAGAATCTCTCCCGTAGAGAGATTTTTGATGCAGGTATGCGTATACTTAGAGAGAGCGTAGGGGAAGAAAAACTTTTAGGTTGTGGGGCGCCTCTTATACTATCAGATAATTTTTACGATATACTAAGAATTGGACCTGATATATCAAATAAATGGATAGATCCTCTTGGTAAGATTTTAGGTTTTGAAGGAATGGTCTCAGCTTTTAACTGTCTTCAAAATACTTTGACCCGTCATTTCTTAAATGGGCATTTCTTCCTTAATGACCCTGATGTAGCTATACTTAGAGACTCCTCTCTATTAAAAGAACAAAAAAGGACTCTGATCATAAGTAACTACTTTCTTGCTCCCTACTTTTCTTTTTCTGACCCAATTGATTTAATAACTCATGATTCACTTAGTTTACTGAAAAAGCTTCAAGACTATAGGGATTTCACTCTAACAGATGGAAGATTTCACACTAAAATATTTCATTTTAAAGGATATTCTAATGTGGGTGAAGTCAGTGGATGGATAAATATATTCCCAACCATTGGAAAAATTATCAGGGAAGAAGGATTCAATGAAATATTTGGAGACAAAAATAGCGATACTCTCTTGCCTTTTGAAACCAGGCTGTTCATAAAGCAATGATACTTACAGTAACTCTTAATCTTGCTATAGACAAGGTTGCCTTAGTAAAAAGGTTTAAAAGAGGAGAAATCAACAGAATAAAACTGGTTTCTTCTCTACCTGGTGGGAAGGGTGTGAATGTAGCTCGAGCCATTAAATCACTGGGGGGAACTGTCTCAACTACAGGGTTTAAGGGTGGATTTAATGGTAGATTTATTGAAGAATCTCTTGTTAGAGAAGGAATCAACCCGATCTTTCAGGAGATAAAAGAAGAAAATAGAGTTTGCCTAATAATCATACAGGAAGATGGAATAATTACAGAAATTTATGAAGAGGGACCTTTAATAAATGAAATGATCTATTCTGATTATCTAAGATTTTTTAAGGACATATCTTCATTATTTGATTATTTTGTTTTTTCTGGTAGCCTTGCCACAGGATTACCTGATGGTTATGTAAGAAATCTTATAGAAGACCTGGATGGAAAAATGATTTTTCTAGATTTAACCGGAAAACCTCTACTGGAAACCTTGAAAAATGGGAATATCTTTTTACTAAAGTTGAACAAGAAAGAGTTTATGGATAGTTTTATGGTAAAGAAAAATGACCTTGATGATACCTTAAAAGATATTTCTAATAGATATAAAATACCTAACATCTGCTTGACTATGGGGAAAGAGGGAGCTTTATTGTTTAACAATAATTACTTGTATAAGATTTCTACTGATTATACTGTCCCTGTAGTCAACCCTGTAGGTACCGGCGATTCATTCCTGGGCTCATTAGTTTACTTTCTTTCTCTTAATGAATCATTATTTGAAGCTTGCAAAAAAGCCCTTGCTGCATCAATGAGCAATGTAACGCTTTATGAAGGTGGGAGGGTTAATTTGAATTATTTCCAAAATATTTTGGCTTCAACATATATTGAGGAGGTAAAAAATTATAAGAAATGAAAAAAAACACAAAGAAAAACTTTTTATGGGGTTCTGCTACTTCAAGCCATCAGGTTGAAGGTGGAAACTTTAACAATGACTGGTGGGAATGGGAAAAGATGGGGAAGATAAAGACAGGTGATTCATCATATGTAGCATGCAATCATTATCACAGGTTTAAAGAAGATTATTCCATGATAAAGTTTTTGAATAATAATTCCTACAGGTTTTCAATTGAGTGGTCACGAATAGAACCTGAACAGGGTGAGTTTGATGAAAAGGAGATAGAACACTATGTTGAAATGCTAGAAGAGTTAAGAAAACAGGATATTGAACCTGTTTTAACCTTACATCACTTTACAATCCCACTTTGGCTTAAAAATATCGGTGGTGTAGAAAGTAAAGAATTCCCAGCTATTTTTGCATCATTTGTGAAAAGAGTAATTCCATATTTTAAAGATTATGTTAAATATTGGATAACTATAAATGAGCCAGTCATTTTAGCCTATATGGGTTACTTAACAGGTGCATGGCCTCCTGGAATTAAAAATATGAGACGGGCATTTAAGGTAATGAGAAACCTTCTTTTTGCGCATGCTAAGGCATATGACATAATAAAAGAAGTAAAACCAGATAGTATGATTTCCATTGCCCATAACATAGTAATTTTTAATCCAGCTTCCTGTAATCCTCTGGACATCTGGCTGGCTAAATTAGTAAATAATTATTTTAATATTGCTTTTTTAAATCCATTTACAGACGGTATTATCAGAAGACCACTTGGTAATAATGAATTCAATCCCAATCTTAAAAATAAACTGGATTATATAGGTTTAAATTATTATACGAGGGGTTTTATCAAGTTCACATTAAAAGGACCTGTAGAAGTTAAAAAAGATTTCCCTCTCACCGACTTTGGTTATGAGTATTATCCCCAGGGATTACACGAAGCTATTATGAAGTTAAAGCCCTTCAACCTACCTATAATGATTACAGAAAACGGTATAGCTGATAGAGAAGATAAATTAAGGTCCGAATTTCTAAGGGAAAGTGTGAAAGCAATGGTTAAGGCAATAAAAGAAGGTGTTGAACTCATTGGTTATATGTACTGGTCCCTGATGGATAATTTTGAATGGGTGGAGGGTTATTCTATGCGTTTTGGTCTCTTTGAAGTGGATTTCCGAACCCAGGAAAGAAAACCAAGAAAGAGTGCATTATTATACAAAGAGCTGGCCACAAAGAATCCCTACGAAGATGACTTTATCAGCCTATAAAGACCTTATATCTCGTGAACCAACACTTGGGAAAATAGTATATTGTAAGGGAGGAATTGACAGAGTCAAAGGAAGCGAGACATGATGAAGGATTGCAGTTATAGTTTTCATATACTTCCATATCAGCAGTATAGACGAAGTACTGCGGATATGAACGAGTTAGGCGAAACTACGTCAATTTTATAAAAATGTGTGCTGTTAAGAGTTAAGAACATTATGGCAAGAATAATGAAGCAGCAAGAAAGTCTTAAATCTGCTTTCAAGAAAAGAGCAGGAGCTGGTTTAGTGCTCTTTGTTATAGGCGTGATAATGATAATAGCATCTTTCAATCTATGGGAATTAGCATTAGTTGGAATATTTTTTTTAATTGTGGGGAGTAGCCTTATGCTTAGTGGACTTAACTTTCATATTGGAGCAACTGGAGAAAATCTCGTAACTAAAGTGCTGTCTAGTTTTCCAGACAATTGGTACGTGTTTAATGACATGATTGTTGGGAGTTCTCAAATTGACCACATAGTCGTTTGTCCTAAAGGTGTATATACCATAGAGACAAAAAATTATCGAGGCACTATATATGGTAATGCAGAAAAACAAAAATGGCATCAGGTTATCAAATTTTATACGAAACCGTTTTATAATCCTGTTAAGCAGGGGGCAGGACATTCAGTAGCATTAAGCAAATATCTTAAGGAAAGCGGTTTTAATATTTGGGTTAACACAATAGTTGTATTTACTAAGCCAAATGTTGAGCTTAAGGTGTTTTCCCCTAAAGTGCCCGTAATTCATCAATCTAAATTGAGCGAGTTTTTCAATA